>JAOQAK010000043.1 GCA_025963635.1 Ferruginibacter sp.
CAAAGCTTTATAAAGTCTCCTTCGTAATCATAAAAATTATCAATCTTGTTTAAGGCATTCAACTCGTCATAATGAGCTGTAATAGATTCAATCAATTGATCTTTTGTCATATGAAAGGGGGTTAGTTCCTTAAATTTACAAATTATCTTTATGCGACAATTTGAAATGCACCCTTTCCAAGGGATGGATTTTGACGATTGGTAAGGCGTGTGGCCAAGGCACTATTGACGGCTTATTACAGCTAACTATCTGTCGGAAGCAAGTGTATATCCGGTACAGTTGAAATGTACCATCAAGTTTGCCCGGATTTAGAAAGGCCTTCAAATAATTGATGTT
Organism: Ferruginibacter sp.; assembly: GCA_025963635.1. Taxonomy (GTDB): domain Bacteria; phylum Bacteroidota; class Bacteroidia; order Chitinophagales; family Chitinophagaceae; genus Ferruginibacter. The sequence goes on from JAOQAK010000043.1 coordinate 337, forward strand.
TTTACTGATGATATTACCCCCGGGAAACGGCTAAATCTATGAAATATGTTGGTGGCACCCGTTCGTCCTAAACTATTTAAATGATTGTTTGTTAAACTGTAACTTTGGCGAAACTACAGGAATGAAAAGAATATTATTGGCATTGATAATTTTATTGATAGCTTTTGGCAGTTACTGGTACTTTTTCAAAGACAAAAACAAAGTGCACGATGAAACAAAAGCGGCTCCGGTGGTAGCGCATAAACACACCAATTCTTTTAACCAGGGGATTGATAGTTTGTTAAGCGCCTACTTTATTATGAAGGATGCTTTTGTGATCGCCGATAGCAGTGTCGCGAAATCCGCTGCAGGCAAATTAGCAACGTTGGCAGATAGTAGCATCCTGGCTGAATTAAAATCTGATCCAAGCGGCATTTATCAAAGTGCCGTAATGCAGTTGAGCGATGTAAAAGTGAATGCAGAAAGCCTGATACAACAAACAAAGCTGGTAGAAATGAAGCAAGATTTCCGGATGATCAGTGAAAGTATTTACCCTTTGCTGAAGACGATCCACTATGAAGGCAAAACATTGTATTGGCAAAATTGCCCGATGGCATTTGGTGAAGACAACGGCGCCAACTGGATCAGTAATACAGAAGAGGTCATCAATCCCTATCTTGGAAAAAAACATCCTGAATTCAAAGCTACGATGTTGCATTGCGGGGAAGTGAAAGACAGTATAAAAGCACAGTAGTTTGTTGATGGTTGATGGTTGATGGTTGGAAGTTAATAGTTTTACTTTATTGTTACATTGGAAATTCATTTGATTTAAACAATGGATAGAATTCTTAAAATAGTACATCTAAAAAACAGGAATACTGATTTTATGTATTGGATGTCCAGGAGCGAGATTGAACGACTTGAAGCCATTGAAACACTACGACAGCAATATATAAATTATAAGAAAGATGTTCGGTCAAGACTTCAGAGAGTTTGTAGAATTGTTAATCAAAAACAAAGTTGAGTACCTTATTGTAGATGGCTACGCCGTTGGTGTTCACGGACATCCACGTTATACTGGCGACTTGGATATATGGCTCAATCCAACTCCTCAGAATGCTGATTTAATATTAAAATCTGTAAATGATTTCGGATTTTCGTCTTTCGCACTCACCCAGGCAGATTTTACTAAACCAGGAAATGTTATTCAATTGGGCTACCCTCCTCTTAGAATTGATCTACTTACAGAAATTGATGGCGTAACGTTTGAAGAATGTTTTAAAAATCGCAAAGAAGTTATGATCGATGATTTAAAGGTTAATTTTATCGGCTACAACGACTTATTGAAGAACAAAAAAGAATCAGGACGTCCTCGCGACATAGATGATATAGATAACTTGAAATAATTTACTGGCTACAGCAGGCATTTACAAAGTGATCCCAAATGCAAAAGTTTGAACCTGGATCATTCTTGCAACCCTCCAAATGGCTATAAACTAACAATGACAAACAAATCCCTTTTATTTCTCCTCTTATTACTTCCTTCCCTGCTATTTGCTCAAAAAAAATATACAATAAGCGGTTATGTGCGGGATGTTCGAAACGGCGAAACACTCATTGGCGCTACTGTTGCAGTAAAAGACAAAACCAAGGGAATCAGCAGCAATCAATACGGCTTTTACTCACTTACACTTACTGAAGGAACATACGAACTAATCGGCTCCTACGTTGGATATCAACCCGCCTTAGTTTCAATAAAACTCGACGCCGACAAGCAATTCAATTTTGACCTGTTACCCCGAACTGCGCTTACGGAAGTGGTGGTGACCTCTAAAAAAAGAGATGAAAATGTAAGGACACCGCAAATGGGAAAGTTCGTATTGCCCATAGAACAAATTAAAGCAATCCCCGCTTTCTTGGGTGAAGTGGACTTATTAAAAACGGTGCAACTTTTACCAGGCGTTCGCAATGCAGGAGAAGGAAGCGCGGGCATCTATGTTCGTGGTGGCGGGCCGGATCAAAATTTGATTATGCTGGATGATGCCGTCGTGTACAATACTGGGCATTTATTTGGCTTCTTTTCCATCTTCAATTCGGATGCGATTAAAAATGTGTCATTGATTAAAGGTGGGATGCCCGCACAATATGGTGGTCGCCTATCAAGCGTTTTAGATATTGCCATGAAGGAGGGAAATGATAAACAGATGCAGGTAGATGGAGGCATTGGTGTGATTGCCTCAAGGCTTTCTATCCAGGGGCCCATCAAAAAGAATAAGGCCTCCTTTATAATTTCCGGCAGGCGAACCTATATCGATGCATTGACAAAACCCTTCATCAAAAAAACCAGCCAGTTCCATGGTTCGGGTTACTATTTTTATGATCTCAATGCAAAAGTTAATTACCGGTTTTCTGAAAAGGATCGTCTGTACTTAAGCGGTTATTTTGGAAAAGATGTGTTCGACTTTGTAAACGGACAAAGAAGCCTGGATGTAAATATTCCATGGGGCAACGCAACGGGAACGCTAAGATGGAACCATGTTTTTAACAACAGGCTTTTTGGTAATACTACCGCTGTTTTCAATAATTATAACTTCAGCTTTGAAGCGGCACAAAATAATTTCAACATCAAACTGTCATCAGGCATTCGTGACTTTAGTTTGAAGCAGGATTTTGATCTTTATCCTTTTACCGGCCATAAAGTAAAGTTTGGCGGCATTTATACCTATCACCGTTTTACACCCAATGTTATCAGTGGCCGGCAGGATTCAGTTATTTTTAAGCCCCTCAATGCGCAGTCGAAGTTTGCACATGAAGCGGCTGTATATGTGCAGGACGACTGGGAACTAAGCGATAAAGTAAAGATCAATGCAGGCCTCCGCTATAGTTGGTTTCAGCAAATTGGCGCTTATACAATTTACAAAACAGATGCTGACGGCAACAGGCTTGATAGTACGATATTTTCCAAAGGACAACCGGTAAAAACCTATGGCGGTCTTGAACCACGCTTCACCGTTCGGTTTGCAATCAATGATGAAACTTCTATTAAAACTTCCGTTACCAGGAATTTGCAATACATACATCTTGTAAGCAATTCAGGCACTACGCTTCCGACTGATCTATGGGTACCAAGCACCTACCGGGTAAAGCCTCAAATAAGCTGGCAATATGCCACCGGGCTGTTCAAAAATTTCAAAGACAATATGTATGAGACTTCGCTGGAAGTCTATTACAAAAAGATGGAGAACCAAATCGAATATGAGGAAGGATATACGCCGAATACACTGGAAGACACGGAAAACTTTTTTACGTTTGGAAAGGGCTGGAGTTATGGCTCAGAATTGTTTATCAATAAAACAAGAGGACGACTAACAGGATGGATTGGGTATACACTCAGCTGGACCTGGCGCAAGTTTGCAGGGCTTAATGCTGGTGGAAAGTATCCTGCGAAATATGACCGGAGGAACGATATGAGCATCGTGGCTATCTACGAATTGAATAAACGTTGGAAATTATCAGGCACATTCGTTTTCGGCACAGGCAATGCCGCTACATTGCCCCAACGCTTTTATGTTATCAATGGCATACTAACGCAGGAGTATAGCCGCATCAACGAATACCGGCTGCCTGCTTATCACAGGCTTGATTTTGCAGCAATCAACTCTCCCAAAAAAAATGAGCATCGTAAAATAAAAACAGAGTGGGTTTTCAGCATTTACAATATTTACAGTCGTAAAAATCCTTACTTCATTTATTTTGATCAAACAGGCAATCCCTTTGACGGCACTTTAAAAGTTCAGGGCAAGCAGGTGAGTCTCTTCCCCATTATTCCTTCAGTTACATTAAACTTTAAATTTTAGAACAGGGGTGATACTGTAAAGCAATGCATCTTTCTAATAAAAATTCGATGATTTTATCCAGCGTTGTAAAGCGAAATAAATAATTTTGCAGGCGATGGAAGCAGAACTGAACTGTTTCACTCCAATGAAAAGCTATTTTAATTTATGCTATTGGCGGAGTTTGAGCCATTTGCCCCCGATTTTACGAAACGGATGGTACCGCTCTTCTTCAGATCAGATGCGATCCGCACTTCATATCTTCTCTCACCGTCGGTTACCACCATCAAAGCAGTATTTGGTGGATAGATGCCCAGGTTCTCGGCGTACATGGTAAGTTCATTGGTTTCCTTTCCTGTATTGGCTTCAAGCATTAAAGTAATGGGTTTATCGCCCAGCCTTTTATGAGAGAGTAACAGCTTTCCGTTGTAAAAAAGTGAAATGCTATCACCATCTATTTCGCCATTATCATACAGGTCAACCTTGAAGGTGGCGTGTTCGATTTCAATCGTTTTAATAATATCATTGCTTCTTTTTTCAAAAGCCATGCTCGGTGGAAGGATGGGTACTACCTGCTTTTTTACTTCAGGTGCAATAATTTCAGGCGCATCCCGCTCCACAGGGTTGTTTTTTGCTTGGGGCGGTGTTGTGGTGGTAATCTTAGGCTTCGACTTAGGTGCTGTTTTAGCAACAGGAGGTGTAACGGGTTTTGAACTATTTTTTTCTACCAGCGAGGGTGCTTTTGCAACTGGTTTTTGTGCTGAAAAAGGTGTTCCGTTTTTTGATTTATTATAAGAAGAAAGATCCCGGCTAACGGTTCTTCTTGTTAAGGTAGTGTTTCCCTTGCCACATTCTCCTACCTGGCCTGGCGCAGTAACCCATCTTCCGGTAAGCTCTTCAGTGTCCCCATTTTTTTGATAGCTTAAAATATGTGTTTGCAGGCAGTCACTCCAATCCGGTGGCATTACTCCCTTTACCCGGGCGGTTTCCGTGATCTTCATGCTTTTTGTGCTCTTATAGTAGGTGCCGGTTAAAGAACAGATAACATAATATTTCCTGTTTTGAAAATAACTATAAGAAAAGCCGCTGATCTGTGATCCGTTGATTTCAATTTCCAGCACATATTCGGTAGTTGCTCCCCCGGTCAATACAATATCGCCGCTGCTATTAAAATAGCCACGCCATTGACCGTTTATCTTTTGGGCTAAGAGGGCCGCAGGAAGTAAGAAAAAGGTTGCTACAATAATCCAACTTTTCATGATCTCTTTTACATTTACTTTCAAACAATTAGCCCTATGGCGTTCAAATTTCCTCATCTACAAAGATATTTTAGTTGTGTACTTCCTTAGCTAATACTTCGTTAAATTTGCATCTCAAAAATAAAGGTTGAATTTACACAAATTATGATAAAGATTACATTACCGGATGGTGCAGTCAGGGAATATGAAGCCGGAGTTAGTGCAATGGATGTTGCAAAATCGATCAGCGAAGGACTCGCCCGCAAAGTGTTGGCCGCAGCGGTGAACGGACAGGTTTGGGATGCCAGCCGTCCAATAACAGGAGATGCTTCACTTCAATTGCTCACCTGGAATGATTTAAACGGTAAATCCACTTTCTGGCATTCTTCAGCCCATTTAATGGCAGAAGCTATCGAAGATCTGTTTCCGGGTGTAAAATTTTGGGTAGGCCCTCCTTTGGAAACCGGTTTTTATTATGATGTCGACCTGGGTGATAACCAGGTAGGAGAAGAAGATCTTAGAACGATAGAAAAGAAGATGGCTGAACTGGCCAAACAATCGAATTCATTTGTACGGAAAGAAATATCTAAAGCAGATGCCGTTCAGTATTTTTCAGATAAAGGTGATGAATACAAGCTTGACTTATTGAGTGGCCTGGAAGATGGTGGAATCACTTTATACACCCAGGGAAGCTTTACCGATTTATGTCGTGGGCCGCATATACCCAATACTGGTTTTATTAAGGGCATCAAGCTAACCAACATCGCCGGAGCTTATTGGAAAGGGGATGAAAAAAACAAAATGCTCACCCGTATTTATGGTGTAACATTTCCAACTACAAAAGAACTGGATGAATACCTTGTGCTACTCGAAGAAGCCAAAAAAAGAGATCACAGGAAATTGGGTAAAGAGCTTGAACTGTTCGCATTCTCCGAAAAAGTAGGTATGGGTCTTCCTTTATGGTTGCCCAAAGGAGCCATGTTAAGAGAAAGGTTGCAGCAGTTTTTACAGAAAGCCCAGATGGAAAGTGGCTACCTGCCGGTGATCACACCGCATATCGGGCATAAGAATTTGTATGTTACTTCCGGTCACTATGAAAAATATGGAAAGGATAGTTTTCAGCCCATTAAAACACCGCAGGAAGGAGAAGAGTTTTTTTTAAAGCCAATGAACTGTCCTCACCATTGCGAAATTTATAAAACGTCACCGCGGAGTTATAAGGACCTGCCATTAAGGCTGGCAGAATTCGGCACAGTTTACCGGTACGAGCAGCATGGCGAATTACACGGCTTAACCCGCGTAAGAGGATTTACACAGGATGATGCTCATTTATTCTGTATGCACAACCAGGTAAAGGATGAATTTAAGAAAGTGATCGACCTGGTACTGTATGTTTTTAATTCTTTAAGCTTTACAGATTATACGGCACAGATTTCGCTGAGAGATAGGGTCGACAGAACGAAGTACATCGGTAGCGATGAAAACTGGAATCTTGCTGAAAACGCAATCATTGAAGCCGCGGCGGAGAAAGGTTTGAAAACAGTGGTGGAATATGGTGAAGCGGCTTTCTACGGCCCCAAGCTCGATTTTATGGTAAGAGATGCCATTGGGAGAAAATGGCAATTAGGTACAATACAGGTAGATTATAACCTACCCGAGCGATTCGATCTTACTTATATCGGTGAAGACAACAGCAAACACAGGCCCGTAATGATTCACCGGGCTCCGTTTGGAAGCATGGAACGGTTCATAGCTGTTTTGATCGAACATTGTGCAGGCAAGTTTCCTTTGTGGCTTGCTCCAACACAGGTAAAGCTTTTGCCAATCAGCGATAAGTTTTTGCCGTATGCAGAAATTGTGTTATCTGAATTAAAAAAAGCAGATATTCGCGCTGAAATTGACGACAGGAACGAGAAGATCGGAAAAAAGATCCGGGATACGGAACTGGCAAAGATCCCTTTCATGCTGGTTTTGGGCGAAAAAGAAGTGAATGAAAGTAAAGTAGCGATTAGAAGGCAAGGCAAAGGAGATCTGGGAGTAAGTACTGTACCGGAATTTATAGAAAGAGTGAGTGAGGAAGTAACGAGTAAAAGAGCGTTTGAATAAAATATTTATTAACTTTAAATCAAAAGCTGTGCGTAGGGCACAGAATTGTAAATCTAAAATCAATTAATGGCATTTCCACCCAGGGCACCCAGAGGTGCATTTAACCCACGTTTCAGAAAAGAACAACAACAGGAACACCGAACCAATCATATGATCAGAGTACCCGAGGTACGGCTGGTCGGCGAAAATATAGAACCAGGTATTTATCCTGTGGCTGATGCGCTTAAAATGGCAAAAGATCAGCAACTGGATTTAGTAGAAATCTCTCCCGGCGCAAATCCCCCGGTATGTAAAATCATCGATTACAACAAATTTTTGTACGATGAGAAGAAGAAGAAAAAAGAAATGAAGGCGAAATCCAAAACCAGTGAGGTAAAGGAAGTTCGTTTTACACCCAATACAGATGACCACGATTTTGAATTCAAATGTAAACATGCTGAAAGATTTTTGCTGGATGGCAATAAAGTAAAAGCACATGTACAATTTAAAGGACGTGCCATCATGTTTAAAGAAAGAGGTGAGTTGCTTTTATTAAAATTTGCAGATCGCCTGAAAGACGTTGGCGCTTTGGAAGGGATGCCGAAAATGGAAGGCAAACGAATGTTGGTAATGTTCGCTCCCAAAAGCCAGAAGAAAGTGAAGAATTCAGAAAAACAATAAAATTTAAAAGGATGCGCTGTCATCCTTTTTTTATGTGTCAGTGCATTCATGAACTGATAATTTTTAATACTCTATGGAATGACGAATACTCAACGGGTTATCCAGTTTACATTGCTTTCAGCAGGAATATTTTTTAGCATTGGCATAAATGCGCAGGTTAAGTGGATAAATGTTGATGCCGGCTATGGGCCATTACCGCCAGGTTTTCACGTATACAAAACTACCGACTCATTGGATGGAAAGCCATTTATTGCATATTATGCAATAGCGGATATTAAAAACAAATCTTTACAGTTTTCTGCAGATACGACGTATAAAAGAAGATTAACCCCAACACAGTTTTATCAAAAAAACGGCCAGGCATTACTGGTAGTGAATACTACGTTCTTTTCGTTTGCAACCAATCAGAACCTGAATGTGGTGGTTCAAAACGGCAAGCTGGTTGCTTACAATATTCATTCTTTACCAGGCAAAGGAAAAGATACTTTCACCTATCGTCATCCATTTAATGGCGCCATTGGCATTACAAAAAAACGAACGGCAGACATAGCGTGGATCTATTCGGATTCATCTCGTAAAACAGCATATGCTTCGCAGTCGGTCGTTGAATTCTCCAAAGATTCAATCGTTGAAAGCCCTTTTGAAGAAGTAATCACCAGGACTTCAACAAATTCCAATGCAACTGAACGTTTATTTCATAAATGGAAAATGCAAACTGCAGTTGGTGGAGGACCGGTGCTTGTCCAAAACGGGCAGGTAAAGATTACCAATAACGAAGAACTAAAATTTTACGGAAAAGCAATCAGTGATAAACATCCCCGCACATTGATGGGATACACAAAAGACAATCAACTCATCATTATGGTCATAGAAGGCCGTAATCCTGGTGCGGCTGAAGGAGCGGATCTTCAACAGGCCGCACAAGTGATGGCAGCAGTGGGTTGTATTGAAGCACTCAATCTTGATGGTGGAGGCAGTAGTTGTATGCTCATCAACGGAAAAGAAACTATTCACCCTAGTGATAAAGGCGTGCAAAGGGCTGTTCCCGCTGTGTTGGTGATTACCGATAAAACGCGGTAGCGGTTCGAATTCTTCAATCTAAATTTAATTCACATATGCAGTTACTTAATTTCCGTTAACAGCCTTTGTGGTTAATATTTTCCTCCGGCCAATTTGCCTGTGCGAGACCAATTTACACTTGTAGACCATTACAGGGAAAACTGAAAAGCCCCAATAATTTTATCCCATTACAGTATAAATTCCCTAAGTTTATACATAGAAACGATTGCTGCATAAATCAACAATAAAGAACTCAATTTTGAAATGCTACGGCCGTCCTTTTTTATTTATTGTTCATATTAACTCCATCATTTTTTTAAATCAATCTTTAAAAAACAACAATTTATGTCGTCACGTAGAAAATTTTTACACCAATCTTCATTAATTTTTGGTGCAGGTGCATTGGCGTCTGCTTTTGATAATAAAGCTTTTGCTATTTTGAATAACGGAATTGCTCCCAGCGACCAGCTAAATATTGGCGCTATTGGTATTAACGGTATGGGATGGGCAGATGTAAAGGCTGCTTTAAAAATACCGGGAGTAAATCTAGTGGCTGTTTGTGATGTTGATAAAAATGTGATCGATAAAAGACTCGCAGAACTCGGGCCCTTAAATGTAGATGCTTCCAAAATAAAGAAATACGACGATTACCGGAAATTACTGGCGCAGAAAGATATTGATGCAGTGATCATCGGAACGCCTGACCACTGGCATGCACTGATAATGATTCATGCCTGCGAAGCAGGCAAGGATGTATATGTGGAAAAACCCGTGGGTAATTCCATTGGAGAATGCAGGAGAATGGTAGCCGCACAGCAACGTTATAATAAAGTAGTTCAGGCCGGCCAATGGCAACGCAGCCAGCAGCATTTCAGGGATGCTGTTGACTTTGTACAAAGCGGAAAATTGGGAAATATCCGTACCGTAAAAGTGTGGTGCTACCAGGGTTGGATGAAACCCGGCCCGGTTGTACAGGACAGTGCACCACCAGCCGGTATAGATTATGCGCAGTGGCTTGGCCCTGCAATGAAAAGGCCATTTAACTCCAGCCGCTTTCATTTTAATTTTAGATGGTTTTGGGATTATGCAGGTGGTTTAATGACAGACTGGGGTGTACACTTACTCGATTATGCTTTGCTAGGGATGAAAGCTGAATTGCCTAATAGCATTGTAGGACTGGGAGGAAGGTTTGCTTACCCGGATCTTTACGAAGAAACACCGGATACACTTACCACGTTATATGAATTTGATAAGTTCAATATGGTGTGGGATTCTGCCATGGGCATCGATAACGGATCATATGCAAGAGACCATGGCATTGCTTACATTGGCAATAATGGCACGCTCATTTTGAATCGTGGTGGCTGGGAAGTAATTGAGGAAAAGCAAAGCAAGAATAAGATCCTGATGCCATTTCAAAAGCCTACCGACAATGGCTTGGATATGCACATGCAAAATTTTGTGAACGTTGTTAAATCACGTAAAACCGCCGACCTCAATTGTTCTATCCAGGCTGGTGCGCATGTTGCTACTGTTGCACATATGGGAAATATATCCTTCCGTAGTGGTAAAAAATTATTGTGGGATAAAACCAAGGGAGCTTTTACAGACGAAAAGATCAACCAGGAATATTTGATGAAGGAATATCATAATGGGTATAAACTGCCTACGGTATAAATACCAATCATTGTGCATTAGAAAGAATCGTTTGATTTCTAACAAAAAAAGGGAACTGTCGAAACTGTTCCCTTTTTTTGTTAATATCTTATTTCTTGCTCTAACCCGAAATACTCCAAATGTCGTTAGAATAAGCATCATTATTCTTTCATGGTTGGCTAAATGGTTGAAAACAAAAAGGAGCAAGACTTTCATCTTGCTCCTTTACCGCTATTCATTGGCAAATTACTTAACTATAACTTTCGTTATTCTTCCTCATCGAAACTCATTGCTTCTTTAGTTGTCATCAGCAATTCGTATTCTTCTTTACTTCCAACGATCATATTTTCAAACTCACGCAAGCCTGTACCTGCTGGGATCGGGTGACCGGTGATAACGTTCTCCTTCAAGCCAAGCATCAGATCCAGCTTGCCATTGATGGCCGCACTGCTCAACACCTTGGTGGTTTCCTGGAAGGATGCAGCTGATATCCAGCTTTGTGTTCCTAATGAAGCCTTGGTAATACCTAATAACAAAGGTGAAGAGGTTGCAGGTGAAGCATCGCGGAATTCCACGAGTTTTTTATCTGCTCTTCTGAGGATAGAATTCTCTTCCCTTACATCACGCAGTGTAACGATCTGGCCTGATTTCAGTTTGGTACTTTCGCCTGAATTGGTCACAACCTTCTTATCAAAGATGTTATCGTTTTCGGTATTAAAGTCCAATTTATCTTCAGTATCCCCCTCTAAGAATATGGTGTCACCAGCATCTTCGATGGTTACTTTACGCATCATCTGCCTAACAATTACTTCCACATGTTTATCATTGATCCGCACACCTTGTAAGCGATATACTTCCTGGATTTCATTCACCACATATTCCTGTACAGCAAATGGTCCTTTTATAGAAAGAATATCAGCAGGAGCGGTTTGTCCATCACTTAATGCTGCACCAGCTTTTACAAAGTCCCCATCCTGCACCAAAATCTGGCGGGTCAATGGAACAAGGTATTTTCTAACCACACCATCTTTTGCTTCTACAATGATCTCCCTGTTACCACGTTTGATATTACCAAACGCTACCACACCATCAATTTCACAAACAACTGCCGGATTACCTGGATTCCTTGCCTCAAACAATTCAGTTACACGCGGCAAACCACCCGTAATATCCTTCAGTTTGCTTAGTACTCTTGGAATTTTAACCAACACCTGCCCTGCTCTCACTTTATCTGCTTCTTCCAAAACAATATGGCTGCCAACCGGTAAGTTGTAGGATTTGGTTTCTTTAGCACCTTCAATAATTATAGAAGGCAACTTGGTTTTATCTTTTGTTTCGATTACCACTTTTTCTTTATGACCTGTTTGTTCATCCGCTTCTTCCCGAACGGTAACACCTTCGATTACAGCTTCAAACTTAATGGTACCCACAATTTCTGATACAATTACATTATTGAACGGATCCCATGTACAAATAACTTCTCCCTTGGTAACTTTCTGCCCGTCTTTTACGTTCAGGGTAGCACCATAAGGAATATTATTGGTTGTCAATAAACGGTCATTCTTCACATCCATGATACGAACCTCACCGGTACGACCGATAACCACATTTATTTTTTTACCTTCTGCATCCTCAGTAGCAACCGTACGCAATCCATCGAACTGGATTGTACCGTCGAACCTTGCAGGCATTGTTGATTCTACCGAAGCAGAACCAGCCACACCACCCACGTGGAAAGTACGCAATGTTAACTGTGTACCAGGCTCACCGATACTTTGTGCAGCGATGATACCGACAGCATCACCCTTTTGTGCAGTATAACCTGTTGCAAGGTTTTTACCATAACATTTCACACACACACCGCGTTTGCTTTCGCAGGTTAATACTGAGCGGATTTCAACACTTTCAATACTGCTTTCTTCAATCTTCTGTGCCAGTTCCTGTGTAATTTCCTCTCCTGCCCTTACAAGCAATTGATCGGTAACAGGATCAATCACATCGTGCAAGGAAGTTCGTCCTTCTATCCTGTCTGCCAGGTTTTCAATAATATCTTCATTGTCTTTTAATGCTGAAGTCGCAATACCGCGCAGGGTTCCGCAATCCTCATCATTGATTACCACATCCTGCGCCACATCCACCAAACGACGGGTTAGGTAACCGGCATCTGCTGTTTTCAACGCCGTATCCGCCAAACCTTTACGGGCACCATGGGTAGAGATAAAGTACTCCAATACATTCAATCCATCCTTAAAGTTGGATAAGATCGGGTTTTCAATAATCTCACTACCCGATGAACCAGATTTACGTGGTTTCGCCATCAGTCCCCTGATACCAGCCAGCTGTTTAATCTGCTGCTTACTACCACGGGCACCCGAATCAAGCATCATATACACAGAGTTGAAGCCCTGCTTATCTGCTGCCAGCTCGCGAATTAGCGTTTCAGTAATTCTTGTATCCACCCTACTCCAGATATCCACCGTTTGGTTATACCGCTCGTTATTGGTGATTAAACCCATATTGTAGTTTTCCCAAACCTCGTCTACTTCTACAGTAGCATTATCAATCAGTTGCTGCTTAATATCAGGAATGATCAAATCATTGATATTAAAGGACAATCCACCACGGAATGCCATACGGTATCCGAGTGTTTTGATATCATCCAAAAATTTAGCAGTGATCGGAACGTTGGTCCATTTGATGATGTCACCAATAATTTCCCTTAAAGATTTTTTGGTTAACAGTGCATTGATGAAACCCACGGTCTTTGGTACATGCTGGTTGAATAAAACCCTTCCAACTGTAGTCTCAATTAATTTATAGGTTAAAGTACCATCGTCATTCCTGTAGTTGGCCTTTACTTTAATATGTGCATGAAGGTCAACCTGGTTTTCATTGTAAGCAATGATCACTTCTTCTGCAGAGTAGAAAGCCTTTCCTTCGCCTTTTACTTTTTCTGTTTCGGTTGATTTCTTTCCCTTGGTGATATAATACAATCCCAATACCATGTCCTGTGAAGGCAGGGTAATCGGCGTACCATTCTGCGGGTTCAAAATGTTGTGAGATGATAACATCAACAACTGTGCTTCCAATACAGCAGCATTGCTTAATGGAACGTGCACCGCCATCTGATCACCATCAAAATCCGCATTGAACGCTGTTGTTACCAACGGATGCAATTGGATCGCCTTACCTTCAATCAATTTTGGCTGGAAGGCCTGAATTGACAAACGGTGAAGTGTAGGAGCCCTGTTTAACATGATCGGGTGACCCTTCAAAATATTTTCAAGGATATCCCAAATAACAGCCTCTTTTTTATCTACCAGTTTACGGGCAGACTTCACTGTTTTTACGATACCTCTTTCAATTAATTTTCTAATGATAAATGGCTTGAACAGTTCCGCAGCCATATCTTTTGGTAATCCGCACTCGTGCATCTTTAATTCTGGTCCTACCACGATTACGGAACGACCTGAATAATCCACACGTTTTCCCAACAGGTTCTGGCGGAAACGACCTTGTTTACCTTTCAATACATCACTCAATGATTTCAATGCACGTCCACCCTCTGCTTTAACGGCATTGGATTTACGGCTGTTATCAAACAATGAATCGATTGCTTCCTGTAACATACGTTTTTCATTGCGTAAGATTACTTCAGGTGCCTTGATCTCTAATAATCTTTTCAAACGGTTATTACGGATAATAACACGGCGATACAAATCGTTCAGATCAGAAGATGCGAAACGGCCACCATCCAAAGGAACCAATGGACGCAATTCCGGTGGAATCACGGGAATGTATTGCATTACCATCCACTCGGGACGGTTGTTAATTCTTGTATTAGCATCACGGAAACTTTCTACCACGCTCAAACGCTTTAAGGCATCTGCTTTACGTTGCTGGGAAGTTTCAGTAGCTGCTGAGTTACGAAGATCAAAACTTAACTGGTCAAGATCGATGCGCTGTAACAAATCGTGAACTGCTTCAGCACCCATCTTCGCGATGAACTTATTAGGATCTTCATCAGACAGGAACTGGTTATCTTTCGGTAAAGTATCCAGGATATCCAAATACTCTTCTTCAGTTAACAGGTCACCAAAATTTTGTCCTTTATCAGCACGAATGCCTGACTGAATTACTACGAAACGCTCGTAGTAAACAATGGTTTCCAATTTCTTGGAACTCATTCCCAACAGGTAACCAATTTTATTCGGCAATGATTTAAAATACCATATATGCACAACAGGAACCACCAGTTTGATGTGGCCCATTCTTTCGCGGCGAACTTTCTTTTCTGTTACTTCCACACCGCACCTGTCGCACACAATTCCTTTATAACGGATACGCTTGTACTTTCCGCAGGCACATTCGTAATCCTTTACCGGGCCAAAAATCCTTTCGCAAAACAAACCGTCTCTTTCGGGTTTGTAAGTACGATAGTTAATGGTCTCAGGTTTCAACACTTCACCGAAGCTTTTTTCCAAAATGCTGTCGGGAGAAGCCAAACCAATAGTGATTTGAGAAAAAGTTGACCTAGGACGATTTTCTTTTTTGAATGCCATATTTTCTAATTGATAATTTTTTAATTGATAATGATAATTCCGGTGGAACAATCATTTAATCTTTACTCAACATCGTTGTGTCACTCACTTGTACGGTTATAGCTTTGGGCAACAACGTGAATTGCGAATGGTGAATAGTGAATTTGACCATTCACCATTCACCATTCACGATATTATTCGAAGGTCAAATCCAATCCTAATCCTCTCAGTTCATGCACCAGTACATTGAACGATTCGGGTACACCAGGCCTCGGAATATTTTCGCCCTTTACAATAGCTTCGTAAGTTTTAGCCCTTCCAATGATGTCATCTGATTTAAGCGTCAACAACTCCTGCAATATGTTTGAAGCTCCGTATGCTTCCAGTGCCCAAACCTCCATCTCACCAAATCTTTGTCCACCAAACTGTGCCTTACCACCCAATGGCTGTTGCGTAATCAAACTGTATGGTCCAATTGAACGGGCATGCATCTTATCATCCACCATATGGTGAAGTTTGATAATGTAGATAATACCAACGGTTGCTTTCTGATCAAAGCGGTCACCTGTTTCACCATCATACAAATACGTATGGCCAAACTTTGGCAATCCTGCTTCGGTGATCCTTTCAGCGATCTCGTCTACACTTGCTCCATCAAAAATGGGGGTTGCAAACTTAACACCTAATTTCTCACCAGCCCATCCTAATACAGTCTCGTAAATCTGTCCAAGGTTCATACGACTAGGTACGCCCAATGGATTCAATACGATATCAACCGGTGTTCCATCTTCAAGGAACGGCATATCTTCCTGGCGAACGATTTTGGCAACAATACCTTTATTACCATGTCTACCTGCCATCTTATCTCCCACTTTCAGCTTACGTTTTACTGCTAAGTAAACTTTCGCCAATTTCAACACACCTGCAGGTAGTTCATCTCCAATGCTGATGTTGAATTTCTCTCTTTTATAACGGCCCAACTCTTCGTTGAACTTAATGCTGTAATTATGTAATAGAACGTTGATCAGATCATCTGTTTTGGCATCACCCGTCCATCCCAAAGGATTTACATTCAGGTAATCAATATTGGATAAATTCTTTTGATTGAATTTAGCTCCTTTACCGATCAGGATTTCACCAAAATTATTGCTCACGCCTACTGAAGCTTTTTCTTTCAGCAGCGTGCTTAATTTGCTCACCAACAATTCTAAAATGTCATTCTCATTCTTCTCGTGCGTCTTTTCAATTTTGTCCAGGCTGGCTTTCTCTCTTACTTTTGAATTCTTATCTTTCTTTGCACGCTGGAACAATTTTTTATTGATGATCACACCTTCTGTTCCACTTGGTGCTTTTAAAGAAGCATCTTTCGCATCACCTGCTTTATCACCGAAGATGGCACGTAACAACTTCTCTTCGGGAGTTGGATCGCTTTCACCTTTTGGAGTGATCTTACCGATGATGATATCGCCTTCTTTGATATGAGCACCAATCCGGATGATACCGTTTTGATCAAGATCTTTTGTTGCTTCTTCACTTACATTCGGAATATCCGGGGTCAGTTCTTCTTCACCTAATTTGGTATCTCTCACTTCAGTTTCAAACTCACTGATATGGATAGAGGTAAACAGATCTTCCTTCACCACTTTTTCTGAAATAACGATCGCATCTTCAAAGTTGTAACCTTTCCACGGCATGAACGCTACCTTCAGGTTGCGGCCCAATGCCATTTCTCCACCCTTGGTTGCATACCCTTCGGTTAAGAAATCACCTTCAACAACCTTCTGTCCTTTAACAACTGCAGGGCGCAGGTTGATACAGGTTTCCTGGTTGGTGCGGATGAACTTGGTTACTTTATATATTTTCAGATCTTCTTCAAAACTTACCAGCTGCTGCATCTCACTCCGATTGTAACGAACATGAATTTCATTACCATCTACGTATTCTACCACACCGGTTCCTTCTGCATGTAGCTGAATTCTTGCATCACGTGCTGCTTTGCCTTCCAAACCTGTACCAACAATCGGAGATTCAAGACGAATCAATGGTACCGCCTGGCGTTGCATATTCGATCCCATCAGGGCACGGTTGGCATCATCATGCTCAAGGAAAGGAATTAATGAAGCACTTAAACCAACGATCTGGTTCGGCGCAACATCCATATATTCAACATCACCTTTATCTAAGATCGGGAAATCACCTGTCTGGCGACTCTTGATCCTATCTTCGATGAAGTTTCCTTTTTCATCCATTTCAATATTTGCCTGGGCAATTTTTGCCAGGTCTTCTTCTTCGGCACTCAGGAAAGTGATTTTCTTCATATCCGCCCGGCCATCTGTTACTTTATGGTAAGGAGTTTCAATGAAGCCCATGTCATTTATTTTGGCATGAACACAAAGTGTAGAGATCAATCCGATGTTTGGACCTTCGGGTGTTTCAATAGTACAAAGACGGCCATAATGAGAATAGTGAACGTCACGAACCTCAAAACCAGCTCTTTCACGACTTAGACCACCGGGCCCAAGTGCGGAGATACGACGCTTGTGCGTGATCTCACTTAGGGGATTGGTTTGATCTAAAAACTGCGATAACTGAGAGGTACCAAAGAATGAATTGATAACAGAAGATAAAGTTCTTGCATTGATCAGATCCACGGGGGTAAATACTTCGTTATCACGCACATTCATTCTTTCCCGAATAGTACGGGCCATACGGGCCAAACCAACACCAAACTGGGCATATAACTGCTCGCCCACGGTACGTACGCGACGATTGCTTAAATGGTCAATATCATCTACTTCACTTTTACCGTTGGTTAATTGTACCAGGGTTTTAATGATGGCGATGATATCATCTTTTGTCAATACTTTTTTCTCAATCGGGAAATTCAATCCCAGGCGGCGATTGATCTTGTAACGGCCAACTTCACCTAAATCATAACGTTTGTCACTAAAGAATAACTTATCAATGATACCACGCGCTGTTTCATTATCAGGCGCATCTGCACCACGTAACTGGCGATAAATATGTTGAACCGCTTCTAACTCACTGTTAGAAGTATCTTTATTTAATGTATTATAAATGATGGCATAGTCACCGCTCACCTCTTCTTTCTGAACAAACACACTCTTCACATCCATTTCAGTGATCATGTCGATGTTTTCTTCATCCAGCACAGTATCCCTTTCCAGCACGATCTCGTTTCTTTCGATGCTCACTACTTCACCGGTATCTTCATCCACAAAATCTTCCACCCAGGTACGTAGTACACGGGCTGCAAGGCGTTTGCCAATATATTTTTGTAAAGTTTTCTTATCAACTTTTACTTCATCTGCCATTCCGAATAATTCCAGGATGTCTTTATCAGTTTCGAAGCCGATAGAACGTAATAAGGTAGTTACCGGGAATTTCTTCTTACGATCGATGTAAGCATACATCACGTTATTAATATCCGTAGCAAATTCCATCCAGGCACCCTTGAAAGGGATAACCCTTGCAGAGTAAATTTTGGTTCCATTCGGATGAACGGATTGTCCAAAAAATACACCTGGTGAACGATGCAACTGGGATACCACTACCCTTTCGGCACCATTGATTACAAATGTACCGCGTGGAGTCATGTAAGGAATATTTCCAAGAAATACATCCTGTACAATTGTTTGGAAATCAACGTGTTCTTCATCATTACAGCTCAACCGGAGTTTTGCCTTTAATGGAACAGCATAGGTCAAACCTCTTTCGATACACTCGTCAATAGTGTACCTTGGCGGATCGACGAAATAGTCCAAAAATTCCAACACAAAGATGTTTCGTGTATCCGTAATAGGAAAATTTTCCTTGAATACACGGAATAGTCCTTCGTTATTACGCTTATCTGGCGTAGTTTCCAACTGGAAGTAGTCTTTAAACGATTGAATCTGGATTCCGAGTAAATCGGGAGTTTCCGCTAAGAGTTCAACTTTTCCGAAATTGATACGCTGAGCAGCAGGTGATTTTGTTGCAGACATATTGTAATTAAAACGTTTTAATGCTGAGAAGGTCTTTAATCCGGGACGAAAACAACTTAATGCTAGTAACCCAAAAATAAAGGATGGCAAAGGTAAGGATAAGAATTCAATTATAGAAATCCATCAATCTAATTTCAAGAATTTTGGTTTGATTTTTGC
The DNA here is from genome assembly GCA_025963635.1 of Ferruginibacter sp. Lineage (GTDB taxonomy): Bacteria > Bacteroidota > Bacteroidia > Chitinophagales > Chitinophagaceae > Ferruginibacter. Next base: position 19,572 of record JAOQAK010000043.1, read on the forward strand.
TTAAACCTCGTTTTCCCATAAAAAAATACAGAATATTAACAGTTATTAAAGAAATCAAACGAAAAAGCCGAAGATTTCTCCCCGGCCTTTAAAGCTATTTTGAACTTTTTGAATTAAGCTATTTCAACATCAGCACCTGCATCATCCAACTTCTTCTTTAATTCTTCAGCAGTTGCTTTATCAACACCTTCCTTAACTGGTTTTGGAGCTGTATCCACTAAATCTTTAGCTTCTTTCAGTCCTAATCCTGTTAATTCTTTAACGATCTTTACGATAGCCAGCTTGTTTGGACCAGCAGCTTTCAATATTACGTTAAAAGATGTTTTTTCTTCAACTGCGGCAACTTCTGCACCACCTGTTGATGCTACTGCTGCAACTGCAGCTGGTTCAATACCATACTCTGATTTCAAAAAATCTGCTAATTCCTGTACTTGTTTTACTGTTAAGCTTACTAAGCTTTCAGCTAATACTTTTACGTCTGCCATAAAATGTAATTTTTGCCGCCTTCACTGTTTTAGACTCCGGCGGAGATTTAAAAAAATTGTTGTTGCCATTACTTTTGATCCATCCGGCCGGGAACTATTTTTCGAAACCCAAATGGGCACCTGCAATTATGCTATTCTGCTGCCGGAGCTGCAGTATCGTCAGTGGCTGGTTTGGGAGCTTCTGCTTTTGGTGCAGTTTCAACTGGCGCAGCTGCTTCCGCAGCGGGTGCTGTCTCAACCGGTGCTACTGCTTCAACAGTTTCTTCGGTGTTAGCTGCATCTTTGTTTTGTAAAGCACCTAATACGCGTTGAATCGGAGACATCAACAAACCGATCACTTCACCAATCAATTCGTTTTTGGTTTTGATCTGCGTTAATGCTTTCAGTTGGTTGTCGCCTACAAATACATCACCATTAATGAAAGCTGCTTTCAACTCAGGCTTTTCACCCTTACTTTCCTTCCGGAAACCACTCAAAATCAGTGCTGGCTCTTTCGGATTTTCGCTGAATAAAAGCGCGGTCACATTGTGCAAAGAATCATATACGCCGGTATACTTTTCGGCATCAAGGCTTTCCAGTGCTTTCCTGATCAATGTATTTTTAGCAACTTTCATTTCAACCTGCTTATCAAAGCAATGGCTGCGTAATTTAGTTACCTGGGCAACTGATAAACTTTCGGTGTCAGTAACATAGAAATTGCTGTATTGCGCAAACTTACCCTTCAATACTTCTATTACTTCGTTTTTTTCCTGTTTTGTCATAACAAATATTTTTGTGTAAAAGCTAAACCTCTGCTTCTACCGTAATTAATTTTATATCGTTTTGGTATCGATTAAAATACCAGGACTCATTGTGCTGGCCATGCTTACTCCTTTAAGGTAAGTTCCTTTAGAAGAAGAAGGCTTCAGTTTAACAATGGCGTTAATCAATTCCTGGCTGTTTTCTACAATTTTATCTGCTCCAAAACTTACACGGCCAATAGAAGCATGAATGATACCTACTTTATCTACTTTAAAAGCGATTTTGCCGCCTTTAACTTCGTTTACAGCATTAGCAACATCATTGGTAACCGTACCTGTTTTCGGATTCGGCATTAAGTTACGTGGTCCTAAAACCTTACCCAGTTTACCAATTTTTGGCATTACGGAAGGAGTTGCTATAATTACATCCACATCGGTCCAGCCGCCTTCTATCTTTGTTATGAATTCATCCAGTCCAACAAAGTCAGCGCCGGCAGCCCGTGCAGCTTCTTCTTTGTCAGGTGTACAAAGCACCAATACTTTTTTAGTTTTACCAGTACCGTGCGGTAATGATACCGTACCACGGATTGCCTGGTCAGCTTTTTTAGGATCTACACCTAATTTGATATGCAAATCAACAGAACTGTCGAATTTGGTAGTATTTATTTCTTTCACTAAGGTAGAGGCTTCCTTTAAAGAGTACGCCTTATTAACATCAACCTTAGCGTTTGCTAATTTTCTTTTTTTAGTAATCATTTTCTAAAATTTTTGTGGTTGATAATTAATTTTCCCAGGGAGCTTTTCCATCTACAGTTAAACCCATGCTGCGTGCAGTACCGGCAATCATGCTCATGGCACTATTCAGGGTAAAAGCATTCAGATCAGCCATTTTATCTTTGGCGATGTCTTCTACCTGTGACCATGAAACTTTACCCACTTTTACGCGGTTAGGCTCTTTACTACCGCTGGTGATCTTAGCAGCTTCCATCAACTGAACTGCTGCGGGCGGAGTTTTAATGATAAATTCGAAAGACTTATCAGCGTAAACTGTGATAAGTACAGGAAGGATTTTTCCTGGTCTGTCCTGGGTTCTGGCGTTAAATTGCTTGCAGAACTCCATGATGTTGACACCTTTTGAACCCAGTGCAGGCCCGATGGGCGGTGCCGGGTTAGCCTGTCCTCCTTTGCATTGGAGCTTGACATAGGCTGTAATTTCTTTTGCCATTTTATAATTTTTTTGGTGATAGCGTATCGGCAATTGCCGGTACTCCCAATTCAATAAATTCCTGTAAGAACTATTTGGGGCGGCAAAGGTATGAGAAAATTCCTAAAAAAGTGAAAGTGAGCACAAAAAATCCCTGAATTCACCGGGGAAATAAAAAAATGTTTCTAGAATGCTATACGAACTCAACTGCTTCTTTTTGTTCAATATTGATAAAATGTAAAAGAGTGCGACGCCTGTGAAGCTAAATAGCAGTACTTCTGCCGGGTTCATAAAATCCTATAGGTTTTTGTTATGAGGTCCGCAATTCACGAAAATTTCTTTATTCATGGCAAGCAATCTTATAATACCAAGATCCCGGTTACCTGCATGGTGATCTCTTTTTTTGGTTCTTTTATGGCAGCAATCTCTTCTTTGGTCTTGCCGGCATCTTGAGCATAATGCCTTAGCATTTCTACAGAAGTTTCCTTGTATGTAGCGGTGCCCTGTGCAACAATGTTCTTTTGGTTCATTGAGAGAGGGACCATAAAAGAGTGATCTTTCATTTTAATCATCATCGGCCCGTTGGCTGTTTGCATTTTCAACCAGCAGCCTTCTGCCTTGCATACTTCGATCACTTTTCCTTTTACCTTAACAACCGCTTCAGGCTTAGCTGCTAATACAGTGGTCAACTCATCGGCGTTGATAGCGCCATCCACGGTAGTTTTTATACCAAAGTTCATTCCTTTATCGGCAGGTCCTTTTGGAGGTTGTGCCTTTAATGAAACCGTTAATAGCAACACGGAAAATAAAAAAAACAGCTTTCTCATATGTGTAAGTTTAATAAAAAAGCCACTTAAAAAGTGGCTTTGTAAATATTATCCTAATTTTTCTACCTGCATATAATTGAGTTCCACCGGTGTGGCCCGCCCGAATATCTTCACCTGCACTTTTAATTTCTTTTTCTCGTCATTCACTTCCTCAACCATACCATTAAAGTCGTTGAACGGACCGTCGATGATTTTAATAGTTTCACCAATAATAAACGGCTCACTCATGGTCATTCCACCACCTTCGCCCATTTCATCCACCTTACCCAGCATTTTATTAACTTCAGCTTTCCGCAAAGAAATGATATTTCCTTTACTTCCTTTGCCATCGGTTAAAAAGTGCATTACATTGCTAATGTTGCTGATATGCTGCACCATGTCATCATTCAGCTTATTGTCTGCCACCTCGATCATTACATATCCAGGATAGAAATTCCTTTCTCTCATTACCTTTTTACCCGCTTGCACTTTATATACTTTTTCTACGGGCAAAAAAATCTGCTTAATAATATCTGACCACCCATTACGGATAATGTCTTTGTCCAGGTATTCCTTGATTTTACGCTCCTTGCCACTTACCACGCGAAGCACATACCACTTACTTTCCTTATCCTGAGTTATCGCTTCTTCCATTATTGTTTAAATAAAGAGTAAATAAATTTTAAAGAACCGTTTGCTACAAAGTCCATTACTCCTACAATAGCGGTAATAAATATGGTAGCCCCTAAAACAATCATAGTGGATTGCTGCAGTTGCTCCCAGTTGGGCCAGGTTACTTTTTCAACTAACTCTTTATAGGAGTCTTTTAAATATGCCGTGAGTTTGTTCATAATTCTTTAATTTGAAAATTTGAAAATTGCTCAATGTAACAATTGAAAAACTCCCCAATTGAGCCATTTTCAAATTGAGTAATTTTCACATTTATCAGCACGGGAACTAGGATTCGAACCAAGATCAAAGGTTTTGGAGACCCGTATGCTACCGTTGCACCATTCCCGTAGAAAAACCAAAAGCTATTTCGAAGGGTTCCGAAACAGCTTTTAGAATTATATTGTAAAGATAAATAAATATCTGTTACGACGCTTCCCAACTCAATGCCATTTGCAAATTGCCGGAAAGAATTTTTATTTTACTATTTCAGTAACCTGGCCTGCACCTACTGTACGACCACCTTCACGAATCGCAAATTTCAAACCTTTTTCCATCGCGATTGGCTGAATCAACACAACGTTTAATGAAGTGTTATCACCCGGCATCACCATTTCTGTTCCTGCATTGAGGGTAACTTCCCCAGTTACGTCTGTAGTACGGAAATAGAACTGAGGACGGTATTTGTTAAAGAATGGAGTATGACGCCCACCTTCTTCTTTGCTTAAAACGTAAACTTCACCTTTAAATTCAGTGTGGGGGGTAATTGAACCTGGTTTGCAAAGCACCATACCACGACGGATCTGTGTTTTTTCAATACCGCGTAACAATAAACCTGCATTATCACCAGCTTCACCTTCGTCGAGTAATTTTTTGAACATTTCAACGCCGGTAACAGTAGAAGTCAATGGCTTCTCCATCAAACCTACAATTTCGATTCCTTCACCCACTTTGATACGACCTCTTTCAATACGACCGGTAGCAACAGTACCACGACCGGTAATAGAGAATACATCTTCCACACTCATCAGGAATGGCAAATCAACTAAACGCGGAGGCAGTGGGATGTAGCTATCAACAGCATCCATCAATTCGTCGATTTTAGCAATCCATTTTTCGTCACCAGCCAAAGCGCCGGTTGCAGAACCCTGGATAATAGGAGTATTGTCGCCATCAAAACCGTAAGAAGTAAGCAACTCACGAATTTCCATTTCAACCAATTCTAATAATTCAGGATCATCCACCAAATCAACTTTGTTCATGAAAACAACGATCTGGGGAACACCTACCTGGCGAGCCAGCAAGATATGTTCTTTTGTTTGTGGCATTGGACCGTCGGTAGCTGCAACAACAAGAATGGCACCATCCATCTGGGCAGCACCTGTGATCATGTTTTTCACATAATCCGCGTGACCCGGACAGTCTACGTGTGCATAGTGGCGAGCCAATGTAGCATACTCTACGTGCGCTGTATTTATCGTAATACCTCTTTCTTTTTCCTCAGGTGCACCATCGATATCATCATAATTTTTTTTCTCCGCTAAACCTTTTTTAGACAAAACATCGGTTATAGCGGCTGTTAGTGTTGTTTTACCATGATCCACGTGACCGATGGTACCAACGTTTAAGTGGGGTTTATCCCTCTTGAAAGATTCTTTTGCCATTGTTTATTTTTTAATAATTGTTTTGAAAATCGGTTTTCGTTTAGCGTCTGTAACCATCGACTTTATATTTTTTTGAGCCATCAGTGAGAATCGAACTCACGACCCCTTCCCTACCAAGGAAGTGCTCTACCCCTGAGCTACGACGGCTTGTTATAGAGATCGTGAATAGAATCACTCTCAATTGCAACTCTCAAAAGAACTACCCCCTGAGCTACAACAGCTTAACCGTGTGCCGTAGCGGGGAAACAAAAAGAGCGGAAGACGAGGCTCGAACTCGCCACCTATAGCTTGGAAGGCTATCGCTCTACCAAATGAGCTACTTCCGCTTAATTAATTTGAAAATTCGAAAATGACTCAATTTGAAAATTGGCCATTGACATTTTCCTCCAAAGAACAAACTGAATGCTATAACTGAGCAATTTTCACATTGAGCAGTTTTTACATTTAATAGTGGGCAGAGTAGGGTTCGAACCTACGTACTCGTACGAGAACAGATTTACAGTCTGCCGCCTTTAACCACTCGGCCATCTGCCCAAAAAAATTATCTCAAAATATAATGAAATGAATTTCAAAATACCCGAGCCGAAGAAGGGAGTCGAACCCCCGACCTGCTGATTACAAATCAGCTGCTCTACCAACTGAGCTACTTCGGCTTATTAAAAGAACTGTCCCTCAAATTTCTATTACCTGTTGGTACTCTTATTTTTGGGATGGCAAAGGTAGGTGAATTTGATTAATTCTAAAATTTTGAAATAGTTTTTTTTTTACTTCTAAAATATTGATGTGAATAAGTCATAAAACTATTAAAAAGCCCCCGAAATTCGGGGGCTTTTTTTATGCTGCGAGCATTTCTTTTTTGCGTTTTATTTGAATGATCACACTGTCGAGCGCTTCATCGAAACTTTCTTCGAATGATTTGGAAGAATGCTTGACAAAGATATCGCACTTGGGAATGTGAACCTTAATTTCGGCCACCTTGTCTTTAATGGTGTGTACTACATTGTCTAACTTTAAATAAACATCTACTTTCGTTATCTTATCATGAAACTGAAAGAGTTTCGAAAGCTTTTTTTCTACATAGGATACCAATTTGGAATCTGCGTCAAAATGCACAGTTTGAATGTTTACGTTCATAGCATTCTAATTTTTAATTAGTGAACAATTGTGTGAAGAAATAGGTAAACTTAAAAAGGTCATAGGCAAGTTATTTTAGGATTTTCGTGGTTCTATTTATTGCTACAAGTTACTTAATGAAAGTCTAAATACAAAAAAGAAATCGGGGAAAGCTACGCCGGAAATGATCGCTTAAGCCTTCGGATGTGCCTTTTTATGGATGTCCTTTAATTTCTCTATTGTGTTGTGGGTGTAAATCTGGGTAGCTGCGAGGCTGCTGTGCCCGAGCAGCTCTTTCACAGCATTAAGATCGGCGCCGTTATTCATTAAATGCGTGGCAAAAGTGTGCCGAAGGATGTGCGGACTCTTTTTGTCAATCGTAGTTACCTGGGCCAAATACTTCGTTACAGCATTGTGAACGTATTTCGGGTACAATTTTTTCCCCGTTCCGTTCACCAACAATGCCTTAGCATCAAATTCATCAAAGCGGCTCCTTTTACACTCCAGGTAATCCTGTATCATGCTCATTAATTGCCTGCTCACCGGCAATATTCTTTCCTTATTTCCTTTTCCCAATACCTTTATATTGCTGTTGCTCCGATCTATATGCGTTTCTTCCAGGCTTATCAATTCTGCCCTCCTCATTCCGGTATTATATAGTAATTGCAATAATAACTTATGCGTTTTACCCTCCCAGTCATCAGGAAACTCAACATGATTAAATAAAGTGTCAATATCTGTACTGGCCACAAATTGAGGCAACCGTTTCTTAATTTTTGGTGAGATGATGGTTGTCATTGGGCTTGCAAGCAGCAAGCCTTGTTTTACCTGGAATTTAAAGAAGGATTTTAGGGAAGATATGTTCCGGTTAATGGACTTTGCACCTAGCGGCGAAGTTTTACGGCTGGGAGACGCTGATTTGCCACCGGGTTCACCGATAGATACCGTGGGAAGAAGTTCCTTCCCTGTTTCTTTTAATTTTGCCAGCCAGCTCCTGATGATAAAAGGACGAATATCGGAAAGAGGTGTGTCGGTATATTGCGCATCTATGTAATCAAAGAAAGCAACGAGGTCGTTCTGATAAGCTTCGGTAGTGTGTTCAGAATACCTTTTTTGAAATCTAAGGTAATCTATAAAAGTTTGTATAAGCTTTTGGTGAGTTATGGGCATAAAAAAACTGATAACCAAAGTTACATAGTAACCGGTTATCAGTTTAAATTATTAAAAAAGTAATAAAAAGACTAAACGTCTATCTTACCACTTGCTATATTCTGCTTGTAAACAGCTTTCAACACCTGTGTACGGCGGCGGATAGATGGCTTAATAAAAGCTTGTCTTTCTCTCAGCTGAAGCAATACACGGCTTTTTTCGAACTTCTTCTTATATTTTTTTAAAGCCTTGTCTATGTTCTCGCAATCTTTAGAATCTATAATTAACATTTGATATACCTCCTTTGGTAGTTTTTTTTAGAAGCGCAAAGATAGTAGAAATATTTAAACTTCAAAATCCAGTTAATAAAAAAAGTAAATTTGCGCCATGTTTACAGGTATTATTGAAGAAAAAGGGATAATAAAAGAAATTATCACGTCGGGGACAAACAAAACATTTTGGATTGCTTCTCCGATCTCGAAAGATTTTACAATTGATCAAAGCGTTGCCCACAACGGAGTTTGCCTTACGGTGGAAGAAATCAGCAATGGCCAGCATAGGATCACTGCCATAGAAGAAACTTTAAAAAAAACTAATTTACACAGTTGGCAAAAAGATACTGTAATTAACATCGAAAGATGTCTTCAAATGAATGGAAGATTGGATGGTCACATCGTGCAAGGGCATGTGGATGCGATTGCCACTTGCACAGATGTATTAGAAAAAGACGGTAGTTGGGAATATACATTTCATTTTGATCGCAAATTTGCCCCGTTAGTAATTGAAAAAGGTTCAATTTCTTTGAATGGGATAAGTCTTACTATTTTCAATGTAACGAACGACCATTTTACGGTAGCCATTATACCTTACACTTATGTTCATACGAATATGCAATATTTACAAACCGGAGATAAAATAAATATTGAATTTGATATGATTGGGAAATATGTGGCCAGGCTGGCGGAACTAAAAGGATAACAATACCATACGCATCACTAGTTTATATAACATCTACTGCGTATTTTACGGATCGTTTATTAATATCAAGTACGAAATCAAAAACGGTAGTTTTTTTATACCCACAATTATGCCTAAGCCACTAGCTATATTACTACCGGTGTATAATGATGAACCATCTTTGCTGAGGGTTTTAAAGGATATACAAACAGATTTGCAAGGGTTGGCGAGAGATCTGAAAGTTTTTATCATAAATGATGGGTCAAACCATTGGTTTCCTGACAAGTTGGTTTTCTCTTTTGTACCTGAAGTCATTCACCTGGTAAGAAATTTAGGTCATCAAAAGGCAATCGCCATCGGGCTGGCTTATATCAAGGAAAATTATCCAGGTACTGCTGTAATCGTTATGGACAGTGATGGAGAAGACAAGGTAACTGATATCACTAAATTGATCGCTGCCAGTGAGGCAACACCCGCCCATATTATATTTGCGGCCAGGAGCCGCAGGACCAACGGGAAAAAATTCAAGCTCTTTTATTACTTATACAAGATGAGTTTTTATTTGTTGACCGGTAAAAAAATATCCTTTGGCAATTTTGCCCTGATCCCTTCTCCGGCCCTGAACAAATTGGTTTATTACAGTGAAATATGGAACAATTTACCGGGCGGCATCATCAAGTCCGGGTTGCCTTATTCTTCGAAACCAATAGAAAGAGCTAACCGCTATTCAAGCGAATCCAAAATGAATTTCAATGCATTGTTGTTGCACGGACTGGGTGCCATTTCAGTTTTCCTCGAAATAGTTATTACGAGGATAGCGATTATTTCATTTTTATTAATGCTGTTTTCCGCAATCACTATTATTACTATCATCATTATCAGGCTAGCTACTACGCTTGCCATACCTGGATGGGCTTCTACCCTTAGCTCTTCAATGCTGATAATTTTGTTGATAAGTTTTATTATTTCCCTGATCGCGATTTTTATTTATCTATCTGCACAGGCGCAACAGAAGATCATCCCTGCTTTACATTATAAAGATTACATATTGAGAACAGAAACGGTAAGCCATGCAGGATGATTTGTATCAATATCCAGGCAAGGAACTGGAGTTATTTTCAACGGCAAAAAACTGGAAGCAATACATCGCCCGACTCATCAGTCCCTATATACATGGAAATGTGTTAGAAGTAGGCGCTGGAATAGGAGCCAATACTTTAGTCCTTTTTAACAACTCGGTCACTTCCTGGCTTTTATTAGAGCCCGATAAAAAGTTTTACGATGAATTGAGTACACTATTAGACTCCAAAAAAATACCTGCTGGCTGCTCCGCGATAAATGGTTACCTGGGAGATTTACCGCCCTCAGCCAAGTTTGATACCATCCTCTACATCGATGTACTGGAACATATCAAATGTGATAAATGCGAGATCGCAGCGGCCACTAACCTTCTAAGTACAGGTGGCAAGTTGATTGTATTGGCGCCCGCCCATGAGCATTTGATGAGCCCTTTTGATATAGCCATCGGACACTATAGAAGGTATTCAAAAAACATGCTCGCTGGTCTTGTTGAAGATGAGCGCTTACAACTACTCGCCTCTATTTATGTTGACAGCATTGGTTTATTTGCGTCAATGGCGAATAAGTATTTTCTAAAACAATCATATCCAGGCAAAAAGCAAATCGCTTTCTGGAACAATTGGATGATTCCGCTATCAAGGATCATCGACCCGATTTTATCATACAAATGTGGTAAAACAATTATTGCTGTGTGGCAAAAAAAATAACGACCGACTTACGCCCTATGTTTGATAAATATTTTGCAAAAAAAATAAGTGGAGTGTCCATACACGCCTGGCTACTGCTTTTTGCAATTTGCATAGTGGGATATTGGCCGATCAGCACTAACCTGTTCAGTTTAAAGAATGACGCCTATATTTATTTTTTACCATGCAGGTATTTTATCAGCGAGAGTATACAAAGTGGCCATCTTCCTTTATGGAACCCTTATTTCTACATGGGCTTTCCTTTGCACGGAGATATGCAGGGAGGTGTATGGAACCCGGTTGTGCTATTGTTTTCCTTGTTTGGTAGATATAATATGACCACGCTGCAATTTGAAACACTACTGTACATATTTCTTGCAGGAATCGGCATGTATAAATTGCTAAGCATCTCTACCGCAAACCATGTTACGAAATTAATTGTTGCGGCGACGTATATGTTTTGTGGTTTTATTATTGACACCGGACAAATCACTGCCTGGACCGGCAGCGCTGCATTTATTCCTTTTATCTTCCTGTATTACTATCGTGTGCTTTTTCAACAGGAAAATATTTATAAGAACGCTCTTAAAACAGCCCTGGCACTTTATTTTTTATTCACAGCAGGCTACCCTTCGTTTGTTATTATGGATTGCTATGTTCTTTTGATCTCACTGCTTGTAAGTTATATATCCAACGTTCGGCAAAATGGGTTTAATAAGGATTTTACAATTGCGTTGGTAAAAGCAAACGCCCTGGTGGGTATATCTTTTATATTGATTTCTTTGCCTGCATTATTATCGTATGTAGATTATTTCCCTTACTATCAAAGATCCTCCGGCACTACCCTGGGGGAAGCGCAGGAAAACCCTTTTAACCCATTCGCAGTCATCTCCTATCTTTTGCCGTTAAGTGTAACCAGGGAACATCCTTATCTAAGCACCGACCTTACCGCGAGAAGTGGTTACATCGGGTTATTTACCTTTTTGTTCTTGTTCGGGATTTTTAGAAAAAAAATCAATGGCTTACAAAAATTTATCGTAGCCACTACTGTCTTTATATTTCTTTTTTCCATGGGCGATGCTTTACCCATCAGGAAATTCTGTTACAATTATCTTCCGTTGATGAATCTATTCAGGCATCCCGGAACCATGCGGCTGTTCACAACAATAGGCTTGCTTATTTTAAGTTCCTTCTATTTAGATGAGCTGTTTATTGCATTGAAAAATAAAAAAGTAAAGTATTATACATGGTTGTCCATAGCATTGATTGCAGTAGTTAGTGTAATAATAATAGCATATCTAAAAAGCGGCACCCTGGTCCAAAAGCTGACATCTCTTAAACAATCACCATCATCGTCCGGCAATTTAAGATTTTTTCTAAAAGACTTTTACGATGGCTTTTCTTTTGCAGATGCCATACTTGTAGAGGGACTTCTCCAGGTATCCTTTTTACTGGTTTTTATTATCTTACTAAAAAAGAAGATGCCAGCAAAACCAAGGCTGGTTACTGCCCTGTTCATTTTCAATCCGCTCCTATTGGCACAACTTTCTATACCAAGTACTTTCGTATCAAAGCAAGCTCCGTCAAAAATCAACGGTGTTATTGCATTAAGTCCTAAAGACTATCCAATACCCGATTTGACCGCTTCAATCGTTAAAAATAGTGCAATGGAAAATGTAAATAATCGCGAAAACGGCTTTGCGTTATTTTATAAAAAAAAGTTAGTGCAGGTAGATGAAATCATAAACCCATCCGTTAATAAAAGTTTGAGATCCTTTGACGAAGCAACCCGCCTGTCTTCTGTTGTTATGCAATACCCCGTTTGCTATTTTGCAGATACGCTTGCCTGGTATAAAGACAGTTCCACAATACTTACCAATAATAAAAAAATATTATTTATAGATGATACGTGTTCAGTAACAACCGTCAACAACGGTAATTCGAAAAATGATGAAATCGTCATTACCCGCTTTGCTCCATGGGGAATGTTTTTCGAAACAAATATCTCTGGGTCGAAGCCATTTGTATTGTTTCAAAACTATAATAAAAACTGGAAGCTATTTATTGACGGTAAAAATGTTGAAATCAAAAAGGGAAATATTTCTTTTATGTATGCATATATCGAACAAGGCCGGCATTCATTGCAATTTTATTACAAGCCTCCATACATTCTTTATGCGATCCTTACCAGCCTGATCACACTGATATTGATGATCTTATTTTTAGCCTTCAATAAAAAAAAGCCGTAAAAAGATGTCGTGTTTTTTATTCCTTATGTTATCAGATCGCCTTTCCTTTCATCGCTTGTGAAACAGCCTCGTCCATTATGCGTTCTGCATATGGCCGTGAGATATCATTCAATGCTTCTACCTTTGTATGAATGAGGTCCTTATCCTCCATAGTAAGCGATAACTGCAAAGCCTGCATCGCCTGAGAAGTCTGGATCAATTCTTCCTTAGATAGACTGACAGCATTTTTTTGAATGAATTTTTCGGTGGTTGATAATAACTGTTCCCCTTCAGTTCTGGCTTCTGCAAGCGCCCTCGTGGCGATATCTTCCTTAGCATGGGTTATGGAATCAAGCAACATTTTTTCAAGCAACTCATCCGTTAAATCGAGCTGAGATTTTACCTGGATACTTTGCTCTACACCGCTGCGTAATTCTTTTGCTTTTACTACCAGGATACCGTCGGCATTCAGCATAAAACTTACTTCCACTTTTGGCAAACCAGCCGGCATTCCGGGTATCCCCGTTAAATTGAATTCTGCAAGTTTCCTATTATCAGCTACCATGTCCCTTTCACCCTGGTAAACTGATATTTTGATGCCCCCCTGCCCATCTTTATAGGTTGTGTATTGCCGGGACACCATATGTGGGATTTTTGAATTTCGTGGGATCAATACATCCATCAGTCCGCCCATTGTCTCTATCCCTAAAGAAAGCGGGGTGATATCCAGCAACAAAAGATCTCTATTATTACCCGCAAGAATATCAGCCTGTATTGCCGCTCCCAACGCAACTACCTCATCGGGGTTTACGGTATCATTCACCGCCCTTCCAAAGAAATTGCCAACACTTTCCTTGATCAGGGGTATGCGGGAAGATCCACCTACCATTACAATCACACTAATGTCAGCGGCTTTTAAACCGGCATCCTTTAATGCTGCACCGCAGGCTTTTATTGTTTTATCAACCAACGGCCAGATCAACTCATTAAATGTTGCCCGGTTTATGGCCAGTGTATCACCGTTGAGTTCCTGTTCAAAATTATCATTATCGGATAGGTAAATTTTCGCTGCTTCTGCTTTGAGCCTAATCGCCTGTGCAAATTCCTTATTCTGTTGTAAGTCATCTTCGTTTACCCCTGCCTGCTGTAACCAATGTTTAACAATAGCATTGTCTATATCATCACCGCCCAGGTAAGTATCGCCGTTAGTAGACAAAACTTCAAATATTCCATTACTGATCTTCAAAACAGAGACATCAAAAGTTCCTCCCCCAAGATCATACACAGCAATTATTTTTTCTTCTGCTTTATTCAGTCCTATGCCATAAGCCAGGCTTGCAGCGGTTGGTTCGTTTATGATCCTTAAAACATCGAGCCCCGCCAGCTTACCTGCATCCCTTGTGGCTTGCCGCTGTGCATCATTAAAATAGGCAGGTACGGTAATTACCGCTTTATTCACCGGCGTTTTTAAAATATGCTCTGCCCGATGTTTTAATTCTTTCAGGATAAAAGACGAAAGATCAACAGGAGAGTAAAACTTGTCTCCCACCTGCACTTTTACGAGCCCGTCTTTATTGTCATCAATTATCCTGTATGAAAAAAGGGAAGCATTTTCTTTTATATCGTTAAATGTTTTACCCATAAGCCGCTTGGCAGAAAAAATAGTATGCTGCGGCTCTGTAATTAATTTCTTCCTGGCTTCTTCACCTACTGTAATATTACCCTGCTCGTCAAAATAAATGACCGAGGGAACCATGGAACTGCTATTATGTTCCTTTAACGCAACAGGCTGCTTTGCATCCGGATGAATGAAGGAGATCAAACTATTGGTGGTGCCCAAATCAATACCCACTATGATCTCTTCTTTTTGTAAACTACCGGTTGCTATATTAATACCAATTCTTGCCATAGAATAAATTACGCTCGTGAAATTTTTGCAGTATAAAAGTTTGAAGCCGCAAAAATAAGAAATAATGCAGGCTGATAGCTGTTGTAACGCTCGCAATCCTTTCGAAATGAGAAACTTAAACACCAAAAAAAGCCCCCTGGATCCAGGGGGCTCAATACTATACAGTAACTTTTTAATAATTTCTAAGCCTCATTTCCACTCTCCTGTTTTTAGCACGCCCGGCTACAGTTTTATTGTCTGCAACTGGCTTATCAATGCCGTAGCCTGTAGCTACCATGCGGCTTTCGTCAATCCCTTTACTTGCAAGATAAGTTTTTACAGAATTTGCCCTTGCTTCCGATAGCACCTGGTTCTTAGCGGCTGTTCCGGTAATATCGGTATGCCCGTCAATATCGACTTTATAAGAAGGATTCGCCTTTAAAATACTAACTACTTCATTGAGGGAAGCGTTTGATTTTGCCAACAGTTTTGCGCTTCCTGTTACAAAAAATATATTCTTGGCGGCCTTATTTACTCTTTCAACAATTACTGTTTCAATCACGGGACATCCATAGTTGCTGGCAGGGCCAGCTTGTGAAGGGCATTTATCTTCTTCATCATTTACGCCATCCTTATCAGTATCAGGTATCGGGCATCCCTGGTAGCGGGCAACTCCCGGAACATCTATGCATTTATCGTTTTCATCATTGATACCGTCTTTATCAGTATCGGGCACAGGGCATCCCTGGTATTTGGCCAAACCAGCCACATCGGGGCATTTATCTTCGCTGTCGGCAATGCCATCGCCATCTTTATCAGGGCATCCCTGCAAAGAAGCAATACCTGGTGTATCCGGGCATTTGTCGTTTTCGTCTAACACACCATCCTTATCCCGGTCTTTCGGTTCTTCAACCGCAGGCACGGGTAATGGTGCCGGCTCTACAACTTTCCTTTTAACGATGTTCCCCGAAAATCCAATGCTATGATAAAAATGATATGCAGCGTTTTCGGATACAGGTAACCGGTATTGAGAATTGATCAATAGAAATGCTTCGTCAAAAAGATTTAACTGTAATCCCACGCCCGCCGGAACAAATGCTCCATAGTACCCGCCGAATTTGGAAGCGCCAACACCTAATGACAGGTAGGGCGATACCCAGTATTTGTCAGATACCAATTTCAAATTGGCAACAGCAGTGGCATCCAGTAAAAATGCATCCCTGCCGGTAGCGGGTTTACCAGGCACAGGATAATCGGCGAAAGATCCCGAGACTGTTCCTATAAAATCAATTTTATTACTCAAGCCCTGCATATAGCTAACAGCAAGACCTGGATTCATGCGGCTGGTTTTAGTCCAGTTCTTGTTTCTAATTACACTGGCGAGTCCATTATTTCTTAATTCAGCAGCTGTTGTAAAGTCATCAAAAAAGAAATGGATACCCAGGGAAGGAAGTTTCTTATATTCATTCTGCGCAAATGAATTGATAACCAATAACACAATGGTAAAAAAGGATAGAGCGATTTTCTTCATAAAGTTAATTTTCTTGAATTAGACAAAAGTAATGGCTTCAAAGTAAAATTTTGAAATTATTTGCTCCATAATTTAAATGCTGAAACTAAAAACATTTATTAGAAACCAGTAGATTTAAAATTTCAATTACTTTTTGGGCTTCTTCCTGCCAATCACTTCCACCTTTACCCTGATTAATCCTGCGGCCTTGTAGTTTAATTTTTTTGCGGCAGCGGGTGAAAGATCGGCGATACGGCGCATGTTAGGATGAAGCCTGTCATTTACCTTTACAACAACCGATTGCCCATTGCGCACATTGATAACCTTTACCCAGGTTCCAAAGGGCAACATATTACATGCACAGGTTAATTTGCTTGAGCTAAAAATTTCCCCACTGGCAGTGCGGCGCCCATCAAATTTCTCGTGGTAAAAACTGGCTGAACCATATATCACCCTTTTATTGGATGATCGTGCGACGCTGGCTTTTGAAGATGTTTTTTTTTGACCAAACGATGGAGGGCCAAAAAGCAAGGAGAAACATACCAAAAAAAAATAAACCGGTTTTCCAATATCTATGGACTTACGACAAATTCTATACATGCAAAGCAATTGTCTTTTTATTTCTCTGAGAAATACTTCTCCCTCATTACCTTGTCTTCCCCATAAATGTCATCGTAAAACTTAATCTTTCCACCCCTGCCTTCGCAGCTAAAGTAAGCAATAAATAATGGAAGCCCGTTTTTTACAACAAGCCTCTTTTTTTCTTTGCGGGCAAGCAAGTTAACGATCGTGTCGGTATTGTACCGGAGCGAATCACCGGGCTTTAGATTCATGCTGTCATTTCTCGCAATAAAGAAAGCAAGTTCTTCCCATTGCTCCACCCTCACACACCCATGGCTTAATGCCCGCGATGCATTTTTAAAAAGGTAACGCTGATTGGTATCATGTAGGTAAACACTGTAAGGATTATTAAAATTGAATTTCAATATCCCTAGTGCATTATCATCACCACTGCCCTGCATCACTTTAAAGGGAATTCCTTTTTTGTATTTGCTCCAATTAACAGTGTTTGGATCTATCGTTTCGCCTTTATCATTTACCAGGTGCAGGCCGATACCGGATAGATAATTTGGATTCACTTTTAATTTAGGCAGGTATTGCTTTGCGATAATACTGTTGGGCACTGTCCAGGTAGGATAGGTAACCATATCGGAGATAACACTGTTTAGTAGCGGAGTTCTTGTGTCAGGTTTGCCACATATTATCTTAGATCTGATGGCCACGGAATCGTGGTCCCATACATCCATATAATAAGAAGGCAAATTTACAAGAATATATTTTTCGGGCATCACAGGGGGTAATTGCTTGTACCGGTCAAGGGTAATCGCGATGCGTTTGAAACGTTCCACATCACTAAGATTTATTAAACGAATCAAAGAAGCTGATATCTTTCCATCCTGTTTGATCCCTTTCTTTTTTTGAAACCTTTTAATCGCGGCATTTAACAGCGATGAATCCGTGGCAATAGAATCCTGTCTGACATAACCGCTCTCACGTAATCTTTTTTGAAATTTTTTGATAAAAAACATTGAGTCTTTCACATCATTTACTTTGAAGGGATATGGAACATAAGTATACTGCTTCCGGTCCATACTGTCCAGGAAAAGTGGAATGCATTTCTTCAGCTCAATATATCCGTTAACCTTTGGCTCAGCGGCATTGATAAGTTCTGTTAACTGTTTCTGCCCGGCAAAAGTTTTTAGTGATGCGGTATAAAAATCCCGTGGTGTCAGGGTATCAATTTTATTGAAAAGAATGCTATCGGGTGAGAGCCTGCCAATTTTAATATCTTTTAACAAATGCATAAATCCTTCGGTAAACACCATATCTGCTTTTGCCCACATTTCAGCGTCCATCTTTTTTAAAGAATCCACCTCCAGGGTTCTTTTCATCGTAAGTAGATTTTCTAAATGATAATCTTTGGGAAATAGCCCGTAAAGTTCCCCGGTTTGAATAAACGAGATTAGTGAATCAGACAACGGCTCCCAACGCTCCTTGTGGCTCCAAACATTTTGGTATTCAGCTTTTTCGTAATAATCATTCACCAACGGTAGAAAGCTTAATCGGGTACTATCGTCTATGAGCCCATTATTTTGTAAGGCAAAAGTTAATGCTTCGCGGATACTTTCGCTGGTTTCCTGGTCCATCCTCTCCGGATCGTCTACGATTTTTTTTACGCCGGAGGTACGGGGTGAATTATTGCAGGAAATAATAAATATCCAGCCAGCAAAAAAAAGAAACAACAGACGAGGTAATCTTTGGTGGTTCATATGAGGGTTTAATATTAGTATCTTAGTACGGATTCTAATAGGGATTGTTACCAGGTATTAAGCATGAACAAGATAATAAATAGGTTCTATATAAAGCTACTTTGCGTGTTATTTTTTTTCGCAATTGGTCCCGATAATTACGGCCAGCAAGCTATTTTGAACCAATACGGTTTATGGGTGATCAGCAGCGATAGCGACTACCAGGCAACCATAATCAAAGACCCGGCCAAAGAAATGGTTGATATAAAAACAATGGTTCCTAAAATAACATTTGATTTACGGTATAGTCAAAATAATAATTTTACAAAAGTAAAATTATATCCCACTTTGAAAACCAGCTTCTTGCGAAGACCAGTAGCGATTTCCGTGGCGGCGGTGCAAAACGAACTACGACAGCAAGGATTAGGATTAAAAATATTCGATGCGTATCGCCCTTATTCGGTCACCGAAAAGATGTGGTTGATTGTAAAGGACGACCGGTACGCAGCCGATCCAAAAAACGGCAGCGGTCATAACCGCGGAATTGCTGTTGATTTAACCATAATCAATATGAAAACCAAAATGGAGCTCAACATGGGAACTGATTTTGATAATTTCAGTGATACGGCGCATCATATTTTTAGCAGTCTTCCTGCAGAAGTGTTACAAAACAGGTTATTATTAAGAAGGCTGATGGAGAAAAATGGGTTTAAGCCCCTGGAGACTGAATGGTGGCATTATTCGTATGCCGATGGAACTGCATTTGAGTTGATGGATATAAGCTTTGAGACTCTCGAAAAAAGAAAAAAGAAAGCGGTTACCAGGTAAGATCCTCATTTGTTAAATGGCAAACTTGGCGGTTTTTTCTTCACCGGTGATATCGCTGTTATTTCTTATTTGGATCTGGATATTTGATATCCATTCCGCACATCCTTTTTCTAACAGGTATTCATTTACATCATTGATTACTTTCATCACTTCTTCATAATTTCCTTCGAGCGTAGTTGCAAAAGCACCCACCTCGTATTTTAGGGTTGATTGCTGAATAATGGCAATTGCCTCATCTACCCATTCATAAGGATGCTTGTCCTGAGCAATTGGAATAATCTGCAAACTGGCATTTACAATATAGTTGTGCATTGAATAAATTTAAGCGTGAATACGCGGAATTCTTTGTTCTAACATCAAAAGATCGGCAAGTACAAAAGCAGTAACGGCTTCCAAAACAACCGGGACCCTAAGGGCAATACAGAGATCATGTCTTCCCTTAACAGAAAAATCACCTATTTCACCTGTTTCAACATTAATCGTCTGTTGAACTTTTGGCGTTGAGGAAGTGGGTTTCACAGCAATGCGAAACACCAGTTCATTCCCATTGGTAATACCGCCAACAATTCCCCCTGCATGATTCGTGGTGGTTTTACCATCCATGCTTTGAATCGCATCGTTGTGTTCGCTGCCATACATCTTTGCAGCGGCAAAGCCGGTTCCAAACTCGATACCCCGCACAGCAGGTATCGCAAACACAGCAT
The DNA here is from genome assembly GCA_025963635.1 of Ferruginibacter sp. GTDB lineage: Bacteria > Bacteroidota > Bacteroidia > Chitinophagales > Chitinophagaceae > Ferruginibacter. The sequence continues at coordinate 39,592 of JAOQAK010000043.1, forward strand.
GACTAATAACAGATTCAACCGAATCAAAAAACGGCTCTCCTGGTCCAATTGGCAAACCGCTTACCCTGCACTCAACAATTCCACCAATCGTATCTTTGGCATCAATTGCTTTTTGCAGTCCCTTTTCAGTATCGGTTTCACCACCAATTTCCAAAATGGTTGCATTTATAGAAATATGGTTCAGCAATTTTTTGGCGATTACCCCGGCAGCTACTAACCCTACCGTTAGCCTTCCACTAAAATGCCCACCTCCACGATAGTCTTCAAAACCACCAAACTTTTTTGTTGCAACAAAATCCGCATGCCCAGGCCTCGGCACGGCCCTTTGCTTTTCATAATCCCCGCTACGGGTATTGGTATTATCAAACAAAATAGTGATTGGGGCGCCGGTAGTTTTATCATTAAACACACCATTCATAATTCTCGGCAGGTCGGCCTCCTTGCGTGGTGTGGTTCCTTTGGCGCCGGCTTTTCTTCTGTCAATATCCACTGTGAAATCATCCGTATTTAATGGAAGGCCTGCAGGGCATCCGTCGACATTAATACCAACACATTCGCCATGCGATTCACCAAATATGCTTACCCTGAAGATGCGACCAAAACTATTCATAATGTGATGCCCATAAGTAAGGGCTTAATTTATTATTGACAGATTTATTTATCCTTGAGCAGCATAATCCGTTTGAACGCTTACAGTTGCTGCTAATTTTTTTAAATGCTCATAAAAATCAGGATAAGATTTTTCGATAGCTTCCGCTTCTTCGATGATGACATCACCTTCTGCCTTTAATGCAGCAACAGCGCAAGCCATAGCAATCCGGTGATCGTGATGTGAGTGAACTGTTGCCGGTTTAATCCCACCGCCTCCTTTCACAAGCATGAGATCATCCTGCAACACAATTTCAACACCCATTTTTCCAAATTCCTGTTGTAAAGTTAAGCCACGGTCACTTTCCTTGTGGGCCAACCGGCTCACTCCTTCAATAACTGTGGTGCCATTACAATAAGCCGCCAGTGCTACCAATGGCGGAAACAGGTCAGGGCAATCCGTAGCATCGAAATGAAATGCTTTCAATTTACCAGGACCAATTACAATTTCTTTTTCAGTGATAGATATCACAGCTTCGGACATGGTTAAAGCCTGCAATATTGCTTTATCGGCCTGGGTTGAAAAAACATCCAATCCAAGGATTGATATTTCTCCTGCGATGGCTCCGGCTACCAATAAAAAAGCGCCACCACTCCAATCACCTTCAACTGTATAATTGACTGGCTGGTCATTTGATGCAATTACCGGGTGAATTTCAAACGACTTATATTGATTATTTATCACCTGATATTCAAAATCTTTCATCACTTGCAAGGTAAGGTCAATATAAGGTTTGCTTTTTAAATTAGTAACGGCAATGGTTACGGGTTTCGTTGCTGCCTTGCCGAAAGCCATCAAAAGCCCGGTCAAAAATTGTGAACTGAGCGATCCATCAATGGTGATATCGGCAGGTTGCAATGGTCCCTTTATTTTAATCGGGAGTTTGCCACCATTTGATTCTATTGTGATCCCAAGTTGCGGAAAAATAGCATCAAAAAAATCCATTGGCCGGCTGAGCAGGCTACCCGTTCCTTTAATCGTTATTTCGTTAGCGCTCAATGCGGCAATCGGAGCAAACATCCTGATACCAAGGCCGCTTTCGCCACAGTTCATTTCGGTTGAAACCGGGGCGACGCCTTTACTTTCGATGATCAATTCATCATTACTTTGTTTCACTATCGCACCCAAATTTGCTATCACCTGCAATGCTGCCAGGTCATCATTGCTTTTCCCCGGGTTGCTGATATTTGTTATTCCCACATGGAGTAACGCTGCTGCGCATGCCCGTTGCATTGAGCTTTTAGAAGCAGGTGCATATAATGTTCCCGAAATTTTACCCGGGCTGATTTTTATTATCACCTTATTAAATTTGATTGATTAAGCTTTTCAATTCCGTAAAAGGAATAGACATTACAATAGCCTCCCCTATTTTATTAAGCAGGATAAAATTCATTTCGTTACCCACTCGTTTTTTATCCATCTTCAAAATTTCCCAAATCTTTTCATGATCAAAGTCGAGATGAGAAGGGAGATGATATTTTTCTAAAAGCCGGACCAATCTTGCCTTTTGTTCGGCAGAAAAATTATTGATTTTTTCTGAAATGATGGAAGCTCCTACCATGCCGATGCTTATCGCGTGACCATGCAGTAATTGATAATTATTTTCTATCGCATGGCCGAGGGTATGGCCAAAATTGAGCAATTTCCTATCGCCATTTTCAAACTCATCTTTTAAAACTACATTCGTTTTAATCTGAACATTTCTCTCTATTAATTCTCCGAGTTTATTCTTGTCGCCAATAAAGTTTTCGAGCGTTTCGTTCTCTAGTAATTGAAATAAATATTCATCCTTTATACAGGCGTGCTTTATTATCTCTGCAAAGCCGTTGATCCATTGTTCACGAGGCAAGGTTTCTAAAAAAGAATAGTCGAACAATAAAAAATCAGGTTGTTTAATGAGGCCAACTAAATTTTTATAAATGCCGGCATCCACACCATTTTTTCCACCGATAGAAGCATCTACCATCGCCAGAATAGTTGTTGGTACAAACCCAAAACGTAAACCCCGCATATAGATACTGGCGGCATAACCTGTGATATCAGTGACTACACCTCCGCCTATACCTACAACAAAAGTTTTTCTATCGGCTTCGTATTTAATTAATTGTTGAAGAATTTCATCCACTGCAGCCTGCTGCTTAAATTCTTCTCCCGGCCTGATTACAATTGTTTTCCAGCCGTTGAACTTCTCCTGCTGGTTATTAAAAACATTTTCATCAGTGATAAGAATGGTATGATCTTTTGAAACTATCTCTGCCAGGCTGGAGAAGGTTGCATCAAAATAATAGGTTACGGTTTTTTCAGAAAAAACATATTCGGCTTTCTTAATTCCCACGTGTTAAATATAAAAGTTCAATAATAATTATGCGGCAAGGTAATCCCTGCATTAAATATTCAGCACCCCTACTTAACTATTCATCACCTTATTCTGATGGTTGATGCTTTCCAAATGCACGGCATCAAAATATTTAGTGATAAACTCCTGGCTTAAACCGAGGGCTTCTCCCTTTTTAAATGCCTTCTGCAAAATATCGTTCCACCGATTTGTTTGTAAAATGGTGATATTATTTTCGCGTTTATACTCTCCGATCTTATCGGCGATTTTCATCCTTTGCCCGATCAATAACAAAAGTTCATCATCCACATGATTGATTTGCTCCCTTAAAGTAGCCAATGCGGTAATGAATTCAAGTTTATCAGTATTTTCAGAACGCCAGATAAGGGCATCCAACATCTCAGAAAGCCGCTCCGGTGTAATTTGTTGTTTGGCATCGCTCCAGGCATTATCCGGGTCAATATGACTTTCAACCATAATACCGTCAAAATCAAGATCGATGCTTTTTTGTGCAACAGATTGTAATGCTGTTCTATTACCACAAATATGAGAAGGATCACATATTAGAATCATTTCGGGGAACCTGCGTTTCATTTCAATAGGCAAATGCCACATGGGTGCATTGCGGAATTCAGTATTTCCATAATTTGAAAATCCGCGGTGAATCATTCCCACCTGTTTGATACCGGCCTTCTGTATACGCTCGATAGCACCTGTCCACAGTTCGAGATCAGGATTGATCGGATTTTTTATCAGCACGGGAACATCCACACCACGCAGTGCATCAGCCACTTCCTGTACACTAAAAGGATTAACGGTGGTTCGGGCGCCGATCCAAAGCATATCAACTTCGAAGTGTAATGCATCCTCTACATGCTTTGCCGTAGCAACTTCCACCGCCGTTGGTAAGCCAGTAACTTTTTTGGCTTGCGCAAGCCATGATAAACCTTTTGCACCAATGCCTTCAAACAATCCAGGTTTCGTGCGTGGTTTCCAGATGCCTGCCCTTAAAACATCCACCTTGCCGGTTTTCGCCAACCTGGAAGCTGTTTCAAGCACCTGTTCTTCGGTTTCGGCACTACATGGACCGCTGATAATTAATGGACGTTTGCTCCATTTTTCCTGTATTAACTCTTTCATCGTTGTTGTTTGTATTTGCATTGCAAAATTAGTTTTTATGTTAGCAATATCCGTTACTTTCTAAAATTCTGTGGGTGTGTTAAACCCTCCCAATCAGCTCACACGGTGAATGTTCTTCACCGCTGGTAATTTATGAATTCAAATGGGCCTTGTACCCCTCAAAACTCATTTCAAATTTTATCTCCTTTTCACCGTGCTTTCCAACTTCTTTCCATCCCATGTGTCTATAAAACATTTCTGCGCGGGTGCCTGGTGCAGTTCCCAACCAAACAGTGTCTTTTGTTTGTTGAAAATACCATTCCATCATAAAACGATGCAATTCTTTGCCAATCCCTTTAGATGCAAACTCCGGGTGAATAAACAAAGCCCAGATATTTCTTTCCACCATGTCCACGATGGAAAATCCGACGACCCTTTCCTCAACCACACACACCCAACCTTTTCCACGCATGAACAAAAATTCTTCACAATCCGTATCTGAAACCAATTCGGGGTTTGACAACCTATTTTCCTCTACAGAATTTCTAACGATCTGTATTTGTTGTATGTCAGTTTTAAGTGCTTCCCGGAAAATCATATGCGAATGGTCAATGATAGAGAACAAAATTTAATACGATTATAACCGATGTTTTCGTCCTATTTCAAAATCCTTTTTATCTTATTGGCATTCTCCATCAGTTCCGTTAAATAGCCTAGATTTTCCTTTTCCAGGCTTGCTTTGAATTTTCTCAATTGAGAAATATGTTCATTCAAAACATCTAAAACATTTTCCCTGTTTTGCATAAAAATTGGCGCCCACATTGCAGGATTACTCTTTGCTAATCTCACCGTACTTTCAAAACCAGCTGCAGCCAGTTCAAAAATGGTGTCTTCTTCTTTTTCCTTTTCCAATACGGTATTTGCCAAAGCAAAAGAAGTAATATGAGATATATGACTTACATAGGCAGCATGTATGTCATGGCTATGCGCGTCCATATAAATAATGTGCATACCTAATGACTTATAAATATTTTCAACAATTTCCACTGCAGTTTCATCACTCAGTTCCTTATCGCATATCACACAGGCCCTTCCGGCAAAAGCCCCTCTCACCGCAGCTTCCGGGCCACTATATTCGGTACCCCACATTGGATGGGTAGCAACAAACCGCTTGCGCATTGGATGGTTGGCCAGTGCATCGCACAATGAAAATTTTGTGGAACCGGCATCCGCTACAATTTGCCTGTTCGTAACCAGGTTCATTATTTTTTCCATTACTCCCAAAGTTGCATCCACGGGTATGGCCACATAGATAAGGTCGCTTTGCGCCACAGCTTCTTCGAGGGGCAGGGCTTCATCTATAATTCCCAGTTCTTTCGCTTTCACTAAACTGGCTTCAGTTCTGCTTACGCCGATAACTTTTCTTGCAAAGCCTCTTTCTTTCATGGCAAGTGCAAATGAGCCACTGATCAATCCTACCCCGACAATGGTGATGACAGCCGCCTCCAATGTTTTCTCCCCGGGGGTGGTTAATGAAGTAACAGGATCTTTGGAGACCTTTTCTGTTACAAATGATACTGTTTCCTGCATGCTGATTTCTTTATTGATTCTATACTATTCCTGGTTGGCCTGCGAATTGAAAGAAGCTTTTATTCTTACCATTGCCTCTTGTATTTTATCTTCCGTGGTACACAAACTTACTCTTACATATTGGTCACCTGCGCTACCGAAAATTCCACCGGGTGTAATGAATACATTCGAGTTATGCAATACTCTGTCACTAAGTTCGTATCCATCGTTATACCGGGAAGGAATAGCTGCCCATACAAACATACCGGCCTGGCTGGAATCAAATGTGCACTCTAATAGCTCTAATAATTGAAACACTTTTTCACGCCTCACAGTGTAAATTTTGTTTACCTCATCATGCCAGTCTTTTCCTAACCCGAGTGCCTTTGCAGCAGCCAATTGAAGGGGTAAGAACATGCCACTATCCATATTGCTTTTAAAACGCAACACCTCATTGATTCTTTCAGCGTTACCCACCAACATCCCTATACGCCATCCTGCCATATTGTGCGACTTGCTCAATGAGTTCAATTCAATGGCCACCTCCTTTGCCCCGTCTATACTTAGTAAGCTCATTGGCTGGTCGTTTAAAATAAAACTGTAAGGATTATCATGCACCAATAAAATAGAATGTTTGTTTGCGAAGGCAACCAGTTGTTCAAACATTTTCTTTGATGGTAGCTGGCCCGTGGGCATTTGGGGATAATTTACGAACATCAGCTTCACCTTTTCCAAATCATTCTGTTCAATTACATCAAAATCCGGAAACCAGTTATTCTCTTTTAAGAGCGTGTATTCCATTATGTTAGCTCCTGTAATTTTAGCAGCGCTCCGGTAGGTAGGATAACCAGGGTTGGGGATTAATACAGAATCACCCGGGTTAATATAGGTCATACAGATATGCATGATGCCCTCTTTACTACCTATGAGTGGCAAAATTTCTGTATCGGCGTTTATTGCTACACCATACCATTTTTGATACCATTTGGAAATCGCATTTCTTAATACCGGACTTCCTTTATAATTCTGGTAAGCATGTTGGTTCGGTTTCAATGCTTCTTCATGCAAGGTTTGGATTACTTCCGGATGCGGCGGCAGATCAGGACTACCAATTCCTAAATTAATCACCTGTTTACCCGCCTTATTCATTTCATCAATTTCCCGCAACTTTTGAGAAAAGTAATATTCGCCGATTCCCTCTAAACGATTTGCTGTTAAAGATTTCAACATTGTTGGTGTTGAAGCATTTGTTTTTGAAGGGGCCACTACTTTTATTTCTTTTTCAATATTCATAATGTATACTTGGCTTTATATACTAAACAACTGTTTTTGAAACATGTTAAACAAAACAGCTGGCATGTTTTATTACTTACCTTTCTTGTAAACTCCATAAATTTTCAATGCCTCTGTTAGCTTTTCTATCGCTCTGATCATAGTGAAAAATTGCTCCCTGCCTTCAAACTCAACATCTGCATGAAAAGAATATTTCCAGTCGCTCCCCGGTATCGGGAATGATTGCAACTTGCTCAAATTGATCCCGGTTTCAGCGATTTTTGTCAACACTTTTGCAAGGCTTCCTTTTGAATGATCTGTATGGAAATTAATGGATGCTTTATCTGCGCCATCAATTTCAACCGGCGCTTCCTCTCTCTGTAAAATCAAAAATCTTGTATAATTATTTTTCAGCGTATGAATGTTAGGCGCAATCATATTTAGCTGGTAAATTTCTGCAGCTAGTTTGCTTGCGATTGCTGCTATATGTTTACTATGATGCTGGTGAATATTTTTTGCGCTTAACGCAGTGTCTTCAGTTTCTACCAGCTTCCAATTATATTTATCTAAAAAGCCAAAACATTGCTGAATGGCCATTGGATGCGAATGTACTTCACGTATGTCTTCAAGCTGTACGCCCGGGTTTACCATCAGGTTTTGCCGGATCTGGAGGTATACCTCCCCAACAATTGTAAGATTACTTTTTTGCAATAAATTGTAGTTTGGCAAAATGCTGCCTGCAATAGAATTTTCAATAGCCATCACACCGCCGTCGCTCTCTTTTTTATTACCGGCAATCTTTACCACTTCACGAAAGGTAGTGCAGCAAATCACTTCAACGGCTTTGCCGAAAAACACTCTTGCCGCTTCCTGGTGAAAGCTCCCTTCAAAACCCTGGATAGCTACTTTGCAGGTTGGTAGTACACCCGTCAGTTCAGCTGAAGGGATAATTTTCTTTTCAATGATTTGTTTTCCTGCCAGCGTATTCATTTATTCCTTTTTATCAATAATTGTTTTTTGCAACGGTTATCTAAAATCATCAAAAAAAAATCCCGACTTTTTAGCCGGGATTCTTTTTATATGTTAATCTGTTATTGTCAGTTTCAGTTTTTAACAAAAGGTCCCCGTACCATTTTTAAAATAGTAGCTAAAATAAAATCGGGTAAAATTTGTTAATCTTGTCATATTGAAAAACGAAAATAGGCCATAAAATTATATTGACCAATATTTTTTTAATAAAAATGCAAATAGTTTGAATAATAGTTATCAAACCAACCGTTTAGATGGGTATTTTGCAATTCTGGAAAGGGTACAAATGTAGACGCCCCTAAGAATAGGGGCGACTTTAACGATTGCTTGCCATATGAAAATTCTTATATCAACCCGGCACGTTACAAGCAAGCACCACCGGTTGTTTTAATTATTTCTTAGTTACTGTATCAATAGTAGTAGTTGTTTTTACAGTAGTATCTTTTACTACCATAGCTGTATCTTTAGAAACTACTGCAGTAGTATCACTTGATTTAACTTCTTCTACTTTTTTATCGCCTTCACCGTTAGAGCAAGACGCAAATGATGCAGCAACAACTGCGAATACTAGTAATTTTTTCATTTTTTTGTGTTTTAATTAGTTATTTAATGATTAATACTAAATGCCAAAAAAGGTAACCCGACTTTTTAAAAAAAACTTTTTTCGTTGTTTTGGGTTACTATTACACTCCTTAACGTATTAATATCAGACTGGTGAATATAATAGAACAAGAACAGGCATTACTGAAAGGACTTTTACAAAACGACAAGAATTCAGTTGAATTAATCTATCGCGAAAATTATAAGTCTATACAATCATTTGTATTGAATAATAACGGATCAGTGGATGATGCCCGCGATATCTTTCAGGAAGCTATGATCGTGCTGTATGAAAAGTCAGGTCAGGCTTCTTTTGCCTTGAATTGCCAGATTAAAACCTACTTGTACTCCATTTGCCGGCGTCTTTGGCTTAAAAGATTACAACAATTGGGTAAATTTAGCACACAGGTCGAAAGCCTGGAAGATACCATTCCGGTGGATGAAGAAATTGAGGATCATGACAAGAAGAATGACGATTTTATTTTGATGGAACATGCGATGGCAAAAATTGGTGAGCCATGTAAAAGTTTACTGGATGCTTACTACCTGCAAAAGAAGAATATGCAGGAAATAGCTACAGAGTTTGGTTATACCAATGCAGACAATGCCAAAACACAGAAATACAAATGCCTGGTGAGATTGAAGAAATTATTTTTTGCACAATACAAAAATATTTGAGCGATGGATGAAATTTTACTATTAGAAGCAGTTGAACGATACCTGAAGGGTGAGATGAGTGCCGATGAAAAATCGTTTTTTGAAGACCTGCGTAAAAGAGATCCGGAAGTAGATCAGTTAGTGGTAGAACACACTTATTTTTTACAAGGGCTGGAGACTTTTGGCTCAACAAAGGCTTTTAAACACAGCTTACACGAAGTTGAGGCGAAATTAAGGGATGAAGGCTTGATTAGTGAAGAGCCATTGAAGGGTAAAGCAAAGCTGGTTTTCCTTTGGAAGAAATACCAGCGGAATATCGCGGTGGCCGCTTCTATTGCAGGCTTTATTTCGCTGTTGGCAACTGGTGTAATGGTTAGCTATACCAAAGACTATAATAATAAGAATTACCAGATCCTGGTAGACCAACTCAATAAAACCAACAGGGAAGTAAGCAAGTTAAAATCAAAGGAATCGGGTGTAGAGATTACTCCTCCAAAGCCTGATGTTGATTTCCGGGCCACTGGTTTTTTAATTGATGGTAAGGGGTATCTTGTTACCAATGCCCACGTGATCAGCAAAATGAAAAATATTTACATAGAGAACAAGAAAGGCGATTTTTACCGGGCGGAAGCTTTGTATACAGATAAACTTGCCGATTTGGTTATCTTAAAAATTATTGATACCTCCTTTAAAGCAGTCACCAATTTGCCATATAGTATTAAGAAAGGCAATTCAGATCTTGGCGAGCAATTCTTTACGCTCGGGTTTCCACGGAATGAAATTGTTTATGGCGAAGGTTATTTAAGTGCTAAATCGGGGAACGACGGCGATTCTACTGCTTACCAGTTAACCGTATCAGCTAACCCGGGTAATAGTGGTGGCCCGGTTATTAACCGCAATGGAGAAATCATCGGCGTTCTTACAGCTAAAGATTCAAAAGCAGACGGCGTGGTTTACGCAGCAAAATCAAAGAACATTCTTACGCTGCTTGAAAAATTGAAAAAAATGGATGATAAATACCAGGTGATTAAAACACCTGCCAACTCTGACCTAAAAGGAATGGATAGGGTTCAGCAGGTTAAGAAAATGGAAGAGTTTGTATTTATGGTTGTTGGAAATTAATTTTACCCGTCCCCTAATATGATCAAAGCGGAATCTGAAAAGAGACCGCTTTTTTTATTGATACCAGGTGAAGGTGGACGCGTGGAAAGGATACTGGATACTGGATGCTGGATATTGGATATTGAGATAATTTGATATTAGGATAATTCATAAAACCAATATCTCGATATTCTAATATCTCAATATCTCAATATCTCAATATCTCACTAACCCCACAGTGATTCAGGATATTCCCCATCTGCCACCAGTTTATCTACGCTTGCTCCTGTTTTCATCACGGTACTTTTAAATCCTCTGAAACCCTTTGTGGTATTGAGTTGATTTTTTAATATGGGTGTCCCGCCCTATTTTTAGGTATGTTCATTCGCCAAAAGAAGAATAAATCAGGGAGCGTTAGCATTCAGATCATTTCTAAGCATTCTGGTAAATACAAGCTTCACCAGACAGTAGGTAGTGCTTCCAGTGCGGAAGGAATCGAAATCTTACTGCAACAGGCTCGCCATACATTAAGTAAGATACAGGGTCAATCGAGTTTATTTCATTCACAATCAGATGCAAATATTGAAGGGTTTTTAAACACCCTCTCCAATTCTCAAATACAGGTAATAGGTCCGGGATTAGTTTTTGGGAAAATCTATGATGCCATTGGCTTTAATGCGGTGGGGGAAGATCTCTTCCGGCATCTGGTGATTGCACGTTTAGCTTTCCCATTGAGTAAGTTGAAAACAATTGATTATCTATATCGTTTTCAAGGCGTACAGCTTAATATCAACAGTATTTATAGATTTTTAGATAAGCTCAACAGAGAATTAAAGGAGCAAGTTCAGCAAATTGCTTACCAGTATACTTTACAATTGCTCAATAATAAGATCAGTATCGTTTTCTATGACATGACAACGCTGTATTTTGAGGCAAGTGATGAGGATGACTTACGAAAGACCGGCTTTTCAAAAGATGGCAAACATCAAAACCCCCAGATCTATCTTGGTTTATTGATTACTGTTCAGGGTTACGTAATTGGATATGAGATATTTGAAGGAAATATTTTTGAGGGCCATACACTTATCCCGGTTATACAGAAAATGAGTCAAAAATTTAAATTATCCAATCCTATTGTGGTAGCAGATGCCGGGCTTTTATCCAAGGCTAATATTACCGGCCTGGAACAGCATCAATATGAGTATATCCTGGGTGCTAAGATCAAAACTGAGAGCTGGGCTGTAAAGAACCAAATATTATCAGCTCATTTATCTGAGGGTGACCTGATGGTGGTGGACAAAGAAAATTGCAAACTGATTGTAACTTATGCCGGTAACAGGGCTGCTAAAGACGCTCATAACAGGAAGAGAGGCCTGCAACGTTTAGAAAAGCAAATTAAAAGTGGTAAACTCACAAAAGCGCAAATTAACAACAAGGGGTACAATAAATATTTAACCATGAAAGGCAATGTGAGCATCGAAATAGACTATGAAAAATATGAACACGACGGCCGGTGGGATGGAATGAAAGGTTATATTACCAATAGCCGGCTTAAACCCACCGCAATAGTTGAAAACTATAAACATTTATGGCAAATAGAAAAAGCGTTTAGAATGTCAAAGACAGACTTGCGCATACGCCCTATTTACCATCGGTTAGCAGATAGAATTGAAGCACATATTTGTATTTCCTTTGCGTCCTACGCTATTTGTAAAGATTTAGAGAGGGTGCTATATAAAGAAAAATCAATTCTATCTGTTAAAAAAGCGGCAGAACAAACCCAGAACATGTATCAGATCATAGCCACTTTGCCTGAATCGAAAAAGCCAACCAAGATCTTATTAAAGATGAACGAGGAGCAAACCCAAATTCTCAAAATTATGGCGAAATGTTACTAGGGTGTCCCAAAGATTAAAACAGGAAGGATACTGGATACTGGATGCTGGATATTGGATATTGAGATAATTTGATATTAGGATAATTCATAAAACCAATATCTCGATATTCTAATATCTCAATATCTCACTATCTCAATATCTCACTAACCCCACAGTAATTCAGGATATTCCCCATCTGCCACCAGTTTATCTACGCTTGCTTTTACAATGGGTGCATCTTCTTTATAAGTTACCCCAAACCATTGCGAGGAAGTTGGGATCACTCTAATAGTTCCCTGCTGATTTTGTACGAAATCATCTCCAAGCAATGGGATAAAAAATTCAGCTTTAATATTAGTATAATTCTCTCTTACAAATTTTTGAAAAAGATTTTCTGTAATTGCAAACATGGTGGGAGGAAAGCACCAAAAATTCATCGACACACTCGAATCGAAAGGCACTTCATGTTTAACGTCATCCTCCTCATAAACAATTTTATCCCCTTCCCTGTAAATTTTGGTACGCTCTTTTATACTAATGAGATTGCTATTTTCATCCACTTCACATACTCCCCTGCTCACTGTACCGTTATCACTGAGCGTTTTTGCCAGTTCGTATCCAATAATTGAGTAGGTACGATCGTTGCATTCATTCAACAAAAAAGCTGCTGCTTTTTCAAATGAATCTCTCCCATAAAAGTCATCCGCATTAATCACTGCAAAAGGCTCTTTTATGGCATCTTTTGCACTTAGTACCGCGTGTGCCGTACCCCAGGGTTTGGTCCGTTCTGCAGGTATAGTAACGTCTTTCGGCAAAAATGCATCTTTGAGCTGGTATACATAATCGGTTGCAATTTTCCCTTTCAGTTTAGGTTCAAATATTGCCTTAAAATCTTCGGCAAAATCTTCCCGGATAACAAACACTACTTTTCCAAACCCCGCACGTATGGCATCATAAATGGAATAATCCATAATGGTTTCTCCCGATGGCCCAAAGGATTGAATTTGTTTCATACTTCCATAACGACTGGCCATACCAGCGGCTAAAATTAAAAGCGTGGGTTGCATATTTAAATGAGGGGTTGTTTGAATTAGTTGCAATTTTGCGTACGCGAAAATAATATAATCGGTTAATAACTTACAAAAATGCTTTTCCCCACGTCGAATTTACCGGTACAAAAGCTTCATGACGATTTATTTGATGAAAAACAGGTATGTCTATCCGTATTAAGATTAGATACCATTCATGCCGTTGTTTCAGGTAATAAATTATTCAAGTTGCATTATTTTTTGCAAGATGCCCTGCAGCAATCATCCGAAGGAATCTTTACATTCGGGGGAGCTTATTCAAACCATTTGGTGGCCACTGCTTATGCCTGTAGGGAAGCAGGACTAAAAAGCGTAGCAATCGTAAGAGGAGAACAGCCTTCCTTATTTTCTCCGACTTTACTTGCCTGCAGAGAGTATGGCATGCAACTGCATTTCATCCCGAGGGGAGAATATACCAGAAAAGATCACCCGGATTTTCTACAAATAATACAATTACAATATCCCCGTTTTTTGATGATTCCCGAAGGTGGGTACCATCCATGGGGAGCGGCCGGTGCAGCACTAATCATGGAATTGGTCCCCGACCAAACTACGCATATTTGTTGCGCCGTGGGAACAGCTACCACAGCATCTGGATTATTGTTGGGTTTGAAACAAAATCAGCATGTAATCGCTGTGCCCGTTCTTAAGAACCTTTATGATGTGAAGGACAGAATTACATTTTTAACAAATCGTTCATTTAGTCTTGAAAAACTTACCATCCTGGCCGATTATCATTTTGGAGGATATGCAAAAAAAACACAAGAGCTCATAGACAGTATGAACCAACTTTATCAAAAACACAAACTGCCAACGGATTTCGTATATACAGGCAAAATGATGTTCGCAATAATAGACTCTATAAGAAAAGATTTTTTTCCGAAGGGAAGTAAAATCATTTGTTTGCATACGGGCGGCTTACAAGGCAATTTATCTTTAAAAGCTGGTGTGTTGATTTTTTAGTGGTTTAACATTGTTGTTATCTTTGCAACCAATTTTATTCAATTCCGCGTTATCTTTTATATGCTAAAATTTTTTTTCGCGCTTTTTATCGTTTGTATTGTATCCAATGGAAATATCTATGCCCAGGATACACTTCAAACGCTCCAGGATACGCTTCCAAAAATTTCGGTAAAAAACCGGGATGGAAGAATTATTATCAGTTGGAAAAATAATTACGGAGCCCAGATAAGCAATATTTATATTCAACGTTCCAGTGATAGTTTAAAGAGGTTTACCACCATCGGAACTGTATTAAATCCAATGAACAGGGAAAATGGCTATGTGGATAGCAGGCCGGCTATTGGCAGGATTTTTTACAGGGTATTCATTGCTTTTGAAGGAGGAGCTTACATCTACACCCGCTCGTATAAACCATCGCTGGATACAACAGACGCCAACTTCCCTCAAATAGTTGACAATGAAACACCCGCAACTCCCGGCAACTTCGTAGCCAGCAAATTTGTATTTACGGGGAGAGATAATAACGTGATCATCAACCTGCCCAATGCAGAGCGCTATAAATACTCAGTTAAATTTTTTGATGAAAATGATAAATTTTTATTCCAGGTAAATATTAAAGAGCCCTACCTCATTCTCGAAAAAGTAAATTTCCTTCATGCAGGATGGTTCAAATATCATTTGTTTAATAATGATATCCTGCTGGAAAAATATAAATTCTTTATCCCCAAAGATGGCAGAAATGGTGCTTCCAGGGACTTCCGAAATAAATAGGCGGTTCACTCAGAGCGGCATCAGGCAATTAGCTCAACATTGAATACCTTCTCAAAATTCCGTTGAATTTTTTCTTTTACTTCCTGCAAATCAACGCTACGACCCAGCTCTTTTTCTATCGAAGTAACTTTTTTATTTTCAATCCCACAGGGAATGATATTATTAAAATAATCGAGATCGGTATTTACATTCAATGCAAAGCCGTGCATAGTGATCCACCTGCTGCAGCGTACACCCATAGCACATATTTTCCGCTCTTTTCCTGGTATATCCGGCTCAATCCACACACCTGTTTCACCTTTGCTGCGTTTACCGGTTATGTCGTATTCAGCCAGTGTTAACATGACCACTTCTTCGAGTTCCCGTAGGTACCTGCCAATATCCGTATAAAATTTTTCCAGATCAATAACCGGGTAGCCTACTAACTGCTGCGGACCATGAAAAGTAATATCGCCCCCACGGTTGGTTTTGAAAAACTGAATCCCTTTTTGTTCCATCTCAGTTTCACTAATGAGAATATTTTCCTGGTGGCCGCTTTTACCGAGTGTATATACCGGGGGATGCTCACAAAGCAGCAGGTAATGGGTTGTTGAGGATGGAATTTCGTGGTCGGTAAACCCGTTCTCACCACCATCCGCATCAATGATTGCCGTCGTATTCCGAGGAATCCTGGACTTGAGCTTAACATTGTGTTGCAGTAAACTTTCCTGGTAATCCCAGGCAGCTTTATAATCGATGATGCCCAAATCTTTGTAGGTTACTAACTGCTTATCCAATGTAATTGATTTATTTTGCAAAGATAAATGAAACGGAGAAGGCAAGGAGAAGGTTGTAGGTTGAGGGTTGAAGGTTGAAGGTTGAAGGTTGAAGGCGGAGGATGGAGAGGTTAATATAAAATGAATTGTGCTGATTTTCATTTATTCACGGTTTAGGCAAACAAATAAACAAACAGGATGACGAACGAGATAATAACGATGGATGAAGATCTGCAGGAAACGGAAGAACTGTATGAGCGATTAACCATTGAGATACCAAAGGGACAGGAACCATTGCGCATTGATAAATTTTTGATGAGCCGTATCGAAGGTGCTACCCGTAATAAGATACAGCAGGGAATTGAAAATGAAATGGTGTTGGTGAATGATAAACCTGTCAAAACCAATTACCGCGTAAGGCCATACGATAAGATCGTTGTATTTACTAACCGGCATCCGGAATCAAATGATATTGTGCCGGAAAATATGCCGCTTAATATTGCGTATGAAGATGAAGACCTGTTGTTAATCAATAAACCAGCAGGATTGGTTGTTCATCCGGGAAGCGGCAACCATAGTGGCACCCTGATCAATGGAGTGGCCTGGTATTTAAAACAACAGAATCCTGATATTGATGAAAGCGGACTGGCCCGTTTTGGAATGGTGCACCGAATTGATAAAAATACTTCAGGTTTACTCGTGCTGGCAAAAACGCCCCGGGCAATGACAGATCTTGCCAAACAGTTTTTTAATCATACTGTTCATCGAAGGTATATAGCTCTTGTATGGGGCGATTTTGAAGAGGATGAAGGTACTATCACCGGACATGTGGGCAGGCACCAGCGATTTAGGAAATTATTCACGACTTACCCCGAGGGCGAGCATGGCAAAGATGCGATTACCCATTACCGCGTACTGGAAAGATTTAATTATGTAACCCTTGTAGAATGCCGCCTCGAAACAGGCCGTACTCACCAGATACGTGTTCACATGCAATATATTGGCCATCCTTTGTTCAATGATGAAACCTATGGAGGAGATAAAATTGTAAAGGGCACCATTTTTACCCGGTACAAACAATTTGTTGACAACTGCTTTTCGCTTTGCAAACGGCAAGCCCTGCACGCTAAAGAACTGGGCTTTATTCATCCCACCACCCGGCAGCCTATACTTTTTGAAAGCAATATGCCCGATGATATGCTGGCAGTAATCGACAAATGGAGAAAATACAGTGCAAACAAAAATGATATCGATTAATCCGTATAAACATTGGCCTTTTGCCTCAATTGGCGGGTGCCGGAAGTAACATTTTCAAAACGGGCATCATAGTCATTTCGCAGGGTATTCATTATCCGGTCCCAAAATGTAAAATACAAGCCATAATTCCCCTTAAAATACTGGTGGTGAAGGTTGTGATTAACCGAGGTGTTGATCCATTTACCCAGCCAATGTTTATTAAACCCTTTGGGATATAATTCAAAGCCGAGGTGGCCGTAAACATTGTATGCGGTCATAAATATCAAGAAGGCGAAAATGTGAATGAAGTGTACAGGAAAACAAAATGCAAAAACATAAATGATCCCCGATTCAATCACAGCTTCTGTAGGATTGAAAGCGAAGGCAGCCCATGGCGATGGATTGGTGCTTTTGTGATGAATAATATGAAAAAATTTAAACAGTTTTGGGTGATGCATCAGCCGGTGAGTAAAATAGAAATACGCATCATGGATGATCAGCATCAAAGGAAACACCATCACAAAATATAAAGTACTGTGCTCATTCAATTTCCTGTATATTTTGCTGTACGGTTTTATTGCAGGGTGGTTGAGTTCCAGTGGAACCAATGCGAAAATGAAGAAGGTAATAAATGAATACAAGAGCTCTCTTTTATAATCATTACTTTTTGGCCAGCTACTTTGTATTTTAGTAAAGACCTTTTGCTTTTTCAGGATTACATAAAATATAAAAAAGGCAATTCCACCAAAAAAAGCATACCTGATAATACTCAGGATGAACACGTAAACAGCCTGACCAATTGGATCTGCGGGTAGTAACATGATTGTTAATTTTTAATACAATTTATTACACGAATTATGAAACCCGAATTACACGAATTGCTTCCCCTCTACTTCATATCATTTTTTCTCTGAAGCTTTGTTGTTGGTTCTGCCATTTTCCCTTTCGATTAGTATGAAAAATATATCTCAGTTGCGCCATAACCGTAGGAGGCGTGGTATTGGTTTACAAATGATTTCACTTCTTTTTTTAGTCGCAGGATATCATGAATTTCATCTCTTAATTTACCTAAACCCACACCGTGTATAACCGTGAGTGAGGGTTGGTGATGGGCGACGGCAAGATCGTAAAATTTTTCAAATTCTTTTAATTGCAAGGTCAGAATTTCAAAGTTGCTGAGATGCTTCCAATGGTCCGTTAGTTTCTCGATGTGCAGGTCAACTACCGTTCGTGCCGGGGGTAAATTTTCTTTTACTTTGCTTACATCGTAGATCCTGAAGCCGGCATTGCCTAACCTGCTGAGATCTACTTTTTCATCATCCACCTTATCGGGATAATGCTCAAATAAGGAATATGAAAAAGTAGGCTCATTCTTTAGCTGGATTTCCTCAATTCTTTTAAAAAGTTGTTTTGCTTTTAGCTTTAACGAGGTTTCATAATAAGGGGCCTTCTTCGTATCGGCATTAGCAAGGGAAAATTCCACATCAAAGCGTGGATTATCGCTGAGATCTTCAAAATTAATATTGTGCAGGTAGAAATCCGTGAGCGGACCGATGGTATTCTTCAATTCAAAACTGCTATCGCCGCTAAAAAATAAATTGTACGTAAAATGGTACGGGGTTTCAGTTTGGTTGATGAGGTAAATCTTTAATTTCTCAACCACATCGTCATCGAAAATGTCCTTGTCGAATATGGGCATAAAAGCCAGGAAAACCCCCTGGTCCACTTTAATCTTCGGACTGCCTTTTTCCTTTTTTACATCGTCGATAAATATTTTTTTCTTTTCAACGATTCTCTTTTCCGAAAACATTTTAAAATAAGGGAAATCAATCTGGTCCATATATGCCGGAAACCGAACTCCTTTTACTTCAATCATCACCATTTTTTCATTCATGATCTCTACCACCGTTCCTTCCTCATTGGTCAGTAACACAATTATTTTATCTCCTTCTTGATATTTCATAATCTCTCCGCTTTTCTATTAATATGTAAAGCACAAAGTTAACTCAGTTTAAGGCGAAAAAAATAAGTGAGGATTTTGAGGGAATTATATGCGGCCGTAGAATTACCCGGCCTTGTGAGAGGCTCCCAACGCATCAATAAAAAGCCGCTCACAGGTATGTGGTACAAGGGAGTGACACAACAATGTTTCATTGAAAAACAAATGCCTGCTAACAAAAATCTAAGGCGCCAATTTACTTTTTCTATACCCGTATAAAAAATAAATCACCAGCCCGATGGCAAGCCAGCCAAGGAACCAGGCCCAATTGCTTTTTGTCATACCGGTAAGCAGGTAGAGGCAGGTAATGAGCCCCATTAAGGGAATGAGTGAATATTTTTTAATGAAGGTAGCCAGGGCAAGCGCCAGGGCAGCTATCCAGAAAATAATGAGTGTAATATTCGGCGTGGCAGCATCCATAAAACTGATCTTGCCGCTTGTATAATCGGCATTGCCGCTGAAATCAAAGCTGAACATATTGGCAAAATAATTAGTGGACAAGCTTACAGCAAGCAGCATTGCGCCCAAAACAATCAATGGAAAAATGAACTGGCCATTAATATACGGCAAATGAAATTTTCCGATTTGCTTGTCTTTTAGTGGTATCAGCAATACGCCGCCGCAGACGAGTACAAATGCAAACAGGGTTGCGATACTGGTGAAATCGAGCACAAACGTTTTATCGGTAAATAAGATGGGCACGCCCACTACCAACCCGGTAACAATCGTTGCGAAAGAGGGCGTCTTATACTTTTTATGGATCTTCTGAAATACGGGTGGAAGCAATCCATCCCGGCTCATGCTCATCCAGATGCGGGGCTGGCCCATTTGAAAAACGAGCAGCACGCTTGTCATGGCAATTACTGCGGCGATGGCCACAAAGAACTGCATCCAGCCAACATTGAGATTTTGTTTTTCAAAGATAAATGCCAGCGGATCGCCCACACCTTCAAAGTTGCGGTAATTGACGGCGCCGGTTAAAACAAGTGTGAGTAAAATATACACCACCGTGCAGATCACCAGCGAAAGAATCATTCCCCGTGGCAGGTCGCGTTGTGGATTTTTGCTTTCTTCGGCGAGTACACTTATGGCGTCAAAGCCAATGTAGGCAAAGAATACGCCACTTACGGCGGCCATAACACCGCTAAAACCATTGGGCATAAACGACCTGGCACCTGCATCATTGGGCGGTGTCCAGTTGAAGGTTAACCCTTTGGAAAACACAAGGTAACCGCCCACCAATATCACCAACGATACCACGATCATTTTTAGGATTACCATTACATTGCTAAAGTTGCGGCTTTCACGAATGCCCCTGTAGACAAGTAATGTGATCAGGATGTTGATGATGAATGCGGGAAGATCAAATATGATCCGCAAGCCTCCTACAAGCGGTGCATTGTTCCAGGCATCCAGCACATCTTTATTGGTGCTTCCGTTCGCCAATAAATCTTTTACTTCCATATAACTGGTGCACAGATACTGAGGAATATGAACATTGATCTTTTCGAGGAAGGAAGTAAAATAATCACTCCAGCTATAGGCTACATAAATATTGCCGATGGAATATTCCATGATGAGCGCCCAGCCAATGATCCACGCAAACAATTCACCAAATGAAGCATACGCATAAGTATAAGCGCTGCCGGCTACCGGGATCCGGCTTGCAAATTCAGAATAACAAAGCGCCGTAAACGCACAAGCTACTGCAGTAATAATAAATAAAATCACCACACCCGGACCGCCATGAAATACAGCCCCGCCCAAACTGCTGAAACTGCCTGCACCCAGGATTGCTGCAATCCCGAAAAAAGTAAGATCTTTTAATGTGAGCACTCTTTTTAATTGCCCACCACCACCGGTGTCATCACCCCCTTCTGCTAAAATACTTGCAATCTTCTTTGTTCTGAATAAAGAGTTAGACATGCTGGTGTTGATTTATAAAAAAAGGAAATTACCGAAAATTTTTTACTGAAATAAATTCAATCGTAAAGAAGCGGTTTACGGCAGGTAAAGGATGCGGAATACCAAGGCCTGGAATAAATGTTGTGCCTGGTAAATTTTTCCATAAATTCTCTGAAGCAATTTCGATTATTAGGGGTGCTTTTTTTTCCCAAGCAAAGAAGCAGCAATGATCATCATCGTTGTGTCACTCCCGTGTACTGCATACCAATGGGCAACTTTCATTACGTTTTACTTGTAAAGTTTTACGTGTAAAGAATTATAGTCTTTGCTAAAACTGTATTTCAATTAGCACATTAGCACATTAGCACATTAACAAATTAGCACATAGCTAATCTTGCCTAACTCTGCCGTTGCAACAGATAATCGGCCAATTCGTATAAAGGCTTTTTACGCACCGATAATACTGCCACGTCTTCGAGATGTTGAAGGGCAGTTTGCATGTATTTTTCTTTTAATTCGCAAGCCCATTCATCCACTTTGCAGGTGCGAAAGATCTCCAATACTTTATTTATTTTTTCATCTTTATTAATAGCCTGGTCACTCATTAAAGCCACCAATTTTTTCTTTTGATCACCCGATGCTACTTCCATTGCATGGATCATTAAAAAAGTTTTCTTGTTGGAAATGATATCTCCCCCGACCTGTTTGCCAAATTTTTCAGGACTACCAAAGGCATCAAGGTAATCATCCTGCACCTGGAAAGCAATGCCAAGGTTTTTACCAAATTCATAGAGGTGTTGTTTATTGCCCTGTCCGGCACCGCCCAGTATAGCACCCAGTTGCAAACTTGCCGCTAACAGCACCGATGTTTTTAAAGTGATCATGTGAACATATTCATCAAAACTGATGGATGCTCTTTTTTCATAATCCATGTCGAGCTGTTGCCCTTCACAAACGGATTTTGCAGTTTCATTAAAAAGATGAACGATTCTTTGAGAATAATCCCGCCTGATTTTATTAAGATATTCATAAGCCTGCACCAGCATTACATCTCCTGCAAGCAGGGCGGTGGATTCGCCGTATTTGGTGTGTACCGTTTCATG
>JAOQAK010000067.1 GCA_025963635.1 Ferruginibacter sp.
TAAAAACCTTAATTGCTATTTAGACACCAAGGGAAAAAAGCAGCAGGGGATTTTATCACTCAACAGGTATTTAACCTTGACACAAAAGTTAATGAGCCTCTGCTGCTGGTTAGTTATACACACAAAATTGTGGATTCTAAAAAGAAAAAAAGTAACAAAAAAAGAAAAGGTAATACTAGTAGCTTATCTTTTAATAAATAGACAATACAAATCTAAAGGACACAACGATGTTTAATTGAAAAACAAATGTTTGTAAACAAATAACTCTGACGCAGATTTATCATACCATAAAGATAGCAGTGAGGCTTGCTGTGTCGATCAGTATTTCCGTTTTGAACAGGTCGCGTCTTTCTTTCCCAGCAACGTCTCCCAATAGCCTAAGCGTAGATGGGACGTTGCGGGATTAGCAGAAGATGCTACTTGTATCAGATCAATTATTTAAAATCATCTCCATACGCAACGTCCTCAGCTCTGCACAAACCCGTGGAGAGACGTTGCTGGGAAGATGGGACGTTGCGTGATTAGCAGAAGATGCTACTTGTATCAGATGAATTATTTAAAATTATCTCCATACGCAACGTCCTCAGCTCTGCACAAATCCATGGAGAGACGTTGCCGGGAAGAAGGCAGAACAAGGCGTCTGTATAGTTCACCTGGATGTTAAAAAGTCTTGTGAAAAACCGGCAGATAAAGAAATTAACAGCGGGAGTGACAAGGCAGACACTGGGCTGGGCCCTGAGCCTGATAAAATGATTCACGATCGCCCATACACTACTGCAATTTCACCGATGATTCTCTTACAAAAAATTCTGTTTGCAAGACCCTGGTTTCAAAACTGGTGACAGGTCTTTTACTCTCAATAATGCTGATCAGCAATTCTGTAGCCACCTGGCCCATTTCGAAAGCGGGCAGCCGTATGGTTGTAAGCGTGGGATTTAGTAATTCGGGGATATTGGTGTTGCTGAAGCCTACCAGGGCAATGTCTTCCGGCACTCTCAGGTGGAGGTTTTTAATGGCGGTTAAAGAACCCGTGGTAATCCGGTCGCCCGCCGTTACAAAGGCATCCGGTTTTTGTTTTATTTTTAAAAGATTATGCAGTGCTCCTTCAATCTCTTCCACAATCATTCCTCCATGACTGCAATATTTTACATATTTTTCGTTGAATGCCAGGCCATTTTCAAGCAATGCATCTTTATATCCCTCAAGTCTTTCTTTGGTGATTGATAAAAAGGGCGATGAAGTAATATGGGCAATTTTTTTGTAGCCGTTTTTAATGAGGTGAAGCGTGGCTTCGTAAGCAGCTTTGTAATTGTCGACGATTACTTTGTGGGTAATTATTTCGTTGGTTACCCGGTCAAAAAAAACGATCGGCAAACCTTTTTCATGCAAATTGATAAAATGGGCCATATCAGTCGTTTCGCTGGATAACGAAACTAACAAGCCATCTACAGATCTTGATGCAAGATGATGCACATTTACTACTTCGCGTTCATAGGATTCGTGGCTCTGTGAAATAATTACGTGGTAGCCCCTGTTATAAGCGATAGAATCGATTCCATTGATCACCTGCGAAAAAAAGTTGTTCGCTATTTCGCATACCACAACACCTATAGAACTGCTGCGCCGCTCCTTTAAACTCAGTGCAATGGGGTTGGGACGATAATTTACTTTCTCAGCATATTCCAGCACCTGTTTTTTTGTGTCTGAACTGATTTCATAACTACCTCGCAGCGCCCTCGAGACGGTAGAAGTTGATAATCCCAACGCTTTCCCAATATCTTTTATCGTTACCGGTTCATATTTCATCGTTTGTAAAGATCGTGATTTTGTTTTTTTGATTATGATGAATTTCGCCTGCTTCTGAAAAAATGGCATCGTTATCGGGAACGATTGCGTAGAAAAATTAAGTGGTTTGGATTTACATATTGAATAATGTGATTAGCATTGCGCCTGATTGCAACAATATTGATAAAATGTTCTTTCCGCAAGCCAATGTGCTTTGAAGCCGCCACCCCAGGTCAATCAATGACTGGGAACCTGGCTGGAAAGCTGGAAATATGAAATACATATGAAAAATAAAACCAGGTTACCACTTTCTTTTTTAACAGGGTCTGTGCTGGTCATGTCAATGATTTTTACAGGACAAGTTTGCGCCCAGGGAAAAACGGGTGCTAAAAAGTACACACAGGTTGATCCGAAACCATTTGCCGACAACAGCAATCACTGGTATGGCATTTTCGATAAAAATAATATGGTGAATGCGCTGCCTGGGAGACCAAAATACGCTTCTACGGAAATAACAAAAATTGCAGACAATATCCTGCTTTTTCAAAAGACCAATGGCGGGTGGCCAAAGAATTATGATATGTTTGCTGTGCTTACTCCCGCTCAACAAGATACCGTGCTGGCGGCAAAAAACATCCTCAACACCACTTACGACAATGGAAGCACATTTACGCAGATCGCTGTATTGGCCAATGTATATACAGAAACACATATAGAGAAATACAGGCTGGCCGCTATGCATGGATTGGATTATATCATGCAGTCGCAATATGCAAACGGGGGTTGGCCACAGTATTACCCGCTTGAAAAAAACTATAGCCGTTGTATTACCTTCAACGATGGCAATTTTGTAGGGATTATAGAACTGTTGGAAGATATTAAAGATGGTAAGCCCGCATATAATTTTATAGAAAAGCAATACCGGAAAAAGTTAAATGCTGCTTATGAAAAGGGGCTCTCCTGTATTATTAAAACACAAATAAATGATGCAGGAAAACCAACTGCCTGGTGCCAGCAATACAATGAAATTACTTTGCAGCCATCCTGGGCACGCAAGTTTGAGCCACCGTCTATTTGCAATAAAGAAAGCGCCGACCTGGTTTTATTTTTAATGGAAATTGATAAGCCCTCTAAAAAGATTAAGGAAGCCATTGAAAATTCGGTTGCATGGTTTGAGGAATCTAAAATCTATAATACCCGCATTAAAACTATTGCAGCAGAGCCGGAAGTAACACCCTTCCGTGTTTCCCTCACCGATAAGATTGTCGTCACTGACAGCGCAGCTCCTCCGATCTGGACACGTTTTTACGAGCTCAAAACCCATCGCCCTTTATTTTGTAACAGGGATAGCAAGCTTGTTTATTCCCTGGCCGAAGTGCAGCGTGAAAGACGCGATGGCTATGCGTGGTATACCTATTCGCCACAGCAAGTGCTTGATAAATATCCGTCGTGGAAAAAGAAATGGCTTCAGTAGTAACGAGAAACATAGCTGATCTTAATTATGTATACACGAGGCAGCTGTTGGGTTTAAATCCCAAAAAAATAAGGTTTGATCGCATAAAACGAACACGTGAAATTTAAAAAGACTATCCGGGGAATACAACAACAATCGGCTATTGGCATTGTGCTGCTTCTTTTAATGGCATTTTCGTTGCCGACAAAAAGGAATATTAAAGTTTACCTTATCGGTGATTCTACGATGTGTAACTATGAAATTTCCCGTGCGCCACTTACCGGGTGGGGAATGCCCTTTACATATTTTTTCGACTCAACGGTAGTCATCGACAACAGGGCAAAAGGAGGCAGAAGCACCCGTACTTTTATTTCGGAAAACCGTTGGCAGCCCATTGCTGATAGCTTACAGGAAGGAGATTACGTGCTAATACAATTCGGCCACAATGACGAAGCGAAAGAAGAGAAATATAAAGATCGCTACACACCGGTGCCGGATTATAGAACCAATTTGGTAAAATTTATTAATGAGACGAGAAATAAAAAAGCAATCCCTGTTTTGATCACGCCTGTAACAAGAATGCGGTTCGATAAAGATGGAAAGATAGAAGAAACACATAAAGAATATTCTGCAGCTGTACTGGAAATAGGAAATCAATATCATACACCCGTTATTGACCTGGATGGCAGGAGCAGGGAATTATTGCAACAGTTTGGCCCGCTTTATTCAAAAATGCTTTTTATGCAACTCGATTCGCTTGAACATCCTAATTACCCTACCGGGCAAAAAGATAATACTCATTTTAATGAGTTGGGAGCAAGGAGAATAGCTGAATTGGTATTGTCGGAAATCAGGGCGTTAAAACTCGAATTGGCGGATCGTATTATCAAAAAATGATATAGTGGGAGTATTGCAGGAGAGATAATTTTAACAGGTATTGAGTTTGAAAAAAGATAGAATTGTCCTTAGACGGGTTTTAAAATGAACCACGGTAATTTTTAAAATCAATTCAAATTTATTTTAGATTTGTGGAGCGATTACAAACATGCCTTGCTATGAAAGTGGTTGATGATACTGATGAACATCAATTGGTTATGCGAATTGCCGAAGGCAGTGAACAGGCATTTACACAATTTTTTGATTTTCATAAAAACGATGTTTACGGTCATGCACTACATTTCGCCCAATCAGTATCGATTGCGGAAGAAATTACCCAGGATGTTTTTTTGAAATGTTGGATAAAGAGGGGCTCGCTTCCTGAGATTGTCAACCTGCAGGCATGGTTGTTCACTATTGCAAAAAACCAATGCTTTAATCACCTGAAGAAAATGGCGAGGGAACACCAGTTAAAGAATGCCATGGCATCGGCCAATGAATCGACTGATGAAAATATCGAATCTTACCTGGCTGTAAAAGAGCAGCAAAAGATATTACAGCAAGCCATTGACCAGCTTTCTGATCAGCAGAAGCGGGTGTATGCGATGAACAGGGAGGGTGGAATGAAGAATGCTGAAATAGCCAAACAACTCAATATCTCTCCCAATACAGCTAAAACCCATATGGTAAGCGCCCTGCGTAGTATCCGGCTGTTTTTTAAAGCACATGCTGAAAGTGCTATCCAGGTGCTGTTACTGTTTCACCTGGTAAAATAAAAAATTATTTTTCTGCGGTCTAATCCTATTTTCCTTTTTGATTGTCATTGTTAGTAATGAGAGAAGCCTGTTCTTCTTTCAATACTAAAATAACGTTGCTATAATGGAAAATACACGGCTCATATACCTGCTGGACGCCTTCATTGCCAATACCTGTACCTCCATCGAAAAGGATGAGTTGATGAAACTTCTGGATAACCATCAATATGATGAAGA
>JAOQAK010000081.1 GCA_025963635.1 Ferruginibacter sp.
ACCTCTCTTTTTTTGTAATTAGGCATATTTTTTATTTTGAGTTAATAAATACAGGGTGAAGAATTCTCTAAGCAGTTACCCGAAAGCAACACTTAACGAACAATTCCCACAGGCATAAATAAAATCATAAAATTCATGATTTGACCCCGCAAACAAATGCCCATTATAATTACCCCTTGTGTCCTGCTGTAAAGCATAAGTAATAGACCGACCCCGAGCAATACTTTTAAAATTTGCATAGGAGTTACGATCAATAAAAACCTTTTCTTTTATCATATTATTAATTTTTACGTTTATTCGTGAATCCTCAAACTACATTTATCATGTAGAATATGCCATTGCTTTTCAGTTATACTTTTCAATAATGTAAAACCGTTACCGTACTCTATTACCACAGTAAATTTGCCGCCCTTCGGCATTAGTAAATAAGTGTGAGCGTTCATTTTTTTTGGTTGCTTTAGTTGATATATATTAATAAATGTAAAAATCGATTTTACCGTACTTTCTAAACTTTTTTGACACCTTGTCTTGCTTGCTTTCTAATGCCATTGATAGGGCTGTAATTGCGTTACATTCACCTATATACTTCTCAATAGTGTTTAATGAAATGTAAAAACGCTTATGCCTAAAATTTCCCTTTTCTTTTGGTGTAAAAACTATCTTAAAATTGTCCATAAGTTGTTTAAATACAGGGTGAAGAATTCTCAAAGCAGTTTAGAAATCAAATGTTTTATGTAGTCTATTGTAAGTGTCCCGAAAATTGTCGTATTTATGGCTATATGTGCCGTGGAACTCAGTCTGATTAAAAGATTTACCCGCATCATGTGTATATATAAACACAGCATTTGCGCCGAAATTTTCGCACATATATTTACACTTATCCCAAACATCTTTACCAGCAACACCCCAATAAGTTTTTCGATCCGCAAAGTATCCGCGTTGAGTTAAACACAAATTATATTTCATTTATGATAACCCTTTTTTTGCCCTTGCAGCTTTTTTTGCTTGGGCATTTTGATAGTTACCTGACGCAAGCTGATAGCCTTTATTTGACCGATGCCCCCGACCAATGGAAGGAACGGCAGGAGCATATGTAATGCGCTCCAAACCATCACCAACAGGTAAAACGGCAGGTACTTTTTTAACTTTTTTCTTTGTGTGGCTTGCTGAGTAGTTGATAACATATAATAGATATTTTTTTAAACGTATCATTTTCGCATGTTCACGCTCCATAACTTGTAAAGCAATAGGACGCCTCCATGTAAATTCCTTATTATCACTTTCACACTTTTTTATATAACCCGCCAAAGCATCCATTTCAGGCAGCAATAACTCTAATAAGTTTGGCGCAATTTCCCCGAGATGGGCGAGCGCAACACGATAACTTTTTGCTTTTGGTAACATGATCGCAATTTTAGATTTAACTAATTAACTGGTTTTTATATTGTTATTAGACTTTTTACTTATTTCAACCGATATTTTTATGTTAAGTAAATCCTGTTCCACGTGAAACAAATCAGTATATAACTCGTTAAAAATCAACCACTTACAAATCTGTTTTATTATTCTCATAATTAATATTATGTTAAATAGCATATTTTTCCAAGCACATTCTACATTCTACTCAGTCCCGATCAATCTTATCTATCAGCGCCCACTCCCATCCTAAACTCTCCTGAAAAGGAAAATCGCTACAACAAAAAATGCTGCACCGGTTATGGTACAGCATTTTTCTAAACGAAAATTATCTTACTCATTGTCAGAAGGCTCATCATCAATACCCGGTTTTTCATCACGTGTTTCATCAGATGTGTCTTCCGGGGTTCCGCTGGTTTCATCTTCACTTTCCACAACAGGTGCGTCGTTTACCACTGTTTCATCCGTGTTGAGTTCACCGGTTGAATCTATGTCCGCAATTTCATCCTGTGGCTCTTCATCAAGTTTGGTGATCGCGGCAATTTGATCGCCTTCATCAACCCTTATTAATTTTACTCCCTGTGTTGCTCTTCCCTGTTCACTTACACTTGCCACGCTCATACGAATGGTGATGCCGCTTACACAGGTAATCATCAGGTCTTGTTTTTCCGTTACATCCAGCAAGCCCACCAGCGAACCGGTTTTGTCCGTAACATTGATAGTTTTAACTCCTTTACCACCGCGGTTGGTGATGCGGTAATTTGCTTCTCCCGTTTCAGGATCATTTAAAAAAGTACGTTTTCCATATCCTTTTTCACTTACTACCAAGATGGTATGTGATTTATCTTCCCTGTTCACACAAACCATCCCAACCACTTCATCTTTATCGTCCTCCACTTCAATACCAAAAACTCCGATACCGCCACGACCGGTTGAGCGAACTTTTTCTTCCGGGAACCGGATTGCACGACCGCTTTTAACAGCCATGATAATCTCACAGTTGCCGTCGGTCATTTTAGCTTCCAGCAACTGGTCGCCTTCCTGGATATTGATCGCATTGATGCCATTCTGCCTTGGACGGCTGAAATCTGCCAGGTCAGTCTTCTTTATAATCCCTTTTTTTGTACACAAAACGATATAATGCCCTTTAACATATTCCTCATCATTGAAATTTTTAACATCAATGATGGCCCTCACCTTATCATCCGGCGGAATCTGGATCATATTCTGTAAAGCACGGCCCTTGCTGGTTTTATCTCCTTCAGGTATTTCATACACCTTTAACCAGAAACATCTTCCCTTTTCCGTAAAGAACATCAAAGTATGATGCGTGGATGCTACAAAAAGATGTTCGATATAATCTTCCTGACGCGTACTGCTGCCTTTTGATCCGCGGCCACCCCTGCGTTGCTGGCGGTATTCGGCAGATGATGTGCGCTTGATGTATCCAAGATGAGAAATGGTAACCACCACATCTTCTTCTTCTATCAGGTCGAGCATATTGATCTCATCGCCTACATATACGATCTCTGTTTTTCGCTCATCGCCAAACTTGGCTTTTACTTCGGCCAGTTCGCCTTTGATAATATCATAACGCATTCCTTCGTTGGACAGTATCTCTTTCAAATGATCGATCAGTTTCATAATTTCTGCATGTTCTTCCCTGATCTTATCGATCTCCATACCGGTTAACCGTTGCAAACGCAACTCGAGTACGGCTTTGGCCTGTATCTCGGTCATACCGAAATTACTGATCAATCCTTCCTGCGCAATATTTGGTGTGGAAGACTCACGGATGAGCTTGATTACCGCATCCAGGTTATCCAGCGCAATAATATATCCTTCTAATATATGCGCTCTTTCCTGTGCTTTGCGCAATTCAAACTGGGTTCTGCGAACAACTACCTCGTGCCGGAACAATATAAATTCGCTGATCAAATCTTTCAAATTCAAAATTCTGGGCCTGCCCCTTACCAACGCCACATTATTGATACCATAGGAGGTTTGCAATTCGGTTTGCTTATACAGCTGGTTTATCACCACCTGCGCAACCGCATCTTTTTTTAGGTCAACTACTACCCTTGTACCTTCCTTATTATTACTTTCATTATTTACATCTGAGATGCCTTCGATGTGTTTTTCATTGATCAGTTCACCAATCCTTGCTGTTAATGCATCACGGTTTACCTGGTAGGGAACTTCGGTGATAATTACCTTCTCCCTTCCGTTTTTAGTAGTTTCGATGTTTACTTTTCCACGAAGCACCACTCTTCCACGTCCCGTATGAAAACCCGCCTTTACGCCTTCGAAGCCGTAAATAATCCCGCCTGTCGGGAAATCAGGTCCCTTGACATGTTTGATCAATTCGTCAATTGTAATTTCCTTATCATCAATATAAGCGACACATGCATCAATTACTTCGCTCAGGTTATGAGGCAACATATTGGTGGCCATACCTACTGCGATTCCGCTTGAACCGTTCAACAACAATTGCGGGATACGGGTAGGCAATACAGTAGGTTCCTTCAATGAATCATCAAAATTGAGCTGGTAATCCACGGTTTCCTTCTCAATATCTTCCAGCATTGCTTCCGCAAATTTTTGCATTCTTACCTCTGTGTATCGCATTGCTGCCGGTGGATCGCCATCCTGGCTTCCAAAATTACCCTGCCCGTCAATCATAGTATAGCGCATAGACCATTCCTGTGCCATACGTACCATGGTATCGTAAATGGAAGCATCACCATGCGGATGGAATTTACCCATTACTTCTCCGACAATACGGGCACTTTTTTTATAGGCTTTATTGCTGTAATTGCTCAGCTCGTTCATGCCGAATAATACGCGGCGGTGAACGGGTTTTAAACCATCCCTCACATCCGGTAAGGCACGCCCAACAATCACACTCATCGAATAATCGATGTAGGAGGTTTTCATCTGCTCTTCGATGTTAACAGGTATTATTCTACCCCTGTTACTCGCTGCTCCCCCATCATTGGGCGGAAGCATCTCACCATTTAAATCTTCGTTATTTTCCATATAAATTTATAGTGTGCAAAACTACCGATTTAAACCCATTTATCCCCATATAACACAGGCGTTTAGAGCCGTTTTTTTTACACATTTAACGGAAGATTGTGGACAAGATTTTACGAACAATTCACTATTGTTGAGGAACCTTCTATATACATCTTTAAACCGGTGAAATGAATACAGGAATACTGCATTGGGTGTGGATAGAAGATGAAGGGTAAAGTCTGGCTAAAAATGCTTTTTAACTCGTCCTTTTATCACAAGTCGGCGGCTTCCTTTCCAATGTACTTTTTGGCGAACTATGCAATAACTTGCCATCCTAAAACATACACCATTGAAAACGATATTGGTTTTTGGAGCCGGAAAATCTGCTACGGTCTTGATTGATTATTTAATTGATGAAGCCTCCGTAAATGATTGGAGTATTATTATTGCAGATGTCGACAGGGAGCAAATTTTACTGAAGACCCGGAATTCGCCACATACTGAGGCGATACAGGCAGACATCACGAATGATGCCCAGCGATCCAAACTTGTCCGGGAATCCTCTATTGTTATCTCAATGATGCCCCCATCACTTCATTTTTTAATTGCTAAAGATTGCGTTGAATACGGTAAAAACTTATTGACTGCTTCATACCTTGATGCGGCCATAAAGGGCTTGCAAAGTGCAATCGAGGATAAAAACCTGCTATTTATATGTGAAATGGGACTGGATCCGGGGATTGACCATATGAGCGCTATGAAAATAATTGATGAAATAAAATCAAAATCCGGGGTGATCACTTCATTTAAAAGTCATTGTGGTGGGTTGGTCGCCCCGGAATCCGACAACAATCCATGGCATTATAAAATAAGCTGGAATCCGAGAAATGTTGTGCTGGCTGGAAAGGCCGGGGCGGAATATTTGCTTAATAACGTCATCCACCGTAAAAAATACCAGGAACTGTTTTACAATTGTGCTGAAGTATTTATTAACGGGTTAGGTAAATTGGCCGTTTATCCCAACAGGGATTCTCTTAGCTACCTGCCTGTTTACAAACTGGATGATGCAACTACTTTTTTGCGCACCACTTTGCGTTACCCCGCTTTTTGCCTGGGATGGAATGCCATCGTTCAGGCAGATCTTGCGAATGATGTTTTTATTATTGATACGGAAAGATTGAGTTTTTCCAGATGGTCATCGCCTATCCTCCCGTTTGTGAATGAGGGCAATCAACCTTTACTACATTATCTTGGTTTGTTTGAAGATGCACCCATTCCCGACAATTTAAAAACTTCCGCAGATATCCTGCAATATCTTTTAGAAACCCGTTTGAAGATGCTCCCGGCAGATAAAGACATGATAGTGATGCTGCATGAAATAGAGTACATCCAAGCGGGTATTACTACTAAAATTGAGAGTAGTTTAATTGTAAAAGGCCGGGATCATCTCCGGACTGCCATGGCAAAAACGGTAGGATTGCCATTAGGAATTGCCGCCAAATTAATTTTGAACGGAACTATCCAACTCACCGGCCTCTATATCCCCACCATAAAGGAAATCTATGTGCCAGTTTTAGCTGAACTGGAAAAGGAAGGAATTTATTTTTCTGAAAGAATTTTATGAAAAAAGAAACTTTATACGTATAAAATTTTTATCTTTGTCGTAAACCTTTTTATGGACGCCAAAATCACTTTAAGTTTTGACGAATCTGTTATTACCAAAGCCAAACGATATGCGGCCGATAACAACATCAGTCTGTCACGCCTCACGGAATTCCTGCTAAGTAAGGTAACCTCCCAAAGCTACCAGTCTTTAGAAGATCTTCCCATTTCAGATTGGGTAAGCATGGTCGGCGAAGGGCAGGCCGAATACCAAACCAAACCCCGCAAAAGCAAGGCTTTGAAAAACGAATACTTTAAATCCCGGAAATGAAGATATTCCTGGATGCAAATATTTTAGTGTCGGTGCTTAATAAAGAATATCCCCTTTTCACCTGGTCTGCCCGGATCGTAAGTTTAGCTGATAATAAAAAATTTGTTGTTTATACTTCCCCTATTTGCCTGGCAATTGCTTTCTATTTTGCTGAAAAAAAAAGCGGGACACGGATGGCAAAGAATAAAATCGAAATACTCGCAGGCAAACTTTTGATAGCAGAGGTAGGTAAAAATGAAGTGCTGCAGTCGCTGCAAAATAAAAAAGTAAATGATTTTGAAGATGGCCTCGAATATTACGCGGCTGTAAATTGTAAATGTGATGCGATTATTTCCGAAAACGTGGATGATTTTTATTTCTCTTCCATACCCGTATTCAATTCAAGAACTTTCATAGAGCGGAACTTCTTTTAGCCTTCTAAATAACTGCTATACTTGCCAGGGGATAAATTCGTGGCTTTTAATTTTAATGATAGCTACTTTTTCCCAACGTTTCTAATTTTCATAAACGGGTGGATAGCCTGGCATTAAACCTCAATAGAAAAACTAATTTAACTCGATGACCTTATTTTGCCTGCTATGATATCTTTATAAATAATAACGTCGAATCATTCGTGTAGTTTTTTTTCTACTAAGGTTTGCGCGAGATCACTCAATAAAGTTTACGCAAGATCAGCCAGTATTTTACCCTTGCGAAGAATAAAGTTTTCGCTTCTTACTCAATGATGGAATATTCCCTTTTCGGCTTCTAAAATGATGTTGTCCTTGTTAGCGAGTATCAGGTTTTTATATTCATTAACTTTTACCCAATGCATGATCCAGCAGACCAGGTATGCAATCCCAGCCAGCACCCCAATGATGGGTATCATCGTACATAAGCTTAAAATATTTTTTGTATTTCCGATTCCCTGGGTAGGATTTTCTTCGGCCGTGGGAATATTTAACAGGTTACACTCTGCATTGAATGATTCAGCAATTCTATTTACTACAATAAACATCCATACAAGGTTAAAAACAGGTATCAGCGATAACCACACCTGCCCGGGCGGCATGCGCCTGTTTTCTACACTTACCGCTTCAAGTGCTCTTTGCAAGGCTAACAGGTAAAAAATAGTCGGGATCACTATCAGTAAGAATAATAGCAATATGATTATCAACAACCACCCCGTAAAAAAATCATTTGAATACATAGCCTTATAAATATAAGAAAAAGCGTTTTACTGTTTTGATAAAATCTTCCTTAGTTCTGCCACCCCCTCGGTTGCAGGCTTTTCAATAAAAGTAAGGTTGGAAGAACTTTCGATCGATGGAATTTTTTTATCAATAATAAATTTAGGAAGGTATGGCGGTGCATAGTGTAATAAGGAAGCCGCCGGGTAAACCTGCAAAGAAGTTCCCACAACTACAAAATAATCACAGTCATTCATAATACTGATTGCTTTATCCATCATGGGTACTGGTTCACCAAACCAAACGATGTGTGGCCGTAGTTGCCCGCCATCCTGGGCAGTTTGTCCCATTTTAATATCTTCCTGAATGGGGTAAATGATTGAATCATCTTTTACACTCCTCATTAAAAATATCTGGCCATGTAGGTGAACTACTCTTGTTGAGCCTGCTCTTTCGTGCAAGTCATCGATATTTTGAGTGATGATGGTAACATCGAAATCTTCTTCCAGTTCAGCCAGGCCGGTATGGGCCGCATTTGGTTTTGCTGCTGCCACATCTCTTCTTCTGTCGTTGTAAAAATCCAACACCAACTGCGGATTCTTTTCCCAACCCATTGGCGAGGCTACTTCATACACATCATAACCATTCCACAAGCCATCGCTGTCGCGAAAAGTTTTAAGACCGCTTTCGGCGCTGATACCTGCACCGGTGAGTACAACTATGTGCTTTTTTTTCATTGCTCAAACTTATAGGTTCTGATGATTGCTTTCTGTGGACTGCCTTTAATAAACCACTACTTCTCTCCTGCCAATTCCATTATCACTTTCCATTCTTCGTCTGTAACCGGTTGAACGGAGAGCCTTCCGAGGCGAACCAATGCCATCTCACTTAAACGTTTATCCGCTTTTACCTGGTTAAGGGTAACAGGATGCTTTAACTTTCTTACAGGCTTCAGATCAACCGCTACCCATGCTTCTTCTTCTGTTGTTGGATCCTGGTAAGCTTCTTTTGCAACCTTTGCGATGCCAACAATCTCCACACCTTCATTACTATGATAGTACAATACTTGATCTCCTTTTTTCATTGCTCTTAAATGAATTCTTGCTGCATAGTTTCTTACTCCATCCCACGTGGTTTGCTTGTCCTTTACAAATTGTTCCCAACTATACTTGGAAGGTTCTGATTTTACTAACCAATATGGCATGATTATATTTTTTTCTAAATGTAAAAAAATTCCCCGTTCTGAGGCATTTAAATGTTTGATAAATAATTAATTATAATCTCACAAAATTTTCAATCCAATACAAGTGTTCTGTCGTAGGTGTGAAAGGTAAGTACAATTTCAAAAGATTGTTTCACTTTTTCACCAACAAAATTAATTCGTTATGCCAACAAAAAAAACAATCGACGGTCAGTCGGTGGCAGAGACAGAAGGTAACATTAAAAATTTATCCAGGAGAAATTTTTTAGGATATATTGGAGGTGCTTCTGCATTATTGATTACAGCTGCAGCATGTAAAAAAGATGACAACTCATCTAACAGCGGAGTAAACCTGGGATCGGGTGATCCGGGAATTTTAAATTATGCGTACGCGTTAGAGCAGATTGAAGCAGCCTTTTACACCAAAGTTTTTGAATCCCCTTTCAGTGGCATCACAGCATCTGAAAGCGCCTTATTAGGCGACATCAGGGATCACGAAGTTGCACATAGGGAGTTTTTCAAAGCGGCCCTGGCCGGGGGTGCAATTCCTGCGCTCGAATTAGATTTCGCTTCGATCAATTTTGGCAGCCGGGATAGCGTATTGGCTACAGCGAAGGCTTTCGAAGACCTGGGTGTATCCGCGTATAATGGTGCGGGTAAGTTGATCACCAGCCCCGACTATTTGTTACTTGCAGGAAAGATTGTTTCTGTAGAAGCAAGGCACGCAGCATATATCAGGGACTTGATTGCACCCGGAACTTTTGCAGATGGCCTTGATGCAAATGGTCTCGATATGAGCCGCTCTCCCAGCGAGGTATTTGCCATCGCAGGAACCTATGTAAAAACTAAATTAAACATCAGCAATTTACCAACCACTTAAATTCATTTTATGAAAATAGAAAATATTATCAACGAAATTGAAAGCGTAGATCCCGAGATATTTGAAAGGCTCGACGGAAGAAGGAATGTGATGAAAAACTTTGCAAGATTTTCCGGTAAAATAGCGCTTGCGTCTTTGCCAGTTGCATTTGGCTCAATGTTAAGTAAAGCCTATGGAAGTCCCTCAGGCACAAACGACGCGATTACTGATGTGCTCAATTTTGCCCTTACGCTGGAGTATCTCGAGTCTGAATTTTACAAAGCAGGATACGCTGCAGGCGTAGCAGGAACCCTTGCCATCCCGGCAGGAGCCCCACTAAATGCGATCAAAACAATTCGTGACCACGAAAACGCCCATGTTAATTTTTTGAAAACCGCTATTTCCTCCATGGGAGGTACGCCCGTAGCATTTACTGCCGCCTCGTTTGATTTTACCGCCAAAGGCAATTTTGCAAATGTATTTACGGATTACGCTTTGTTTTTAGCAGTAGCCCAAACCTTTGAGGATACCGGTGTGCGGGCATATAAAGGACAAGCTGGAAATTTAATGAGTAATAATGATGTACTTACCGCAGCCTTGAATATCCACTCTGTGGAAGCAAGACATGCTTCCCATATCCGCCAGATGCGCAAGGCGAATGGAGGTTTGGTGCCGGCTGGAGTAAATGTAAAACCGTGGATTACATTAAACCAAAGCGGCATTGGTTCAACGGCTGTCCAGGCAAGTTATAACGGTGAAGAACTTACTACGCAGGCGATGGTGAGTATTATCAATGTTGGTGGCTTTGCCATATCCTCCAGTGCTGCCTCAGAAGCTTTTGATGAGCCACTCACAAAGGAGCAGGTTGTGGCAATCGTTACTCCCTTCTTTGCATAAGTTAAGGTATGCTCATT
This sequence comes from Ferruginibacter sp., assembly GCA_025963635.1. GTDB lineage: Bacteria > Bacteroidota > Bacteroidia > Chitinophagales > Chitinophagaceae > Ferruginibacter. Next base: position 10,511 of record JAOQAK010000081.1, read on the forward strand.
GAACAATTGATGTAGGTTCACACAACCATTCTATTCTTAAGTGCATATAACTTTAACAGTACTGCAATGCAATTTGCAGTACTGCTTTTATTTTTCTTCTTACTATTTTTCATTCAATCATACCGGGTCACATTAATGCCCTGTCTATTTAAATTTTTTATTATGATTTATTCTCCTGTCCTTATGTCCGTTTTTCTCGCAATGCCGGGAGGCATGGAATGGATATTTATTTTGTTGGCGGTGATATTATTGTTTGGTGGCAAAAAGATACCTGAACTCATGAAGGGAATCGGCAAGGGTTTTCGTGATTTTAATGATGCCAAAGATTCTGTTCAGAGTGATATTGAAGAAGGCATGAAAGCTAAACCAACTGCGGATAAAGTGGCCGGGTTAACCAACCAGCCGTAATATCAAATCATCGAATGCAGGGAATTATCAGTATCCTTCTTACCTCCCGGATTGAAAAGCAAAGAGAGAAGCGCACCGAGTCCTGATAGTATTAGCAGGTTAGCAGAATTTAATTATTTTCTGGCCCTTAGCAGTAAGTGATCTCATCTTAACAAAATAGTTGGATAATAAATCCAGAATTTCAGCCAAATCGTATGTGTATTATTTATATAACGGTTTTCGTACTACCAACCGAAATTAAGCCTGTTTAATGAAGAATATTTTGTCGTATATGGTGCTTTTAATCTACGCGACTATTATGATAAAGCCTTTTATGCCCTCCGTTACAGATTTCATTGCTCATATTTTTAATTATTCCGATCATATCGCTACGGTTCATCATCATGATGGCAATCATCATGTACATTACGATTATATTAAAGCAGCAAAAGATAGTCTTCCGGCAGAAAGTCCTAACAATAACACCTTTAAAAAGAGGGATCAACCAAGTGAACATGTTTTTGTAAATTGTTTGGTTTTACTAACAGCTTCTGCCCTTCCCCGCAGCTATTTAAACACGATAGCACACTGCCTTCCGGCCACCTTCCCGTGTCAAAATCTTCGCCCCCCGATTACTCCAACAATATAAGTTTGCGAGGTTGGACTATTGTTACGTTAAGTGTATTATGACTCAATTTTATTGCACGAATCAGATCTAATTACACAAATTAAGAAATAAGTATCCTGGTAAATCGTGTATTCGTCTTTTGTAATTCGTGTAATAAAATAAATTGTGCGCTAATTCCTTGTTAACACCGTAATACAAGTTTTGCTGTATGATCACGCACACATAATTAAGCGCAAAAATGCTGAAATAAATGTGCCGGGGCATGGCAAAGCTGCAGTAAAAACCGTCCGTCAACAAGAGCCTATTCTTTACATTTATATTTTGTAACGCTATAATTTTTTGTGTGCATGAAACACATCTACAAAGGCGTTCCATTCCTCTTCACAATATTATTTTGCTCAGGCCATTTCGCAGGTTTGAGTCAGGAAATAATAAAAGGGAATGTGGTGGACGCATTTAGCCGGCAATTCCTTGAAGGGGTTACGATTACTGTACATCCCGGGAATATCTCGATGGTTACCGATCAATTGGGGAAATTTATCTTTAAGAAAGTAATAAAAAATGACAAAAGCTTTTTAGACATAAGTTCTGTTGGATATAAACGAAAGTTGGTTACCATACAAGAACTTAAAAATAACAACCATAGTGTGGCATTAACAGCTGAAAATGTTGAATTACAATCCGTGGTTGTTTCGTCGCAAACCGGCGAACAGTTCAAAACGATCAGTAAGTTAGATATTGCCATGCGTGGTGTAAATAATTCGCAGGAATTGTTGCGCATCATACCAGGCCTTGTTATCGGGCAGCACCAGGGAGGCGGTAAGGCCGAACAGATCTTTTTACGGGGATTTGATGCTGACCATGGCACAGATTTCCGGATGGATGTGGATGGATTACCTGTCAATATGGTTTCGCATGCGCACGGACAGGGCTTTGCTGACAGTCATTTTATTATTCCCGAAACGATCGATGGCATCGATTTCAGGAAGGGGCCTTACACAGCAGGCAAAGGTGATTTTGCAACCACCGGCTTTGTAGATTTTAATACAAGAAATTCGATCAGTAATAATATGATTAAAATGGAAGGGGGCCAATTTACCACTTACCGGTTAATGGGTATGTTTAACCTTCTGCCTAAATCCATGCAGAAAAAACAATCCTGGTATGTTGCGTCAGAATACAGGTATTCCGATGGGTATTTTGATCATCCGCAAAATTTTAACCGGTTTAATTTATTTACAAAGTTCAATGCCAAAATATCGGGGAAAAGCCGTTTAATGGTATCCGCCACTACTTTCCGCAGCAAATGGAATGCGTCCGGACAAATTCCCGGGCGTGCTGTTGATATGGGGCTCATCAGCTTTTACGGTGCTCTCGATCCCTACGAAGGAGGTGTAACCAGCCGCACCAATTTTAACACAGAAATCCTTACTTCATTGAACAATGGCGATATCATTAAAAATCAACTCTATTATTCCAATGCTCGTTTCGACCTGCATACCAACTTTACTTTCTTTTTACAAGATAGCGTGAACGGTGATGAGATCAGGCAGAAGGAAGCGAGGAATTTAATCGGATACAACGGGAATTACCAGCATATTCATTACCTCGGCAATGTATTTATTCATTCGGAGGCCGGATTGCAGGTTAGATATGATGCGACCAGGAATTCAGAGTTGTCGCATACGAAAAACCGGTTTACCACCCTACAGCAAATAAAGCTGGGAGATATTTCAGAATTATCCATGGCTCCTTACCTGGCTTCGACTTTAAAACTCAATGAACATTTTAGCATAAACGCTGGTCTCCGTTTCGACCAGTTTTTTCACCAATACAAAAACAAACTGGAAACTGACCCTGTGTTGCCGGGCCTTGGAATTTATAAGGCCAATGCAAATACATTTAGTCCAAAATTAAATTTTTTCTATCATGTGAATAACCGGTTACAAATTTATCTGAACACCGGAAAGGGTTTTCATTCGAATGATTCGAGAAGTGTGGTTGTTGAAAAAGGATTTCTGGCTCTGCCCTCCGCATATAGTGCCGATCTTGGCACCGTGTTTAAACCGGCAAACAATATTATAATCAATGCGGCGGCATGGTATATCTACCTGCAACGGGAATTTGTGTACAGCGGCGATGGCGGCTTCGTGGAATTCAGCGGCAAAACCCGCAGGTTTGGTGTTGATTTTTCCGGAAGATATGAACCAGTTAAGTCACTGTATTTTGATATCGATGCAAACTATGCCCGCGGCCGTGCAGTTGATCAAGCCGTTGGCAAAAATTACATTCCTTTGGCACCAGTGTGGACAAGCAGCGCAGGCCTCACCTATACAAGCAAGAATGGTTTAAATGGGAGTGTCCGTTATCGCTTTATCGGCGACCGGCCGGCGAATGAAAATTATAGCCTTACAGCAAAAGGATATTTTATTACAGATGCCGTAATTAATTTTACCAGGCCGCTTTATGAAATCGGTTTGGTAATCAACAATATCTTCAACGAACGCTGGAAGGAAACGCAGTTTGAAACAATCACCCGGCTAAAAAATGAACCCGCACCTGTTGATGAAGTTTGCTTCACAGCGGGAACCCCCTTTTCTGCCAAATTGAGTTTTACCGTGAAATTTTGAGGAGATTACAATGAAGAATAAAGTGAAGCCTAATATGTACACGAATTCGGTGCACGAATTACGCTGGTTATTTCGTTGTTAATAAAAATTATAAGCAATTGAATTTATCTTGTAAGGCAACGTAACCTCACCGGTGGATTTTTAATTTAAGTATGATGTGAGGAAAGTTCCACAATGGTATGCGGTAAAAGGGAGTGACACAACGATGTTGCCCATGGCTGCTTCCTCGTTCGGCCAACAAAACTGAACACAATTTTAATGCACTTGATTGGTATAATACAAGGTTGGATACCCTAAGGTGAAGTCGGATGGGTTCCTGATCTCAGATTTAAAACAGCGGCCTTTTTTTGCGGCGGAAGAGCTAAACCTCACTCCCACCCGCTTGCCAGCACATCCGCAATGTGCATGGTTTTCATTGAAAGATGCTTTCCCTTTATAAAGCCGTCGAGGTGCATGAGGCAGCTCAGGTCAGTTGAAATTATATAATCTGCTTTGGTAGCAAGGGCATTGGTAATTTTTTGATCGGCCATTGCGATGGATATGGCATCAAACTTTACAGCAAATGTTCCACCAAAGCCGCAACAGGTTTCTACATCTTTCATTTCCACTAATTCCAGCCCCTTTACATTGGCCAATAGCTTTCGGGGCGCTTCTTTTATCTTACACTCTCTAAGTGCAGCGCAACTGTCGTGATAGGTAGCCAGCCCTTGCAGCTCCGATCCGAAATTGTCAATCTTAAGCACCTCTATGAGAAATTCGGTGAACTCATACAGGCGTTTTCCCAGGTCTTTTACCTTATTGTGCGAAGCTGAATTTTCAAATAATTTACCGTAATAATTGCGTACAAAACCGACACAGCTTGCACTGGGCGCCACGATGTAATCGGCAGTATCAAAGTCCTTAATGAATTTGCTGCATACTTCCTTTGCTTCATCCCAAAAGCCCGCATTAAAGGCAGGTTGACCACAACAGGTTTGATTGGTATTGTATTCCACTTCACAACCGCCTTTCTCCAGCACTTTTATCATGTTAAAAGCAGTTTGGGGGTAGAGCTGGTCGACAAAGCAAGGTATAAACAACTGAACTTTCATGCCAATGCCCGCCGGGCGGGATTACAATTTTTTAAATGCTGAAATAAGCTTATTTCTTAACAGTCCGTTCGTTAAATGTTCTAAATACCCTCAAGGGGTTTGGACACCGGATCAGGAGGTTATTGGGGAGTGTTAAAGGAATTTTTTAGGGCTATCATCTTTAGTGCGGTGATTGCTGCTTCCTCTCCTTTGTGCCCATGCACACCGCCGGTTCTTTCATCAATTTGCTGCTGGTTATCAACCGTCAAAACACCAAAAATAGTGGGAACAGGTAAGGAAAGATTAAGTTGTACCACGCCTTCTGTCACTGCTTTGCACACATAGTCAAAGTGCGGTGTATCACCTCTTACTACACAGGCGAGGGCGATAAAAGCGTTGGGTTTGTCCTCTTTGTATTTATGCGCTTCCCAATAGCTTTTTATACAAAATGCTATTTCAAAAGCGCCGGGTACAGTTACAACAGTATATTTCACCTGGTTTTCTTCCAACAGCTTTTTGCAGCTGGCTTCCAGTTTCTCAATGGTTTCAGCATTCCATTCCGTACTTATTATCACCACATGTGCACCTTTCGGAACCACGATGCCTGCTGTGTTTAATAAGCCGGATGAACTGGTGGACATGTTTACGGAAATATTTATTGTACCGGGTTGCTGAAGAATTGATATTCGTAAGCGAAAGCCATATGGTGTGCTCTTTATTTAAAGACACCTAACCTTGCCAGGCTCTTATCAATTTCACTTGCATGCGCATTCTTTGGAAATTCCTCTTTAGCCTTTTGGTACAATTCAATGGCTTCTTTTGTTTTGCCAGTCGATTCTGCAAAAGATGCCGCTTTGAACAGCGATTCTGAAGTCATAAATTCGTCCTTCTCGTTTACTGACGCTGCTTTTTTGTAATAGTCCAACGCATCATCATTCTTCTTTAATTCCGCATATGCATCACCCAGCATGCCATAGGCAACGGTCTGTATTTGTGTAGCGCTGGTAGAGAATTCTTTTAAATACTTCACCGCTTTATTAAAATCCTTGCTATGTAAATAGCAGGCACCGGCCATAAAATTAGCACGGTTTCCGGCAGGAGTACCACTATAAGTAGATGCTATTTTTAATACACCGGTAGTTACCCCGTTTCCACCGTTCAATACGATGTTAATAGAATCTTTGCTGAAGCCGGTTTGTGTCATTTTATCAAACAACTGTTCAGCAGGAAAAATCACATCCGCTGATTTCGCTTCCTTTGGAGCAAGCACAAGGTATTTATACCCGATCCATGCCCCGATAACTAAAATCAATGCGCTTCCAACATAAATAATTGGCTTGCTGAATTTAGCCCAAAATCCTTTCGCTCTTTCAACAATTTCATTCGATTCAACAGCCGGAACTGTTATTTGCTTCTCTGCCATTTTTGTTTATTTTGCTTAACCTTTATCAACTGTATTAGCGGGCAAGCGATGTTATAAATTAAGATGAGTATTTTAAATAGTTGCTGTTGGAAGGATCTCCTTATCTAATCTGTTATAAACGGATAATCCACCTGTTTGTAAACGTCTTTCAATAGTTCGTCATCGGATGGCCATGGACTTTCTTCTGCAAATTGCACACTTTCAGCTACCTGGGCCTTTACCCTGTCATTCATTACTTCGATTTCTTCATCCGTCACTTTATATTCTTCTTTCAGTACTTTCAACACATGATCAATAGGATCTTTTTCCTTGTATTCCTCTACTTCCTCTTTAGTTCTGTATTTCTGAGGATCACTCATGCTATGCCCTTTGTACCGATACGTTTTAACTTCCAGTAAAGTAGGTCCGCCTTTTTCACGTGCCCGGTTTACAGCCCTCAGAATGGCATTGTGCACATCTTCGGGGCTCATTCCGTCCACACTATCTGCAGGCATATCGTATGCATCTGCCAGTTTATAAAGGTCCATCACGTTGCTGGTGCGGGCAACTGAGGTTCCCATTGCATAGTTATTGTTCTCACAAATGAAAACCACCGGCAACTTCCACAGCATCGCCATATTAAAAGTCTCGTGAAGCATTCCTTGTCTTGAGGCACCATCGCCGAAAAAACAAAGCACTACATTATTCGTGTTTTTATAGTGTTCAGCAAATGCTAATCCTGCCCCGGTACCAATTTGAGCGCCTACAATTCCATGTCCGCCAAAAAAGCCAACATCCACGCCGAAAAAGTGCATACTGCCGCCTTTGCCTTTACTACAACCTGTTGCCTTGCCATATAATTCGGCCATACAAGATTTGGCTGATACGCCTTTCGCAATCGCAAGGGCGTGATCCCTGTAAGCCGTAATAAATTTATCTTCAGGGTTGGTTGCGGTCATACAACCTGCAGCAACTGCTTCCTGGCCGATATACAAATGGCAAAAGCCGCGAATTTTCTGCATTCCATACAACTGGCCGGTCTTTTCTTCAAAACGGCGCAGTAAAAGCATTAATTCGTACCAGTACAGGTAGGTTTCTTTTGAAAACTTTGTAGCCAATGGTTTATAATTTAGGCGGCAAAGATAAGGGAGAAATTGGTAAATTAAAATATGCCTACCTCCATCAATCAGTGATGGCCGGCTGACTGGCTACCCGGTGAATGGAATGGATGTATTAAACTGATTGCTAGTCGCTGATCTTCAAATAATAACGAAGAAATTTGCAGCGCCCTGGTTTGAATGGACTGGCTATATTTTGATCCTGGTCATAACAGTGGTTTGTCCCCTCCAATCAATGCCTAATCCCTTTTGTATTATCTTGCAGACCATGCCCAGGCTTTTGAAGATCACCATCACCCAATTTAAGAATTACGAGTTTTCTTCATTCCCTTTTACTGAAAGGGTGATTGGCATTTGCGGATTAAACGGAAAGGGCAAAACCAACCTGCTGGATTGTATTTATTATCTCTGTTTTACAAAAAGCTATTTTTCAGGCTCAGATCTGATGAACACCCGTTTTGGTAATGATGGCTTTCGGCTTGAGGGGACTTTTGAACCCAATCATCCATCGCTTACGCCAGGGGAGCAGCATTCTCCCGTGGAAAATGTTACTGAAACCGGATCCTCTCCAGACATTGTCAGCAAGTATGCAGGTACAAGAAAAACGGACCAGGTAATCTGTATTTTTAGAGGAGCCGGAAGGAAGGAATTTTTGCTGAATAATGTGCCTTATGCAAAATATTCACAGCATATCGGAAAATATCCCTGTGTAATGATTGCACCGGATGATATTGAACTGATAACAGGTGGCAGTGAAAACAGGAGGCGGTTTATGGACACTTTATTAAGCCAGTTGGATGCAGAATACCTGCAGCAATTAATAAATTACACCAAAATACTTCAACAGCGCAATAGCCTGTTAAAACGATTTGCAGAATTGGGCAAAACAGATTGGGCGCTATTGGAAGTGCTTGATGAACAACTGGTGCAGCCGGGAAAATATATTCACCCGGTAAGAAGGAAGTTTACTTCACAGATGATCCCACTTGTGCAGCAATTTTATAAACAGATTGCTGACAACGATGAACTGGTAAGCTTGCAATATGAAAGTCAACTAAATAATGCCGATTTTGAATCAGTTCTTAATCAGCATCGTGAAAAAGACTTTATGCTGCAGCGAACCAATGGAGGTATTCATAAAGATGATATCACGATACAGTTGAACGGACAGGTTTTTAAAAATATTGCTTCACAGGGCCAACGAAAAAGTTTGTTGTTCGCATTGAAGCTGGCGGAATTTGAGCTGTTAAAAATAAACAAAGGATTTGCTCCCCTCCTGCTGCTCGACGATGTATTTGAAAAATTAGATGATCGCAGGATGCAGAATTTGTTGCATTGGGTTTGCAAGGAAAATGACGGACAGGTCTTTATTACCGATACGCAAAAGGCAAGACTCGAAGAAGCATTTGTTGCGCTAAATGCGCCCTACCAGGTAATCGAATTATAAAAGTTGTTGGTAAAAAAACCAGTTAGCCGTTAATAAATCAGGGTAATTAGCAGCTACAAATTAATATACCTTTGCGGCATGGGAGAATTATCAATGCAGGATGCCATTCAGCAATTTCTAAAGCAAAGCCGCCTGAAGGGAAGTATACAGGCTTTACAAATTGAAGACGTGTGGGAACAGATCATGGGTAAAACTATCGCAAGGTACACCGACAAAATTCAGATCATCAACCATACATTATTTATCAGTTCTAACATCGCTCCGCTTAAGAACGAATTGCTTTACCAGAAAGAAAAGATCATAGAAAGAGTAAACGAGGCATTGGGCGAAAAAGTGATCAATGATGTGGTAATAAAATGAGCTCTGGTTACGCCGCCTTGCCGGCGCCGCCAGGATTTTACAGAATTCTTTTCAGCATACTCTTACCTGTGTTAGAAAAAATCATACATCCATAAATCAGCTATCTGAATTAGCTTCTAACCCTCGGATCCACCACTCCATACAATACATCCGCAAGTATATTGATCGCAACAAAAATGCATGCACTTATTAACACAGCACCCATCACTACCGGATAGTCTAATTTTTCCAGGGCATCTACGGTTATTTTCCCAATGCCTCTCCAGCCAAAAATGTATTCAACAAAAAATGCGCCTGCGAGCAGTTCGGCAAACCATCCTGTAATAGCGGTCACCACCGGGTTAAGTGCATTGCGCAATGCATGTCGAAAGATAACGGTTCTTTTGCTGAGCCCTTTCGCATAAGCTGTGCGGATATAATCCTGGCTCATTACATCCAGCATCGAACTCCTGGTAAGTTGTGTAATGATCGCCAGTGGGCGAATGCCCAGTGTAAATGCGGGAAGGAGGAGGTTTTTTAGCGTCAGGTATTTTTCGCCGGTAACTTCATCAATCTCAAACCAGCTGCCAGTTAAATTTAGTCCGGTATAAGGGTGAAGTACTACGCCGAAAAGAAATGCAATAATGATTGCCATGAAAAACGATGGAGCCGAAATACCAGCGATACTAGAAAACACGGCGGCAGTATCGATCCAAGTGTCTTTTTTTACCGCCGCAATTACTCCAAGCAAAATGCCTACGATGGTGGCAAAAATCATAGCGGCAATGGCCAACAACAATGTGCCTGGCAGAGCTTCCAGCAACACTGCTCCAACATTTTTTTTGGTTTGGTAACTCTTGCGGAGATACGGGACTTTTAATCCGACTTTGATATCGTTCCCCACGAAAATACCAACCAGTTCTTTTTTGGCGATATCTTCTTTGGAGTGAATACAAAGCGGTGAAACATCATTTAAGTACAATATAAATTGTTTCCATTTCGGCTGATCAAGGTATAAGTCGCGGCGGATATTGTCCATTGTTTTTTTATCGCCGGTTTGTCCAACGATCATTCTTGCCGGATCACCAAAACCCTGGAACATAATAAAGACAAGCACTACCACGCCGAGTAGCACCAGTAAGGAATAAAATGTCTTTTTTAGAAAATGTCTCAAAGCGGTTGTGAGTTAAGTATCATTTGGGATTTTTTTTCACGCAAAGACGCAAAGGAGCAAAGAAATGTTTGCTTGTTGAACTCATAACTCATCACTCATCATTCATTGCTTCTTATTTAATTGCCTTTGCAATATCTGCCCAACTGTATTTCTCTTGCACCACTGCTCCCTTCATTGAAAATAAGGTTGGATTGGCCCTGGCTGCTGTTTTTATTGCCGTAACATCAGTGGTTAAAACAGGCAGGTTATAAGCATTGCGTACATTAAAAAATGCATTCGCACGATCTTTGTCGGAAGTGATAATATAAACAGGCCGGTTCTGTTGCTTTGCCTTTTGGAAAAAATCGCTGAATGCCGCGGACCACCTGCTTACTCCGTCATCCAGGTTTTGTAAAAAGAATAAATAATATTCGCCGGTTTGCCCCAGCACTTCATCGGTTATATTTGCACCGGTAGAATCGGTTAAAGAAAAATCATTGATGGCAGGAGTATTATTTTTTCCTTTACTTATAAGGATCTGCTTTCTTTCAGAAAATTTCCAGCTGCTGTCGGGTAAGTTATCAGTAGTGAAATCTTTTTTGATTCCATCCTTTTCATACACAAAACTGTAATCGTATTTATCGGGGATGGCATCAGCCGGCATTTTCCGAAGTTCAAGCAGGTTGTTTCCTTTTTTGTAGGGCAGGCAATCTTTTAATGGCAAATGTTTTAAAACATACAGTTGCAAAACAGTAGCCCCCGTTACCGTTAGTAAAATAATTATGCTGCCAAAAAAGCCCTTAACGACTGGTTGAATATTCTTTCTATAAATGATCAGGAAAATAATCAGGATGGTGAGGGCGATATCCTTGACAAAAGTTTGCATCGGGGTAAGTGGTATGCAATCACCAAAACAACCACAAGCCCTTATCTTCCCGGTAAATAAAACATAGCCTGTAAGGAAAGTAAAAAATAAAGTGAGCAATAATAAAAAGGTCAATATGAAGTTTTTTTTCCACCCGATCAACAATGCCACACCCAATACTATTTCCAGCACAATCATCATGATAGAAAACCACAAAGATTGAGTGTGCAGGTAATTCATAAAACCCGGCAGGTACCCGTCACTTGCCCATACTTCAAAAAATTCCTGCATTTTGTAACCGAGGCCAAGCGGATCTATTGCTTTAACCAATCCTGAGAAGATAAATAACGAACCTACAAGAACCCTGGCAATGTGTACAGCTATTTTCATATTTGTATTGGTGTAATGAATTAACAATTAAGAATTAACATTAAGAATTAAAATAAGGAGCGCTTAACCTTCAACCATCAACCTTCAACAATCAACCATTACCCATTCACATGTACTTTCTCATCTATTAAAATCAATGCAAATACTGCATAGTTCATAATATCGTAGTAATTGGCATCGATCCCTTCACTCATAATGGTTTTGCCCTGGTTCTTTAAAATTTGTTTAATACGCAGAAGCTTCGCTAAGATTAAGTCGGCAAAACTTTCCTGGCTCATCTGTCGCCATGCTTCACCATAATCATGGTTTTTATCGTCCATTAATTTTTTCGCAATGCTCACTTTTTCCGTGTAAAAATTTTCTACCTGTTCCAGCGGCAGTTCTTCTGTTTCATCTGTTGTAAGATCGAGTTGTATCAAACCGATAATGCTATAATTTAATATCCCTTTAAATTCACTGATGATATCATCTCCGATTTTCTGCTCGCCTTTTTCCTGTATAGTGCGAATGCGTTTTGCCTTAATATAAATTTGATCAACCACTGAAATGGTCCGGTAAACACGCCACGAGGTTCCGTAATCGGCGGTTTTCTTTAAAAAAATATCCTTGCAGCTTTTGATTGCTGTATCGTATTGTTCGTCTGTGTTCATTGTTTGCTGTAAGTGTATATTTTTGTGGTTGTCAAAAATACCGTTTCTAACTGATGTACACACTTAACTGCAAAGGAAAATTATTGGTGATCACCCAGCCACTGGTTATGGGCATTATTAATGCTACGCCCGATTCTTTTTATAAAGGGCATTTGCAGCGGGGGATAAATGAAATTGTTTCACTCGCAGGAGAAATGATCCGTGAAGGCGCAACGATACTGGATATCGGTGGACAAAGCACAAGGCCTGGCAGCGAGAGAGTTTCCGCACAGGAGGAGACTGAAAGAGTTGTTCCGGTAATTGAAGCAATCAAATCAATCTATCCTAACTGCATCATATCGATTGATACCTACCATAGCCGTGTAGCCGAAAATGCCGTTAAGTCCGGGGCTTCGATCGTTAATGATATCAGCAGCGGTAATATGGACCCTGAAATGATCGCCGCTGTAGCCACTTTGAAAGTTCCCTATATCTGTATGCATATGAAAGGCACCCCGGAAAGCATGCAAAAAGAAGCTGTGTATGAAGATGTGGTAACAGAGGTTTTGGACTATTTAATTATGAAAACCAATGAATGTAAACTGGCAGGCATACACGATGTAATTGCAGATCCTGGTTTTGGCTTTGCTAAAACAATCGCCCACAACTTCCAGTTGTTGAAAAATCTATCGTTATTTAAATTACTAGAGCGGCCAATACTCGCAGGATTATCAAGAAAAAGCACCGTTTATAAAACCCTGGGCGTTTCGCCGGACGGAGCCTTAAATGGAACTACCGTGCTTAACAGTATTGCATTATTGAATGGAGCATCAATATTAAGGGTGCATGATGTGAGGGCTGCAACAGAAGCGGTGTCGCTAATAACAGCTTATGACAACGCGTTGCTCCAGGGCGCTTAACCGCATATTTTGGAGTACTAATTATTTTTTCCCCGGGTGCTAATATAATTATGAACAGATTGACAGTTAGTCGTTAACCTTAGTAGAAAAACTGCTGATTTATTACGTAAACCTTATTACCTTATTTTACTGGAATAATACTTTATAAATAAGGCAATAAGGTCGGATCATGGGTGTAATTTTTTTCTACTAAAGACTTGCTCAGGCGCCCTAACCTTACGCAGTATAAGTTCAATCCTTCCTACTTTGCCTTCATAAAAAATGACCATAAAAAAAGCGCCCCGGTTATGGAGCGCTTTCAATTGTTTATCAGGATCGGTTACTTTTTTGAACCATTCTGAGCCTTTTGAGCTGCTTCCATTGATTTTTTCTGTTCTTCTTCCATCTTCTTTCTTTGTGCTGCAGCCTCTGCCATTGCCTGCTGAGTACTCACCATATCCACCACCTCTACGTCGAAAACTAAATTAGCATCGGGTTTGATATCTCCACCTGCACCCTGTGCTCCGTATGCTAATGAGGAAGGAATGTATAGCCTGGCTTTGCTGCCCTTTTTTAAAAGCGATAGACCATCCATCCAACCCTTGATAGCACTTCCTGGTGTACCTGGCAGTGCCCCCATATTCACGGGATATACCTGCATGTGACCGAAGGCGCTGTCGGTATTGGAATCAAATGGCTTTCCACCTTCCAGGCTTCTGCCGGTATAAAATACCTTTAAAACCTTAGAGGTATCTGCTGTTTCGCCAACACCCGGCGTTATTATTTCTACATAGGTGCCCTGCGGCGCCTTTACTGCCTGGATGTTATTTTTAGCCAGGTAATCTGCGATGATCTTATCATCCTTTTTCAACTGGGCGATCGCTTTCACAGAATCTTTGGCTTTTGCCAGTTCCATTTGAATTTTGTTGGCACTATCTGCTGAAGCTTTCGTTTCAAAGACATTTACAATTTTGTAATGTGCAACAATAAAAGCACCTTTTTTCATGAATGGAGGCGTATTTCCACCTTTCATAATACTATCGGTAGATTGTTTAACAACAATGCTGTCACCTTTTCTTGACTGCGCAAATATTTTGTAGTAAACCGGCGGTATGGCTGCTGAATCCATGCTAACGATCTGGTTTGAAAATGTTTTTGAATCAAACAAAACAGTATCCTTTCCTGCACCGCTATACACCTGGTCAAATTGAATTTCGAAGAAATTGCCACCTTTGATAGTATTTCCCTTACCGTCAGAAATGATCTTGTATTGTAACCCACCTTCGGATTTTTTAAAAGGTGTTGTACAGCTTGCAAATAACAATGATGTTACTGCTAATAAATAAAAAAAATGCTTCATTTGTATTTGTTTAAAATTGATAGTTGCTTAATTGATCTTTGTTTTCTTTCATAGCCTGGATGAACTTTGCTACTACTTCATCTAGTGACTCTTTGCTTTGTCCGCCCGCTGCATTGAAATGTCCACCACCGTTGAAGTATTTCCTGGCAAAAGTATTTACATCAAACCCGCCCTTGCTTCTGAAAGAGCATTTTCGTTCTTCTCCACGGTCGATGATAATGGCGGCAAGTTTGATCCCTTTGATGCTCAACGGGTAATTTACCAATCCTTCCGTATCCCCGGTAATAATGTTAAACTTAATAAGGTCCTGCTGCGGTACAGCTATCAGGGCCGTATTATATTCATAAAATAGCTGCATCCTGTGTTGCAGTACATTGCCGATAAAACGAAAACGGTTTTCAAGGTAATTGTCGAACAGTTCTTCGTGTACCCTGCTATGTCGCAATCCTTTATCTTTCAGGTTGGCTACCATTCTATGTACTGCACCCGTGGTGATCGGAAAACGAAACGACCCGGTATCGGTCATAACGCCTGCATATAAACATTCGGCTACTGTCTCATTAATCTTGTCGTCATTGCCACTTTCTTCGATAAAATCGTACACCATTTCACTGGTAGAACTTTTAGTGGTATCGCTGATACCGTACGCAAATTTATCTACCTGTGGTTCCTGGTGATGATCGATCAGTATCCGCTGGGCGGTTGCGTTTCCTAATTTTTCTTCCATACGCCTGGTTCGGCTAAGGGTATTGAAGTCCAGACAAAAAATCCAATCTGCGGCTTCAATGGCCGCATTGCCTTCTGCCGTTTGCCGCTCATAATCCAATACTTCCTTGGTTCCAGGCATCCAATCAAAAAAATCAGCCCAGTTTGTAGGTGAAACAACGGTAACCTGGTGACCAAGCTGTTTTAAAAAATGATACAGTCCAAGAGAAGATCCCATTGCATCTCCATCCGGTTTTTGGTGAGTGGTGATCACTACCTTTCGTGGTTCCTTTAGTAAAGGATATATTTCGTTGATATGCTGCATAAAGCGGCGCAAAAGTAGGGTAAAAAACCCAGTTTGAGTTTTGTAGTTTAACCATAGGCGCTTTTTCAGCTGCGTGTTACTGTTAAATTTTGTCGAAAAATCAAAGTTTAAACAATCAAACACTCACTGCGTGATTGGACTTTGTTGAGATTGTGGATGTGCCACCCGCATTTAACCAGTAGGCCCGCCATCTCAAAATGGTCGGGTGCTTAACTATTCCAGACGTCAAAAAATGGAGGGTGGATATTGAATCTTACTATCTTTGCGCCACAAATTTAAAAACATGAATAACAGAACTTTCACAATGATCAAACCCGATGCAACCGGAAAAGGGCATACCGGGGCAATCCTGGCCCAAATCAATGCTGCGGGCTTTAGAATAGTTAGTCTTAAAATGCTGCATTTATCTGCTGAAAAAGCGGGCGAATTTTATGCAGTACACCGCGAAAGGCCGTTTTACGGGGAATTGGTTGAATTTATGAGTCGTGGCCCCATTACAGCGGCAATTCTTGAAAAAGAAAATGCAGTAGAAGATTTCAGAATATTGATTGGAGCTACTAACCCGGCGCAGGCTGCGGAAGGTACCATCCGTAAATTATATGCGACCTCAATCGGTGAAAATGCTGTTCATGGAAGCGACAGTGATGCAAATGCCGAAATCGAGGGTGATTTCTTTTTTAGTAAACTCGAACAATTTTAATGTTACCATGATATTACCTTAAAAAGCCATTGAAACTTCAATGGCTTTTTAGTTGGTGCGAAAGGCGCCGCCCGGCATATCTAAATAAATAAAAAAAATTTAAAGCAATATTTTTTTATTGTAAAGTAATCAATACATTTAACGTACGTTAATACCCGCACTAACCCAATCCTTTCCAAGACTCATTAGCTTTGTATCATCCTGTTACAAAAGTTAATTGTCAATATTCCTTGATGTATTGATGTCATCTAATCCAATATTCATAAGGTATAATTAGCAAAGCACTGAAGAATTTAAACAATCAATTATGCAGGTGGCACACCTCCCCACAGATGAAGCATCCAGGTTAATAAATCTTTCAATGTATGACATCCTGGATTCTGCTGAAGAAAAAGACTTTGATGATCTCGCCGAATTAACCGCCCAGGTTTGTAATTGCCACTATGCACTCATCACATTTATCGATAAAGAACGACAATGGTTTAAAGCAAGAAAAAATATAGAAATTAAACAAACTCCACGGGAAACTTCTTTTTGCTCGTACACCATCCAACAAAATGATGTAATGGTTATCAGTAATACAAAGAAAGATACCCGCTTCTACGATAATTATTTTGTCACCCAGGGATATAAAATTTCCTTTTATGCCGGTGCGCCCATTATCACTGCTGCTGGCTACAAGATCGGTACGGTGTGTGCACTAGATAAAAAGCCAAAATCAGTTTTTACGCCCGAGCAAAAAAATGCGCTCAAAATCATTGCTCACCAGGTGATGGCATTGTTGGAGTTGAGAGTAAAAAACAGGCTGATTGCTGAGCAAAGTGATGTTATGGTGGCAGAAGAAAAAAAGATTGTGCAGTTAACCATCACCCGGCAGGATGAGGAAAAAAGTTATATCGCTAACGAATTGCATGAAAACTTTGCCCAAACCCTTGCAGCCACTAAGCTTTATCTTGACTTTGCGGAAAAATCAAAAGAATCGAGTGCTGATTTTATAAAAAAAAGTAAAACGAATATCCTGCAGATCATCAAGGAAATAAAGGCTCTTTCGAAATCTATGCTTCCCAGTACCTTTCAAAATGCCAACTACTCAGGGTTTATCCAGGAAATGCTGAATGAATATGGTCACCAGCACAATATTAAAATTACCTTCCGTCATGAAGGAAAACTAGATTGCTACGATGCAAATATCGGGCTCACGTTATTCAGGATCATCCAGTACCAGCTAAAAAACGCACACAATTGTGGTGCGAAAAAAATTACGATTAAAATAAAAACGGACAATGTTATCAGGCTGTCAATAACAGATGATGGGAAAAAAGCAGATGCCTTTGAACCAGAAAGAATGATGCTTTTACATCATATCGAAACAAGAATCAGCATCGTAAAGGGAAAGGTGGATGTGGGCCTGGATAAACACGAACATAACCTGTTGGAAATAGAAATCCCTTTAACTAGCCCAGGCAATAATGCCCTATGAAAGCCGAACATCCTGACAATCAATGTGCGAAATCCATCTCAAAATCTCCTTTGATCCGTTCGATCGAAGGATTAAAATATCCAAATTTTACTTGTGGAAATTCTTCATGAATCAACTCCATAAACTGTTTTACACCCATACATTCACCCGTTTCTGTAACACCAATTTTACCTAGGTACCAGTCAGGATCGATATTAAAGTTGCGCCATTGGATCATACACAGACCGGTTTCCCTGATCAGTTTCCGCAGTGCTTCGTATTCTTCAATACTATCCGTCATGCCCGGAAAAACAAAATAATTGATACTTGTCCAGCCTCCGTACTCTTTAACAATTTTCAGGCTTTCCAATAGATCTGCAAATACATAATTATTCGGCCGGTAGTAAGGAGTGTAAATGCTTTCTCTTGCCGAGTTAATACTTAACCGCATACTATTTAACCCAGCCTCACAAAGGGCTCTTACTGCAGCCGGCTTACTTCCGTTTGTGTTAATATTTATACTTCCTTTCCGGGTATGTTTTCTTATTTCGATAATACTGTCGCGAATAGTTTCCCACATCAATAAAGGTTCTCCTTCGCATCCTTGTCCAAAACTTATAATCGGGAAGGGCGCAGTTTCCAGGTGGGGCACGGTAAACTCCACAATTTCTTCCGGTGTTGGCCTGAAAGTGAGCCTGTCCTGCGTGCTTACAATGGTTTCCTCCACTGGTTGAAAACTGATGCAACCGATACAGTTGGCATTGCATGCAGGTGAAGAAGGCACCGGGCACTCCCATCTCCCCAGCGCAAAATTGCGTGCGGCTGGGCAGTTATAGGTCATGCAGCAATTTTCCATTAAATGTTTTACCAGCCGGTTGGAGGGGTAAGATTGGAGCAAGTGTTTGGTGCCGGTTACAATTTGGTCTTCATCATAACCAATGGTTTCCTGGCGTATGTCTTGTTCAATGCGCACTGCCGGAACATAAAACTTATTATCCAGCCAGCCGGCTGCCGTATAACAAAATAAGGGTAAGGTTGGAGCATCAGCCGCTGTTTCATAAGCCGACATGTACAATCCTGTGTGCGCCGGCGGAATGAAGGCTGCAACTGCCCAACCTTTTTCACAGAGCCGCATCTCCCCTGTTTTTACATCGATCCCGATACCCTTGCGGCCCGGTAATTCATACATGTTTCCGCCAAAGGGTAATTCAATCCATTCGTCCAAAGGTACAGGCAATGCATCCCATCCACTTCGCCCTGTTGCATATAAAGTTGTGTCTTCAAATATATTTCCCTCACCATCCGAATATAGAATGTAGGGACTTTGTTGTAATTGCATAAGAATTATTGTCGCGTTTTTTGGTTGCCGTCAAACACTGTCAGCAACCAGGTGTTGGCGGCAAAATTCGTCAATTTGTTGCAGTTCCTCAATTTTTAAATTTTTACGCAATTGAAATTGTATTTTTTTGTTGCGGATGGTTTCTATGATGATCGCATGGTATTTCGGGCGAATCTGTTTTATTTCCTGCCATCCAATCTCTTCATCCATCAGAAAATTGGGAATGGTAATGCCTGTTTGCCGGATATTGATCGACTCTGAATGCATGATCCTCCATTCGCGGTAAAGCAGGAAGAAAAAACCCGCTGAAATCAGTAAATGCATGTACCCGGGTGTCAACTGCCCGAAACTGATCAATGAAACACCTATCCCCAGCAAGGTAAGCGACTCCGTGATCCGGAAAAAGGCATTGAGAAAAGGTGAACCTGCTAACAAGTTTCTTCCCAAAAGCAGCACCAGGTAAATTTCCGCAGCGATAGCGAACTGCAAATAGCATGTTATTTTAGCCGATTCATTTTCATTTAAAATGTACAGCCCATTGACCAGGATGATTGAAGCGCCCATAAAATGAAGGATTCCTGCTGATCTCTTTAATAGTTCAAATTGGGGATGAACGATGGGTAAGAAATATTGGGTTGGCATGGCAGTGGTTTTCGCTGAGATGCGGGTTGTGTAAAATTCCATAAACACATCAGGAAAATCTAAATAGTAGAGATTATTGTACGCGGCGAAAATAAGATTTGCCAGACAGAGGACTTATCGTAGAGCACCAACCCGCTACATTATTGACTTATATTGCACTCGTAGCATAAATATGAGTCTTGCAAAAATCGTTAAATACCTGCTCATTGGTATTTGGTGTATTCTCTTCAATGTCCAGCTGAAGCAATTTATTATTTTTAAAATCGAGCGTGAGTATTCCGTCTTTCAAGATAATGTTGGAAAATTCATGCCATGGATATACCGGACCGCCAAAAAGTTTTATAATGCTGATGCCCTCTTCAGTAAACTCAACGCCTGGCTTCCTGTTTAAAAATTTAACCAAATATCCATTGAATAGTAAGATAAAAGCAAAACTGAAAGAATGAGTTGCTGCAAAAAGAATGAGGGCTGAAAAGAATAATACAACCAGTTTGTTTATCCGAAATTTAACCGTTAAAATTTTTATAGATCCAGCGATGATGAACAATGCAAGGGAAGCTGCCAGGCTTGCGTAAAAACTTTCATTGCTGCGGTAAATCAATGCTACCAGAGCTGCCAGCGCCAGCATCGCCCGGGTTATGATGATGTCGATACCGGGACCATTCTCTTTTACGCTGAATGTGTACATAGTAAATGCCGAATGCTTCCGGGATGATTGTATTAGGTAGTATCTACAAATAAAAACGGCGCCTAAATCAGCTGGTTGCGGCTGGGCTTAATGTATCGACAGATACAGTCTCTGTTGAAGCCGGATTGGTAACTACAAGCATATTGGCCATTTTAAAAAGGCACCTGGCACCAACATTTTCATCCCATTCATCATGACTAACTCCTACTTCATTGAGATCGAAGCCAATTAATTTGCGGCCACTTGCGACCAGTTTTTTAAATAGATAGAAAATTTCTTCGGTTTCAAAGCCACCCTGAACAGGCGTACCGGTGTGCGGACATAATTTAGGATCCAGCCCATCAATATCAAAACTGATGTATACTTTTTCCGGCAGGTGAGCAATCATTTCATTCACCAGCGTTTGCCATGTTTCGCCTTCGTACATGCGTCCCTTAATATCTTTATCGAAATAGGCTACCACCCTGCCGTCACTTTTTTCGATGTAATCCCATTCCTCTTCGCAAAAATCCCTGGGACCAACCTGTACCAGCTTTTTTAACTGAGGAATCTCTTCCAGGGCATTGTACATTATCGATGCATGTGAATAGTTAAAGTTTTCGTATGCTTTTCTCAGGTCGCAATGCGCATCAACCTGTAGTATGCCAAATTCGCCGTGTTTTTCTGCGATTGCTTTAAAAAAGCCCAATGGGGTGCTATGATCGCCACCTAGTAATCCAACCAGTTTCCCAGCCTCCAACAATTCCCTGGTTTGCTGAAAAACCCAATTATTCATGTAAATACTACCTGCATTCACTTCCTTTAATGTTTTGCACATAAACTTATTGTCCAAAACATCCTCACCTTCGGAAATGTAATTGATGTACAGTTCAGCTTCTTTTCGCAGGTAATCGCTCTTCATCAAAATTTTCCTGTCTACCGGGCGCATAAAATATCCTTCTTTCCATGCATCTTTTATTTCAGGATCAAAAAGATCTACCTGCAGGCTTGCTTTGAAAATATGATCCGGGGCTCTCGCTGTGCCTGCATTGTAGCTTACAGTAACTTCCCAGGGCACGGGTAAAATTATTAACCGGGCATCTTCTTCAAGGAAGGGTAAACCGAAGATATTATTATTAGGATTGCCAACTGTGTTAGGATCAAATTGCGAGAGATCGGTCATTTCTATTTGTTATAAAAAATAATGCCAAAAAATATGGCGAAAACGGTGCAAAGATACAGCACAGATCAATAACGGAAATAGGTTAACATTAGAATATTTAAAATGAAAAGTTACAATTTCATTTTTGAGCTTTCTATGCCCATAAAATATTTGTTACTGTCTACGTGCGCCTGTTAGGTTTACTTTAGGTGGTTGCCCAAATGTTAAAGCCGTTATAAAATCAAGCCTTGCTCACATTACCTGCTAAACGGCAAATTAAAAGCCGGTTTTGCTTTATCTTTGACGCATAAACACATTAAACCGATGAAGAAAACTCATATAATCATCCTGGTAGCCATTGCTGTGGCTATTGGCGCATTGATAATGATGTCAGTTGATTTTTCCACATATGATACGATTGCATCTGCTAAGCAAAAACAGGGGAAATTTGTTCACCTGATCGCAAAACTCGATAAAACGGTTCCTCTCGACTATGATCCGGCTAAAAATCCCAATTACCTTTCATTTACGGCTGTTGACAGTTTGGGGGCAAGAGCAAAAGTAGTTTACCTGAATACCAAACCTGCCGAACTGGAGCACAGCGAAAGGATTGTATTGAAGGGTAAAATGCAGGGAGATGTTTTTGAATGCAGTGATATCCTCTTAAAATGCCCCAGTAAATATAAGGATGACAAAACGCAACTGGAAAAAACAGTCGTTGAAAACAAATATTAACACTCAATAGTAAAGATAAGCCTGCATACATATCGATGTTGAAACATGCGTTTTTCAGCAGCGACCTCAAAGGGAAATCTTTTTAATATTCCAGATAAAATCACCCACAAGTAAATAAGTAGATCCTGATTATCATTCACCGATCTAAATAAAAACAGGTTTACGCCAGCACTAAAAAACAAGGAGAAATTATGCAATTTGAAGGAGAACACCTGCTGATAGGTAAAACCGGCCACTTATTTGTTTTAATCGCTTTCACCACCTCCTTGCTTAGCACGATTGCCTATTTTATTGCAGGCAGAAAAAGCGATCCGGCAGAAAAATTATCCTGGGTTCGGTTTGCGCGGATTAGCTTCCTAGCACAGGTTGCTGCTGTACTGGTAGTATTTTCGTCCATATTTTATATATGTTCCCATCACTATATTGAATATTTGTATGCGTATAAGCATACTTCAAAAGAGCTGGAATTCAAATACCTTTTTGCTTCCATTTGGGAAGATCAAAGCGGCAGCTTCCTCCTGTGGAGCATCTGGCATTGCATCATTGGTATTTTTCTTATAAGGAAAAGCAAGGAGTGGGAAGCTCCTGTAATGTCAGTGATTAGTTTGGCGCAGTTGTTTTTGGCCATGATGATCATGGGTGTGTATATTTTCGGAACCAAGATTGGCAATAGCCCCTTCGTTTTAACAAGAGATGAAATCAATGGCCCCATTTTCGCTATGCCAAATTACCTGAGTATGATTAAAGACGGTGTGGGATTGAATGTGCTGCTTCGTAATTACTGGATGGTAATTCACCCGCCTGTATTGTTTTTAGGCTTCGCTTCTACCATTGTTCCCTTTGCATATGCTTATGCGGGTATTCAATCTAAACGATATGGTGACTGGGTAAAGCCTGCCCTGCCATGGGGATTGTTCTGCGCCTGTGTATTGGGAGTGGGCATCATGATGGGTGGCAAGTGGGCCTATGAATCCTTATCGTTTGGAGGATACTGGGCATGGGATCCGGTAGAAAATGCTTCACTGGTTCCGTGGCTGATATTGGTTGCCGGTCTGCATACCATGGTAATTTACAAAGCCACCGGGCATTCATTAAGGGCGAGTTACCTTTTTGCCATCCTAACATTCGTATTTATTCTTTACTCTACCTTTTTAACAAGAACAGGTGTTTTAGGCGATACTTCCGTACATGCTTTTGCCGAATCCGGCCGGCCGATGTTCAACCTGATTCGCATTTTTCTGGCCGCTTTTACAATTCCTGCCCTTGTATTGTTTTTTATCAACTTAAAAAAAATCCCTGCTATTCACAAGGAAGAGACCACCAATTCCCGCGAGTTCTGGATGTTTATCGGATCACTGGTTTTCTTTTTATCGGCGATGTTCATCATTGCCAAAACTTCTACACCGGTTTTTAATGCCATCTTCAATACCAAGCTTGCACCACCGGAAAATATTGAATTTTCATATAATAAAGTAATTGTACTGGTGGCCATTATTGTTGGTATTTTGAGTGCTATTACACAGTATTTTAAATACAAAAGCACTCAACCTGGTTTCATACTTAAAAAGCTTGCCTTTCCAACGCTGGTAGCCGCCATTATAACAATTCTATTGGCAATATTTTACCCGATTACTTATTATAAAGAGGGACTTGGTTTTTTAGGCGCTGTTTATGTTGCGTTATTTGCCAGTATTTATGCAGTAGTGGCGAATGCGGGTTATATCTGGAGTGGATTAAATGGAAAGCTTACATCTGCCGGAGCATCCATTGCTCATTTTGGCTTTGGATTGATGATTACAGGGATGCTTATATCTTCGGGTAATAAAAAAGTAATCAGTGAAGAAAAATTTAAAGATTTTGTCATCCAGATGGGTGTTGACCCACTCACAAAACAACAGGACAATCCTGCGGAAAATATTAACCTTGTCCGGCATGTACCAAAAAAAATGGGGCCTTATGATGTTACCTATCTGAACGATAGTACCGGCACCGAAACAGGAAGACGCTTTTACCATCTCGCATTCGAAAGAAAAGATGAGGATACAAAAGAAACAAAAGAATCTTTTACTTTAAGTCCGGATGTATACCTGATGAAGGACAACAATATGAGTAGTAACCCGGATACAAAAAACTACCTGACACACGATGTATTTACCTATATCTCCTATGCGCTCAACCCGGAAGCTAATAAAGACACCGCTAGTTTTAAAATAACAGAAGTAGCTGAGGGGGATACGATATTTTATTCCAAAGGGTTTATGGTGTTGGATAAAGTGGTAAGGAATCCTCCCGCAAATAAGTTCAATATCCCGGTAACGGGGCCTGCGGTAATGGCTGAGTTTACTGTTACTGCCCAGGATAGTTCGAGATACAATGCTTCACCGATGATATTGGTAGACAGTTTTGGTATCAATCAAATTGATGACACGGTTTATGCCCAGAATTTGTATGTAAAGTTTGCAGGAGTTAGCGCCGATCAAAAAAAATTAAAGATCGGGGTTAAAGAATCTGATAAAATGATCGATTTTGTAACCTTGAAAGCTTATATTTTTCCTTATATCAACCTTGTATGGATCGGGTTAATAACAATGGCTATTGGACTGGTTATGAGCATGATCAAAAGGGCGGGTGTTACAAAAACAACCGGTGCGGTAATACTTATCGCTGCGGCTGCGGGGTTATTTTATATGTTTTTACTGGCAAATTAGCTGGTGAGACAGCTCCTTTTTCTTCAATTGAAAATCACGAGGTTCAATTCAAACGGCTGCTTTCATTCTCCTCCACATATCATTTTTTTGGTTTGCTACGTTATACATTTGATGTAAATTTAACTTAACACATCTCCTGAAATAGTAAATTCACGTGCTAATGATCCGTTTGTGCAAATACAAAATTTTATGCATGTTTTTATCGGTTGTTTTTCTAACAACCAATAAGCAGCGGGCTTGTGCACAGCAAAACATCAACGATACAATTTTAACCTATGCAGTGATTTATAATGGCGATACCATTGAGGCAAAAACACTACCTGCGTTAGGACTTTACTCGAGGCTTACTGCACAGCAAATGAGGGACCGGGCAAAATGGACCAGACTGCGAAATGCCGTTTATGTAACGTATCCGTATGCCAGGCGGGCAGGTGCAGTAATGAATGATATCAATGCTCATCTTGTTATAATTAATAGCAAGGAAGAACGGAAAAAGTACATACAAACCAGGGAGAAAGAGCTAAAAAAAGAGTTTACCGATCCGCTTACCAATTTATCCATTTACCAGGGAAAAGTGCTGATGAAGTTAATCAACCGGCAAACCGGCAATAATTGTTATGAGATCATTAAAGAATATAAAGGCGCTTTTACAGCCCGTTTTTACCAGACAGTTGCCTTTTTCTTCAGCAGTAATTTGAAACAGCCTTACGATAAAAGTGGCGAAGATGCTGAAATGGAAAAAATTGTGCAGGAAGTAGAAAGAATGTACGGGTATCGCGGATAGCAGTATAGGCGCGACTTTGAGAAATGATGTATGTATGTAGATGTATTGGACATTAACAACCAGATCACTGTTTTAAAACATTACGAAGCTGATATCCTAGCGCCACACTGCAATATCCATTCAATGAGTATCTCGCTGGTTTTTCAAAATGATGCCTGGGTGCCACGGTATAATCTGTTAATTTCCCACTGTTTAAATACTTCCCCATAATTTTGCATTCTTAACTTTTATTTTTAAATTCCTGATTCTCCATATTAATTCTCCTAAATGAAATTAGACCTGGTAGTCTTTGCAGTACATCCCGATGACGCTGAATTATCCTGTGGCGGCATTTTACTCTCGGAAAAGTTAAAGGGTAAAAAAACCGGGGTGATAGACTTAACACAGGGTGAATTGGGTACCCGTGGCACCGCTGAAACCAGGAAAGAAGAGGCTGCCGCCGCGGCAAAGATTCTGCAGTTGGATATAAGAGAAAACCTCCAAATGCCGGATGGCTTCTTTAAAAATGATGAGGAAAATCTGCTCAAAATAATTACGGCCTTAAGAAAATACCAGCCAGAGATTATTTTTTGCAACGCTCCGGAAGACCGGCATCCCGATCATGGGCGAAGCGCTAAATTGGTGGAAGATGCCGCCTTTTTATCAGGATTAAGAAAGATAGAAACCCTGGATCACGGCGCCCCACAGGAACCCTGGAGACCAAAATACGTTTTTAATTTCATCCAGGATAAATACCTGCAACCGAGTTTTGTGATCGATATTTCCGAGGTGATGGATCAAAAGGTTGAAGCGATCAAGGCATATGGAACCCAATTTTACAACCCGTTATTGAATGAGCCGCAAACCTATATTTCTTCTCCTGATTTCCTGGAAAGTGTTATTTACCGGTCGAAAATGTATGGTAAAATGATCGGTGTAAATTATGCGGAAGGCTTTATAAGCAAAAAAATGATAGGATTTAACAGTTTTGATTCGTTTATTAAGGAAAATACCTGATTTAGGGGTAAACAAACCCGGCCAAAAAGCCTTTATTGATGTACCTTGCGGGTTATTCAAATTTTAGTCAATGGCAACACCAAAGTTCATTCAGTCAAGCACAGATTTTCACCACGAGTTAAAAAGAAGGGTAAATCAATATTTTACTGATAAAAAAAAATCATCTACAGGTAATTTTAGTCTGCATATAAAAGCAATTTTTTTCTTCGCCGCATATTTTGCGCTGTATGTTCACCTTGTTTATTTTACCCCGGCAACTTGGGTTGCAATTATCGAATGTGTATTGCTGGGTTGTTTCACAGCGGCAATCGGTTTCAATGTGATGCACGATGGCGGGCACGGTAGTTTCAGCAAAAGCAAATCGCTCAATAAAATCGCAGCAGTATCAGTGAATTTTTTGGGTGCGAGCAGCATCATGTGGAATATGAAACATAATATCATTCATCATACCTACACCAATATTGATGGCATTGACGATGATATCGAGATCAAGCCTTACCTGAGAATGTGTACCACGCAAAAGCGTTATTGGATGCATCGTTTCCAACACTACTATGTATGGTTCCTGTATACCCTTTTACATTTGATCTGGGTTTTTCTTACCGATTATCAAAAGTATTTCAAAAGAAAGATTGGCTCAGTGCCCATCAAGAAACTCACTGTAAAAGAACATTTCGGATTTTGGGGAGCTAAACTGGGCTATATCATTGTATTTATGTTGCTGCCGATTTATATGGTTGGTTTTGTTAAATGGATGGTTGGTTTCCTGATTGCCAGTATGGTTACCGGGTTTGTTATCAGCATTGTGTTTCAACTGGCCCATACTGTAGAGCAAACCGATTTCCCCTTGCCTGTTGCTGATTCTAATAAAATAGAAAATGAATGGGCCATTCATCAAATTCAAACAACCGCTAATT
Organism: Ferruginibacter sp.; assembly: GCA_025963635.1. Taxonomy (GTDB): domain Bacteria; phylum Bacteroidota; class Bacteroidia; order Chitinophagales; family Chitinophagaceae; genus Ferruginibacter. The sequence goes on from JAOQAK010000081.1 coordinate 37,967, forward strand.
TCGCCACAAAAAATAAACTGATCTCCTGGCTGGTGGGGGGATTGAATTTCCAGATTGAACACCATTTGTTTCCTAAAGTTTCTCATATTCATTACCCTGCAATCAGTAAAATCATCCGGCAAACCTGCACCGAATTCGGAATTCACTATATTGAATATCCTAAAATGCGTCATGCCATTGCTTCTCATGCTTCTTATTTGCGCAGGATGGGAAGAGGTGATTAATTTTGCTTTACAGCCAGAACAGCCTTTGTATTCTAACCGGATCGAGGGCTTTTTTTATAAACAGCATAACAACGAACTTTAAAATATCCTATATGGGCAACTGGCATGATAAACATGAGAAATCCTTAAAAATGGGCGATCGGCTTGCTGATTCCGTGGCAAATGGAATGGGTTCGTGGAGGTTCATTATTTTCCAAAGTATTTTTGTAGTCATCTGGATGTCGATGAATGTTATTGCGTTGATAGCCCATTGGGACCCCTACCCCTTCATCCTGCTCAATCTTATTTTTTCCACTCAGGCAGCTTATGCAGCTCCGATTATCATGATGTCGCAGAACAGGCAAAGCCAGCGAGACAGGATACAGGCCCAGGAAGATTACGTATGTAACATGGAAGCAAAAAAAGAAATTGAAGCTCTGCAATTACAGATCAGCGACCTTGAAGCAAAAAAATTAGACAAGATCATCAGGATGCTCGAGGAGATGAAAAAAAATAATAATTACTCCTCGCGGAAATAGTATCATAAATATCTGATGGAACGAAACGATAAATGGAACACTGTACCCCAAATGGTGATTCAGCAACACCCACCTCTCCTATTGCAACAGCCCCCCAATACAAAGTCAACGACCTTAATTGTTTGCAATATTGTATCTAAATTTGTAGTTGAAAAATAAAAAGAATGTCTGAAGAAAAGAGCCTGAATTTTATCGAAGAAATTATTGAAGCAGATTTAGCAAATGGGAAATATGCAACTATTCTTACCCGCTTTCCACCCGAACCAAATGGATATCTTCACATTGGTCACGCGAAAAGTATTTGCCTGAATTTCGGCCTGGCATTGAAATATGGCGGTAAAACCAATCTTCGGTTTGATGACACCAATCCGGTGAAAGAAGAAACTGAATATGTAGATAGCATCAAGGAAGATGTAACCTGGCTCGGGTTTAGCTGGGCCAATGAATTGTATGCAAGCGACTACTTTGACCAGTTACATCAATTCGCTGTAACGCTGATCAATAAAGGGCTCGCGTACGTAGAAGACTCCAATGCAGATGAAATTGCTTCCTTAAAGGGCTCCCCTACCGAACCTGGTGAAAACAGTAAAAACAGGGACCGGTCTATTGAAGAAAATCTTTCACTTTTTGCAGCAATGACGGAAGGGAAATACCAGGATGGGCAAAAAGTGCTGCGGGCTAAGATCGATATGGCTGCTAATAATATGCACATGCGTGACCCGATTATTTACCGGATCAAACATGCGCATCATCATCGTACAGGGGATAAATGGTGCATCTACCCGATGTACGATTTCGCCCATGGCCAAAGTGATAGTATTGAAAAAGTTACTCACAGCATTTGTACGCTCGAATTTATACCGCATCGTGAATTATACGACTGGTTTATTGAAAAGCTCGAGATATTTCCTTCAAAGCAATATGAATTTGCCCGTCTCAATGTGACCTACACGGTAATGAGCAAACGCAAACTCCTGCAATTGGTAGAGGAGCAATATGTACAAAGTTGGGACGATCCCCGCATGCCAACGATTAGCGGTATGCGCAGAAGAGGCTATACCGCAGAAAGCATTCGGAATTTTTGTGAGAGAATTGGTATTGCTAAAAGAGAAAACCTGATCGATGTAAGTCTCCTCGAATTTTGTGTAAGGGAAGATCTTAACAAACTTGCTAACCGGGTGATGGCTGTGGTGGATCCTGTAAAACTGGTGATCACCAATTACCCCGAAGGGCAAACTGAGGAATTGGTAAGCGAAAATGGTCCGGATGATTCCTATGGCACCCGTATCGTCCCATTCAGCAGAGAGCTTTGGATAGAAAGAGAAGACTTCATGGAAGAACCCGCTAAAAAATGGTTTCGCCTGGCACCCGGTGCAATGGTAAGGTTGAAAAGCGCATATATTGTAAAATGTGACAACTTTCAAAAAGATCCTGACGGAAATGTTACAGAGATCCATGGTACTTATATCACTGAAAGTAAGAGTGGCGATGATATTACAGGCATCAAGGTGAAAGGAACCATTCATTGGGTAAGTGTATCCCATGCATTGCAGGCCGAAATTCGGTTATACGATCGCTTATTTAAGGTGGAAAATCCATCACAGGAAGAAGGCGATTTCAAAGATTATATCAATCCGGATTCGTTGCAGGTAATTGAAAATGCCTTTGTGGAACCCTCTTTGAAGAATGCAGCATTGTCTACTCCCTATCAGTTTATCCGCAAAGGATATTTCTGCCTCGATAAGGAAACTACTCCTGGTAAGCTGGTTTTTAACCGTACTGTCTCCTTAAAAGATGCATGGTCAAAGGAAGTTAAAAAAGCATAGCGCCATCAACAAACTGTTTTAGATTTAACTTTCCTTTTCTTCTTTCAGAGTAAGGTGTGGAAATGCTGATGCTACCAACATGAAGAGCGTAGCTATTAACATTAAAAAAATACCTGCTTTTTTTTCAGGACAGTACGCATTGTAGCAGGAAACATACAAGATATACGTTTTGATAGCGTAGCCTACCGCTAATGCACAAATGAAAAGATTAGTACGCTTTGCCCATATCTTCGGCAATAACATCAATGCAATTACAATAATTCCAAAAGCAACCAGCATCTTGCCGGGTTTACCGTAATTGTTACCATAAGAATAAAAGCCGGTAAAGGTTCTTTCTGCTTCGGTAGGGATATGCGCATCAGCAAAATAGGCCCAGGGCATAAAACAGGATATGATCAATATCACGCATGCTGCAAGACCAATCCAATGCAAAATTTTAGGAACCATAATTTTAAAAAAATTCCCCCTCCATATTTGGAGAGGGATTGTATGAAGAGAGGTCCCGACCAGATTCGAACTGGTGTAGAAGCTTTTGCAGAGCTTTGCCTAGCCACTCGGCCACAGGACCACGATGATAATTTATTGTTGAAGTCCAATTGCGCCTAACAATTGCAATTCAAAAAATAAGAGCGTAAAAAATATCTGCGGGAAATTATTTCCAACCACAAGACAATATTGCATCTTATGTCGTGATTTTTATTGCGTTGCAAAAATAGGATTTTTTTTTATTAGAAATTACAAATAGTTAGTGCGAAATTCGGGGTTCTAAATAAAAAAAATGAATCGTATAGCCGAATCAGAATTGATCATCAATGACCGCGGTGCTGTTTACCATATCAATTGCAGGCCGGAAGAAATAGGGAATACAGTGATTACGGTAGGTGATCCGGACAGGGTAAAGGAAGTAAGTAAACATTTTGACTCCATCGAATATAAAAATCAACACCGCGAATTTATTGTCCATACTGGCTATATTGGTAAAAAGAAGTTGAGTTGCGTAAGCACCGGCATTGGCCCCGATAATATTGATATCGTTTTGAACGAACTGGATGCATTGGTTAATATCGATATGAAAACGAGAACGATTAAAGAAAAACTCACGGCTTTAAATATAATACGGTTTGGCACATCCGGATCATTGCAGGAATCGATTCCAGTAGACAGTTTTGTGGCATCCACTCATGGTTTGGGGCTTGATAACCTGATGCATTTTTATAGGGTTAATATCAACGAAGAAGAAAATCAACTGCTGCAGGCTTTTAATATCCATACGCAATTAGGCGCTGGTAATATATCACCTTATATTATGATGGCGAGCGGCCATTTGCTAAAGCATTTTACCAATCAATATCACCAGGGCATCACTGTAACCTGTCCCGGATTTTATGGGCCGCAAGGCAGGGTATTGCGCCTCGGTCTCGCCTATCCGCAGTTGATTGATAATCTTACAACATTTCAATTCGGTAATCATCGCATCACTAATTTTGAAATGGAAACCTCTGCGATTTATGGCCTGTGTAAAATGTTGGGGCACCAATGTGTAAGCCTAAATGCAATTGTAGCCAACAGGATCACTAAAGAATTTTCTAAAGATGGAGGACTGGCCGTTGAAAATTTAATCAAACACTCTTTAAATGTAATCGCTGATTCAAACCTCTAATATGATAATTACATTTTATAAATACCACGGCACTGGCAACGACTTTATAATTTTAGATAACAGGGAAAATCAATGGCCTGCATTAACTACAAAACAGGTAAAACATCTTTGCGACCGGCATTTTGGAATTGGCGCCGACGGCCTGATGTTATTAGGCAAAAAGGAAGGATATGATTTTGAAATGGTTTATTATAATGCTGATGGCAACAAAAGTAGTATGTGCGGAAATGGTGGCAGGTGCCTTGTTAAGTTTGCATATCACCGGGGCATAATGAAAACGGCGTACAAATTTATAGCAGTAGATGGCAGTCATATTGCCGAACTTGACAGTGATGGTACGGTTCGATTGCGGATGCAGGATGTGAACCAGGTAGCTTACCATAGTTCTTACGCGGTATTGAATACAGGCTCGCCACATTTTGTAAAGTTTGCCAACGAGGTGGTTGATATCGATGTTGTTGCGACTGGTCATGAAATCCGCTACAGCAAAGAGTTTATACCTGATGGAGTGAATGTAAATTTCGTTGAGTTGACCGATGAAGATTCAATTTATGTACGCACTTACGAACGTGGTGTGGAAGATGAAACTCTAAGTTGCGGCACGGGCGTTACCGCAGCGGCACTGTTATCTGCCCATAACGAAAATGGATTTAATACGGTTGTAGTAAAAACTCCCGGCGGTTATCTTAGAGTAGAATTTGATAAAATAGACGATCAGCATTTCAACAACATATGGCTTTGTGGCCCGGCTGAATTCGTGTACAAAGGAGAGATCCAGATAGCAGAGTAAATTTTAAAACAATCGAAAATTGTATCGTTACAAGTTTCAAAGTATATAAAGTATTGACGGATGATTCTTGCCGCCGACAAAATTCCTAATAACCAATATAACCACAAGTACCTGGTAAATGATTCAATATTTTAAACACATCAATCATCAAACGATCGCCATCGATAAGCCCGAAGATGGTACCTGGATCAATGTATTACCTCCACTCAAGCAGGAGGAATTTACAGAACTAAGTGAATCCCTGGAAATACCGATTGATTTCTTAAAAGATTCACTTGATATTGATGAAAGAAGCCGTTATGAAATAGATGATAATGTCAAATTAATCGTAATCAAAACACCCACTGAAAATAATTCCTTCAACGATAGTGATGCATTTTATGTAACCATTCCAATTTGTATTATTCTTACCCATAACCAGATCGTAACCGTTAATTCATTTGAAAATGAAGCCATCAAAAAATTCTTAACCACTTTTCAGAACCGTAACCCGGGGAAGAAGAATATGATGGTGCTAAAAATATTTGAAAAGGTCACTAACAACTTCCAGGATTATCTAAAGGAAATCAATTTGCGAAGAAACACATTGGAACATAAACTATATGTTGCCAACCGGAATGAAGAACTGTTGCAGTTGATGCGTATTCAAAAAAGCCTGGTTTATTTTTTAACGGCGTTAAGAAGCAATGAACTGCTGATGATGAAAATGGTGCGCACAAATATTTTACAGCTGAATGAGGAAGAAAAGGACTTTTTAGATGACCTGATCGTGGAAACAAGCCAGGCGTTAGAAATGGCCAACACCTATACCAATATCCTCAGCAGTACGCTCGACGCGTTTGCCAGCATCATTAGCAATAATCAGAACGAGGTTCTGAAACGACTTACCACGCTTACGATTGTATTGACTGTGCCCACTTTGATCGCCAGCATATATGGAATGAATGTTCCTATACCTTACAAGGATACACACTATGCATTTTGGATACCGGTAATTATCTCTTTGATCATTCTCGCGGTAGTGGCCTGGAATTATTGGAAACGTGTAAAAGATTAAATATGAGCCTGGTCTTATCAGTTAGAGTATATGGGATTTTATTGAATGATGCAAAGCAGGTACTGGTGAGCGACGAATACATCAGGGGAGCTTATTATACTAAATTTCCGGGCGGCGGACTCGAGATCGGAGAAGGTACCAGGGATTGCCTGAAAAGGGAGTTTAAAGAAGAAATGAACCTGGAAGTATCTATTGCTGATCATATTTATACCACAGACTTTTTTCAACAGAGTGCATTCAACTCCGCACACCAGATATTATCGATTTACTATTTTGTAAAGGCTTTGGAACCCATCTCAGTTACACTGCGTGATAAAGAATTCCATTTTGATGAATCGCAACTTGTATTGTATAGCCAAACTCAGCAAATAGAGTCGTTCCGCTTTGTAGATTGGGAAAATTTTTCTGCAGACACCGTAACCTTGCCAATTGATAAAATGGTAGCAGCAATGATCAAAGAAAAATACTAGTGTAGATGGTTGGTGGCTAATGAATGAAGATTTAGCTGTGTATACCTTAAACCCTTCACCTTATACCTTTTTACCCTTTAACTCTTCCCCTGCTCACTCTCCCTTCCATTCATTGTTACTAAAGTTCATATCAGGAAATATCTTCGCGGGATCGATTTTTACCGTTTTTAATTTTTCTTTTACAGGAAGTTTGATTTTCTTAACTACAGCATTATTCCAAATTTCCACTGGCAATTTTAAAGTACCCTTTTCACCACTCACCGTTTCATAGGCAAGAATTACAGGCATTGCCATCTGGTCGAGATTAGCGATCGTTATGAGTGCCCCATTGGCAGGATCATTGTTTTCATAGCCGACAGCAACAATTGATTGATCAAGTCTGAAATTTTCCAGGAACCACCCTTTCCAGAACCATCCCAAATCTTCGCCGGCAACATTTTCCATTGTTCTAAAAAAATCCCATGGAGTTGGATGTTTATAAGCCCATCGTTGGATGTAGGCCCTGAAGGCATAATCGAAGCGGACAGGACCAAGAATTTCATTGCGCAATAATTGCAAGGCATAACCTGGCTTTGAGTATAAAGCTGTGTTGATGTTGGACTCCTGCATTGCGTCCGGCGTATTCATGATTGCCTCGCTATTATTATTCCACATGTACCCCGCCGTAAATTCCATTGAGGCAGGCTTGGATTTATACTCACCATTATTAAAATCATCGTCGGCCAATGAATTAATGAAGGTATTGAAGCCCTCGTCCATCCAGCCGTATTTACGTTCGTTACTCCCCACGATCATCGGAAACCAGGTGTGGCCGAACTCGTGATCTGTTACACCGAACAGTCCATTCCGCTGAGCCTTGTACCCGCAAAATACAATGCCGGGGTATTCCATTCCGCCCACATTGCTGGCTACATTGGTTGCAACCGGGTAAGGGTACACTAACCATCTTTTACTGTAATTTTCAATACTCCCCTTGGTGTATTCGGTGGCCCTGCCCCAGCCTGTTTCGCCTGCACTTTCGGACGGGTATACGCTCATCGCCAATGACTTTTTACCACCAGGTAAATTGATTTTTGCGGCATCCCAAATAAATGATCTGGAAGAAGCCCAGGATACATCTCTTGCATTCGTTATTTTATAATGCCATGTCAGTGTAGCCGCTTTTGGTCTTGAAGAAAGATCGGTTACTTCATTTTCGCTTCGGATCATAACCGTCTTATCGCTTTTTTTAGCTTCTTCCATACGGCTAACCTGCAAAGGCGTTAGTACTTCAGACGGATTTAGCAATTCACCACTGGCAACTACTATATGAGACGACGGGGCGGTAATGGTAAAATCAAAATTGCCATACTCAAGATAAAATTCACTGGGACCAAGATAAGGCAAGGTGTTCCATCCTTCCACATCATCAAACACGCACATCCGCGGATACCATTGTGCTACAGAAAATATTTCTCCATTTTTAGTAGTCAAAATCCCGCAACGATCAGCACCATATCCGGGCAAAGTAAAAGAGTAATCGATCTTGATCTTAACTTCATCGCCGGATGCAGCCATCGGCTTTGGCAGTCGTAACTGCATCCTCGTATCGGTGATCACATAATCTGTAAACAATGCATCATTTAATTTTACAGCACTGATTTTGTAGCCTCCATTGAAATCATTTTTTGAATCACCGTAACGACTACGGCTGTCTACCGGCATTCGTGCCTGTCCCCGGCTTTCTTTATTAAACAAGTTCTGGTCTAATTGCAACCATAAAAAAGGCAGTGCGTGAGGACTGTTATTTTTATAGGTAATCGTTACACTACCAGAAATTTCGTGGGTAATTTCATTAAGCGCAACGCTTATCTGGTAATCTGCCCGATTTTGCCAATATCCAACATTCGGTTCGCCAGTGGCGGCCCTTGTGCTGGTTTCTCCAACAGGGTAAAAAATTGGTGAAAATAAAACGTGAGGATCGTATGCAGACGTTATTTGCTCTACTTTTTGAGCTTCGGTAAACATTGCAGTACAAAGAAACCAGCCGATTAAAAGGTATTTCATATCTAAAAGTTTTGTATAAAATTCGTACATCAAAGCGCTAGGAAACAGAAGTCAGGTCACCGCCACTTGTTGATCAATTTTCTGCCATCTTCCTTTATACCGGGATCGTCTTCAGTTTGGTTCGGAACGGAAAGCATTTTGGTAAGAATTGCGACTGCTTTGGCTGATTGATTATTCATTTTGTATGCTTTTGCCATTTCGAAATAGTTCAAAATAAACCCATCAGTAATTGACTGTGATTTTTCAAAAGCCGCAATTGATTCGTTTAGCGTTGCTGCCGGAACACCACCATAAAATATCTTTACCGCGGTTCTTTCAAAGCTGTTGAGATTACTTATTTCGTAATGCCAACGGCCGAGTACATGCCACGCCTTAAAATTAGATGGATCATTTTTGATAGCTACATCAATGTATCTTTTGATTTCTTTAGCAGTGTTTATTTTTTCTTTGCCGCTGCGATTCATTGAGCTCCTGCCAAGTGCAATGGCCATCACACAATTTGATTCTGAATTATTTGGATTGATGCGCAAGGCAATACCAGCGTAAGTTTTAGCCGCAGCATAATAGTCTTCCATCACTTTTGGATCAGCCTGGCGCTTGCCAATCCTGCTGCAAAGTTCACTGCATTTATTAAGCGCATTCTGGTTGACCGGTTGAATCTTAAGTACCTCTTTGTATTTGGCAAAAGCTGCCTTTTCATTGGGTACCTGTTCCAAATGCACGGCCTCCCGGGTAATTGATGCAATGTCCTGGGCCGGTAAATTCAGCAAAACAAGAAAAGAAAAAAAAGTCAGCAATATGGGCCTCATACTAAAACTCTCTTTGATAGCTCACGCCCACAATACCCTCGAAGTTTTCAATTGGCGGAGATAATTTTTTAATGGTGATATGTACAGATTTAATCCTGTTGTCAATTTGATGGATAGCCAGGGTCAATTCCTGTGCCACAGTCTCCAGTAATGCAGTTGGCTGCTGCATCCGTTGTTTAATAGCATTATAAATTGTAACATAATTAACGGTTTGTCGCAATTTCGTTATTTGTTCCGGGGCATCAACCACAACATCTGCATTGATCTCAAATTCATTTCCTAAAATTTGTTCTTCTTCATAAAACCCATGAAAGGCGTGGAACAACAGGTTGTGTAAATGAATGGTGAGCATTTTAATTGATAATTAATAATTGATAGTTGATAATTCAATGTTGTTTACTTAAGAATCAGCGGCCGTTTGCTCCTTATTGCTGAAAATGTAAAAGTGAGTGACACAAGGATGTTTAATTGAAAAACAAATGTTTGTAACCAAATAATTTTTTTAAGTCACAGACATTTACTTATGCAAATAATTCCAGTTGTTATTAAGAAAATTATTGATCCATGAATGTTTGATAATTGCTAAATAGTCGGATGGCATTATCAATTATCAATTATCATCTAACCAATTATCCGTTAGCTCTCGCTCCCAGCCATCTTTCGGCATCCAACGCTGCTATACAGCCGCTGCCTGCAGCTGTTACAGCTTGCCGGTATATTTTATCCTGCACATCGCCGGAGGCAAATACTCCTTCAATATTGGTTTTGGACGTTCCTGGCACTGTAATTAAATAGCCCGCTTCGTCCATGTCGAGCCAGCCCTTAAAAATATCACTGTTAGGGTGGTGCCCGATGGCAACAAAGAACGCACTCACGGATATCTCCTGCTTTTCACCTGTTTGATTATTTTTGATACGTACCGCCTCAACTTTTTTATCGCCGAGTATTTCGTCCGTTTCACTGTGCCAGTACATTTTTATATTGGATGTATTTACCACCCTGTCCTGCATCACTTTACTGGCACGCATTTCACCTCTCCTTACGATCATGTGTACCTGCGAACAGATCTTTGATAGATACAGCGCTTCTTCCGCGGCGGTATCGCCCGCCCCGATAATTGCCACTTCCTTTCCTTTGAAAAAAAATCCATCGCAAACGGCACAGGCACTTACCCCATAGCCGTTCAGGCGTTGCTCACTTTCCAACCCGAGCCATTTGGCCGAAGCACCTGTGGAGATAATAACGGCGTCTGCCATAATCCACTTCTCTTCGTCAATTTCTATTTTATAAGGCTGCGAAGAGAAATCAACTTTTGTTGCAAGTCCATACCGTATATCGGCACCCATCCGTCTCGCCTGGTTTTCAAAATCAAGCATCATGTCTGGTCCCTGTATCCCGTTAGGGTAACCAGGATAATTTTCAACTTCCGTCGTGATCGTTAACTGCCCTCCTGGCTGGATGCCCTGGTATAAAACAGGGTTAAGTCCTGCCCTGCTTGCATAGATGGCTGCAGTGTATCCCGCCGGCCCCGAACCGATTATTAAACAATGCACTTTTTCCATTAAACTATTTTCCATATTTTTTAATTGCCGCAAAATTACAGCAATTATCCTTCTAATATTTTCCTGTCATCTTTTGGTGATAAATTGCGTTTACAGCTTATAGTGCTATGTTAAGTGCAATGTGAGGGTTTGATTCGTGACTTAAGGAATTTATTTGTTTGCAAACAGTTGCTTTTCAATTAGACATTCTTGTGTCACTCCCTTGTACATTTTCAGCAATAAGGAGCAAAGAGCCGTGGATCCTTAAGTAAGCGGCATTGATTGCCGATTCACCATTCACGCTCAACATAATACTAATACCAACATACTTCGCCGGTACGGTTATCAATGTATTTGCTTTAAAAGTGAGTGATTACAATTCGTTGCCAAGGCAAATCCCGTTGATCTATTTAGGAATCACCAGGGTTTTATAAAAGGCAGCATACCCGTAAAAAGCGCCCAACGCGCCGTTGCTGATATTACCAATTACCTTATTCGGCTGTGCAAAGGGGTTACCCACACTTTGAAACGCGAATTCCCAGGTGCTCCAGAAAGTGTAAGTGGGCTTATCGATATTGCAAAGCTTCAGGGTTACTGTATCTCCCTTTTTAAAATAATTACTATCAAACGAAATCGGATTGTTTCTATCTACTCCGGGATCAACCTGTAACTCGTAGGTGGTATTATCTATCACCTGGTCATCAAAAACAGAATTATCACCTGGGAGAAACGCGCCGCTGTTTTTCCTCGTAAAATACCGTACATAATTTCCTAATCCGGGAGGATCGGTGGCTTTAACCATAATGACTACGTTATTCGTATCATCAGAAAAGGGGGCAGGTTTCCACCACAGGGAGTCGGCTTTTTTAGCAAGCGAGGGAATCGTGGTAGCTGCAGTATATTCCTTCCCGCCGGATTTAACAATGAGTGAATAATGCGTATTGAATGCTCCTGTGAAAGCGGTTGCGAGGTTGGCAGAGTCAATGCTGTAAGAATAAACGATAATCCCCCCACCCACCTGCGTTCCATATTCCTTCAATTTATGTGTAAGTACCCCATTTGAAATGGTTACCTCCGCATTTCTTACAAATGAATTGAGCAATAATGCGGGGTCAAGCGTACTAAAAAAATTGAGACTATGCGTGAGCACTACTACCGGCGGCCTGCCATTTTCAATGTTGGCATCTACCACCAATACATCACCTGCATCCTTTAAATCAAAATTGATATCCTTTTCACATGCTGATAAAAAAATGAGAAAGAAAACAACGATCGGTATTTTATTCATTTGGTAAAATTACCTGTTTACTACAAAATTTAAGGTCATTGGTTCAATTTGAACCTAAAGGGATGTAAATTTAACGGTGTTGAGATATACTTGTATTATGTTTAAGGTCATAGGCCATGATCAAGGTTTGTGATAGCCAAAAGCAAGTTTTGCAGCATTGTATGAATTTACAATTCCACCACTGGTACAGAGTTTATTCATGTTTACTTTTTCAGTAGTGCCGGGCTTGAATGTTTCCACGGTTGGAATACTCACCGACTCTTCTATGATCTTTTTAATTTCAGCCGCATGGAGCTGCGGAAAATAACTCCGCAGTAAGGCTGCCACTCCCGTTACCACCGGTGAAGCCATACTGGTTCCGTCCCACGACATGTATTTATCACCCCCAGGCACGGAGGAATAAATGGCAATGCCGGGTGCAAATACATTGGCAATGTGTGGGCCATAGTTACTGAAATCCGCTGCCTTGCCAATTGTATCGCTCGCACCTACCGTTATCCAGTTGGGTGCTACGCTATCTGTTTGTAAATATTTTGGGTTGGGATAATTATCGAGCGCATCAATATTTCTTTTGCTGTTGCCCGCAGCCTGTACAAGCAATACATCTTTCGAAAGAGCATATTTAACTGCATCATCCACCATCTTTTTATCAGGACTCAAGCTTTTTCCAAAACTCATGTTGATCACTTTGGCACCGTTGTCCACCGCATAGCGAATGCCCGTTGCAATATCTTTATCAAATTCGTCGCCATCGGCGGAAGTGCGCACCATCATAATTTGTACATTATCCGCAATGCCCTGCATGCCCTTGCCGTTGTTGCGATCTGCACCGACGATCCCCGCGACATGAGATCCATGCATTAGCTCTCCATTGGTGATGTTGCTATTTCCATACAACCTGTTTGCTTCCGTTTTTTCATCATCGCCGGTAATTTTTCGGCGGTCATCCTCAGGTGGAACTTTGTCGCCATTGGCTCTGCGGATTTCCCCGGTTACATACTTTTCAAATTCGTCCATTACAAAGCTATCGGTGACATCGGGCGTAGTGAACTGTTTAAATAATTCAACAAAAAATTCTTTCACCTGTTTCTCCAACTTATTAGATGGGTTGTACGACATGAGCTGTTTAGCCGTAAATTCCATTTTGCCAAGTTTTGGTTTTAATACACTATCGCAAAACAGCGCATTGGCAAGATAAGTTTTCAGGTTGCCAAGCTCATCTTCTTTCATTCCTTTACCTACTACACCGCTGCGTGCTTTCTGCCACATTGCGTATTCATATTTTTGAGCTTTCTCTAATTGACTTGTATCGATATTTACTCCTTCGTATTTTGCTTTATAGCGCCAATATACACGAATCCATTCGCTGCTGTTTGCCAACACGTTCCGGCCATCCCGACTGCCTAAAAAGTTCCAGCCATGCACATCATCTATATACCCGTTTGCATCGTCATCGACACCGTTTGCGGGAATTTCTCTTGGATTGGTCCACAATACTTTTTGAAGGTCTTCATGACTTGTATCAATACCATCATCCAGGATGGCTACAATTACCGGCGTGCTTTTTAGATTCTTTCCTGCTAAAAACTGGTAAGCTTTGTCGAGGCTGATGCCATAATAGCCAGATGCCTGCTGGTCTTTTATATGCCATCCCTGCAGCTTTGCATTTTGACATTCTCCCGGGAGAAGGAAGAGTAAAAGAATGCCTGATAAGAAAAAAGTTTTCATACGTGATAAATGAATTTGTCTGGTTCAAAAATAAGCAAACAGTTTTATTCGCTCCATTTAAGATTTGGTAAATTATATTAATTATCGTCAGCAGAAAACGCACCTGGTAAATGCTGATACATAAAAAAAGTTCTTCCGCTGAAGGAAGAACTAAATGGCTCAACTGATTTATAAATTATGTGAAAGTCTTTTATTTGAATTTCAAATTCAGGCTAACAATATTAGAACTGAAGTTGGTAGTACTTCTTGTATAATGCCCATACCGGATCTCGATCATGCTGAAATGCTCATTGCCAAGTATTCCTTTTGGCGGAGCAAGCCTGAACCCGGCACCAATAAAATGGCTGTTAAACTTCGATAGATCGTAGTTACTGGTATAATAAGTATCTGCCGCTGTATGAGCCTGGTAAGGAGCAAAATATTTTACCGCACTTTGCTGATAGTACCTATAAAACGGGGTTACCGAAAAGAAGGGCGTTATTTTGATCGCAGTTTCCACGTCAGCGGTATGTGCCGTAAGTCCCCAATCGTCGTGATAAAACCGGTAAAAGGAACGGACAACTACCTTATCACCCAAAAAGTAATTGGCCCGCACCCCTACCGGTATTTTAAAACGCTTAGAAGGCAACAACTCAGTTTTTAAAGTATTGTCATTAAAATATACCCGGTGAAAAGGCAATCCAAGATACCCGTTTTGCCATGCAATGTCAGCTAAAAACATCAACTGCATATTCTTACTTACCACTTGCGTATAAGAGACTGAACCACTAAATGAATTCCGCGACGTGGTAGCATAATTGCCGTCATCCCGATGGCCGTTTATGACAATGCCCGTTCGCAACTCTACCGGCAGAATCAAAGAAACTTTATCAAGATAGGCCTGTGCTTTCACCCCAAACTCGCGATTATTATTCTTTGATTTTATTGAAAAACTGGCACCCAGCCCAAATGATTTATAATCAAACTCGCTGGATGCAGAAGCACTTAAACCGAAGGTGGTTCCTTTTTTTTCATTTTCTACTGTCCATGACAAGGAAGGATAAATCCTAAGATCGTGTGAGGATGCGGATGAATTTGCCTTTGAATCTATTTGGTCGGAAGAAGCAGATGTATAGCTGTCTATGCCGGCCTCGAATGTAAACGAATGCTTGCGGTAACGCTTATCGTATTTTGCAAATTTCACATCAATGATATTAGCAAGATCTGTCAGTTTTTCGCTGCCGATGCCCCCGGTTACGGAAGAATTATTTCCATCCTGGTGATAATAGCTGCTCACCAGGTTTACTTCTTCCAATTTCAAAGTGCGGCTTTTATATTGGGTAGAATCCTGTGGTGGTGTAGATTGTGCAAAAACCGCCAGCAGGTTGAGGTATATTCCGACTAAGCCTAAACAGATTTTTTTCATGTATTAATTTTTCCGCTCTTTTAATGTTAAAGTTTATTGTACAGGGCAAATTTTGATTGATTGAATGAGTAGGCAGAGAATGAATTTGTTCATAAACATTGTTTTTTACGAATGCTTCACCTCCCAACAAACACTGGAACCGGAAGTCGAAATACCGCAACGGTCTTAAACCTTTAACCTTCAACCAGCAACCTTCAACCTTCTCCTAGTTGCATCCACATCCCCCACCCGTTTTGCCACCATTTGCCCCGGAAGCTCCTTCGCGGTAAGATTGAAAACTCATTTCGGTCTTTTGAATCTTGCGTGCACCCAATACCATTTCAGCATCATTCAATTTGCCCTTTTGATATTCTTTTACGGTAGTGCAGGAGCTAATGAGCAGTGCCGCTGCTAAATTCATTGCGGCGAAGGGAATTATTTTTTTTATGGTCATACGATGTTAATGTTTGCTGAAGTGTATATCTTATTTTTATCATCAATGATGATGCAGGCAATGCCTTTTATTTGATTGATCATATTCAAACCAACCCTTATCCCCATGATCATCACCGGTGTTGCCATTGCATCCGCTATTTCTGCATTTGGGCTGATGATGGTAACACTTTTAATGCCGTGTACGGGCAACCCTGTGCGGGGATCAATTGTGTGGGAATATTTTTTGCCGCCAATCACTACATACTTTTCATAGTTACCTGATGTGGCAACGGACATGTCAGTGATGTTCAGCCACGAAAATGGAGTGTGTGCCCCATCCGGACTCGCGATCCCAATTGTCCATGGTTTGCCGTCGGGCTGGTAGCCCCATGTAGTAAGGTCGCCGGCTGCATTTACAATACCGCTGTCTACCCCGTTCTGTTGAAGAATATATTTTGCCCGCTCTGCTGCATAGCCTTTACCAATACCTCCAAAGCCGATGCGCATTCCTTTTTCCTTTAAGTAAACAGTGCCATTTTCTGCATCGGTGATCACATTTCGGTAATTAATTAGTTTAACCAATTGCCGGGCAGTGGCGACATCCGGGAGAGCATCCATCTGCTGATCAAAATTCCACAAACGCTTGTCAATTGAGCCGTAGCTGATATCAAATGCACCTTGTGTAAGCTCACTTATTTTCTTGGAACGGGTAACCAGGTCGATCAATTCCTTGTCAACACGAACGGGCTTAATTCCTGCATTACGGTTTACAAGATTCGCCTGGCTTTCCTCATTAAAGGTGGTGAGCAGTGTTTCTATTCGCCGGATCTCTCCAATCGCTGTTTCAATACAATTGTGCGCCCAGCCTTCGTCTTCCTCCGAAGCTACCACACTCAGCTCAAAGCGGTTCCCCATCAACCTGAGCACCTTTTTAAATATGGTGCGTGATTCAATGGCTTGATTAATGGCGGGCATCCCATACTTCTTTTAACTGCTGAATAAATTGGGTAGCCGAAGATGGTAATCCATCCCATTCTTTCAATACTTTTCCATCAGCATCTATTAATAAGGTGAGTGGAAACCTGCCTTTAGTGTTGTACTTATCTGCGAGCGCTTCATTTTGTTTTACCTGTTCCTTTGATAATTTATTTTTATTGCTTCTGGGGAAATCTGCATTTACCAATACAAGGTTGGTTGTGGCAAAATCTTCAAACATCTTTGTTTGAAATATTTCATTTTTTAATCGAATACAGGGTCCGCACCAGTCGGAGCCTGAAAAATTTAGGAGGATCAGGCGGTGCTTATCATTGGCTGTTTTGGAAGCTTCTTCAAAATTAGTAAGCCAGCCGGCACCAGGCAGAAAGAAACATGTAAGTAAAATGAAAGCAAAAAGTTTCATAGATCATATTTTCTGAGAAATAAAAACTGAAGATAAAAGTTGATTCCTAAATGATTGGTTAAAAGTTGGAAAACTGAGCCGGAAACAACAGCAATCAGGAATAAATCCTCAATAAATTACCGTTTAAAGATGTATTGTATTGTTTTAAAGCAACTGAAGCCGGTCCTGCTGTAACCGCCCCCGTATTGGAGAAAGTTGCTCCATGCGAAGGACAGTAAAAACGTTGGTTAGGGCCCTGGTATTGAACGGAAACACCTTCATGTGTACAGGCCTGCGAAACAGCGATAAAGGTGCCTGCAGTGGTTTTTGCCACGATGATGCCGCCGGTATAAAGATATCCGCCTGAAGTATTCAGGCTTGCATTTACTGGCAATGACAGATCAAGACTGATATCTACATTTGAAGGAGCGCTGCCGGTGTAGCCACTGGCAGCTTTTGAACATCCACCCAAACACGTTGCAGCAAAAATAGAAGTTGCGCCTAAACCGATCAATGATAGAAACTCTTTTCTGTCCATTCGTTAAATGTTTCAATGATATGTAAAGGAACAGGCCATAAATGCCTGCTCCTTGCCGGTTGAATTTGTTCTGCCGGAACTAATGTAATGTAATGGTGGAGATTGTTTTTTCTTCACCGTTTTTGAGTTGGATATTCACCAGGGTAGTATCATGGTAACCGTTAGACCCTTTGAACAGAATATTATAGTTTCCTTCTTTTAATCCTCTCACCCTGAATTCGCCATTGGCTTGTGGAATTGCGTTGGCACTATCACTCGAATTGTAAACGGTTACCAACGGAGCCGCAGCCGCGGGAAGTACCTTACCTCTTACCCTTGCAAAATTGTTGTCACAAAATGGGCGCAATACCGGCCTGAGATAGTATTGATTGCCGATTAACACGATTGACCTGCTGATATCAAAGTCGATCCAAAGCGCCAAACGCCCTGATGCTATTTCCTGGTGATGTTTGTCGTTGATCTTGACATATAAATAATTGTTGAAGCCGGGAAAGAAGTTCAATTGATAACTAACGCCTGCAAACTTTAAAGAGTTATTAGTGCCCAGCGTGATCCTTATCTTCCGGATAGTACCATTAATTCCGGCAGTGCCAAGTAAGGTATCAATACCGTTTCGCAATTTTGAAACATTGTATATTCCCGGAACAATGCTTAATGTATCCCATTTACCAAACTGGTCACGGTCGTGATGGTCATCATCCCTGTCATTATCACTATCCCCAAAATGATCATCATGCTTATGACTCTCACTCGTATCGATTTTTACCTCCACATATTTTATGTCGATGAAAACAGAATCATAAGGACTTGGGTCGTCGGTGAGATAAACAGACAATTGCTGTGTGGCTGCAGGCGATGTTGTGCCCTGATCCTTTTTGCAGGATGTCATCAACATGGCAGTAAGCGTTACGAATGTACCAAAGGCAAAGGCGGCTTTTTTTGTGGATGTCATAAATAACAATGTTAAACGTTGAATAATATATTTGTTCAGGTAAACGATGATTTCACTCTGGAAGTTGTCTGCGTTAACTAAACGGAATGTTAAATGATCGGTTTTTCTATTAGCAGTGCCTATTTGCTAAGATGTATGCGACTGTGGAAAGGGTTGGCTGTTATTAATAATTTATTTTCGCAAAGCCAACCGATTGCACCCCGGCAGCATCTATACAATAAAATGAACAGGAAGTGACCAAAACAGATCTACTTATCCAGGGTTGTATTAAAGGACATCGACATGCCCAGAATCAATTATACGAACAATATTCCCCCATGATGTTTGCAGTATGTCTCCGGTATGCCAAGAATAAAGAAGAGGCAGAAGAAATATTGCAGGAAGGGTTTATGAAGGTGTTTACATTTCTGCACCAGTTCAATTTCGAAGGTTCTTTTGAAGGATGGATCAGGAAAATAATGGTGAATTGCGCTCTTCAAAAATACAGGAGCAAAACCCGTCTCCACGCGGTGGTGGACATTGACACTAACCAGCTGGAGATTGCAGGCACTGAAAATATCATTGCACAGATCGGAACGAAGGAATTGTTGAACATGATACAGCAGCTACCGCCCGGCTACCGGATGATTTTTAACCTATATGTTTTTGAAGGAATGAAACACCGTGAAATTGCGGAGCTTCTTGGTATTTCAGAAGGAACCTCAAAATCGAATCTTTCTGATGCACGGGCAATTTTACAAAAAGCAGTGAACAACAGTTTGCAGGTGGCAAAAAAAAATATTAACTATTTATGAAAAAAAATTTACACGACATAGATAAACTATTTAAAACAGCACTGGAAAATCAGGAGGAAACACCGTCGCAGGCAGTGTGGGATGCTCTTGATAAGAAACTTGATAAGAACAAGGTAGTTGACCTTAGCAGAAAATATATTCAACTGAGGAGGATTGCCATCATTTTGGTGGTGCTTTTATTGGGGGCAGGCGTTTACACGATCAGTACATGGAACAGATCCGGTGAATTGACAAAAAATGTTGAAAAAAATAAAGAGGTAAACATTGACACCGTCGTATCGGCGCTGCATCAAAATAAATCAAAAAAAATTGAGTCAACTCCTGTAAATAAAAATACAGTAGAGAATACGACGTTAGAACACCCCGCAGGGAATTTAGAAAATGAAAAAGAATTCAACCACCAGGGTGAATTTACGGGAGCTGCTTCATTCAAGAATTCATCCGGGCAAGCTGGAAAGAAAACTTTAAGTGAGCAGGAAATAAGTGTACCAACAGACAAAAAAGGCAGACGCACTATGGTTATCAATGAAGCTCCAATTGAACGAAAAAGTCAACCAGGTGAAATACAACCAGGTGAAAGGGAAGATGAAATGTATTATCGGCCAGGAACATTGCCGTTGGCCAATCTTCCGCTGTTGTCGCCAGTACTTCCTGATCGTACCAAAAAGAATGTTCCGTCGGTTGATAATATTTTACCTTATAACCCCGGCAAATCCGCCGCAACTGTCAAACCGTTTAAATCGAAAGAAGCCTCTTTTGGCTTAACGGCATTTTGTGCGCCCAATATTTCATCCAGCCGTATCCAGGAAGAAAAGGGTGCAAACAGTTTTGGCACTCCTCCGCCCCCCGGCGACCACAAAAAAATACGGGATGGAGAGAAACCTCATTCTTCTTCCACCTTCGGTGTACTGATTGAATATAACCGTAATAAGCACTGGGGCCTCCAATCTGGCGTGGCCGTGTACAATAAAACCATTTCCATAGATCCAAAAACAATTTATGCGGATGTGGATAATAATGGTGATGTAAAATATCTTTACAATTGCTCTTCGGGTTATTTGTTTCTTTCCTCCAAATTAGTGACCACACCAGCTGTTGGCGATAGTATTAAGGCTTTCGAGTCTACGAATTCTTTGCAATATGTATTTGTTCCCCTTTCGATTAAATATACTTACCCGGTAAATAAATTAAGCCTGTTTGCGTCTGGGGGCGTGTCAGCAAATTTTTTAACGAAGGGGGAAATTAAAACCGAAATAGAGAACGGCCCGGTTAAAGAAACAAGTACAAGTACAAAAATAAACGGGTTAAAGACGATCTATTTCGGTGGCATAGTAAGTATTGGAGCATCTTATCATATTTCGGATAAGATTGGGGTAAGCTTTTTGCCTTCTTATAATTTTGCACTAACCTCCGGCACAAAAAATGCAATCGTTAAATCTTATCCAAACCTGCTCAGTTTGGCAGCTGGCATCAGTTATAAATTTTAAATTACCGGGGATGGGCAATTGAAACCAGGTTGCCCTTAATCTTCCACAATACCATTCATAAAAAATTAAAAACATGAAGAAAAGAATAAGAATAAATGTTGACCTTACAATTGCGGTGATGACTTATTTGCTGACGGGGAAATATAATATTACCAATAATATTTTGTAAGGTTGCGGCGGCTACTTGGCAACATCTTTCAACCCGATAACAGGATCGTTATGGGTGTCACTTATAAACGGCCATTGCTTTTGCATTTTCGCAAGTATAAAATACATGATGAGCCCGCTGCCTGCAACCAGCAGGAAAGAAAGAATAATGGTTAGGCCGGTAGCATAAAAAACAAATAACCACATTGCAATAACGAGTATAACCGGTAAGGGATACAACGGCATTTTGTAAGGCAGGTCTTTTGTTCCGTTTCTTTTTCGCAGCAGGCCCACTCCTATTGCCTGTCCGATAAACTGCACCATGATCCGCATGGCAAGTATCCCATCAATAACATGCTTCATCCTGAATAATAAACTGAACACAAGTGCAAAACCTGCCAGCACCAGTAGTGACACATACGGGAAGTTTTTAGTAGGATGTAATTTTCCGAAGATCTTAAAAAAGGCTCCATCTACTGCCGCTGCATAAGGCACCCTCGAATAGCCCAGCATCACTGCAAAAAGAGAAGCGAGTGCCACCCACAAAATCATAAGGGTAGCAATATTGGCCGCAGTTCCTCCATACAGCCGCTCAATGAATGTGCTCACTACAAAATTATTCTGCCCGCTATCCTGCCATTGTTTTATTTCCTGCCATGGAATTACGCTTGCCACACTCATATTCATTGCAAGGTATAGGATAGCAATGCCGATAACGGAAATGAACATACTTGCCGGGATGTTTTTACCGGGATTTTTTATTTCGCCTCCAAGGTGGCAGACATTGTAATAGCCCAAATAACTGTAGATCGTTTTCACACATGCCTGCCCAAATACAAACGATAACAGGTGCCCCCAGGTAAAATCGGTGTTGATATTTCTAAGCGGCTCAAGGAAATTCCCATGGGCAATGCCTCCAAGGATGATCCAGCCCAATGTAAGTAAAACTCCGGTCCATAACAGCACACCAATCTTCCCGATGCTGTCTATTTTCCGGTACAATAAAAAAGTGATGAAGATAATAACGACAGCGGATACCGCTTTTGCCTGCCATTCATTTAAATGTACGAGGTAGCCGAGGTACTGAGAAAAGCCGATCGCAGCGGATGCCGCTACCAGCGGAGCCTGTATTACGGTTTGCCAAACATATAGAAAACTCATCATCCGCCCCAGCCCTTTTTTTCCATAGGCTTCTTTCAAAAAATTATAACTGCCGCCTGCAAGCGGATAGGCTGCTCCCAGTTCACTCCAGATCATTGCATCCACCAGGGAAAGAACAGCGCCTGCAATCCAGGCATATAAAAACATTCCTCCCATTAAACCCATTACGATGGGAAGCGTCACAAAGGGGCCAATCCCCACCATATCGATCATGTTGAGTACGGAAGAGTGAAAAAGTCCTAAAGTGCGTTGAAGTTTTGGTGCCGTAATTTCCATTAAGAACGGAAATTACAACTTAGCCGCCAAAAAGTTTTAGCGCCATGCAATATTAAATTCCATGCAGGTGATTTTGATCGATATCATTTGTAGTTTGGGTTGGTAATTCCCGGGGGATGAAGCAACATAATATCCTATACGAAAAGTTCTTTCATTAGCACATTATCAAATTAGCACATTAGCTAATTGTGTATTACCAGCTGGCACTAAACCCCTTTAGGTATTCAGGGAAATTTTTTGTCTTGTAAAATCCATCGCCAAAAAATCGGAGCGGGGATTCAATTTCCTTGGGTTTTAAATAGCCTGCGAGCGGCGCCGGTTTTGCATCTGGCGTTACCAAAAATACGGTAGTGGGATAACTCAATTGCCCGTTCAGTAAATACAAAGCCAGTTCGTTGATTTTATACTGCGCATTGTAACCATATTTTTTTCCGCGCCATTCAATTCCCTCCTGGGTTTCTGCATCAAATTTTACAGCATAGTATTTTTCATTGATATAGGCTGCAACCTTCTCATTGCCATATGTTTCTTTATCCATCACTTTGCACCAGCCGCACCAGCCCGTGTACACATCTACAATGATCGGTTTGGGATTTTTGGCGTAAGCCTCCTGCATCCGGGCAAAACTCAGCCATTCAATTTTCTCCTTGCCAATTGTACAAAAGGAAACAATCATCACCAGCATTAGGGACAGCCCAAAAAAAGCGGTAACCTTTTTCATACAATATATGTTTAGTAGCTTACACCACGAATTTAACTACAAATTAATGAATAAAATTGTTATTGCCATTACAGGAGCAAGTGGTTCATTGTATGCAAAGCTCCTGCTGGACAAGTTAATGGGTTTGCAGGACCAATGGACTGAGTTATCCGTTATCTTAACCGAAAATGCCAAACTTGTCTGGAAAACTGAACTGGAGAATACAGATTATTTGAACTATCCTGTAAAATATTTTGGTCAGCAGGATTTTATGGCTCCTTTTGCTTCCGGCAGCGGTCAATACAATACCATGATCATTATCCCTTGCAGCATGGGCACATTAGGGAGAATCGCTACGGGAATCAGCAACGACCTTATATCGAGGGCTGCCGACGTGGTATTGAAAGAAAGACGGAAATTGATTTGCGTGGTAAGAGACACTCCTTATAGCCTGGTTCATATTCGCAATATGGAAACCATTACGCTTGCGGGCGGCATCATTGCTCCGGCAACGCCATCATTTTATAGTAAGCCCGCTACTATCGAAGCAGTGGCGGCAACGGTGGTGGACAGAATCCTGGACCTGGCCGGACTGAATATCAAAACATACAGATGGGGAAACTTCACAACTTCCGGAGAAGGCTCTTAAAATCACCTCAGGTCTACTACTTCTACTCCGGGATATTTCTTAGCATCGAACAGGAACTGGGAATCATTTACCGGGGCGCTTGTATTCATTTTAGCTACTGAATAGGTATAAATGTTGCCTGCTTTTTCATATACTTTGGTACTGCTGATAATCTGCGTTTTCTTGTCTACAAATATCAATACCTTAAAAAATGGCTTGCTTTTATCAATCGGCGTCAATTCTATTGGCTGAAGGAGTTTACCGCCGGATTTAACTTCATCATTCAACTTGTATAGAAAATCTTTATCGTAGAAATTGGTGAATATTTTCTGCGGCGTAATTGAATTAGCGGTAGGATCAATTTTAGTAATGGTTAATTCATTGGCCGCTTTATCATAGGTGGAAACATTACTTCCGTCACAAAATATTTCTTGTCCCGTTACGCTAACCCGGTATTTTGTCCCTTTCATATAAACCGTTCCTGATTTGGTGCCGAGGGTTTTACCTGCGCTATTCTCGATCTTAAGTGAAAAAGAAGATTGTACAGACTTAAAGGTTTTGAACTTTGCACTTACAGCGTCCAGCAATTTTTTTGCATCCGGATCATTTTTCCCCATCCCCTTTGGCTGGGCATTCACCGCCACCATTCCAACGAACAATAAAACAATGCTAAGCGTAAAATTCTTCATATGATTGTATTTTAAAACGACCTTTTTATAGGAGCCGCAAAGATAAGAGAATAGACCCGTTTATATAAAGGCGGTTTAAGTCGCCTTAGGGCGTAACTGTTAATAGTAAGCTAAAGAAAAATATTTGCATCGCCGACCTACGTAAATTTCGAGGCAATGCGTACTTTGCAATTACTTCAACACTCAGCATACCCCAACCCAACTATTGATCCAATTGGTTATCATTAATTCATTTTAACATGATGGAAAGAAATATTGCCCTGTCCCAACGGGAAAATGCTCACCCTTCCAGGTTTACGTTGCTTCTTTGGTGGCTTTCAACAGCAGAAAAAGAGCTGCTCGCAGATGCGGTAGTTGACCGGAACAGGTACAAAATAGTGGGTATGACGGTGCTGGCGACCTGGGCGTTCGCTACTTTAGCATGGACCTATTTTTTCAGCACTGTTACCGGAAATGCATGGCTGGCGATACCGCTGGGGATTTTTATGGGCGGCATCATACTTACCATCGACCGTGCATTGATTAAGGGAATTAATAAGTATAATAAAACCAGGTTATTGCCCTTGCTCTTTAGAGGATTGCTGGCCGTTACCATCGGCGTGTTCATGGCACAGCCCGCATTATTGTATATGTTTAAAAAGGAGATCAGGCTGCAAACATCACTGGACAATGAGAAAAAGAAACAATTTAAAAGACAGGAACTCGACTCTTTATTTAAAAACAGGAAACTTGAATTACTCGCTTACAAACGACAATTGCAAAATGAAGATGAAGCCAAATACAATGATGTGACCGCCGCCAGGAATAATTTTTTAGCGGAAACAGATGGCAGCGGGGGCACAGGTAAAATAGGTATCAAAGACATCGCCATTGCCAAAAGGAATGAATATCAGAAAATAGATGGGGAATATCAATCACTGCTTGCAGCGAACCAGCCAAAAATTGCCCAAACCGACAATGAGCTAAAGATCATCGGGGAAAAAATAAAAAAGGAAGAAGACGCGTTTACGAATTACTTTAACGACGGGTTTTTAACGCAGATAGAGGCATTGAACAACCTCATAAAAGATAATAGCGCATTAAAATACAGGTACTATTTGCTGGTAATTATTCTTTTACTGATTGAACTGATGCCGGTGATCGCCAAAACATTGTTACCCGCAGGCACTTACGATGAAAAAGTTTTGCTGAGAGAAAAGATGGAGAAAGAGATTGCGACCAGCAATATCCAGAAAGAGCAGGAACTAAAGGAATTATACAACACACTTGCACAACAAAATGACAAAGAGGCAATTACAGCTTTCTTCAGTTTAACGAAAGATGATAGGAATGATAAACTAAAAGCGTTTAGTAAATTATGGAGAGAAGAGCAACATCAAACTTTCGATGGGCTATGGGAGCGAATGAAAAATGAGATTTTAAGCAAACAGGAAAATTAGTACCGTGTTGAATGTAATGTGAGCTTTGATTCGTGAATGGTCAATCGTGAATTATTGACCATTCACCATTTATTCACCATGGACAATTCACGCTTAAATAACATTAGCTTGCCGGAAACAGAATCTTATAAATTATCCCCATAAAAAGTGGCCAACGTTTAATTGGCCACTTTTATTTTCAGTATTGTTCAGAGTGAACATTAAATCATTTCGCTCTGCAGTAATGGGTTTTTAACAGCTATTTTTCCTTCGGCGAATTCTTTAGCTGCCTTTATAAAGTCTACAAAAACTGGCTGCGGATTTTCTACCGTGCTTTTTAACTCGGGATGGTATTGAACTCCAATAAAAAAAGGATGATCCTTCAATTCAATGATTTCAACCAAACCCGTACCCGGATTTTTACCACTGGCGATCATACCTGCCTGCTCAAATTGTTCTAAGTAAGCATTGTTAAACTCCCAACGATGCCTGTGCCGTTCGCTAATAGTTGACTGTCCGTATATATTATATGCAAGTGTACCTGGTTTCAAATCGCAGGGATAAGAACCCAAACGCATGGTACCACCTTTTGCCGTCACTTTTTTCTGTTCTTCCATCAGGTCAATCACGGGATCAGGTGTGCGCTCGTCCATTTCCGTAGAATGTGCATCTTTTAGATTCAACACATTTCTTGCAAATTCAATGGCTGCCATTTGCATACCCAGGCAAATTCCGAAAAAAGGCAATTTATTTTCCCTTGCGTACCGAACCGCAATGATCTTGCCTTCCACGCCACGTTTGCCGAAACCGGGCGCTACGAGCAATGCATCGAGGCTGCCCAATTTTTCACCTACATTTTCATCCGTAATAAATTCGCTATGCACATTTACAATCTGCACTTTGCATTCGTTGATGGCGCCGGCATGAACAAATGATTCAAGAATAGATTTGTAAGCATCCTGCAACTCGATATATTTCCCGATTAAGCCAACAGTAACTTTACCGGAAGGATATTTCAGCTTTTCCAAAAATTCCTTCCATTTACCCAGTTGGGGCGCCGAATAACCGTTGATGTGCAGTCTCTTCAATACAATTACGTCCAGGCCTTCCTGCAACATTTTAAGCGGCACTTCATATATTGAATTGGCATCGATGGCTTCAATAACCGCTTCGGTTTTTACATTACAGAACAGCGCAATTTTTTTCCTCAGGTCGAGATTAAGTGGCCTTTCGGTTCTGCACACGATGATGTCGGGATGTACACCATTTTCGCTCAATAACTTTACACTGTGCTGGGTAGGTTTTGTCTTTAATTCTTTGGCAGCCTTTAAATAAGGGATGAGTGTTAAATGCACAACAAGACAATCTTCTTTCTCCATCTCCCATTGCAACTGTCGAACCGCTTCAATAAATGGAAGGCTTTCAATGTCACCAACGGTTCCCCCGATTTCAGTAATTACAATGTCGTATTTCCCGGTATCCCCTATCAATAACATTCTTCGTTTAATCTCATCTGTTATATGTGGTATCACCTGCACTGTTTTGCCCAGGTAAGCTCCATCTCTTTCCTGCTGGATAACGGTTTGATAAATTCTGCCGGTAGTTACATTATTTGCCTGTGAAGTGAAGATGTTTAAAAAGCGCTCGTAGTGGCCAAGGTCGAGATCGGTTTCAGCGCCATCTTCTGTAACAAAACATTCGCCGTGTTCGTAAGGATTTAGCGTTCCGGGATCAATATTGATGTAGGGATCAAATTTCTGGATAGTAACCTTCAATCCTCTCGATTGCAATAATTTAGCGAGCGATGCGGCGATGATACCTTTACCCAGGGAAGAAGTAACGCCACCGGTCACAAATATGTACTTGGTCATTGTATGCATTTATAAGTTGAATATTATCTTGAATGAAACAGTTTGGATAGTAATAACAAAAACATTAACGGCCCTTTTCTCTTCACCTCTTGAAACAGGTAATAAGAAAAATGCTACGTTATACAGTTAAAAATTTAGTTGATAAAATGACTATCCAAAAAATGACCGGCGGTTTTCAGAACTTTTGGAACGATATAAAAAAATCCGTGAGGTCGTGCAAATCTACAGTGAATATTCGGGAGCAGGAAATATTGATAATAATTTGTGGAAAAATTATAATAATGACAACAAAAAGCAAACGACATTCAAGGAATAGAATAAAATACGATAATAAGTTTATCAATTTATAATTCCCGCAATAAAACCGGCATTCGTTTACATTTTGCAATAAATAGATTATATATATATATCAAAAACTTTTGTTTAACAGTTGGCTGGTTCGTAATTTCATTGCTTCATATTATTTTATCAAATAACACCTTACACCAACCCCGATATGGAATTAATTAAAAGCAGTTTTAAATTAAAAGCAGATGAAATTGGTGCTGAAATAAAAGAATTGCTCAAAGAGCATGGTAACAAAACCATTGGGGAAGTCACCCTTAACCAGGTTTACCAGGGGATGCGGGGAATAACAGGACTGGTAACTGAAACATCTTTACTTGATCCGCAGGAGGGTATTCGTTTTCGCGGTCATACGATACCTGAATTGCGTGAGCAATTACCTAAGGCTCCAAATGGTGCAGAGCCGTTGCCCGAGGGTTTGTTTCACCTGATGTTGCTTGGAACCCTGCCAACTGAGGAGAATGTTAATCATATGACCTCTGTTTTACAGCGCAGAAGCCATGTACCCAGCCATGTATTTGCAACAATCGATGCTACGCCGATCCGTTCACATCCGATGACGCAATTTGTGATCGCTATTATGGCACTGCAGACTGAAAGTACCTTTTCCAAACGCTATGCCGCAGGGATGAGCAAAAAAGATTATTGGGAAGCAACCTTTGACGATTCTATGGACCTTATTGCGCGCCTTCCGAGAGTTGCCGCGTATATTTATCGTCGTAAATATAAGAATGGAGATCATATTCAACCCAATGGCCTGTTAGATTGGTCCGGGAATTTTGCGCATATGATGGGATATGAGAATGAAGATTTTAAAGAGCTGATGCGCCTTTACATGACGATCCATGCGGATCACGAGGGTGGCAATGTATCTGCACATACTACGCACCTGGTTGGATCTGCCCTTAGCGATCCTTACCTTTCTTTTGCCGCCGGGATGAATGGATTAGCCGGTCCATTGCATGGACTTGCCAACCAGGAAGTGATCAAATGGATTTATGAAATGCAGGAAAAGTTAGGCACCGATCTTCCTGCAAGAGAACAAATTGCACAATATGTGCAGGATACCATTACCGGCGGTAAGGTAGTTCCGGGATACGGTCATGCAGTTTTAAGAAAAACTGATCCAAGGTTTACGGCCCAAATGGAATTTGGCAAGCAACATATGCCGGAAGATAAATTATGCCGCACCATCTGGAACATTTATGAGGTAGTCCCTCCTATTTTACAATCATTGGGTAAGATAAAAAATCCGTGGCCGAATGTAGATGCACACAGCGGTGCATTATTGGTGCATTATGGAATGGTGGAATATGAATTTTATACCGTTTTGTTTGGTGTGTCAAGGGCATTGGGTGTATTAGCGAGTCTTTGCTGGGACCGGGCACTCGGCTTCCCGCTGGAACGCCCTAAATCGGTAACAACAGATTCTGTAAAATCATGGCTCGAGGGAAAAGGTGATATATGGGGCGAATAATAATATTACAATAAGAATACGTTGACTTTTTACAACCCCGGGTTTCACGGGGTTTGTTTTTTTAGGCAGTTCCGAAGAGGTAGAACTATAGGCAAGGCATAAAAAATCCCACAAGAGTGGGAAGTAAAAATTGTGGAGAATACCGGATTCGAACCGGTGACCTCTTGCATGCCATGCAAGCGCTCTACCAACTGAGCTAATTCCCCTTTCGGACTGCAAATATAGTCGCACCGATCATTGCTTCCAAAATCATTTCCAGTCTAATAAAAACTTTACCAACTACAAGTATCAATTACCTTGGAAAATGGTGACAAAATAGATAAGGGACAGAGTCCTCACCTGTTTGAAAATTACCGCAATTTACTTTGTCGTCTTAGCGCCCATCTTTTCACCTAGCTTTTCAAATTCTATATCGTTTGGCTCCCATAACTCAATTTTGTTGCCTTCGATATCCATGATGTGAACAAATTTACCATATTCAACCGTTTCAATTTTGTCTGTAATGGTTATACTGTCCTTCTTAAGCTGATTGACCAGTGCTTCCAGGTTATCCACCCTGTAGTTGATCATAAACTCCTTAGTTGAAGGTTCAAAATATTTGGTTCTTTCTTTAAATGGGCTCCATTGTGAAAAGCCTTTTTTTGTGGTGTCAGCTCCTTGTCTCCATTCAAAAACAGCCCCGTAATCATTTGTATTCAAACCAAGATTGGTTTTATACCATTCTCTCATTTTTTTCGGGTCTTTACACTTGAAAAAAATTCCGCCAATGCCTGTTACTTTTTTTATTGATTGCTGACTGATTCTACTTTTTATTATGATTGAATTAAAAGCAAAACCGAGCACAAATGTCATAGCAAATGCAAGAACCAGTAATATTGTCTTTTTCATTGTCGGTGTTTTTTGATTAATAAGTGATGTTATTCACGGGTGGTACGCGTTAGGTACTCTAAACTACTCTATTATGCGGAAAGCCTGTACTGGTGAGTTTTTAATTTAAGAAAAAAAGATTACTTCAAACATGCTGGTGAATAGATCAGGTCTACTTGAAGCAGAAAATATTGCGAGTTAAGTACTCTGTTGTTTTAGAATTTCCGTTTGGTTAAATCTTTTCAGAATAAGAAAATCTTTGTCACCTGTTAAAAGATGTGTGGCATTTCCATCTAAAGAAAGGGAAAGCAGGAAATTATCTTTTGGATGCATGCATTTATCCCGGCAATGCAATGTATGTGGCGTTTTCCCGGTCTGATCATTGTGGCACTATTGTCATTTTTCCAAATCTGATGGGTCAATGCTTGTTCCTATTTCTTCACATTTTATTTCCAGCATATTTTTAGTTAGCAATCTCATCCTGTAACACCTCAAAAGGAAGAAATACGTGGAATCAATCAATTCTTTTCTGACTGCCTTTAGTTCGTTACTCGACGCTCTCACCGGGGGAGGAGGGTTTCCGTTACCTTCGCTCAGTTCACACTTTTCTCCACAAATTGAGCAATAGTCATACACTACAGTTCCATGAGCGTCTATCCATTTTTTTTGCTCATCACGAATATTGTTGAAGCGCTTGTTGTATTCATCAATTGTTTTAATTGATTCCTGAACTTCATGAAGCCAAAATTCTATATTGGCGAACTGGCCAGCAACATGATGCGCATACCCAGTTGTGAAGCGTCTTAATTGTTCAGAAATCAGGTTTGCTTTTTCAACCGTGTACATCATTAATTATTTTTAGGTTAATGTATACATATTGTAAGCCGGACCAAATGCCACACATTGTTTTGCGTTGGCGAAGTACGGAGCATTCATTGCTGGTCCTGGGCGGCAAACGAAATTAAATTGAGAACAAAATTGCAAGTTTAAATAGCGCAACAAGCGGGAAAGTCCAGTCCCAAACCAAAGCTTATAAAGCACTACAGCTGATGTTGCTGCTCCACCCCCGTTTTTACAAATGCATCGTTAGCGGTTCCTTGTTTCTTCGTTTATCGGTTCATAATAAAGGGTTACTGCACCACCACTAAAGGTTTTAGTCTTAAGGAGTTTAAGAACAGTCCGGTCGTTTATATTTTCAAATAATGGCAAACCGCTTCCGGCAACAACAGGGTGAACACAAAGTTGGTATTCATCAATCAAATTAAGTTTCATTAGCTGTATAATTAAACTCCGGCTGCCAACTAAAATGTCGTTACCTGATTGTTGCTTAAGTTCCAGAACTTCTTCTTCAATGTCCCGATTAGCCAATTTTGCACTTGCCCATTCTACATTCGTAAGTGTGTTGGAAAAAACAATTTTAGGAATCCTGTCTATAGCCACGGCAAAGTCGTCCATTGATTTTTCGCCAGAAGGATTTTTTATCAGATTTTGCCAGAATTGCATAAGTTGATAGGTTATCCTTCCGTATAGAATTACACCTGCCTTATCTAACAGGTCAGTGTAATGTTGATGTATTTCTTCATCCGGGATGATTACTGTATGGTCGCAAAATCCGTCAAGTGTCATATTGATTCCAGCAATTACTTTTCTCATATTTTTATTTTTAATTGTGAGTCCATTGATCACTTGCGCTGTCGCGTTACAATTCTGACTAACGTTTTTTTTGCGCCATTGAAATTCAACCATTTGCAAAGCCAACGTCTTGTGGTTTAAGTTCCAATTTAGCAATTGTTTTTCGCACTTGCTTTACGAGTTTGAGTTTTCTTTTCT
>JAOQAK010000098.1 GCA_025963635.1 Ferruginibacter sp.
TTTTAAGATTATGAACATTTATGTTTCAAATTTGAGTTTCAACACAAACGATGCTGAGCTTAACGAACTTTTTTCAAAATTTGGTACTGTTTCTTCAGCCAAAGTAATTATGGACAGAGAATCAGGCCGCTCACGTGGATTTGGTTTTGTTGAAATGCCTAACAATGATGAAGGTAAAGATGCAATGTTGGGTTTAAACAACAAAGAAGTTGAAGGAAGAGCAATGTCTGTTTCTATAGCTAAAGAAAGAGAAGAAAGAACCAGCGGCGGCGGCGGAAGTCGTGGCGGTTATTCAAGCAATCGCGGAAGCGGTGGTGGTGGCAACAGATGGTAATTCCCAAACTGATATACTACAAAAAAAGGAGCTCAATTTATTGGGCTCTTTTTTTTTGAAGCCTTCTAGCTTCCCTGCCCTCCAAAGGAGGGTTCTTGGAGTACTGCTCCCGAAAGCTCTTTTCAACATAGCATCGTCCCTATCTGTCCTAAGGCGAAGATATTCCAGAATAAGAACCGATTTTCGGAGGACAGAGAGGCCTCGTGTCCCTATCCGTGTAGCGTAAAAGCATTACCAACATCAGAGTATAAGAACCCTCCTTTGGAGGGCAGGGAGGCTTTCTTCGGAGAGAAGAGGCTTTCCTTTTTTCTTTTAGCGCTTGGGGCTATCTTTGCCGCCTATGGCTTCCAACCGATCTGCTGCAATCAGCTTTATTTTTATTACCTTATTAATAGATGTTACAGGAATTGGATTGATCATCCCGGTGGTGCCCGGTTTGATCGAGCAATTGATACACGGAAATATCAGCGAAGCTTCCAGGTATAGCGGGTGGCTGGCTTTTGCCTATGCAATCATGCAGTTTTTATTTGCGCCTTTGCTGGGTAACCTCAGCGACCGCTATGGAAGAAGGCCCATATTGCTGTGTTCGTTGCTGGGTTTAGGAATTGATTATATTTTTTTATCCCTTGCCCCCTCGATTGGTTGGTTATTTATAGGCAGAATTATTGCCGGCTTGGGAGGTGCCAGTTTCACCACTGCTACCGCATACATTGCAGACATCAGCACACCACAAAACCGTGCACAAAATTTCGGAATGGTAGGTGCAGCCTTTGGCGTGGGTTTTATACTTGGTCCGGTAATCGGCGGACTGCTGGGCGAATATGGCGTGCGGATCCCGTTTGTAGTTGCTGCCTGTCTTAGTTTGTTGAATTGTGTGTATGGATATTTTGTACTGCCCGAGTCATTAGTTGTTGAAAACAGGAGGCCATTCGATTGGAAGCGGGCAAATCCGCTTGGTACCTTGCAACAATTAAAAAAATATCCTGCAGTTAGCGGGCTAATCATTTCTTTTTTCCTTATTTATCTTGCAGCAAATTCTGTACAGAGCACCTGGTCTTTTTTTACGATCAAACAATTTAACTGGAGTGCCAAAATGATTGGCATTTCTTTGGGATTGGTTGGGCTGCTGGTGGGCGTTGTGCAGGGTGGATTGATCCGGTTTATTAATCCTTTTCTCGGAAATAAACGAAGTATTTATTTGGGACTTACGCTATATACAATCGGCTTGTTTTTGTTTGCGTTTGCATCGCAAAGCTGGATGATGTTTGTATTTCTCGTTCCGTATTGCCTCGGCGGAATTTGCGGACCAGCATTGCAGTCGATTATTTCGGGCCAGGTGCCTGCCAACCAGCAAGGCGAATTGCAGGGCGGGCTTACCAGCATCATGAGCTTAACCAATATAATCGGCCCGGTTTTGATGACCAGCTTATTCTCTTATTTTACGAAACCGGCTGCACCCGTTCAATTTGCAGGAGCGGCTTTTTTTTTAGGCGGTATATTTATGGCAGTAAGCCTTTTACTGGCCGTTCGCACTTTGCAACACAATAAAACGATTAGCTAACTATTTTATGGTATCCGGAATAAACGATTTTAAAAATGTTTTCTTTATTGGCATCGCCGGTGTGGGTATGAGCGCTATTGCGCAATATTTGGCAGGAATTGGAAAACAAGTATCCGGCAGCGACCGTTTTTTTGTGCCGGGAGAATACAATGAAATTAAAGAGAAACTGGAATCAGCAGGAATTCAATGCTTCCTCCAAAATGGTGAGGGTATCAATGCACAAACCGAGCTGGTGGTGGTATCCACCGCTGTGGAGGATACTGTTTTTGAAGTACAAAAAGCGAAAGAATTTCAGGTTCCTATTATAAGGCGATCTGAGTTATTAGCGATCATTGCAGAAAGTAAAAAGACCATTGCGGTTGGCGGCACTTCAGGTAAAAGTACTACCGTAGCCATGTTGTATGATATTTTACAATTTGCAGGACAACAACCCAGCATCATCAGCGGCGCAGGATTGGTAAGTATCATAAAGACCGGCAAGATTGGGAATGCAGCGGTTGGAGTGGGGGAATGGCTGGTGATTGAGGCAGATGAAAGCGATGGCTCCATCGTTCAATATCATTCCGAAGTTGGGTTGCTGCTCAATATTGATAAGGATCACCAGGAAATTGATGAACTGATGAATATATTCGGCCAGTTCAAAAATAATACCAAGGAATTATTTGTTGTCAACCAGTCGAATCCTTTATCAAAATTGCTGTCGGTGAATAGCAATCTTGATTTTAGTACAGATGAAAACATTCCTGCCAGGTACCAGGCCACCCACTTTCAGCAGCAGGGTTTTAATATCCAATATACAATTACAGGGATTCCTTTTTCCATAAACACGGTTGGTAAACACAATATGGAAAATGCGGTAGCCGCAACCTGTGTAGCCAACCAGTTAGGAGTTGATTTAGTTCTTTGTGCAGAAGCACTAAAACACTATGAAGGGATCTATCGCCGCCATCAGGTATTGGGGCAAAAAGAAGGTGTATGGGTGATTGATGATTATGCACACAACCCGGCAAAATGCGCAGCCTCCATTGCCGCATGTCAGGCCATTGCACCAAAAGTAGTAGCCTGGTTTCAGCCGCACGGCTATGCACCCACGAGATTTTTAAGAAAGGATTTTGTAAAAGAAATTGCCGCCACATTAAGACCGCAGGATGAAATTTGGATGAGCGAAATTTTCTACGCAGGGGGCACAACCGAAAAAAATATTTCTGCCGGTGATTTGATCAATGATATAAAGGCATTGGGTTGCCACGCCTTTTTCATAGAAGACAGGAGGAATTTTTTAAATGCCGCCCGGCCGCATCTTTCTGACCCCTGTGTTTTGTTGCTGATGGGTGCAAGAGATCCGGGGCTGGAACAATTTGGAAAGGATGTTTGGGCGAACCTGTAAACTTTATGTTGAAAAAAATATTTTGAAGAATAATGACCACCCTTGTTACCAATATTGCGCAGCTCATCAATACAAGAACGCAAAGTCATGTATTAAGGGGCAGTGAACTGGCCGAAATGCCCGTAATTAAAAATGCTTTCCTGTTGATAGAAGATGGTATTGTTGCGGACTATGGCAACATGGATGACCTGTTATCCAAACTACCACGATTACCCGAAAATAATATTGATGCCTCCGGGCAATTTGTTTTGCCCTGCTGGTGCGACAGTCATACCCACATTGTGTTTGCAGGCGCCCGGGAAGCAGAGTTTACCGACAGAATCCGGGGACTAACGTATGCTGATATTGCAGCGAAGGGTGGCGGTATTTTAAACTCGGCAAAAAAGTTAAATGAAGCAAATGAAGAATTACTTTTCAAACAGGCATGGGAAAGATTGGAGGCGATGGCTAAGCTTGGTACGGGCGCCATCGAAATAAAAAGCGGATATGGTTTAACGGTAGAGGGAGAATTGAAGATATTGAGAGTGATCAAAAAATTAAAACAACAATCACCCCTTACGATAAAAGCTACGTTTTTAGGCGCTCATACTTATCCGGTACAATTTAAAGAGAATCACGAGGGATATATTGACTTGCTGATTAATGAAATGTTGCCGGTAATTGCGGCCGAAAAACTAGCTGATTATATAGATGTGTTTTGCGAAACAGGCTTTTTTTCCCGGGAAGAAACCACAGCTATCTGCAATGCAGCAATGCGCTATGGATTAAAACCGAAGTTGCATGTTAACCAACTGAACAGTATCGGCGGCATAGAAGCAGGAATACAACTGAACGCTTTATCGCTTGATCACCTGGAGACTTTAACGGATGCCGACATTTCAAAATTGTCCGATGGCAAATGGCAGGGCATTAGTACTTTATTGCCAACGGCGGCATTTTTTTTAGGAATGCATTATCCACCTGCAAGGAAACTGATTGATGCTGGTGCTGCGCTAGCCTTGGCAACAGATTATAACCCGGGCTCATCACCGTCGGGAAATATGAACCTGGTGGTGGCGATGAGTTGCATACAAATGAAGATGCTGCCCGAAGAGGCTATCAATGCGGCAACGATCAATGGAGCTTATGCAATGGAATGCGGAGATCAACTGGGGAGTATAACCATCGGAAAAAAAGCAAATCTTATTTTCACAAAACCAATTCCATCACTAGCCTATTTGCCTTATTCATTCGGCACCAATCTTATTGATAAAGTGATGATCAACGGTAGGTTTGTTTGATGCACTGATGCATTGTGCTCCGATCAATCTTTTACCAATCAACTTTTTTAAATGCTCTTTCGGTAGCATGCGCTGAGAGCATTTCACTAATGTTGTTCATCTCCTTGAACAATTAAAACATAACCTGATGAAACAACACCTTGCCCATATTGCCATCGTTGTAAAAGATTATGATGAAGCCATCGATTTCTACACCAAAAAACTTGGATTTGTTCTTATAGAAGATACGGTGTTAAGCGAGCATAAACGATGGGTATTGGTGGCCCCTAAGGGCTCAACAGAGTGCCGGCTATTACTGGCGAAGGCAGCCAATCAACAACAGGAATTAAGTATTGGAAATCAAACAGGTGGAAGAGTCTTTTTGTTTTTACATACTGATGATTTCTGGCGTGACTACGAACAATATAAAAACAATGATGTAAAGTTTGTAAGGGAACCTGCAACAGAAGAGTATGGAACCGTAGCTGTTTTCGAAGACCTGTATGGAAATCTTTGGGACCTGGTTGAGCCCGTTAATAAGTAGGCTGCTATTGACTTTTCCTTTAACTGTATTCATTTATTGTTCTCGTAAATTTAAGCGGATAGGGGTGACACCTTTCAAAAGGTGTCACCCCTATCCGCTTAAATCTGTTGCCAAATGATAAACAGTACAAGTGTGCGACGCAACGATGTTTCGTTATGGTTTGCTGCCTGGTTACAAAATATTTAAACTTATCAGCCGGCCTTCTGCACCAGACATATTGCAATGCATTGTGCCGCTTTTTCAACCATCTCTTGCTACAATTTCCACTTCTTTTTTTTTCTTATTATGGATTAACAAATTGTTTGTAAACGTTGCGGGTAATAATTCATCTTATACCCATTAATAACAAAATAAAAATCAAGATCATGAAAAAGACATTTACACTGGCAGCGATTGCAGCACTTATCACCACTGCAACATTTGCGCAAAATGGACATTCACGTGATAACAATTATGACAGGGGAAGAGATGTGGTGGTAAACAATGACCGGGATGGCTACGGCTACGGTAAAGAAAGGGGAACTTATTATTTCAGCGCCCGTGAAAGAGACATGCAGGTGTTTTCTATCAACAGGGAATACTCCAATAAAATTGAATCCGTAAGAAACAGGTTGTTTATGGGGCGTGGAAAAAAAGAACACCTGATCTATTCACTGGAATTACAACGCAATGCAGAGATCCGTGGAGTGATGGCTAAATTCAATGACCGCAGAAATCTTTTCAATAGAGATAACGGTCGCGGTGGCCGCGACAGAAGATCCAACTGGTAAAATTAAAAGCCAGCAGGAACAACGATAATAGGTTGAACGAGGATTTGGTGTATAAAGGCTCCCGGTTTACGGGGGCTTTTTTATTTAACGCATGAATTGAATTGAGCCGGGATCAAAGAATTGGGGCTTTAAGAACTGTGCGTATTTGCCATAACGATCTATTAAAGAATTACCTAACTTCCCTTAATGAAGCACTTCAAATTTTACAATAGGGAGGACATTCTTTCAATTACCCGTATCCGGCGCTTTGAAACGAAGTTGGGAGAACGTATTTCGACGATTTCGCCTGATGGGGAATGGCTCGAAAATTTACAACGCTCAAAAGCAAGATATGTGTTAATTGGCATCCCTGAAGATATCGGCGTGAAGGCAAATTATGGAATTGGGGGAACTGATACCGCCTGGTTGTCGTTTCTAACATCGTTCTTAAATATCCAGAGCAATGATTTTTTTTCGGGTGATGATATTTTATTGCTGGGTCAATTTGATTTCGGAGATATCAAATATCTTATTGAGAACAATGCCTACGGGCCGGAAGAATTGATTGATGCTTACCGGCACGCAGTGAACATGATCGACGAGCAGGTAGAAAACGTGGTAAAGGTTATTGCTGCTTTAAAGAAGATCCCGATTATAATAGGAGGGGGCCACAATAACGCGTACCCGATTATTAAAGGCGTAGCCAAGGGATTGCATAAGGCGGATATGTTGCCGCTTTCTCAGATCAATGTAATTAACCTGGATGCGCATGCTGATTTTAGAAATGCTGAAGGAAGACACAGTGGCAACGCATTCCGGTATGCTTCGGAGGATGGATACCTGGGGAAATACGCAATAATCGGGCTGCATGAAAATTATATTTCACAGAATATTTTAATGGATATTCACAATGATCCCTTTATAGACTATATCAGTTATGAAGAGATTTTCATTCATGAAAGAAAAAATTTTATACAGGCGGTTGCTCATTCAACCGGCTTTACAGAAGATACTTATACCGGGATTGAACTGGACCTGGATTGTATTGAAAACGTTTTAAGCAGTGCTGTTTCTCCTGCCGGACTTACGCCCTTACATGCGAGGCAGTTTGTAACCTTTGTGGCGCAAGATACCAAGGTGGCGTACCTACATATTTGTGAAGGAGCTACGCAATTATCAGATGGGAGAAAAAATGAATCCACCGGTAAACTGATGAGTTACCTTGTAAGCGATTTTGTAAAAGGTGCTTCTACCGACTAGCGTGTGAGGTGACATATTCAAGGGTTGTCATAACATCATATCAATTTAAAAAAGCCGCGAGTTCTTTTTCATCGGCAATTCCGTCCCGTCGCCACACCTGTTCTCCATCCCTATAAATAATAAAAACCGGGAGAGCGGTTACATTGTACTTCTTTAGAATTTCTTCATCCCGGCTACCATCAACTTTCACGAGCGTGAATTTATTTGGATAATGTTGTTGCAGGCTTTTTAATACCGGTTCCATTTTTTTGCAGGGTGGGCACCATTCTGCACCAAAATCGACCAGCACTATTTTAGTCGCATTGATCGCCGTTGTAAATTCATCCATGCTCATTTGTTGTTCATTAGCGTTCTTTCCCTCCACTGATTTGTTTGCCGCTTTCCACGCATTTATACCCCCTTTTAATTCATACACACTCCGGTAGCCCATTGCTCTCATTTTCACGGCGGCAGCTGCACTTCTGCCGCCTCCCAAACAGTATACAAACACGGGCTTGTCTTTATCGATATAAGCGATTCTCCTGTTAAATTCGTTTTCATCTTTCCAGTCGGCGAGTAGCGCATTAGAGACATGTCCTGCGTTATATTCCGCAGGGGTTCTTACGTCCAGCAACTGAATGGAATCATTGTTGCTGATGGCTTTTTCAAATTCAGCAGCTGTTAAACTACTATCAGTTTGAGCATGGCAGCACAAGGAAATAACGAGAAAGAATAAAGTGCTTATTGCGGGCCGGATGCATTTCATAGGCTGAATTTAGAGCGAAGTTCTGTTAAATCAGCCAAACCGG
Organism: Ferruginibacter sp.; assembly: GCA_025963635.1. Lineage (GTDB taxonomy): Bacteria > Bacteroidota > Bacteroidia > Chitinophagales > Chitinophagaceae > Ferruginibacter. The sequence goes on from JAOQAK010000098.1 coordinate 7,883, forward strand.
CTGTTAAAAGAATTGAACTTAATAGGTGATTGCTCTATGATGAAAACCTGGGGATCTTTTGATAACAGCAAGATGCGGAGAAGCATGTCTAGTCCGATTATTGCCGATCGTAGCTATTGAACCCAAGCTGTTCCTTTAATTTTTCCACCACGTTAAAAATGATCGGGCACAGTGGATAATACATCATGGTGCCAAAATATCTTTGGGTGAAGTTTGGTTTATGGAGATGGGGAAAATCCCTGCAACTTGTGAACCGGTGTGAGTATATCGAGCAGGTGGTGCCTGTTAAAAAATGACAAGGAATACTATTGATGACCATTTGCCCTGTTTGGCTTTCTTCTATGTATTTTTCTTTTAGTTTAGCCGGGCTGGTTTGAAATACCTCTGAGAGTGAGTCAATTTCTTCAGCGGTTACACTGATAAGCGACTTACAACAATTACCACAAGTGGTACAATCTACCTGGGGAGCGATTTGCTGGTTCAATGAATGAACCTGTACATCTGTTTGCAATGGTTGCTGTTGGTGAAGAAAGTTTCTGAACGCTTCATTTTCGGATTCTTTTTCAGCAGCGATGCGCTTAATGCTTTCCAGGTCAGTTACCAGCACTATGAAAGTTTGAGGATTTTGTTAAAAGATAATAGGTAAATCCATCATTTTGTCTGCGGCAGTCGCTTTATCGAGTTGCTTCTTGATAGCGGACGCTTCATCATATTTTTTTTGTTTTTGGAGCGATTCATACAAGCCCTTTAACGACCAATGGTTATTTGGATTTTCTTTTAGGTCTTCTTTATAATTTATTTCCGCTTTTGCAAAAGCGCCTGATTTTAAGAACGCTGCTCCCAGCCATTCTCTTGCGGGCAATAGCCAGTCTTTTGGTTCGTTGTAGATCATATCGGTTTCAAATTTCAGTGCGGTGGAAAATAAATTGATTGCGGAGGGCAAATTACCTTCCTGTTCCGCTATCACCCCTTCCAGTAATTTTTCTGCTACTTTAGCGGCATCAGCAGGTGCATTGAACGGTTGCATTACGACCAACATATCCGGATGATTCATTTTTTCCCGCATCAGGCTTAATTCTTTTTTTGCCTCATTTGTCTTGTTTTTTCTTGCCATGGCCATGCCTCTCGCCCAGTGGCCCAATACATTTGCATACACGTACCCTTGAGGGATCTCCTGGCTAGCCAGGATGGCTTCCCATTTTCCAAACCGAACGTTGTTCAGTACCGGCGTCATATACACATATTGAATAAAGCCGCCTAATGGAGCCGGTAATGACATAAAGGATGTATCAAAACTTTCCCTGCATGCGTCCGCAGCTTTTGAGCTATAACGATAGCCCTTGCCCATCATGGCGCAAGCTGTTTGCATGTGCAGGTTATGGATAAGATAGAGTGGTGAATTATTAGCGACATCCGGGTAAACAGCCAGGTATTGCTTAAATCCATTTATTGACAACTCATTTACTTTGGTGCCTTCATCGTATAATCCACTGCGGATATAGATATGGGATGGCATATGTACCATGTGAGAAACCGATGGCATCAATTGCGATAAACGCTTTGCACTCGGCAATGCCCTTTGTGGATTACCGGATGCTTCCACGGAATGGATATAATAATGATTAAGGCCCGGATGTACAGGAGATTGTTGCAGGCCTTTTTCCAATACCTGTAATATCGAGGCTGTCCAGGGTTGGGCATCACCATTGTGTTTCCAGTATTCCCATGGGTGTTGTAGCATCAGGGCATCCGCATATAGCGCAGCAACATCTGCATCATTCGGAAATTGGCTATATGCTTCCTTCATTTCATCAGCATACGATTGGTTTAACGAGACCCTGCTGACCGTACTGTCACTAACATACCGCTGGCTCATGGCATTTATTAAAGCTTTCTCCTTGGCAGTACAATTAGCAGACAAAGAAATTGCTTTTTGCGCTACTGCAAAGGCCTCCGGCGTATAGGAGTATGCAAAGTCGTTGATATTAGGGCCAAAGGCCAATGCCTGTGCCCAATAAATCATCGCATTAGTGCTGTCAAATTGGGCCGCTTTTTTAAAAGAAGCCATCGCTTCAATGATATGGAACGAGTAATACATATTGATACCCTGCTGAAAATACAGGTGGGCGCTATCATTTTTTGATGAGATATTCCATTGATAATTGCCCCAGCCAGTTAATATGCTGATTCCGTTGGCAAGGCTGTCGCTGTTTAAATGGTTCCAATCGGGAGAACATCCCACGATGTACTTGTTTTTAAAAGCTTCTTCCCGTGAAATAAATTGAGGGTTGCCGCCGGCAGGCTTTTGTGTGAAACGAAATGCAAACAACAACAGCAATGCGGCAAAAACTGCAAAAAATATTACTTTATTTTTCATTTGCAATAATTTTTGAAGAAGATCAATGTTGGAAAACGGCTTGTACTTTACCGGGAAATAGAATGCTGGCGCTATTTTTTCCTGGTAGATTTTATTTCCATCGTTTTCTTTTCTGTCCCATTCTTGTTTTCATACATTTCGAATTGCTGGGTATCGTTGTCAATAAATTTGATTACCTGCTTCATCGTTCCCTCTTTTCCCGTCATGGGATCAAGGGCTTTTCCTGTTAAGGTGATTGATTTTGTTGGCTCATCCCAGGTGCCTTCCATGGTGATGGTGCCAGTGCCGAAATTATCGATCCATGTGGAAGTAAAAACTTTTTTGGCATTGTCATACCCCATGATCGACATTCCTTCAAACGGCATCCCCATCATCATCCCCGTAGTTTTAGCCACCTGGTAACGGCCTCCCATGATCATTTCGTTTTTGGAGGTGGCGGTGGACTTCGTTGGTGGTTGGCTGGGGTCCATCCACATGGTAATTTCCTCGTTCCATTCACCGTTCGCCTGGGCCATCATTTTATGCACTTCGCCCGGGGTCATATAATCTTGCCAGGCTTTCATTTCAGTTTCTGTTTGTGCTGTCAGCGTGGTTCCAAATAACATTGAAACAATGCTGAACATTGGGATCATTTTTTTCATATTAAAACGATTTTGATAACCAAAATACAGTTTATTTATTTCAATGTAAAGCCTCACTTGATAATTTTTTTGCTTAAGTGTTTAAGTATACGGCTGGTCAAACCGGCATATTTGATACAGAAGAATTTGTTATGCACAGGTGTTATTAATCCACTGCTTTTCTCTATCCCTGATTAACTATATTTGCATCATTAAAAAAATACTAAAAATATTAGTAGCTTGCGGACTCAAAAGGGGCTTTAAGTATTTCAAAAATATTACAAAAACTAAAAAATAATCACAAATCGTATTTAGGAAGCTGAACAAATTAAAAAATGGCAGAAAAAGATAGAATTGAAGTGGATTATAATGAAGACTCCATACGTAGCCTCGATTGGAAGGAACATATTCGCTTGCGGCCAGGCATGTACATTGGCAAACTGGGAGATGGCAGCAGTGCCGATGATGGCGTTTATGTGTTAATGAAAGAGGTGATCGATAATTGTATCGATGAGCATACGATGGGATATGGCAGGCATGTGGATGTAACGATTAATGGCAAAACAATCAGTGTGCGAGACTATGGTCGTGGTATCCCGTTGGGGAAAGTAGTAGATGTGGTGAGCAAAATCAATACAGGAGCAAAATATGACAGCAAGGCTTTTCAGAAAAGCGTAGGGCTAAACGGTGTGGGCACCAAGGCGGTGAATGCCCTGAGTGAATATTTTAAGGTTACGGCCTACCGGGAAGGAAAAGAAAAGACAGCTGAATTTCAAAAGGGGGTCTTAATTAAGGAGCATAAAGAAACCGTCACCAAAGAAGAGAACGGCACTTTTGTGACATTTATCCCCGATGAAGCGATCTTCAAAAACTTTCACTTTGTACAGGAATATCTTGATAACCAGTTTTGGAATTATTGTTATTTAAATGCGGGGCTGGTAATGAACCTGAATGGGAAGCGCTATGTGAGCAAAAATGGGCTGCTCGACCTGCTGCAACGTAAAACCAACGAGGATGAGATTCGTTACCCCATTATCCATATAAAGGGGCCGGACATCGAACTGGCGGTGACCCATGAAAATGCTTACGGCGAAGACTATTATAGTTTTGTTAACGGTCAGTTTACCACCCAGGGCGGAACTCACCTTGCCGCATTCAGGGAAATGTATGTGAAAACGATTCGGGACTTCTATAAAAAGGATTACGACGCAGCCGACATTCGCGGAAGTATTTGTGCCGCCCTGAGCATAAGGGTGCAGGAACCTGTTTTTGAAAGTCAGACCAAAACAAAACTGGGTTCCCCTACAGTTTATGAAGGCGGTCCCAGCATGAAGAATTTTATCGGCGACTTTTTAGGGAAGGAATTGGACAATTACCTGCATAAAAATCCTGCTACTGCTGAAGCGTTAAAAAGAAGAATTGAACAAAATGAAAGAGAACGGAAGGAATTGTCGGGCATTCGCAAACTGGCGAATGAAAGGGCAAAAAAAGCCAACCTGCATAATAAAAAATTGAGGGATTGTAAGTTTCATTACAATGACGAAGCTACTGGTAAAGACAAGGAAAACATTCTTGAAAAACAAAAGGAGAGTACCATTTTTATTACCGAAGGAGATAGTGCAAGCGGTAGCATCACCAAGGCTCGCAATGTGAATACGCAGGCTGTGTTTAGTTTGCGGGGCAAGCCCCTCAATTGTTTCGGACTTACCAAAAAAGTGGTTTACGAAAATGAGGAGTTCAATTTACTTCAGCATGCACTGGATATCGAAGATGGCTACGAAACATTGCGCTATAATAATATCGTGTTTGCTACCGATGCCGACGTGGACGGTTTACATATCAGGCTGTTATTGATGACATTTTTCCTGCAGTTCTTTCCCGACCTGGTAAAGAATGGCCATGTCTATATTTTAGAAACCCCACTGTTCAGGGTACGCAATAAGCAACAAACGATCTATTGTTACGATGAAACTGAAAAGCAGGCGGCAATAAATAAACTCGGCTCCAAACCGGAGATTACAAGGTTTAAAGGATTGGGTGAGATAAGTCCGGATGAGTTTGCAAGGTTTATCGGGCGGGATATGAAACTGCAGCCCGTTATGATGCTACCGGATACGCATATTCAGCAGTTGCTCGAATACTATATGGGAAAGAATACCCCCAGCCGCCAGGATTTTATCATTGATAATTTGAAGATAGAATTGGATTTGGTGGAAGGGGAATGAAAAAGATAAAAATTAAGAATTAAAAATTCCAATTGTTCAATGATTTAAAGAAATAAGTGTAAGTTTTTGATTTAGAAAATAATCCACCTGTAATTACAAATCCTATGAATGAGGGTAACATAGTTGTTGAGAAATCTTATAAGTTTGGTTTGCGGATTGTAAAGCTTTACATGCTACTCAGGAAAAATAAGGTGGAAAGGGAACTGCTGATCCAACTATTAAAAAGCGGCACATCAATAGGTGCAAATGTGGAAGAGGCAGAGGGTGGACAATCAGGTGCAGATTTTATTCACAAAATGGGAATTGCTTATAAAGAAGCAAGGGAAGTTCATTACTGGCTTCGGATTTTACATGATAGCAACCTGCTTGAGTTAAAGTTAGCTGAATCATTCGTTGCAGATGCAGAAGAATTAAAAAGAATACTTGCATCAATTTTAAAGACCAGCAAAGCTAGGATGGGAAAAAAATAAGAATTTAAAAATTAAAATTAACAGGAAAGTGAGCAAATATATTCCCTAAAATGATGGCAGGATTTCTTTGTCATTCCACCGTAAGTAAATCGAAAAAAATGTGCCCTGCAGGCATTCCTAATTTTTAATTCTTAATTTTTAATTAAACATGATCCACATAGTATTCAATGAATCGGATATACGGGTATTAAAAGAAGCCATTGCATTGGACGAAAGCCTGCAGGGGGAAGTAGTACAAATAAAAGATGATTATGCTGTAGGCCCTTTAAGCAACATTTACATTGGTGAGGGAATTGATAACCGTAAACAATGGTGGAAGACTGTTTTGGCCGGTGGTGATTATGAGGGCAAGGTGGAAACCCGCGAAGTGGATGATCAAAAAACAGTGGCTGAATTAGTGGGTAGCATGCGTAGAAATGAAGACGAGGGTATATGGATTTGGGCAGCCCAAAACAAACATGATGTAAGTGGATATTACTGGCTTGCTAAATACATGAAAGAATTCCAGGGAAGGGTTTTTATTCTTTACCTGAATAACCTTCCTTTTATCAATGAGAAAGGAAATATTTTTTATCCTAACTGGCTGCATGAAATTCCGGCACGTGAGTTTCTAAAAGCAAAGAAACTCGCCAGGGAAATTACTTTAAGTGAGTTTGAAGTGGATCCGGATGAATGGACCAGGCTCTGTGAAGAAAACAAAGGGATCAGGATATTGGAAGGCGGAAAGAAATTAGTACAGGAAGATTATGAGTATTATGATGCTGAATTAAAAAAATACATTACCCCTGATTGGCAGAAAGCCTCCAAAATTATTACGCAATATTTAAGTAAATCCAAACAAACCACTGGCGATGCATACCTGCTGTGGCGGCTAAAGGAAATGATAGCAGGTGAACTGGTGGATGTCCAGGGAAAGATCGGTAATATGAAAGAATTTGAAATAAAATCGAAAGTTTAGTTTTTATGAAGATCAGGGCAATTCATCACGTGGCAATACTTACCGATGATTATGAGCGCAGCAAAGGCTTTTACGTGGATGTGCTGGGTTTTGAAGTGTTGAAAGAAACCTACCGTGAAGACAGGCAATCTTATAAACTTGACCTGGCAATAAACGGGCAGTATCAAATAGAATTATTTTCTTTTCCTGAATACAGGGAAAGAGCTTCCTTTCCTGAACAAAAAGGATTACGCCACCTGGCATTCGCAGTAGATGATATAGCGCTTTCTGTCGCTGATCTGATTAAAAAGGGAGTGGAGGTGCAGGGTATCAGAACGGACGAAATAACGAATAAAAGATTTTGTTTTTTCTATGATCCCAATGGGCAACCGTTGGAGTTGTATGAGCTGTAAAGACCTTTGGTTCTTGAAGTCAAAATTAGGACCGCTCCGATGGAACGGAAGTATGCAGCTGTTTTATTACAAAGCGGGTGCCCCCATGGGGCAAATCAGGCATCAGAACTACAATGGATGTTTAAAAGATGAATTGCAGCTAAACGTTTGGATTGTATGATGATCTATGCAATTAAAATGCTCCGTAGGAGCAAGCTCTTTGTAGAAGAAGAGAAGTTCGGTTGCGGTTTGGCTCCATAGGAGCCACCTCTAAAAGCCAACTTTAAAAGGTAAACTATTATTATGCCAAATACATACACACAATTATTAACACAATTGGTTTTTGCTGTAAAGGGAAGGCATAACCTTATCGACGAGTCTTTCAGGGAGCGGCTCGAAAAATTTATCTGTGTAACAGCAACAAACAGGAAACATAAACCGCTTGCCATTTATTGCATGCCCGACCATTTACATTTACTTATCGGATTAAATCCTGAACAGGCCATTTCTGATTTGGTAAAGGAAATTAAAACAAGTTCAAATGGCTTGATAAATGATAACCGCTTTACGAAACATAAATTTTATTGGCAGGAAGGGTTTGGCGCTTTTTCTTATTCCAGGTCTGCTTTGAATGATGTGGTTAAATATGTACTCAATCAAAAAGAACATCATAAAAAGAAAACGTTTAAAGAAGAGTATATTGATTTTTTGGATAAGTTTCAGATTGCATATGATAATAAATACTTGTTTGAATTTTATGAATGAAATGCTTCGTTTTAGAAACACGTTCAATTCAGATGGATTCTTCAATAATTTTTATAATTACGATACAGGAACGATTAAAATATTTCACCCTAACCGAGTAGTATTTCGCAATGGCAACAAGCAAAAAGAAAGAAGATTACATCCACACAGATAGTGGCATTGGCGGGCAATACAAAAGCTGGTTTTTGGATTATGCCAGCTATGTTATCCTGGAAAGAGCCGTACCCGCTCTTGAAGACGGATTGAAACCCGTTCAACGCCGTATCCTTCATGCCATGAAGGAAATGGATGATGGCCGATTTAATAAGGTTGCCAACATCATCGGCCAATCGATGCAGTATCATCCGCATGGCGATGCGAGTATTGGCGATGCATTGGTAAACTTAGGTCAAAAAGATCTGCTGATTGATACCCAGGGGAACTGGGGAGATGTTCGCACAGGTGATGACGCTGCAGCACCAAGGTATATCGAAGCAAGGTTAAGCAAGTTTGCCCTGGAAGTTGCCTTTAATGCGAAAACCACTAATTGGACGGTAAGTTATGATGGCAGGAAAAATGAGCCTGTTACCCTGCCGATGAAATTTCCGTTACTGCTGGCACAGGGCGCAGAAGGAATTGCCGTTGGGTTAGCGACAAAGATATTACCACATAATTTCTGCGAACTCATTGAAGCTTCCATCAAATATTTGCGGGGCAAAAAATTTGAATTATTGCCCGACTTTTTAACGGGAGGCACAATGGATGCCACCAACTATAATGAGGGCAGAAGGGGCGGAAAGATAAGGGTGAGAGCAATTATCGAGGAAGTGGATAAAAAAACACTGGTGATAAGGAGCGTCCCTTTTGGTGTTACCACTACCCAGTTGATGGAAAGTATTGTAAAAGCAAATGAGCAAGGCAAGATAAAGATAAAAAAGGTGCTTGACCATACCGCGGCCGAAGTGGAAATCATTATTGAACTGGCAGTGGGCATCTCTCCTGATATTACCATCGATGCATTGTATGCATTCACCGATTGTGAAGTAAGCATTTCGCCCAATGCCTGTGTCATTGTACAGAATAAACCCAGGTTTCTTGGCGTACCGGAACTGTTAAAGACCGCCACAGAAAATACGAAGGAATTATTGCGCCGTGAACTGAATATAAAACTTGGGGAACTCCAGGAAAAGTGGCACTACACGTCTTTGGAAAAAATATTCTTTGAAGAAAAGATATACAAAGAATTAGAGAAAAAACATGCTACCTGGGATATCGTGCTGGATGCTATTGACAAAGCTTTTACTCCTTTCAAAAATAAGCTGAGGAGGGAGATTACTAAAGAGGATATTATTAAGCTCACAGAAAAGCCTGTGCGCCGCATTTACCGCCTGGATATAGATGAACTCAATGAACAGATCAAAGGTCTGGAAGCCGATATCAAACAAGTTAAATATGATATTGAGCATTTAACCGATTATGCGGTGAGTTATTATGAAAACCTGTTGAAAAAATTTGGTAAAGGCCGGGAGCGTAAAACCGAGATCAAACAATTTGATACCATCCAGGCAAAATCTGTAGCGATCGCCAATATTAAATTATACGCAAATTTCGCAGATGGTTTTATCGGTACAGGTTTGAAAAAAGATGAGCTGATTGCGGAAGTATCCGATCTCGACGACATCATTGCATTCACCAGGGGAGGAATCATGAAAGTGGTAAGGGTATCAGAAAAAGCTTTCATCGGAAAAGATATTCTGCATGTAGCGGTTTTTCAAAAGAATGATGAACGCTCCACATATAATATGATCTATGTAGATGGAAAAACAGGTGTGAGTTATGCAAAGCGCTTTAACGTGACCGGTATTACCCGGGACAAGGACTATGATCTGACAAAGGGAACGGACAAAAGCCGGGTACATTATTTTTCAGCGAATCCAAATGGCGAAGCTGAAGTGGTAAAGATTGTGCTAAGTCCAAATTGCAATGCGAAGAAAAAGGAGCTCGAATTTTATTTTGAAGAATTGGAAATCAAAGGCCGGGGCAGCATCGGGAACCAGGTAACTAAATATCCTATCAAATCAGTTAAGTTCAAAGAAGCAGGCAGATCTACCCTGGATGCCAAAAAATTATGGTTTGATAATAAATTCGGCCGCCTGAATACAGAAGAAAAAGGCGAGTACCTCGGAAAATTTGATGCTGAAGACAGGTTGCTGGTTATTTTTAATGATGGCAATTATGAAATCACCGACCAGGAACTAACACAGCGGTTCGACGTGGAAAAGGTATTGTTGATAGAGAAATTCAGGCCTGAGAAGGTGATCACGGCTGTATATCTTGATAATGAAAAGCTGCAATACAATATCAAAAGATTTAAAATAGAGACCACTACACTGCATAGCAAATTCTTTTTCATCAAGGAAGGAAAAGACAATCGCCTCGAAATGGTAACAACTGAGGAAGAACCGGTACTGATTGTACAAAGTGGCCGTGGTCAATTGGTACGCAGGGCCAAATTTAAGGTGCCAAAAATGGTGGAGGTGATGGGATGGAAGGCGGTGGGTGCAAAACTTACCGAATTTTCAAAATCTGTCGAAATGGAATGGGAGAAAAAGGAAGAAACTGATAACCCCCAGGGTGATTTGTTTGAGTAAGGTTAAGAGCGTGGATAGATATTGCAGCATTGAATTTTGCTGCAGCTAATTGAAGATGGAAATACATTTTTCTTTGTAAGAAACTTATACAGAACTGGAGTGAAAGCGCTTTAAAGTTATTATTGCGGCACTCGTTTCGTAGCTGATGCAACGGGCTCTCTCGTCATACTTTTGCTTGCACATGATTAACTGCGTTGCTATATTATTGACATATTTTCTCGGATATCTGCCTGCTTACTTCCTCAATGCGGCTTTGCCAGCCTCCTCTGGTGTATGTGTGCCACGTTCATCTAAGCGCTCCCAAATGCTGAATGTTCTTTTTCATTGGCTACACACCAATATTTAACATCATTGTTAAAACAATAATTATTGGGTTTAAGAGTTATAAAACTGAAACATTATAAACAGCCAAAAAAATTCATTTAGGCTATATCCGCCAAAAGTTAAGCACTCCTGCAATCCCGGAACTCCATAACAATGAGCACTATAAGTGATTAGCAGTGGACACGGGCCATTACTTCGCGATCATTTTTCAGACCAAATTCTTTACACATTTCATTGACATCAACCTTTTCTGGTATGTGTTTTGCAGACGGGGGCGAACACGGGTGTACGGGACTCTACAAACATCTAAACGAATCTTTTCATATAAAAACTCACTTATGATTAAAAGAAAGTACCTACTTGTTTTAACTATTTTTTCTTGTACATTTTTTTCCTTCGCGGCGAAAGGGCAGATAATTAATACGCTGGCGGGAGGATTTAATGGGAATGGGCTTAGAGACACGCTAACCGGCATCAATGCTGTAAGCCAGGCGATGGATGCTGCCGGAAATATGTATATCGCGGTACCCGACAGACACCTGGTAATGAAATTAGCGCCGACCGGCATTTATAGCGTTTTGGCGGGGAATGGCATTTACGGATTTAGCGGTGATGGCGGACAAGCAACCGCTGCCCAGCTAAGAAACCCATGGAATGTTGCTGTTGATGCACTGGGAAACGTTTTTATTGCAGACAATTATGATAACCGTATCCGGAAAGTGGCGCCAACCGGGGTCATCACCACCTTTGCCGGTAATGGATCTGCCGGATTTTCGGGGGATGGAGGCCCTGCGATTTCTGCAAAGCTATCAGGACCTGTTGCTGTAATTACAGATAAACCGGGTAACGTTTTTATTGCAGACTATGTCAACAGGCGGGTTCGAAAAGTAGCACCCACCGGAATTATCACTACGATGGCGGGGAACGGAACCGCAGGCACCGCTGGAGATTCAGGCCCAGCAACCGCCGCACAATTGGGGTACGTATCAGGAGTAAGTATTAACGTCGCCGGCGAGATTTTTATCGCTGATATCAACTATAACAAGATTCGTAAGGTGGATCTTTCAGGGATTATCCGTACTGTTGCCGGCACTGGTATCGCCGGCTTTAGCGGAGATGGGGGATTAGCAACTGCTGCTACGTTTAATGCTATAAACGGCGTGGTCGCAGATGTTTCCGGCAACCTGTTTATTGTGGATTCATACAATAACAGGATTAGGAAAGTGAACAGTGCCGGAATTGTGAGCACCGTGGCCGGAAATGGCGGCGCCGGATTCAGCGGTGATTGGTCACTTGCAACCCAGGCGCAGATTTACCGGCCAAATAATGTGGCAGTAGACTTAAATGGTAATCTTTTTATTTCAAGTAACGCTAGGGTTCGTAAAGTGACAACGTCTACCGGCATTATAAAGACGGTTGCAGGAAATGGATCAGGGGGGTATGGTGGTGACGGTGGCCCGGTTTCGAAGGCTCAATTCTATCATCCGGTGGGAGTCGCTACTGATCGCCTCGGAAATATCTTCTTTGTAGATAGAGAAAACCATCGCATCCGTAAAATTACCAATACCGGCATCATAACTACATTCGCTGGAAACGGTAAACCTGGTTTCAGTGGTGATGGTAGCCAGGCTGCGGCTGCTCGATTAAATCTTCCTACTTCTATAGCGGCAGATGCGGCTGGCAATGTATTTATCACTGATTATGGTAATGCACGGATTCGCAAAGTGGCTTCCAACGGAATCATCAGCACCATTGCAGGCACCGGGGTTACTGGTTATAATGGTGATGGTCCGGCATTATTAACCAAAATTTTTGGTCCGGATGGAATAACCGTCGATCGTTCAGGTAATGTTATTTTCGCAGATCAATTTAACATGCGGATCAGGAAAGTTACCCCGGCAGGAACCGTGGTAACGATTGCGGGTAATGGAACGGCAGGTTTCAATGGCGATGGCGGATCTGCGTTGTTGGCTTCATTGAACTGGCCGAAAGATGTGAAGATTGATAGGGCAGGTAATCTTTTTATCGCCGACAGGCGTAATAACAGGATTCGCAAGGTTTCTACCAGTGGCATTATTACTACCGTGGCCGGAAACGGCGTTGCGGGTTATAGCGGTGATAACGGGAATGCTCTTTTGGCGAGCTTTGATCCGGGGGCAATTGCTATAGATAGTCTGGGAAATATTTATATCGCCGATTCAGACCATGAGCGCATAAGGAAAGTAAATACCTCAGGGATCATCACCATGTTTGCCGGAAGAGGTCCTTTGTATGGAGATGGCGGCCTGGTAACTGCTGCGCTGATACATACTCCTACTGCAATTGCAATTAATGCCGTGGGAAGCATTTTTGTAGCTGACTATGATAATCATCGAATCCGTGTAATTTCTTCAACCGGCGGTGCAGGCATGAGAAGTAACGGTAATAATACGACAGTTCCAATAGCTTCTTCGCCGGTTAAGTTCAGCGTCTATCCAAGCCCCACTCAAAGTTTTTTGTATGTTGAGATACCCGGTGCAAACCAGGTGTCTAAATTGGAAGTGATTGATGCCGCCGGGAAAGTGCTGATTTCTCAGGCAGTTAATGCAACCCAGGCAATTATCAAGCTGCAGGTTCAATCATTCACACCCGGTATTTATTTTGTCCGCACTACAGGCAGGAACAATGACATAATGGTGAAACAGTTTCTTAAACAATAAGCAGTCTTTAACAGAGAATCGTTGTCAGGATTTTCCGCTATTCCAGGAGAGAATTAGCGCCACCCGTCAAATATAATATTAAAATTATAAGAGAGCGCATCAATGCGAAGTTGAGGCGCTCTCTTATTTTTGGATTTCCGTATATAGTGTCACTGAATGGGTTCTGATCCGCATCTGTTTGTGGTGCGTAGTTGCTGCTTAAATCTAACGTTGCTATAAGTACTCTATATCGTCGAATTGCTTGCGATTTACAATTGTCTGCTGTGGGATTTAATTAAGGCATCCTCCACTCTAACTTTTCACTAAAGTGCGATTGATGATGTGCCAGGTTTTAGAAATCTGATCATCAGGCAACTGCAATTATTATTGCGATGATTTGGACGGAAAATTTTTCTCTTATCTTTAATGATGCACTAAAAAAAAGAGGCTGTCGTTTAAGACAGCCTCTTTTTTGATATCAAACTTAAACTTAAGTACCACATATTTTCGTTAGGTATTTGCTTTAATCACTTCATACCATATTTCCCCGTTGTCTTGTACTACTGGTTTATATTGGGCACCATCTACTACATAGTAGGTTTCTCCATCCACAACGAGTGTTTCAAAACCATCCGGGATACTTTCCACTACAGCTCCCACGGGCGGTGAAACAACGGTATACCGATCATCCTGGTAATCATAATACGTTCCATTGTAATAGTAATAGGGATAATCACGGACATAAATTCTGCTGTATCCCACTGGTAAAATATTTACATAGATACCGATAGGAGGGGCAACCACCCTGAAAATATTGTTGTATGGCCGGTAGAAAATCCCATCATAATACCTATATCCAAAGCCTCCAAAGTTGATACTAAAATAAGATGAGGGGAGACTATTGAAAACACTGTTACGCCTTGGCGCATATGCATAACGCCAGTTTGGATTACGGGCATTGTACACGGGTCGTCCGTAATTACCGTATTCCCTGTTTCCATTATAGTAATCATTCCCCCGCCTGCCGCCATAGTTGTTCCCGGGACGGTTAAATGTCCGGTCCTGGCGGCTATAATTATTACCCGGACGATTATAATTATTGTTGTAATTATTGTTTCCCGGACGTGCATTATTGCCGGGGCGATTGAAGCTATTGTCAGGACGGTTCCTGCTATTGTCGTAGGTTCTGCCGATGCTGCGATCAGGCATTGTTCTGTTTACGCCCTCATTACGATCTGGCGATGGAAACCGGTTGACACTGCCCCTGTTCAAATTACCGCGATCAAATTGTCTCTGTGTTGGACGGTTATTCATGGCCGCCTGGTTGTCCTGCCCACGGCCGGGATTATACGCTCCAGGCGCAGGCCTGCTCATATTGCCCTGAGACTGCTGCTGACGGCCGGGTTGCTCCCGCATGGTGCTGTGCCTGTCAATGTTGCCGCGATTTTCACCATTGCCACCATTGCCGCGATGCTCCCGGTTGCCCTGTGCCATGGCGCCAAAACCTGCAAGACAAGAGAGTAACAGCAAAGCTATCCTCCCCGCGCCCAAAGCGTTTTTGAATGTAGAATTTAATGTGGTTTTCATTTGTGTATTTTAAATTGTTTATGGTAGATGGACTCAAAAAGATGATCCTTATATAGGACTGTTAAGGAGTGCAATAATCTTACCGCCTTTTACATCTTCACATAAGTATAACAAAGCTTATACAAATGGATCGAAAGGAGCCTAAACTTCGTTGTTGATTATTGAGTATTAACTCTTACATCAGGATAATGGACATTCGATATTAGCGCAGAATCAACTAAATCCCTGGTTTTCGCGACTCTTGTTAATTTAAACCTAATTCGTTGCTATCACCGTTCTTTTTGGAGTTTTCAATAAAGGTATTCGAATGATTCATTTTGGTCGGGAATATTATTTGGCTATCTTTTTGTAATACTTCAAAAAAAGTTGCGTATGGCCTCAATCAGTTTTAAAGGAATGTGGGAAGTGCTTAAAAATTCTTTTAAAGGTTTTGACGAAGATAAAGTAACAAAACTCAGTGGCTCATTGGCCTACTATACCGTATTTTCCATGGGGCCGTTATTGATCGTAATCATTTCCCTCTGTGGATTGTTCCTCGGAAAAGAAGCAGTAGAAGGAAAGATATATGCACAACTGGCCGGATTTGTGGGTGCGGATACAGCCGAACAATTGCAGCAGATCATTAAAAATGCTTCACTTGCTGGTAAAAGTAAAATAGCAGTAATCATTGGGGGAATTACCTTGTTAATCGGTTCTACCACAGTGTTTGCAGAAATTCAGGATTCTATCAATGGTATTTGGGGACTGAAGCCCAAGCCAAAACGGGGTTGGGTAAAACTTTTACAAAACAGGTTCCTTTCTTTTTCAGTTATTGTTAGTCTTGGTTTTTTACTGCTGGTATCATTGAGCATCAGTACGCTTATTGACGGTTTTAGCGATCAATTGCAAAATCGTTTTCCCGAGGTCACTATCATCGTGTTTTATGTGATCAATATTTGTATAACATTGGCGGTAACGACCATTATATTTGCCGTGATTTTTAAGGTGCTGCCAGACGCCACTATCCAATGGAAAGATGTTATAGCAGGAGCACTCGCTACAGCTATATTGTTTATGTTGGGCAAATTCGCAATCTCCTTCTATATCAGCAAAAGCAATGTAGGCAGTACTTATGGAGCGGCGGGTTCACTCGTTATCTTGCTGCTGTGGGTATATTATTCATCACTCATCCTTTATTTTGGGGCGGAATTTACCAAAGCTTACGCAGTAAAATTTGGGTCGAAAATTTACCCCAACCATTATGCAGTTACTACCAAAACAGTAGAAATTGAAACCGGCAACCAGTCTATCCAGAATAAGGAAGATTGTACCACGGATACCAAAGGAAAAGTAGATGGGCAGGAGATTGTATTGAAGGCAAAAGATAAAAACAGTAATCCCAAATAGCTGCAATTGCGAGCTGGAGATTGGGCTGCTGTAAAATGTATGTACTAAAACTATAGCCTCCGGATGATGATATGTTCGATTATTTTTATAGCGTGCTCCCGTGAGTTTTCTATGAACAGGCTATGGGTATTCATTCCTCCGCAAATTACGCCGGCAAGGTAAATGCCTTGTACATTCGTTTCGTGCGTATTATCGTTGTATGCCGGCTTTCTTATCTCATCCGCAGATAATTCAATCCCGGTTTTTTGTAAAAAATTAAGGTCCGGCTGGTACCCTGTCATTGCAATCACCCAGTCATTGGCGATTGTTACCATTCCATCGGGAGTATTGATGTCAACTTCTTTTTCACGGATGGCAGCAACGGTCGAGTTGAAATAAGCTTTGATAGAACCCTCCCGGATGCGGTTGATAATATCCGGTTTTACCCAATATTTAACCCGGCTGCCAATCTCGTTATCACGGATCACCATGGTAACTTCTGCGCCCTTCCGCCATGTCTCCAACGCAGCGTCTACACCGGAATTATTGGCTCCTGTTACGATTACTTTTTCAAATGCATAAAAATGTGGGTCCTTGTAGTAATGGGTCACTTTCGGAAGGTTTTCGCCTGGTACGTTTAGCAGGTAAGGGATATCATAAAAACCTGTGGCTATAATGATATGAGAAGTTGTATAGCGCTGCTTTACCGTTACCACTTCAAAGCTGCTTTCTTTTCTTGTAATATTAATAACGGCTTCAAACAAATGAAGCTTCAATGAATTTGAAACAGCTACCCGGCGGTAATACTCTAACGATTCACTCCTTGTTGGTTTTGCATTATTGCTTACAAAGGGAACACCACCTATTTCCAACCTTTCAGAGGTGGAGAAAAACGTCATGTTTACAGGATAATTATATAATGAATTAACCAGACAGCCTTTTTCAAGAATAATATAGGTTAGGCCCTTGCTTTTGGCTTCCAGCGCACAAGCGAGGCCAATGGGTCCACCTCCAATAATAATAAGGTCAAGTATTTCTTCCATTAATAGTCGTTTGAATTAGGCGTGGTATTAGTTCCAGCCACTAAAGCACGAATGGATATTTAATGCCACGAATGTTCACGAATGCTTATTTATATTTTGGTGGGTGCCCCCTTGTTCATTTACAGCCAGGAACATTTGCCGCGAATGCACGAGTGATTACTACTTTTATTGATTGCCTTATTTGTGCGGCATTCGTCCATTCCTGCCTAAAAATCCTCTATGCTATTAGTTTAATTGGGGATCAGGTTTTGCAAAATCAACTTCACTGAAGTCTGTCACGATATTGTATAAGGTATCACGCTCAACCGGTCTGCGTTTTACCTGTTTGATCAAGGTTACCAGTTCCTCAGTGCTCATTGCAGGGGTTTGTTCTTCACTTCCCGCCATGCTGTAGATTTTGGTGGAATCATCGATGGTACCATCAATATCATTTACGCCGAATGCGAGGCTCAATTGAGCATTCTCACGACCCAACATCGGCCAATATGCCTTAAGGTGAGGGAAGTTGTCGAGGTAAATTCTTGCGATGGCGTATAACCGCATGTCTTCTGTAATAGTAGACTCGGGTACATAGCTCATTTCATTATCATGATTTCTGAACTTCAATGGAATGAATGTGTTAAATCCGCCGGTTTTATCCTGTAGCGTTCTCAATCTGCTCATATGATCAATGCGGTGCTCGTATTTTTCAATATGCCCGTATAGCATGGTGGCATTACTGTGCATTCCCAGGCTGTGTGCCACTTCATGGATTCGTAGCCAGCCGTCCGCATCTACTTTATCCGCAGATATTTGCTCCCTTATTTCCGGTGCAAAAATTTCAGCACCGCCTCCGGGTAAACTATCCAGGCCGGCATCGTGTAATCTTTTCATTCCTTCCTCCGGGGTTAATTTGGCTTTCCGGAACATGTAATCCAGTTCAACAGCGGTAAAAGCCTTTACATGTAATGAAGGCCTGTGAACTTTTATTTTTTGCATGAGCTCGATAAAATATTCCATGTTCATTTTAGGATGTACACCGCCCACGATATGTACTTCTGTGATCGGCTTACCATCATAGGTTTTTACAATGTCGACCATCTGGTCGATACTTAATTCCCAACCTTCTTCCTTATGGGCATACAGGCGGGAGTAAGAACAAAATTTGCAACTGAATACGCAAACGTTGGTTGGCTCGATATGAAAATTGCGGTTGAAATAAGTGGTGTTTCCGTGCATTCTTTCGCGAATAAAGTTTGCCAATGCTCCGGCAAATCCCAGGCTGGCTTTTTCAAACAGGATAATGCCTTCCTCATCAGAGATTCGCTTTTGTTGCTTCACTTTTTCAGCAATGTTTTTCAGCTCAGTATCTGCAGTGTTATTTATTAAAGTATCGATGGAAGTGTTCATTCGCTTTTTTGTACGAAGTTACTACAGGCAGGCGTTTAAAACAAAAGGGTGGATGGATTGCCCGCTGCATTTAATGGCAATTGATCAAACTCATTGAAGTGTATGATTTAAATCTGGTTTTCTCTTATTCGCTGACATATTTTCTTTGAATAAGCCGGTGAGTAGTGTACACGGGAGAGTTATATCATATTATTAAAAAAAAGCGACCCTGCTGATTTCGTTTACAGCAGGCATGTGCCGCCGTCTAATAATACTATGGTGCCCGCTCATTAAATGAATAATTGTATATCTTTCAATTTCTAAATAATTTATTTGCTTATGCAACGATTCCAGGGACTTATAGGAGTAGCATTAATATTGGGCATAGCCTGGTTAGTATCGAACAATAAAAAAAAGATCAATTACCGGCTGGTGGGAAGTGGTATTTTATTACAGATTACCATCGCCTTACTCATATTGAAAGTGCCGATTGTAAAATCATTTTTTCAAAAGATAGGAAGTATCATTACTCATATTGAAGCCTTTGCCAAAGAGGGAGCTTCATTTGTGTATGGTGGATTGATGGCAGATAATCATGCAGGCGGGTCTGTTCCTTATAGCACGCCCGGTGTATTTATTTTTGGATTTAGTGTATTGGCCACCATCATTTTGGTATGTGTGCTGGTTGCCATTTTTTATCATTTTGGGCTAATGCAAAGAATAGTGTCCCTGGTAGCAAGAGCAATGAACTGGGTAATGCGGGTAAGCGGTGCTGAAGCCCTAAGCAATGTGGCGAGCGCTTTTGTAGGGCAGGTAGAAGCACAGGTAATGATCAGGCCATATTTAAAGGGAATGACAATGAGTGAATTGCTCGCAAGTATGAGTGGCAGCCTTGCTTGCATTGCCGGTGGTATATTGGTAGTATATGTGAGCTTTGGTGCAAGGGCAGAATACCTGCTGGCAGCGAGCTTAATGGCAGCGCCTGCCGCATTGGTGATCTCAAAAATTGTGTGGCCCGAAACCGAAGAAAGTGAAACCATGGGCAAGGTGAAGTTAGAAGTTAAAACACCTTATACGAATGTGATCGATGCCGTAACGCACGGTGCCGGAGATGGGATGAAAATTTCGATGAATGTAATTGCCATGCTGATCGGTTTTTTGGGATTGATCGCATTAATCAATTTTTTGCTGATGAAAGTTGGCATCCTGTTGCACCTTGATTTTAGTTTAACGCTAGATTGGATATTCGGTAAGATTTTTTCACCGATGGCATGGGCAATGGGAGTACCTTCTGCCGATGTCTCCAATGTGGCTACCATGCTGGGAAAAAAACTCACTATCAATGAGTTTGTGGCCTTTAGTGATCTCACCCAAACCATGGTGCCCAACCAGGCTGGTGAACTGGTAAAAGGATATCAAAACATTATTTCGGATAAGGCATTGCTTATTGTAAGTTTTGCTATATGCGGGTTTGCCAATTTCAGTTCTGTCGGGATGCAGATCGGGGGCATCGGGGCGCTTGTACCCGAAAGAAGAGGCGATCTTGCCAAACTTGGTATGAGGGCATTGCTTTGTGGTACATTGGCATCTTATTTATCGGCTACCATTGCGGGGATATTGATGGGGTAGTGACGGGGGGATAATTGGATGAAGGTTGAAAAAGTAAATAAAGTAAGTAAAAAACGCTGCAAACACCGTGAGCCGCTGTTGTGTCGCTGAGCAAAGCGAAGCTTCCTCCATAAAAGCAGATCCGGTGCGGTTGTTGTTGGTCGGCTGACGCAACAACGGGCCGCTAAAATGATAAAAAAATTAATTGCATTCAATGGGAAGCCAAAAAATGTTGTTCGTTACAAAAGTTTTTAAAACAAACTCAGCTGCATAGGTCTTAATACCACCGCATGGTTGATTACCGGCGTTTGCGCAGTTACCACTACATAGGGTTGAATAGCGTATACTGCCGATTGTTCGTATCGGGAAGCTACAATGATCTTTGTTCCGTTGGCATGATCATCAAAAAGCTGTTGAACTTTTTGCGGATCATTGTTATCTTTTGATAGATGGGAGAGCAGCAGGTGCGTCATAAATGGTGGCCTGTGTGTAGTGAAAATTTCCAACGCCTGCCTGTTTGACAGATGCCCCATGCCACCCCTTATCCGGTTTTTTAAAAACCGGGGGTATCTGCCGTTTTCAAGCAACTCTTCATCATAATTTGCCTCAAGAAAGGCAGCGTGGCATTGGCCGAAGTATTTTACCAGCCGCTCACAGGGAGCACCAATATCTGTAAATACGCCAATGGTGATATGATTGCAGGTGATGATAAAGCTATGAGGATCCGCAGCATCATGGTATTTTGGGAAAGCAGTTATCGAAAGGGCACCGATATCAACTGTTTTGTAAGGACTAAATTCACAGACCAGCTCTTTCTTAAGATGAAGGTTGCAGTTTACGGAAGTATGACTGGTGATATAAACCGGTATTCCGTATTTTCCCGCAATGCCTGCGAGCCCCCGTATATGGTCTGTATGTTCGTGGGAAATAAAAATTGCCTTCACCCTGCTCATCTGCAGGCCGAGCAGGCGCATGCGCTTCTCCGTTTCCCGGCAGGAGAGGCCTGCATCCACGAGCACTGCTTCGGTATCGTTGCCGATATAATAACAATTTCCGTTGCTGCCCGAATTAAGTGAAGTAATAAATAATGACATCTCAACAAAGATAACTTTCATCTCATTAATCCGTATCAACTGATCGCTGTTAGTGAAAACATGTCGTACAGATGTTGATGGAACCATCAGCTGCAAAGGATGGCATGATTATCGAAATTTAATGAAGGTGGCTTTAAACACACTGCAAATCACCCCTTTTCTCAATCAATTTCTCTAATCTTGAAGATTGCCACGGTGATTCAAAAGTCTACCAATAAATAATAATAACCAAAATCGAAAAACATGAACGAAACAGAACGCATCACTGAATTGTTTGAAGATATCTACGACGGAGATTCCTGGATTGGCGTAAGCCTGGTGGAGACACTGCAAAACATTTCAGCTGAAAAAGCAGCAAAGAAAGTAGCACTCCAATGGAATACCATATGGGAAATTGTGAATCATGTTATCAGTTGGCGAGACAATGTATTGCAACGGGTAAAAGGAATGATCACGCAATCGCCGGCGGATAATTATTTTACCCCGGTAAAGGACCAGTCGGAAAAAGCCTGGCAAGATACCCTCTCGGCATTAAAAAATTCTCAACAACAGTGGATAACTTTCCTACAAAAAATGCCCGGGGAAGATCTCGAAAAAATTTACAAAAATAACAATGCATCGTATTATAAGAACATACATGGTATTCTCCAGCACGATGCATACCATTTAGGGCAAATCGTTTTACTGGCAAAAACGCAATAAGCTCTCGGTGAGAAGCTCAGGAAAACAATGGTAATTTTTACCTGGAAAGCGCAGCAACTCTTTCCAGCAGGGCTTTCATATCGTTCAATACTTTTCTCCAGTTTTCTTCGGTATGTTCCGCAACTTTTTCATCCCGTATATTTTCCTGGGTTACCGTTAGCATGGTGTCACCTTCGTTCTCGAATAATTCGTAGGTGATGGTAAAATAATTTTCCGGGCGATCTTCCAGGCCCGACATCGAGCTCCAGTAGCTGTACCTGAAAAGTTTAGGCGCTTCTGCTACAAGGATGGTCCCTTTATCTTCATAAGATTTCCCTTCCCATTCACCCTTAAAAATAATTGGACTTCCCTCTTTCCAGTCTGAGATGGCATTGGTACCGAAAAAATACTGTTTTATTATTTCAGGAGTGGTTAAAGCATCCCAAACTTGTTCAGCAGTTGCATGAATGGTGATGGTGGCTTTGGCAGTGTTATTATTTTTCATCGGTTCACTTTATAATTGTTATTGATAAGATTGTGCCAAAAACAAAAGTATCTACTTTGGTGAAAATAAGCGGAAACAGCAACGGAAGTTTGTTTCCACAAACTTAGCAAGGGCTGGGTAAATCGGTACTCATCGGATGGGCCCGATAGAGCACGCCGGGGAGAAAATAGCGGAGTTAGAAATAAATCTTATAAAAGAAGTTAGCGTGGGATTTCCCGGTTATTTTAATAGTTTTTCCGATACCGGAAAGGAGATGTTTAAACTACAACCTTTCCCGGGCTGTGATACAAAGCCGGCCACTCCATTAAATGCAGTCGCCCTGCTTTTGATATTGTTGAGGCCAATGCCATCACGGTGCTTACCTGTATCAAAACCCACCCCATTATCGGAAATACCAAGCAGTATGTTTTTTTTATTTTGTAAAACGGTAATGATCACTTCGGTTCCCTTTGAATGCTTTATGATATTGTTCAATTGTTCCTGGACAATTCTGAAAACATTTACTTTAAATTTTTCGTTCACACCGGCTTCTTTAAATCCCTTTATTGAACAATGGATTTTAACCGGGTTTACCTCCATCATATCATGTATCACCGTCTTAATAGCATCCACGAGTCCGAGCTCTTTCACAATATCGCTGGTAAGGCCTTTTGTTAAGATCCTTATCTCCTCAATGGCCATCAATGTATATTCAGAAGAACGGCTTAAGTACATTTCTTTGTTCTCGCCGCCACGTTTTGCGAGTTCAAGATACAGTCTCGAAGCGCCGAGCAACTGGTTGATATTATCATGCAGTTCTTTCCCGATATCTGATCTTTCTGTTTCCCTGGCTTCTTCACTGGCGGCTGCAATTTGTTGTTTCTTTAATTTTATCTCCTGCTCTAGCCTCTCTTCCAACACCACTTGTTTGCTGATATCATGCATGGATATAATCATGCGGCATGCCTGTCCTGCCTCACTTCGTTGAATGATAGCATGGCTTAAAATATTGGCTACAGAATTATCAGCCCGGATAAAACGATAGTTATATTTCCATTCTGTCTCTTCGGATGCAATCATCCTTGCATAATCATTTAACACCGATTCCCTGTCCTCAGGGTGAATATGCATGATCCAATCCCGCGCCGGGGTCATCTTGTTGTTTATTTTATAACCAAACTCTTTTTCAAACGACAGGCTTAACTGGATTTCATCATTTATCAAATCCACATCATACAATACATCAGCCGAAGAATTGAAAATGAGCCTGAAGTTTTCTTCGTATTCTGTAAGCAGTTTTACTTTAACGGCAATTTCCTGTTCGAGCTTCTCTTCGAGTTCGTTCTGGCGGCTGAGATCATGTATTAGTCCCACCATGCGGTGTGCCGTTCCATCCTCTTCCCTCACAATACTTGCCTTTCCAATTACCCGGGCAACCGATCCATCGGCCCTGGTAAAGCGGAAAGCCTGTTCCCAAATGGCAGCGGAGGAACCGATGGCATCCGCGAAGCTTTTTTCAACAATCGCTTTATCTTCGGGATGTACATGATTGATCCAGTCAAAGGCGGCCTTTTTATTTACTTTATATCCAAACAATTCTTCAAACCCTTCTCCCAGGATAAATTCGTTGGTTAATATATTCCAATCCCAGATACCGTCGAAGGAAAGTTTTGCAGCCATTTGAAACAAATCCGTCTGGTCCTTCCTAAGCGTATATTGTTCTGACAGTTTATTTTCCAGTTCGTGCAATTTGCTGATATCCTGGATATTGCCGATCAGCCGGATCGCAATACCTTTTTCATCTCTTACAATGCCGGCCCGCCCGATAACATTTGCTGCCGAGCCATCGTTGCGCCTGAATAAGAAGGAATCATTCCATATCTTCTTATTGGATTTAATTATTTGCCATAATTTTTTTTCAACCGCCACACGTTCTCCTGGAAAAAGTTTGTCTGTAAAGTCGGCAAAATTCACCGTGTTGTCAGTCACTTCGTATCCAAATACTTCTTTAACACTATCGCCCACGTATATCCGGTCGGAAGCCAGGTGCCAATCCCACATTACGTCGTAAGATGTTTTGGCAATGTATTTTATCCAATCATTATTTTCGGCCAGCCGCACATCTGCTTTTATTTGTGCGATCTCTATGTTACTGGAGACAATCTTTTCTTTTTCTGTGTCAATAACTACCTGCCGTAATTTTGCAATACTGATATTATCAGCAACAATTTTTTTATTCTCAATATCAATAACGATCTGGTCTGATTTTGCAATGCTGATATTTTTAGCAACTATTTGTTCTTTTTTCGCATCGATGTTTTTTTGTTCAAGGATGCTTTGGCTTCTGTCTGTGATGGTAGTAATCGCCTTTTTAATACCGTCATCATCCATAAATACTGCAGAAGTGATTTCGCAGGGGAATGATTTGCCATTTTTTTTTATCCCTGTTATCAACGCTTTGGACTCACCTTCGGCGGTTCTTTCTTTCAGCATTCTTTTGAAACTACTTTCCTTGATATCGAAAATGTCTGAACGGGTTTTGGTTAGCAAGTCTCGTTTTCCAAAACCAAAAATTTTGCAGGCAGCATTGTTAGCAAGGATGATTTTGCCGGTTTTGGCTATAGTGATGATGCTTGCCTGTGAAGAGTTATCAAAGGCAAGATGATGAAGCTTGTCGACCTGTACGTTTGCTTTGTTTTTTGATACAGGTATGGATGGTTTAAGCAAGATATTATCAGGGATTTTTATTCATTAAGGTGCTGGTTCATCACTAAGGTAATTATAATTATGCAATAATAGATAGGGGGTCTGGGGGAATTCATTCGATGGGTGCCAGAATCGCAAAACAAAAATCCTGCTTGGCATGCACCTGCTGCCACTTGGTGAGCATGATACCGTTGCCAAACTGTTCCAATTTTTCTTCCTGGCAAACCCATCAAATTTTATTAAGAACGTTGGGTTCACCGGGGCCACGTAATACGCGGCAAAGCGACACAGGGTCGGGGTAGTCATGCTGTATGATCAAAAAACACAATGCGTTTAGAGAAGCAAATGCCTCATTGGAAGTGTCTTCAGGCGCAAAATGGCCTATCGCACCAACAAGGAAGCTGAGTTTAACATTGCGTGAAGCTGCCGTGGAAGGTCGAAACCTTGCAGCAGCCTCTTGCGATGCTTCTGCTTGTTTTTAAATCGTCGCCACAACGCACGCGGTATTTCCGTGGCTTGCTGAAACCCTGCTGCAACCTGCAGGAGGATTGCTTGCGCTGCTGAAAACCTGCTGCAAGCCGCGGGACCATTCCGTGCGCTGCTGAAAACCTGCTGCAAGCTGCGGGACCATTCCGTGCGTTGCTGAAAACCTGCTGCAAGCTGCCGGACATTTTCAGCCCTCATCCGGAACCACGAAACTGCATGGGGCCTTTTAGGTCACTGACTAAGTTTCCGGGGCTGGTCTATGTCGTGATTGACGTTGATATGCGGGACCCGCCGTTTATTCGGCTGATAGGATTCCCTGTAAGCAAACCTCCTTCAAATACGATGTTTGCCTGCAAGATTAGTCATGGCGATATTTAAAATAGCATACAACATAATGAACCGTATACCCCGTACAGAGTAATGCAAAAATTATACGCATAAACAGCTGAAAATCATCTTTAGAAGGGGCATCTTCAACAAACGCGTAGATACTTAACGCAACTAAAATAATGCCTGCTATCGATTTAAATAAATAGCCTTGTTTTTTTAAGGGTTTCAGCATAGAGGGTAGAAAATTTGGAGCCTTATATCGTTTCCAATGCCTGGTTAGCGGCCGGTCTGGATTGAGATACCGGCAGCAGAATGTGGAAGGCAGCGCCTTCATTCTCTTTCGCCTCCGCGTATATCTCACCTCCATGGTTAATGGCAATGCTTTGACAAAGCGCCAACCCGATACCGGTACCCACATACTTCTGGCGGCTATGCAACCTTTGAAAGATCCTGAATATTTTTTCCGCAAATTGCTGGTCAAAACCAATTCCATTGTCTTTAAAAATGACCTCGCCGTAAGATAGGTCATCATTTAGCTTCGGGTTTTCTTTTACATTTTCCGGCGTAACAATTTTCCATGCGATATGGATTGCAGGATCCCTTCCGGGGTAAGAAAATTTGAGTGCATTGCTAAGCAGATTGTAAAACAACTGTTTCATCTGCAGTGGAATGGCTTCAATTGCAGGCAGATTATCAAAGGTAACGGTGGCATTTTTTTGCAGGATCAGCAGATCAAATTCATTGATCGTGTCCTTTAATATTGCATCCAGGTCGACTTTTTCAAAAATAAACTCCGACAAAGTTAATTTCGAGAAATTGAGCACATCTTTTATAAGGGCTGTCATCCGTTCGGTTGACGAATTGATCTTGTTAACCAGTTCCTTTGCTTTTTCCGGCATATCCGGGAACTGGTCATTGAACATGGAAGAAAATATCTTTATCTTCCTGAGCGGTTCCTGCAAATCATGAGAGGCGATGTAAGCAAACTGCTCCAGGTTTTTGTTGGAATGCCCAAGCTCCTCATTTGCGATTTTTAGTGATTTTGTTCTTTCAGCCACCTGGTTTTCCAATACTTCAGAAAATAACTTTTGATCGTTGATATCCGTGCTGGTACCTACCCAGGAAATAATTGTTCCGAACTGGTCACGAATCGCCAACGCCCTTAATAAGTGCCAGCGATAAGCTTCATCACGGTTTCGTTTCATTAAAAATTCAAGCTCAAAATCTTTCCCGGCATAAATGAGCCTTTTGTATCTTTTATACATCTGCTCCACCTGGTTGGGAGCTACTACTTTTGTCCAGCCCCAAATCAGCGTCTCAGACTCTGCAAGGCCGGTATAATCATAGAAGAATTTGTTTACGTAAGTAATGTCCCCATTCACGGCTGCAGTCCACGCACACTGCGGAATAGCTTCCAGCATGGCCATCCGTTCGGCAGTAATTTCAGCAAGTATTTTTCTTCCAACAATCTCATCAGTTACTTCGTAGCCAAACGTAAATATGCCATTGATGCGCTCATCTTCATCATATATTGGCTGGTTTGTGAAATTAAAATGCCTCAGCTCCGGGATAGCACCATCATGGCGTGCCAGCATAATCGGGAATTCTTTACCGAGGAAGGTTTCCCCTGTTAAATAAACCTTATCCAATATCTTTTTATAATCCTGGTCGGGTAGTTCCGGCAGCGCTTCGAGCATGGGCTTACCCAACA
>JAOQAK010000029.1 GCA_025963635.1 Ferruginibacter sp.
TTTGTAAAACCACCGAAAACTGTTGTCATTCCCACCTTATTTGTGACCCTCTTTACTTTTAAAGTCCGTAATGGTTTTTCCATCATAACGGCTTACTCCACCTCCGGATGCAAACCAAATACTTCCATCATTAGCTCCTAAAATCCCGAAAGGCAGATTTCTAAGCCCTTCGCCGTTTGTCTTTATTTCGCTTACATGCGGCTTTTTATCAGACAATGACTGTTCATCATAACGAAAAATGGGGCCCCCTGAACCAGCCAGGATGTTTCCTTTTTTATCTTCGGTTAAAACACCGGCACCCGTTTGATTAATTTTGGTAATGGTACTGCCGTTATAGCGCCAAAGACCATCGGCACCGAACCAAATATTGCCTTTTCTGTCTTCGATTATACACCAAACGTTAGTGAAAGCTTTGCCGTCTTTATTGGTAAGAGTGGTAAATTTTTCCCATCATAAATGAAGGTATGCCCTCTTGTGCCAAACCATAATTTTCCGGTTTTGTCTTGAATGATAGCATGAACATCATTATGCAACCCACTATTTTCTGGAAGCCGTTTTTGGTAAATTGACACGTGGACAGAATCGGGCGGAGACTCGCTTTTGCTCATTTTAAAATTTCGAAAGGATTTCCCATCGTAACGGCTTGCTCCGTTTGGGGTGCCGAACCAAATATTGCCGGTGCCATCTTCATAAATACAAATGACATGGTTACTGGCAAGCCCCTGCCTGGTTGTAAAATTTCGAAAGGATTTCCCATCATAATAAAAAACTCCAGAACCGAGAGAAGCGAACCAAAACTCTCCTTTTCTATCTTCCAGAACAGAACTAAATCGAGCCGCACTTACTTTACTTGTGATATTGGAAAACGATCTTCCATCGTATCGATAAACACCGTCATTCGTTGCCATCCAGATATTACCTTTTCTATCTTGCTTTATACCAAAAACGCCACTGTTAGGCACCTGGGAAGTGACTAAGTCTTTGGTTTCGGACTTGATATTTTCTTGTGGTACGTTTGTTTGGTTTTGTCCGCAGGAGGTGTGAAAAACAGACATTAAGAACAGCGCAAATAATTTTACAAATTTTTTCATCTTTTATTTATCTTTTACTATCGGGCAGGTTTAACAATGTGACTCCGTCTGTAGGGCATAAATCACGTTGCCGGAAACAGATAAGATGAACATCTTCCCTTTTACGGAAGGATGTACCAGTTTCCATGTTTTTCCGTTGTCTGATGACCTGTAAATGCCGTCAGTATGACCACAAAAGAAGTTTTCACCAACCTGGATAATGGTTGTAATGTACGTTGGCATTTGAAGGACGGTAGCATCCTTAGCATGCCGGGTTGAATCGGAAAAGCCTTGCGCCGGAAGGTTAGCATTAGCCGGCGGCATGATCGGGTCAATAAAACCATGTGCCAGGAGGCCGGCATCAATCGCCTGCCAGGTTTGGCCGCCGTTGTAAGATGTTCGTATTCTCCGGGTCTTCGCAACGGTGCTGTAGTTAATAGCAGCGAATCCACCTTCGATGCGTTCTATATCGATGCCCACGCCGCCCTCACTGATCACCAAGGCCCAGCTTTCACCATCATCGGTCGATCTTAATATCCCTCTCTGGCAGCTCGCAAGGAGTACAGCATTTGATTCTACTATTTTCCCCCCGGTTGGAGCATGCAGTTGTTTCCAGGATGTTCCACTGTTAGTGGATTTAAAAAGACCTCTGTCGGAGCCGATGAAAATTGTGCCTCCGGCAGTTTCAGAAACGCTGAATACCCGTTTCGCCAGGAAATTTGTGAATACCGGCGACCATACACCCGTTCCGTTTATTTTTTGGAAAATTCCACCACCATGGTAATTGTATGCAAATATCCCGGCCTTACCAGGGGCAATACTGCTATGTTCGTTGGGGAAAATTTCCTTGTTCCAAAAAGGAGCCGTGAAATTTGGTTTACTGTGATATATCCCATTGCCGTCAGTTAACCAGAGCCCAGTATCATCTGCAAAAAAAACATCTCTGCCACCGCTAGAGTCATCCTTTAAAGGTACGGGCAACCCGTCGCTAATGTCCTGCCAGGTTTGTCCGCCATCTGTAGATTTAAAAACGATGTTTGCAGCTCCAGTCTTATCTCTTTTTTGATTTTGCTGATTATTCGGCTGGGCCCGATCAGAGCAAGACGAGAATTGAAAAAGGAGCAAAAAAGCAAGATTATAAATGATATTCATGACTCTAATTGATTTTCTGGAAGTTATGTTTTTAAAGATAAAGCGGTCAAGCGTTATATTAATTGCGGCGTTGGAAACCTGCACGGGCAAAAGAGGGATGGGCATTGCACCCATTCAGCTATGGTGTTGCCATTAACTGGTGTTATGTTTATTATAAATGACGTATGCGTGAAGGATTGAAGTGGAAAGCCCACAGCCACGAGGCACGAGTGGCGAGGACTTGGAACGGAAAGCCTGACCCGCAGGGGCACGCCCAAAGGCCATATTACACCTAACTTAACACTAACAACCTTCTTGCCATTTCAAATTCTTTGCTTTCCCCTGTTCCTTAATCGCTTTCATCATGGATGCATCTAACATTTTATCTTTACTGCTTTGGGAAGTATTTTTATAGATAAATTCTTGTCGTTTTTTATTCAGGGATTGTATCCCGGCCTGAATGTTTGTACGCTCTCCCGATTTCTGCCTGATGTATACCTTCCGCTGCTCTATGCTCATGTTGCGCATTTCTGTGGGAAGGTCGTCTGACCTGGTTTCCGTAATTATTTTTTCATTGTCTTTTGCGGCATCCACCAAATCCCAACTGGAGTTCTTATAGGCATGTGAACTTTTGCAAAAGCTGCGCTCCGCCACATTGGCCACTCCATAACTTGCTGCATTATTATCCTGCACAATTTGTTGTTCCTTCCTATACTCACCTGACGCTCCGTAATAAACATAGGTCTCGTTAAGTTTATCGTTCAACGCAGCAATCTGACCATCGTATGGTGTCGGCACATAGGCAGTCTTACTGTTTTGATCAATGCTCATAAATGCTCCGCCTGTTAATTCGGCGCCACCGTTCCACCCCAAACCGATGCCGTCATTAACATTACCGCAGTAAATGGTATTTACTAAAACGCCTTTTTTCTTTGCCGCATCACAGGCTTGCTGATACGATACACTTCCCTGTGTAAATTCCTCGTTGCCTGCAATAAAAATCATTTTCAAGTCATCTTTTGAGGCAGACCACGCCAATTGATTCAAGGCAGTTTTAATCACCTGCCCGCAAAATTCATTTCCACCATTGGTGCTTAGTGAAAATAGCTTCTCCGAAATAACATCAAGGTCTTCGGTTAAAACACTTACCTGGCGGATGAAGCCTTCACTAGACGAAAGCCCGTCATTGCCATACTCATACAACGCAATCTTAATATTGGGCCGCTTGCCATCTACGCTTTTAGCGACCGCCACTTCATTTACAATTTTCCACAACTGCGATTTTGCCTGGTCGATCAGACCATCCATACTATTGCTCGTATCAAGCAAAAGCGCCATCATAATCGTTTGATCTTTTGCAGGAGCAACCTCATTGTCTGTTTTGAAGTTCATAAACAGGAATGCCACGAGGAATACAAGGGGTCTTGAAAGGAGGTGATAATGATGAAGTAGTTTCATAATTGTATGAGTTTGTTTGGTAAAGTTTATGCGAAAAAACAGGATACGACCCCTAAACTCCGTGAAGGGTTGAACCCACTGAGGGAAGATGGGCAGGGACTGAGTGAACGGGGAGAATACAACCTGTCAAGGCTAAATCGTTAAATATTATAGTATTAACTTGCCGGCGAATAGAATTCGGACTATGATCAAACGATTATTTTTTCTCGCTTTCTTTACTATGCTAATAGCAAGACCGTGTATTGGGCAGAAAGAGAAAGAGTCGTATAAGAAGAGTTTATCCAGTCGAACAAGCGCTGAACAATTGTTGAAGAAAGCCGAAGCGCTGAAAGTTGCAAATCCGGATGCCGCCCTGGACAAAGTTCAACAGGCATTAGCGATAAGCGTAGCACAAGGAGATGAGTTCAATGAAGGCCGTGCCTATATTCTGTTGGCCGAAGTAAACGAAGGTATTTTAGAATGGAAGCTGGCATACGAAAACTATCGGCGTGCAAAAAACAAGCTAGAAACTCACACGAAGTCTCCGGAGTATGTTACAACCTTAAGAGGTCTGGGCAATATGTGCGTGAAGCTACGGGATTACACATCTGCACTTCAATATTATCAGGAGGCTTTGACCCTTCGGCTCAGCAGCGGGGAGCGAATGGAATTTACGATTGCTGTTTCGGAGGTGTATTATCAGATGAAGAGTTATGAAGAAGCGTTAAGTGTGTTAGATAGTGCATCTCAGTCGCGTAACACCCAAAATCCTCAATTTGAAAACCAGTGCATGAAAATAGATGTTCGCCTTAATGGAGTAGACAAAAACCAGCAGCTCTACAGCAATGCGCTAAACACCATTCGCAGTGGTAATAAGGTAAGTCCCCAGGAACAACAATCGGTTCAGCAAACCAAGGATGAGATCGTATTTGTACTGCAACAGAATAAATTGTATGATGAAGAAATTCATTTGCGCAAGCAATCCATTGAATTTAACACCAGGTTGAATAACCTGGCGGAAGTCAGCAAAGATCGGGTGGGCATCAGTAAAAACCTCGATGCGAAAGGAGAAACGTCAGCTGCTATTAAGGAAGCTGAAGAGGCGGTGCGCATAGTCACGACAATCGACAATCCATTAACGGAAGCAAGCGCTTTTCTTTCCCTCGCTGGCCTTTATGAAAAGAATGGTCAGACTAACAAAGCACTCAGTGCTTATAAAAAATACAGTAGTGCAATAACCCGCAAGGAAGCACAAAGTGAAAGCCGTTTAATTGAAAAATCGGAACTCATCCGAAAGCAAAAAGATATTGAAGAGTATACGAAAGATGTATCCATCGGACAGCAAACCGTTTTCCGGCAGCAGCTTGTCATTTATGGATTGCTGGTCATCATCCTCATTATTGGCGTTACCTCTTTCTTCATTTACAAAAATGCCCAAGCCAGCAAACTAGCCAATCGTCTTCTGGCGCTGAAGTCATTGCGCGGTCAGATGAATCCGCATTTTATTTTCAATGCTTTAAATTCGGTTAATCAATTTATCTGGCAACAAGATGAACGAACAGCCAATCAGTTTCTTTCCGAATTTGCTTTGCTGATGAGACTTGTTCTGGAAACTTCGCAGGAAGATTTTATTCCATTGCAAAAAGAACAGGAAATTCTTTCCTTATATCTGAAACTGGAACACCATAGGTTCCGCGACAAATTTGACTATGAAATAAAAGTAGATGAAAATGTCAACCCTGAAGCGATTCAAATTCCACCCATGTTGATACAGCCCTATATCGAGAACGC
>JAOQAK010000045.1 GCA_025963635.1 Ferruginibacter sp.
AGCTTTTTTTTAGGTTACTGATGAACGATCCGGCAAAGTTTATGCCCCTGGTATATACGCCGACCGTTGGAGAAGCCTGCCAGAAATTCGGTCATATCTTCAGAAGACCGAGAGGAATTTATATTTCAATTAAGGACAAAGAAAATATTAAATCAATTCTTCAAAACTGGCCGGAAAAAGACGTACGCTTTACCGTTGTAACTGACGGGGAGCGAATTTTAGGGTTGGGCGACCTTGGCGTATGCGGGATGGGAATACCCGTTGGAAAACTTTGCCTTTATACCGCCTGTGCCGGAGTACCTCCGGAATATACTTTACCTATAACTTTAGATACAGGAACCAACAATGAGGACTTTTTGAATGATCCCTTTTATCCGGGCTTAAAACAAAAGAGAATCCGCGGAAAAGAATATGATGACTTTATCGAAGCATTTGTAACTGCCATTACAGAGGTATTTCCCCAAATATGTATACAATGGGAAGATTTTGCTGGAAAAGATGCCATCCAGATCTTAAATACCTACCGCAATAAAATTTGCACCTTTAATGATGACATCCAGGGTACAGCAGCCGTAGCTACGGGAGGCTTACTCGCAGCCAGCAAATTTTCAAAAAAACCCTTAGGTGAGCAGCGTTTTTTGTTTTTGGGGGCCGGAGCGGCAGCTGTAGGCATTGCCGATCTGCTTGTACTTCATCTTATGCAGGAGGGTAAAACTGAAGAAGAGGCCTATAAGCAATTTTACATGTTTGACATCAATGGTTTATTGGTTAATTCAAGAACCGACCTGACTGATTACCAAAAGAAATACGCCCATAATACTGAAGCCTCTAATGTTTTCGAAGATGCTGTTTCACAGATCAAGCCGACTGCTATTATTGGCGTAAGTACCATTGGGGGCGCATTTAACCAACAGGTGATAGAAAGAATGTCGGCTATCAATGAAAGGCCTATCATATTTCCTTATTCGAATCCTACTTCCCACTCTGAATGTACCGCCGAGCAGGCTTATACTTGGAGCAAAGGAAAAGCTATTTTTGCAAGCGGCAGCCCTTTTAGCCCTGTAGTGTACGATGGGAAAAAAATTGTTCCGGGGCAGGGTAATAATGTCTATATCTTCCCTGCTATGGGCTTGGCTGTATTTGCAACGGAAGCAAAACGATTGACAGATGAACTATTTATCACCGCGTCAATAGCCCTGGCTGAGCAGGTAACGGATGAGGATTTTGAAAGCGGGCTGATCTATCCCCCCATACACAAAATCTCGGATGTAGCGCTTCATATCGCGGTTCGGGTTGCCACCAAAGTTTTCGAACTTGGACTCGCAGGTGTTGATAAACCGGCAGATATTGTTTCATTTGTTAAAAGCAAACTGTATCAGCCGGTTTATTCATAGGGAACGATCCCTCTTACAATTTTCGATATAAAAAATAAGAATTTTATAAGAGAATCTTTGCAGAAATTATTTCTAACTAATTCAGAAAAGGATGACAATCAAACAAATGGCAAGAAGACTTGCACAATTCATATTAACAAATTTTGCATGTTTAAGTGTTTGCTACGGACAAACGGGCAAGGCGACTGCCGCAATGGAAACTTCCCCGGGCGACCATAAGAAACTGGGATTGTCGGGATCTGTTATAAAACCATGGGAAGACGGGATGCGCACTATCGGGAGGCCTGGCACCTATGAATGGTGGTATTTTGATGGTTCTCTGAGCGACGGCTCCTCTCTGGTAATCGTATTTTATACCAAAGACCAAATCATGCCGGATAAACCCTTGAAACCGAAAGTCTCGTTTGATCTGGACAGGCCCGATGGTACTAAGGTCCACAAGGAGGTAGAAATCGATTCCAGTAATTTTTCGGCTTCCAAGGATAGTTGCAACGTTCGGATCGGTGTGAATTCGTTTAGCGGTAATCTGCGCGATTATGCTATCCATGTAGATATTGACGGCGTAAAAGCGGATATCGCTTTGCGTGGGACTGTGCCGTCCTGGCGTCCAAATACCGGCTTTATAAACTTTCAAAAGGGAACAAACAGTCATTATTTCGCATGGCTGCCATCCGTTCCTCAGGGGAATGTAGAGGGGACGGTTACTATTTCGGGGCGGACCCAAGCGATAAAGGGAGTTGGGTACCACGACCACAACTGGGGAGACGTTTCGATGCTGAAGTTGATTCATGATTGGTATTGGGGACGGGCACAGGTGGGTAATTATTCTGTTATTGCCTCCTATATTACGGCTGCCGACAAGTATAGCGATGCGGTTATACCAATATTTATGCTGGCCCGCGATGGTAAGATCGTGGCAGATGATTTCACTAAAGTGAAGTTTTCAACCAGTGATATTTATATAGATGAGTATACCAAAAAACCGATAGCCAATAGGTTAGTGTACGATTTTAATGATGGCGCCAATCATTACCGTGTTACATTTGAGCGGTCGAAAGATTTATTGAGGCAGCGGTTTGCCGACAATATAAAAGGAGTCAAGGCCCTGCTTGTAAAGTTGGTTGGATTTGACGGAGCTTATATGCGGTTTACAGGAGAGGTGACCATAGAACGTTTTGAAGGGGATAAAATAACAGACACGGTTAAAGAGAAATCTGCTGTTTGGGAACTGATGTATTTTGGTCATGCGCCTCGCAAATAGTGGATGAGAAGGATTAAAAAAACATAAAATGAAACGAAAAATGATGATTGCCGCAATTATATCCGGCACTATTATCGCTGCTTTGGGTATCTGTTATCTATATTTTATCTATGCTCCTACTCCCAAGGAGCCGCAATTGAGCAGCAGTATCATGCATGCAGAAATGAGGTGTGGTACAGTTGATCGTACCTATCTTGCCTATATCCCTAAGCACCTCCCTGAGCGGCCCGCCCTGATTATTGCCTTGCATGGTACAGCTATGGACATGGAGAAAATGAGGAGTTGGACAGGATATGAACTGGACAAGTTGGCCGATAAGTATGGCTTTATTGTATTATATCCAAATGGTTACAAAGGCAACTGGAATGATTTTCGAAAGAATTCTCCGACTGCGGCCAGCAAGGAAAATATTGATGATGTGGGGTTCATCCAGCAACTTGCAAACTTTTTTGTAAAATCGCATCAGGTTGACCTTAAGAAATTATTTGTTTTTGGATTTTCGAATGGCGGTCAAATGGCTATGCGGCTGGCAATAGAAAAACCGCAGTTCTTTAGTGCCGTTTGCGTTGTTAGTGCCAATCTCCCAACCCCGGCCACTTATGCCGGTCCGAAGGAGGGCGCTACGTCACGGATTATGTTTGTAGAAGGAACCAAAGATCCGATCGTGTCTTATCATGGCGGCAAGGCTAGCCTTTTCGGCCTCCAAAAAATCGGGGATTTCATGTCTGCTAATGAAACCGCTGAAACCTTTGCCAAACGTAATGGAATAACAGGGGTACCGGAGGAAACAAAGAGCCCGAATGGATCATCAGGTATATCCCGGTCGGTTGAGGCAAAACGCTGGGATAAATCTGGCAATACCTATGTCGAGCTATTTACGGTTAATGGGGGCGGACATGAAATACCCCAACCGGTATTTACGTTTCCGCGAATTTTGGGTAAAACGGCGCATGATTTCAATTCAATTGAGCAGGCAATAGAATTTTTTCATATAAAATATTCCCGTTGACCCTTACCGGTGGCTACCTGTCGCCGGCTTAAACGAAATCAGTAATAGAATAACTTCATAAAAAAGCACGGTAATCCTCGGTACTATCGTGCTTTTGTGACCCAAAAGGTACAGATATCGAACACGAGGCCACTCTTTCCTAACTTTGGTTTTTCAGTGACAAGACGGCTACTATTTTTAGTTGGTATAAAGTAAAAATGTTTATTTTTGCACCAAATAACCCCATGAACACGATAAAAACAATAATAAACTATCCATGCCCACGGCTTGCTGCCAGCTGTCCGGAAGGGATTATTGTAATTATTATTATTGTGCTGACCATTCCCTGGAGGGTGACCTGATCGTATTTGTACTTTTCAAATCATACAGTAACCCTCCAATAACGGAGGGTTTTTTTTTGACCAATTTTTATACATGAAAAAAACATTGACAACAAACGGGCGCTGTATCTTCGCCATCTATGCTACTGACAAAAAAGGTCTTCTCGGGCAAATTTTGGTTTACTTTAACCGGAAAAATTATGAAGTGGACAGCCTTAATGTTTCCCGTACAGACATTAGTGATCTGGTTTTGATCACCCTGGAGGGATATGTTCCGGAAGCGGAGGTTTTACCATTTACCGAACGTTTGAAAAAAATAATAGAGGTTTTCGCCGTAATCACCTATCGCGCTGAAGACGGCCTGAAAAAGGTTGGTTTTTACCGTATTGCCACCGAAGGGCTCAATCCGGATGTTTGGTCGTTAATCGGTAGATATGGTGCGCATTTAAGCAGTATAGGCGAAAAAACTTTTGTGCTTAGCAAGACAGGCAGCGATAAGGATCTGCATGAATTATATGGCTTGCTGGAAGGACCGCATTTGCTGGGCTTTTGCAAGAGTGGGCTGATTGTTGAGGAGAGCTTAGTGCCATTTGAAGCGTTGTAAATTCAGCTTGCTTTTGCGGTGTGGTAGCGGAGTGGTTTACTCAATTGAAAGGCTGGTCAATTATAAAGTAAATATCTGGAAAGAAATAACCCGAGAGCGAGTGGTGTTTGTTATTGATTTTATACATTTGCTTTTTGCTGGATATCTTAAGCATGTCGATTATTAGTATACTTACTGATCAGGAACTTCTACAATTATTACGCGAAGATAATCGGTTGGCATATGCTGAAATCTACGATCGTTATAAAGGCTTATTATTTATACATGCGTATAAACGATTAAATAATCAGGAAGAAGCAGAAGATGTAATACATGATCTGTTTGCTGTTTTGTGGAAAAAACGAGCTGAAATTACTATTAACACTGAGGTGGCTGGCTACTTATACACCGCAGTGCGTAACCGGATCTTTAAGATAATCGCTCATAAACAAATAGAATCTGATTATTTTGCATCGATAAAACATTCTATAAGTGAAGGCTATTGTATTACCGATCACCGGGTTCGTTCTAATGAATTGGTGAAAATAATCGAAAACGAAATATCCGCATTGCCACCTAAAATGCGTGAAATATTCATACTAAGCAGACAAAAAAATCTTAGTCATAAAGAAATTGCCGAAAGGCTAAATATTTCTGAACAAACTGTTTCCAAACAAATTACCAATGCATTAAAAACATTAAGAATTCGGCTTGGATTAGTCGTTTATTTATTTTTTTTGATGAAACTTTAGTTTGTTTTCTCAAAAAACCGGGCAGTTGTTAAAATAATGTGAAATTATTTTTAATTTATCTACCTGTTCCGGGGCATTTAAGGGTCTATAGTTTAAATTGGGGATGAAAATCTTTCACTATGGACAATAAACAGATTAAAGAACTATTTCAAAAGTATGAAGAAGGCACTTGCACTGAAAAGGAAGTTGCCTTGCTTGAAACATGGTATTTAAATTGGAAACCTGATGATCAAATAATTCTACCCGATAACTTTGTTGAACATTCAGTTAATAAAGTTTGGACACGTCTGCAAGAAGTCGCCAAACCTAAGCCAATAATCAAAATGTGGCCAAGCATTGCTGCGGCGGTCATTTTACTGTTAGTAAGTGTAGGCTCATACATTTATCTAACAAAAAGCAAACCCCAGCAAATATCCTATTCAAACGATGTAGCCCCCGGCGGCAATAAAGCTATTCTTACTTTAGCTGATGGCAGAAAAATAAGTTTAACCGATACTAAAGTTGGGAACCTGGCACAACAGGCAGGTACCAATATTATCAAAACTGCTGATGGGGAATTGACGTATCGTAATTTGGATGGGTCAGTTAGAAATGATACAAACACGCCTTATAATAAAATAGAGATTCCTTTTGGCGGGCAATACCAGGTAAACCTGCCAGATGGAACCAGAATATGGTTAAATGCCGGTTCATCATTGCGATACCCAACAAGGTTTTCGGTAAAGGAACGAAAGGTGGAATTATCGGGTGAAGCGTATTTTGAAGTTGCAAAAAATAAGGCGTTACCGTTCCGGGTGTTAACCGGCAAGCAGGTTGTGGAGGTATTAGGAACGCATTTTAATGTTAAGGCTTATATAGATGAACCCGCTGTAAAAACAACCCTGTTAGAAGGTAGCGTAAAAGTAACCGAAAATCAAAGCAGCGTAAGCAAACTGCTCAAACCCGGACAGCAATCTGTGTTGGCCAATAACAACCTGAAAATTTCTGAAGCAGATACGGAAGAGGCCGTGGCCTGGAAAAACGGGTTGTTTTTGTTTAATGATCAAAACCTTGATGA
The DNA here is from genome assembly GCA_025963635.1 of Ferruginibacter sp. GTDB lineage: Bacteria > Bacteroidota > Bacteroidia > Chitinophagales > Chitinophagaceae > Ferruginibacter. The sequence continues at coordinate 6,377 of JAOQAK010000045.1, forward strand.
AATTATGTTGCAGGTTTCAAGGTGGTATGGTGTAACCGTGGTATTTAATGATAGCAGCCTTAAAAAGCAGATTTTTTCCGGTTCCATATCCCGTTTCCAAAACATCTCCCAACTGCTGGAGGTATTGGAATCAACAGGTTCAGTTCACTTCAAAGTTGAAGGAAGGGGGATAACTGTCATGCAATAAACTTTACTAAACCCATGAACACAAAAAACCGGGAATGCTACGAACATCCCCGGTCATAATCAGTGTTCAGCAGAGACGTGTTTAACTATTTCAACTAATCCACTAACTACAAATGTAATGAAATTTAAGGATCTGATCCGATTCAGGCATTCTGCCTGTCTAAGTAATTCAATAGTTCGTATAATGAAACTAACTGTACTTATTATGACCACCTTCCTGCTCCAGGTCAGCGCTGCGGGAATGGCACAGGAGGTAACTTTCACAAAAAAAGATGTTTCTCTGAAGCAATTGTTCACCGAAATAAGAAAGCAAACCGGTTATAATGTATTCTGGCAAGAGGATAAAGTGAATGAAGATTTAAAAGTAAATGCCAATTTTGTAAAGGCTCCACTTGAAGATGTACTTAATAATGTTTTAGACCCGCAATTACTAACTTATACAATAGTTAATAAGACGGTTGTTGTTAAGAAAAAGGAAGCAAATTTTCTAAATAAAGTTAAAACCTTTTTCTTTTCGTTAAATATTGATGGTAAAGTTCTGGATGCTGAAACCGGTAAGCCTATACCAGGTGTAACCATTGCATTAAAAGGCACTAATCGCCTGGTTGTAGCTGATGCACAAGGACATTTCACGTTTAAAAGCTTACCGGATAGTGCCGTCTTGATTGTTTCAAGCGTTGGTTATCAATCAGCGGTAGTAAAGGCCTCTGATAACCTTGTTGTTAAACTGACTACTGCGGTTCAAAAGTTAGAGGAAGTGGTAGTTTCTAACGGTTATCAGCAGATGAAAAGAGAAAGTACGACCGGATCTTATAATGTCATCACGGCAAAAGATATTGAAAGTACACCCAGCCTTAACCTCATGGAAAGGCTGGAGGGAAAAGTGCCCGGGGTAATGTTTGATTTACGTAACAATACCATACAGATAAGAGGGGTTAATGACTATTCCAATTCCACTCCGCCCCTTATTGTTATCGATGGTTTCCCGGCAATAGACCAAAATATTACAAATATCACATCCGGAACCGTTATTGGCTCACAGGCTTCTACACAACCCCTAACTTCCGGAAATGCAATCCTTAGTACATTTAACCCAGCCGATATTGAAAGTATTACCTTTTTGAAAGATGCTGCAGCATCTTCTATATGGGGATCAAAAGCGGCTAACGGGGTTATTGTAATAACCACAAAAAAGGGTAAAAAAGGTACTGCAACAATCAACATAAATTCAACGGTAAGTATATCTGCTCCGGCCAATTTTTCCAATATGACTTCTATGACAAGTGCTCAATACATTAATCTTGAGCAGGAGTTATTTAATAAGGGTTTTCTTACAGATCCTAATTCATATTACAGATTTGCTCCCATCAGCGAAGCAGAAGACTGGATGTTTAGGGTAAAAAGAGGTACAGCTACTGCAACTCAAAGAGATTCGGCTTTAAATGTGCTTTCAAATCGTTCAAACGTAAGTCAGCTAAAGCAATATTTACTTCAAAGAGCTGTTACCAAGCAAAATAATCTTTCATTATCAGGCGGCGGCGATAACAGCTCGTATTACATTTCAGGAAATTACTCAGATGATGTGCCGGTTTTCAAAAGCAATTACGCGCAGAATTATTCCTTGAACTCTAACCTTACTAATGATTTTTTGAATAAAAGAATAACCGTTACTACCGGAATGAATTATTCTTACTCAAAAAGCCAGGTTAATGGCGCGGCATTAAGCGCATTAGGCTTTGGGCCTTTTGGGTTTACGCCGTACCAGATGCTGGTTGATAATAATGGAAATTCAATTAATAGGCCTGTTACTTTTACTTCAAGGGTTTCTGATAGTTTGCAAAAAATAGGATACATGCCGTGGACCTACAATACGCTCGACGAATTAAACTATAACAATACTATCAATGACAAGTACACTTTTAGGATTAATGGTGCAATAAAAGGAACAGTGACAAATTGGCTTTATCTTACAGTGTCAGGCCAACTGCAAAAAGCAATTGCAGACCAGGGTAGGCTTCAAAACCTGGACAGTTATGCAACACGTAGTTTAATTAATACTGGTACAACTTTTACCAACGGCATTGCTACTTATGGCGTACCCGTAGGTGCAGTTGATTATACAAGTAATACGAATACGGATGATTACAGCCTTCGCGCACAGTTCAATATAAACAAAAGCTGGCAGGATCAGCGCTTTGAGATGATAGGCGGTACGGAGATAAGACAAACAAAGTTTGAGGGAAGCTCACAAACCAGGTATGGTTACAATGAATACCTGTCTACCTCAGTTGTTGTAAATCCAACGGTGCCTTACAAAACCATTTATGGTTCAACCACAACACTGGGATATAGCGATGGAACAATATATCTAAACACGCAGCGGTATCTTTCTTATTATAGTAATGCAAGTTATTCTCTTTTTGATAAATTCTACGCCACAGGAAGCATTCGCTTTGATGATTATAGCATGATTGGGGTTGACAGAAGTAAACGCGCCATTCCGCTATGGTCTGCGGGTTTACGGTGGGATTTAAAAAAGGAAACTTTTATGAAAGACATCAACTGGATTAGCGCATTAAGTTTACGCGGCACCTACGGTGCAGGCGGGAACGTTCCGACTAATGGGGTGGCTTTTACAACCATTAATGTGAGCTCTACTGACCTGCTTACACATTTACCCGTTTCAACTATTATTAGTCCGGGCGATCCTAACCTGGGTTGGGAAACCACAACAACTACAAATGGAGGTATAGATGCCACCTTGTTTGGAAACAGGCTTAATTTAACAGTTGATGCATACCATAAGCATACCAACGGTATATTATGGGGGCTGCCAATTAACCCAACCTACGGGTGGACAAATCTTATTTATAATGCCGGTAATTTAACGGGCCATGGTATAGAAGTTAACTTAACAGGACAGGTGGTGCAAACTAAAAACTGGAATTGGACCTCAAATTTCAATTTTTCTTACAACACCAATGATGTTACTGACACGAATTTCCCGCACACCACCACAACAGTGGGGTCTCCTATTCCTACTACCGGATATCCTACAGATGGTTTTTTTGTTTATCGTTGGGCGGGATTAGATAATAAGGGTCAGTCGCAGATTTATGCAGCTAACGGAAGTATTATTTCATCTACTTCTGCAACAACTGTTAAACCCCAGGACCTGACTTACGCAGGCAGAAGCACGCCGCCCTATTTTGGAGGATTTACCAATACAGTAAGGTATAAGGATTTTAGTTTGTCAACAAGAATAACCTATTATTTAGGGAATAAATTTTTGTTGAATAACCTTGATCAATCATTTTATCCGCAGGGAAGTAGTTTTTCTGGTTATTTAAGCAACAGCGAGGTGCTGGCTCAAAGGTGGGAGAAACCAGGTGACGAGGCTACTACAAACGTGCCGGGACTATCAAATATTAATTTGAACAGTATCCAAAGGTATATGTATTCTGATCTGAATGTAAGGAATGGTGGCAATATCCGCTTTCAACAGATTTCCCTTAATTATACAGTGCCAAAGAAACTGTTGCAGAGGACAAAATGTATAAAGGCGTTAAGTGTGGGTACTACAGTAAGTAATTTAGGCTTGCTTTGGGTGGCAAATAAAGAAGGTATAGATCCGAATTACCAGATGACGAGCCAATATAATAACCTGCCTCCTTCGCGCACTTATGTGTTAAATCTTAACCTATCACTTTAATTATCAGATCATGAATAAAATTAAATATACTATTCTGTTATGCAGTTTTATAACATGCTTTACATCATGCCGTAAGTATGTGGAAATTCCGCCTCAGCAAACAAGAACGCTTACAACGACAGCAGACTATCAGGGTTTAATGTACAATTCAAACGTAATGAATTTGGCTTATTTTTATCCTGTTTTTTCCGGCGATGATGCCGGATCAACTACCACAGCCTGGCAAAACAGTTTGATTTCTGCTGCGAGCAACGTATATACCTGGGCAGCTGCATATTACGGCAATACAGAACAAGACGCAGACTGGAATTCTTTATATAAACAACTCTACATCTGCAACACTGTTGTTACCGGTGTTATGGGTAGCCAGAGCGGCACTCAGGCACAAAAGCAACTCGCCCTGTCAGATGCGCTGGTGCACCGTGCATTTATTTATTATACATTGGTAAACTTGTATGCCACCCAGTATGATGCTGCTACCGCAGCTACAGACCCGGGTGTCCCGCTGGTATTGCAGCCAAATTTTGTTTCAAACCTGACAAGGGTAAGCGTACAAAAAATTTATGATCAGGTTTTATCTGATTTGAATTCGGCTTTGCCAGGCTTACCAAATTTGCCAGACTTTAACTCCAATCCTTCAAAGGCTGCCGTATATGCGTTATTAGCCCGCGTTTACCTTAATACCAGAGATTTTACGCAGGCCGAGAAGTATGCGAATTCATCACTGGCACTTACAAGTACGCTACTTGATTTGAATGCATACATTGCCGTGCCCACAACTATACCAACTCAGTTAAACAATCGGGAGGAGATATTTTTTAAAAAAACCGTGCAATATCCGAGTGTTTTTCCTTTAAGTGCTGATGCACTGAGCCTTTTTAACACCAAGGACCTGCGTTATCAAATTTTTACTTTAGATGCATCAAAAATACCAGGAGCCACCTTTACGGGCCGTGGTTACTACAGGCAAAAATTGGCTAATGATGGGACTTATGTAGGGCTAAGCGTGCCAGAAATGATGTTGATTAAAGCAGAATGCGAAGCCCGTGCCGGCAATACTGCCACAGCCCTGGGTGTTTTAAACACGCTTCGAAAAAAGAGGTTTAAACCAGCCGATTATGCCGACTTAACCGCTGCCGACGCTAATACCGCCTTGCACGATGTTACTGATGAAAGAAAACGGGAGTTTGTTGGCAGGGGGTTCTGGTGGTTTGATCAAAGACGATTAAGCAAAGACGCCGGTTTCGTTTCTACAGTAACCAGGGTGTTTAAAGGTGCTACTTATACGCTCGAACCAGGTAGCAATCGTTACACTTACCCAATAGCACCTGTAATCATTCAATTCAATCCAGAAATTATACAAAACCCAAGATAACATACAAATACAAATGAATTTTAAACAAAGAACGCTCAAATTGTATAGTGCTATTACTTTTATAACGCTGGCAACAAGCTGTGCAATATCACATAAAAAACCAGTGGCTCCAGCCAGAGTGATGGTAATAGATCCGGCCAGTAGAAAGGCTGATAGCGCGAAAAGGAGTTTAACCTTAAAGCCTTATGCAGAAATCATAACTAAAGGCACCAAAAGTCAAACAGGCTTTTTTACCGTTCATCAAAAAGATAACAAATACTATTTTGAAATTCCCAATAACATACTAAACCGCGAAATACTGGTTGTAAACCGAGTATCTAAAGCAGCATCAGATATGCGTAATGGAAATTATGGTTATGCGGGCGATCAGATAGGTGAAACCGTTTATCGATTTGAAAAAGGGCCGTTAAATAAACTTTTTCTAAAAAGGCTGTCATTTGGTGAATATAGTAAAGACAGCACATCAACTATGTTTGCCAGTGTTGAGAAAAACAATACAAGCACCATCGTTGCTTCATTCCCCGTTTTAGCCTTAAAAAAGGATTCTTCGGCCATGGTGGTAGATGTAACTGATTTTTTGAACAGCGATAATGATGTGCTGTATTTTCAAAAGAAATTATTTAAAGAACGTGCCGGCATGGGGGGGCAGCAAAATGATAAAAGCTATATAGACTATATTCATGCTTTTAGCACCAACGTAGAGATACAAGCGGTTAAAACTTATTCTGCAGGCCTTAATCCAACCAACTCCAGTTATACGGTTGAGTTAAATTCGTCACTGGTGCTTTTGCCTTTAAAGCCAATGAAACCAAGGCTACAGGATGCACGTGTGGGCTATTTTACTACCTCATTTAGAGATTTTGATGCAGATCCGCAGGGGGTAGAAAAAACCACATATATAAAACGTTGGAATTTAGAGCCGAAACCAGAAGATGTAGAAAAATATAAACGAGGGGAACTGGTAGAGCCTAAAAAACAAATTGTATTTTACATAGATCCGGTAACGCCTAAAAAATGGGTGCCTTATTTAATGCAAGGGATTAACGATTGGCAAAAGGCATTTGAAGCAGCGGGATTTAAAAATGCGATTATTGCAAAAGAAGCCCCCACAAAAGAACAGGATAGCACCTGGAGTATTGATGATGCCAGTCATTCTGCTATCATTTATCGGCCTTCGATAATTGCAAATGCTATGGGCCCAAGTATTTCAGACCCACGCAGCGGAGAGATCATGGAAAGCCATATCTTTTGGTATCATAATGTGATGTCTTTATTGCAAAAATGGTATATGATGCAAGCAGGAGCAGTGGATCCGAAAGCCAGAAAAACAGAATTTGATGAAGAACTGATGGGTAACCTTATCCGTTTCGTATCTTCTCATGAAGTTGGCCATACATTAGGCCTACTCCATAATTTCGGCTCCAGCTCAACTGTGCCCGTAGAGAAACTAAGGGACAAAGCCTGGGTTGAGGCGCACGGACATACGCCATCTATTATGGATTACGCCCGGTTCAATTACGTGGCACAGCCCGAAGATAATATAAGTGAAGCTGGTTTGTTTCCCCGTATTGGAGAATATGACAGGTGGGCTATTAAATGGGCATATACATGGCACCCGGAATTTAAGACGCCTGAACAAGAGCAAAAAGAGCTGGTAAAGGTAGTAACTGATTCCCTTACAAAAAATCACCGGTTATGGTTTGGTTCAGAAGTTGAACCACTTGACCCACGGTCACAAAATGAAGACCTTAGTGACAATGCAGTTAAAGCCGGAGGTTACGGAATTAAAAATTTAAAAAGAATATTGCCGCAGCTGGAACAGTGGGTAGAAGCTCCTAATGAAAATCAGGAAAAGCTGTTGGAGTATTATACTGCCTTATGGGGTCAATTTCAGTTGTATATGGGCCACGCTATTAAAAATGTCGGCGGGTCTTATCATTCGGTAGAAGTAAACGCTCAATCCGGGCCTATTTATACGATAGTGCCTTTTCAAATCCAAAAAGACGCTGTTCAATTTATAAACAACCAATTATTTGATACGCCAATGTGGCTGTACAACACATCTATATTTAATAAATTGGCACTAAATTTTGGAATTGAAATAAACGAGCTTCAAAAAGCGGCTCTCGAAGGACTTATTAGTCGAAATCGGTTGAGCCAGCTTTTAACCCAGGAGCAAACCGGGAAAGGGAAGGTTTACGCGATCGATAATCTGTTCAGCGATATGGACAATGGCATTTATAAAGAAGTTTATAAAAAGCAAAACATCGATTTCTACAGAAGAAATTTACAGAAAATTTACCTGTACAGAATAATGGAAGAAGCATTTTTCTCTGGTGATATGACTTTGTCAACCATGGGCAGAAACTATCATTTTTCTGTTACTGATATGAATGCAATACTAAGAGCAGAGCTTAGGAAACAGCAGGCATTATTTAGAAGTGCGCTAAAAAATCCAGGGTTAGACAAACTGACCAAACTGCATCTTAAGGACATGGATGACACTATCGAAAGGAAATTTGCGGCAGAAAAGACTGGCCTTGCGGCTAACAAATAGCATTTATTTGCCACTATAACTATTTAAGGGCCTTTTAGCCTGATCAAATAGTCAAATTTAAATAGCCTTAAGGTTATTCGTTCTTTATATTTCTCATTATTAATAATGAAGTCAGTTAATTAAGAATCCCATTCCGGGTAACCGGAATGGGATTTCTTGTATAAAGTGAGGATTTAAAATGGCCCTTGAACGCTGTTTTGTTGGCATCTCATACCCCTGTAATTTTTATGGTTATTCAATGTTCTTGGTTGTATTTATTACAAACGGCCTTGGCTAAAAGAATAAATTATCAACAGACCTCTTTACTGTCCTTTACACAAAAAGGTATTGTACAAATAGACAGTAAAGATTTAGTCCGTTGGTTTTTATCTGGTACCTTCCTTAAGGCCCAACAATTGCCATTCCCATCTTAAGCCTTGTCCAAAACCGCCGCCGTGTTCTTCAAATAGCTGCATTACCGGGCCAGCAGTTTTTTCTCTCGCCCAATCACGCTGCAATTCACTAACATATGCCCACGTTGTTATTGGAATTGCACCCGCCTGAACCATGCGCTGTACCGCCATATCATGTGCTTCCTGGCTTGCGCCACCAGAGGCATCAGTAATTATATAAACTTCGTAACCGTCAGCAAGTGCTGAAAGAACAGGCATGGATAAACAAACCTCTGTCCATAGCCCTGCCATTACCAGTCTTTTATGGCCCTTTTCCTTAACCCAATTAGTTACGCGTTCGTCTTCCCATGAATTTAAAGTGGTCCGGTCTAAAGGAATCTGCTCCGGAAATATGTCTTTTACTTCTTTTACTATTTCCTGACGTTCTGCAAAAGCAGAAGTTAACAACAACGGTATATCAAAAATCTTTGCGGCTTTTGCTACTGCTGTTGTATTGTTAATAACCGTTGCCGCATCGTGTGAGCGAATGGTTAAAAGTTGCAGATACTGATGATCGATCAGTAACAAAGAATGATTTTCCGGTGATAACAATGAATTAGTTTTCATGATTTTAATAATTAAATATTTTATTCAGATTATTGCCCATCCCCACCAGCCCGCTTTTTTATTTTGTTTCAAGTACAGCTGAAATGATAAAACAAAACTATGGCGAAGCCAGGCCGCCTGCATTGATGTATGGTAAGAAATGATTATGGATGCAATTTAAAGATGGCGGGTGACCAGTTCTTTTCTAACCCTGCTAAGGCTTTCAGGTGTAATACCGAGGTAAGAGGCGATCATCCATTGGGGGACACGTGGAGTAAGGTTGGGATATCGCTGGATAAATCCCAGGTATCTTGCTTCTGCTGTTGCGCCAAGAAGGGAGTCAATCCTGTTTTGTAAATACCAGACGTGGTGCTGCAAAATCATTTCATTCTTCTTATGGAAGCCGGGTAATCCGGAGACATAATCAGTATAATGATGATCGATAATGATTACAGTTGTCTCCTCTATCGCTTCAATAATAAGTTTGGAGGGGGCATTAAAATACAAACTACCCCTATCACAGATAATGTTGTTTTCTGGGGCGAATTGAATAACGTGCTGCTTTCCGGTTTCATCTATTGAATAAGAACGAAGTAATCCTTTTTCTACAAAATAAGGATAGCTGCGTGTTTCCCCCAATCGTAATAAAAGAGAGTTCTTGGGGACGATCTTAATGTTTAGCCTGGGGAACAGCTGCTCCAATTGAGTATCAGTCAATTCCAAATTCTTTTTTAAATATTGCAGAAAATTGAGGCTCATTGCAAGCAGCTTTTTTGCTATAAAGCTACTCAAAATTCAATATTTAGCAATATATACTGCTGCTTAAATGCGCACCATATCTACCGATTAGTGGTTAACTCAATTGTAAGCGTTTTCTTGGATGGGATAGAAAACTAATCAGATTATTATTAAAGTGTAGTATTTTACCGATCATGAGTAAAAAACCGACGGGGTGTATCTGGCTTTTTTTCCGTTATATTATATAGATCAGTCGCTTTACGAAAGTAGAGCGGTTTTTTTGCAGCACGATGTTTGCTGCATTTTAGGCTAAGTTTGCAAACTTAAACCAGTGAGGTGATTTCCTAATGTGCTCCATTTCTTAACAATTGTTATTGCCGGCGTATTAGCTTAGGGGGACATTTGATAAAAAATAAAAAGGAAATGAAAGCGATAAAAGCCAACAGTGTATCAGGTGATATCAATGCATTGGATATGCATATTGAGGAAATTCAGCAACCTGTAGCCGGAAAAGATGAATGTGTGGTGAAAGTATTGTATTCTGGCGTGAATCCCAGTGATGTGGGCGCCGTATTGGGTAAGTTTCCTAAGGCGATCTGGCCTCGCTACACCGGCCGTGATTTTGCCGGAGTTATTGTAGGCGGGCCTGCAGAGCTGCTGGGTAAAGAAGTTTGGGGAACTGGTGGCGAATTAGGCATTCGTACGAATGGTAGCCACGCGGCTTACCTGGTCATACCAACCTTAGCCGTAAGTGAGAAACCTGTGACTATCACCTTGCCGGAAGCGGCCGGAATAGGTGTTCCGTTTGTTACCGCCTATGAAGGACTGAGGAGAGCTGGGTTACCGAAAAGAGGGCAGTGGGTGCTCATTTTTGGCGTTAGCGGTAAAGTTGGGCAGGCGGCCACCCAAATTGCAACACGACTGGGCGCAAAAGTGATTGGTGTAGACCACCGCAGTAATCATTACCGTGGTTATACAAATTCTTCTGTTGTGGTTATAAACAGCAGTGAATCCAAAGTGCCGGAAGCGGTAATGGAAATTACAGGTGGCCATGGCGCTGATATTGTTTATAATACTGTAGGGAGCCCTTGTTTTGAAGATGCTAACCATGCAATGGCACATAGCGGAACACAGATCTTTATAGCTGACCGTTTGCAGAAAGAAGTATCTTTTAATATTTTTTATTTTTATCGTCACCAGCATAACTTTGTGGGAATAGATACCCAAGAACTGGATGTGGTGGATTGTGCCGGGATATTAAATGAACTTAAACCCGGATTTCTTGATGGCACCCTGGTTCCTTTTGCGGTTAAAGCTGAACAAATATACCCTTTGGAACGCGCTCATGAAGCCTATCGTCAAACCTATGCAGGCAGCATGGATAAAATCATCTTAAAAATTAACGATTAAGGCGTGATGATAAAGCGAATGATTATCGGCTGCGTATTTGCAGTCGCCCTGTGCCCTTATGCCCATGCACAGGACCCGAAACTCCCTCCCGCAAATCTTGGCCTATCCAACATGCAGGATGGCCGCCCGCCGGGTACCGGTTTATACTTCCAGCAGTTTATACAGCTTTATTCGGCCAATCAAAGTTATGATGGCAGCGGAAACAAGCTTTCGGCCAGCGGAACGGTCAATTCTATGCTGTCACTCACTCAATTGATCTATATCAGTAAGACGAAGCTGGCCGGTGGTAATCTCGGCTGGACGGTGCTGGTTCCATTGGTAAAAATTACTGCTTACGATCCTGCGGGTGTTCCGGTAGCTGCAAATCCTAATCCTATGGGTGATATAATCACCGGACCGTTTATTCAATGGTTTAACCGCAAACTGGTTGGTATGCCTTTGGATCATCGTTTTGAGCTGGATGTTGTTGTACCTGCCGGTGCCTGGCAAAGCGCCTACACCATAAATCCCAGCGCGCATTTTTATTCAGTAACTCCGCATTATACGTTCACCCTTTCACCTGCCAAACGGTTTTCATTAAGCACGCGCCAGAACCTGACCTATAACTTTGATAAAATCGGTACTGATGAAAAAGCAGGCTCATTTTACAATGCAAATTATTCACTTGAATATGAGGTACTCCCACGCTTTAGGGCTGAACTTGCAGGTTATTATCTTAAACAGCTTGCACAAGACAGTAAAGGGGGTAATAGCTATTTTTACCAGGATACTTTTGGATTGACGGATACGCGGGAACGTGTACTGGCCATTGGCCCGGGTTTGGGTTATGTAACGCCTACAGGGCTGTTCATAGAGGTCAAGAACATGTGGGAAACAGCAGCACAAAACCGTACGCAAGGTTATCGGGCAACATTGGTGCTTGCCTATAAGTTGGCTAAATAACAATTATTTAAAACAATAGAAATGACAATTATAATATACCTGGCTACCCATATAATTATGTTTTTCTGTATGCTTGCTATTTCGTCCAATCTTTGAATAATTTTCCAAATACTATCCATGAAGCAGCGTAAAAAACTCACCAGTTTCCAGGTACAGGCATTGGAAATCCTGCTCATATCTGTATTCTCGACTGCTATAATGAGCTGCGGCGTTCTGTGGATCAAACACGGTATAGGGCACGGTTTTCTTCACCTTTGGATGAAAGAATTTTTTCTTGCCTGTTGTATTTCCATCCCATCGGGATACCTGATTGTACCATTGGTGGTACTTTATACCAAACGTTTTAAGGAATGATAGTTATTTTCGGCCTCTGATACGGCTAAAGGAAACCGGCGTAATGCCAAGATAGGAAGCTATATAGTAATGCGGAACACGTTGTAGAATCTCAGGATGCTCACGAACCAGGGCACGATAGCGCTGTTCAGGAGAATAACGGACATGATCCAGTAACAGATTCATGTAATGAAACATCCGTCCGCGAATAAACAATTCAAAATGTGCCTTAAAGGCTGGAAGCGTTTCTATCAAGTTGCGATAATCGTCTCGATGTAAAGAATAATAGGTTCCTTTTTCCAATGTTTCAAGGTTGAACCGGCTGGGCTTTTCTTCAAGAAAACTCTCCAATGAACAAACAAATGTGCCTTCAAAAAAAAATTGTATCGTAACGTCTTTATCCAGATCGTTGAAGTATAAACGTATGCCTCCATCAGAAATAAAAAACATTTTTTTAGCTAACTCTCCATCGGCAAGCAGAATAGTTTTCGCCGGTAGTCTTTCTTTTTTAAAAAGGCCTTTATAGCTTTCCCAATGCTGGGTTATATCAGGAATGTGTAAACCTATAATATCCTTAATATCCTTTTCCATAACAATGAAAACAAGATAGTTATTTCTTGATTCTTATAGCAAATGATTCTTATGACAGCGAAGATAAATGTATGCCCTTCATTGCTTCCGTATCGTGCTGTTCATTAACACGGTGCAATTGACTGATCCGCCCAAAGAAATCTGCATTGTGATTCTCCGGCCGTTTTCTGTTTAGCGTATCAAGTAAAAATAGCAGTCGTCACTCGAAATTGCGCAAACTGATAGTGTTTACGATATTGTTATTAAAAAAACAATTAGTTATTAACAATTTTTGTTATATTTTGAGTTGTTACTCATTTGTAACTAAAAAGCTGTAACTTGCTGATAATCAGTTAAATTTTACTTTCTGTATCGGCAAATAGTTAACATAACTGATTGATTATCAGTTAATTAAAATTAATCTACAGAAAGTTAAAGTTCCATTTTATATTTTATAAATAACAGATTTTCAGTCAATTGTAAATAAGA
>JAOQAK010000050.1 GCA_025963635.1 Ferruginibacter sp.
GTGGATTAGATTTTTTAAAATCAGGATTTTTAGCATCAGTTCCATTTCTTGCTGCATTTACAGGAGTATTGCTCTCAGGATTTCTTTCTGATTATTTAATAAAAAGAGGTGTCTCAGTAAACGTAGCCCGTAAAACGCCCATTATAGTTGGTCTTATTTTGTCTATTTCCATTATCGGAGCCAATTATGTCGATAGCACATCGCTCATTATTCTCTTCATGACAATTGCCTTTTTTGGAAATGGCCTCGCAGCTATCTCATGGATCTTTGTTTCAACATTAGCGCCAAAACATTTGATTGGCTTAACTGGTGGCGTATTCAACTTTATAGGAAATCTTTCTTCTGTAGTTGTGCCGATTGTTATTGGCCTTTTAATAAGTGGCGGCAATTTCGCACCAGCGCTCATTTTCGTTGGCGTTCTGGCTTGTGTGGGTGCATGTTCTTATATTTTTTTAGTTGGTAAAGTTGAACGTATTGAAGTAAAGGATAAATCAATTTTGGCATAACGTAGGCTCCTTTTAAAAGAATAGTGAAAAGCATCATGTTGCGGGGAACAAAAAATATTTTTTAAAAAAATGAAGAACTATTTTAAAAAGACTATACATTTAAGAATTATTAATTATTGAGGAATAAATAAGTATTTTTTTTTGTTTTTTGATAATTCTTTTTTTGGTTCCGGCATTTGTTATTTTTGGGATCATCGTTGCGTCGCACTCTTGTACTTTGACCTATTTTGAATCGTCCGAAGCTACTTGTTCATCCCAATTCGTTATTCTCTTTATTCTTGTACCAGTTTTTTAAACCTGGTTTTCTGTAAATTTTTATAGTTTCAAAAGAAGAGTAAGGATCTTTTTTTGTGTTTTTGCTTAATCGATTAACATTTATTTCAACTATAACGATACATGCTCAGAAGAAACTTTTTAAAAAATGCCTTGTGGGGATCAACCGGGATGCTTGCAGGCTTACCTCTGGTAAATGCCCATGCGGCTACTGCAATTGCTTCAACTTCTGTTCTTAAGATCATAAAGATCCGGTATTATGATGCACCCGGCTATAACAAACCTTTGTTTAACCAGGCACGTGGTATCGTTGAGATTGAAACAAATGGAGGTATCATAGGCATTGGTGAAGGGGGCTCAAAAGATATGATTGAACAATGTGCCCAAATGATGATTGGAGAAGATCCGTTCAGAATTGAACACATTTGGCAGAATATCTATCGAGGCATGTTCTATCCTCCGGGAAGAGAAAAATTACATGCACTCGGAGCATTGGAGATGGCTCTATGGGATATTAAAGGCAAGGCCATTGGTGTTCCTGTATATGATTTACTCGGGGGTGCAACAAGGGAATATATTGAATGTTATCGTGGTGGCCCTGATGATTTAGACCGGACAACCGAAGAGAAAACGGGAAGATCAGTAATGGAAGCCGGTTACCGCGTTTATCGTATTGGTCCACCAGGAGGTACCGGTCAATACAGGTTTGATCCGGGAGAAAACGTTAAGAAAACAATAGAAAAATGTAGAGTTGTATCGGCAGCAGTGGGGCCGGGAAACTGGGCAATCGATCTGCATACCCGCTTTGATATGCAGGATGCGATAAAGATCTGTAACGAGATTGAAGACCTGGGTCCCTATTTTGTCGAAGATCCTGTACGTTCGGAAAATCCCGGGGTTTATAAAACAGTTCGTCAAATGACAAAAGTACCATTGGCTGTTGGCGAACAATTTGGAGACCGGTGGGATACGAATGAATTAATAGAAAACCACCTTATCGATTATACCCGTTTTACATTGCCAAATACAGGTGGTATTTCTGAATTTAAAAAACTGGCTTCAATGTGTGAAACACATTATGTTGGCATGATACCCCATGCTACAGGTCCATTATCTATGGCTGCATTGGTTCATGTTTTGGGTTCCAGTAGCCCTGCCCGTTGCATGTATGAAGGAGGAGCACTATCAACTGCAGCTTATTTCAATGAAGATTTAGTAGATTTTAAAAATGGAAAATTATACCTCAATTCAAGGCCTGGCTTGGGAGTAAAATTTGATCCTAAAAAAGCAGATTTTGTGATGGAGATTACTGCTAAAACAAAATTTCCACATCCCGTTCTAAAGGCTCCAGATGGTTCTATTCATAATTGGTAAAAGCATGGCTATTGATCCTGTTACTGTTTCATAAGTAATGTTAACAGTACCAGATTGATAATGATTTACAATCTGTAACATCTCATCATTATAAAAAATAAAACACAATGGAATCTAAAAGAACAAGTATGACAAGACGGAAAGCGATAGAGTCGGTTTTAGGAGTAATTGGGGTAGGGCTGACGTTACCTGTTTCATCCTATGCAGCATCACCCGAACGTTTACCCAATAAGCAGGATGTGAAAATTACAAAGCTTGAAACTTTTCTTATTAAGCCTCGTTGGCTTTTTCTAAAAATACACACTGACGCCGGAATTTTTGGTTTAGGCGAACCATTATTGGAGGGAAGGGCGCTGACTGTACAGACTGCCATCAAGGAGGTTGAGCCGTATTTAATTGGTAAAGACCCAAGGCATATCATTCATCACTGGCAAGCCATTTATCGCCATGCATTTTACCGTGGTGGCCCAATACTAACGAGTGCCTTAAGTGGTATTGATCACGCCTTATGGGATATCAAAGGAAAATTGTTGGGTGTACCTGTTTATGAACTTTTTGGAGGACCTACACGTGACCGTGTAAGAGTTTATGGCCGTGCAAGTACTCCGGATGATATCAGGAAAAGAAAGAGTGAAGGATACACGGTAATAAAAACAGGTTTGGCCCATGAACATCCGGCGAACATTGTAGAAAACCCGCGGTTTAT
This sequence comes from Ferruginibacter sp., assembly GCA_025963635.1. Lineage (GTDB taxonomy): Bacteria > Bacteroidota > Bacteroidia > Chitinophagales > Chitinophagaceae > Ferruginibacter. Next base: position 2,860 of record JAOQAK010000050.1, read on the forward strand.
AAAACATGCAGTGGATAGTTTTGCTGCGTTAAGAGATGCTGCTGGACCTGATATGGACATTGCCATCGATTTTCACGGTAATATATCTCCTCAAACAGCTAAGGTCATTATCAAAGAGTTGGAACCTTATCAGCCAATGTTCATAGAAGAACCTTGCCAGGCACAAAATGCTGATGTGATGGCAGATATAGCGCATGGAACCCATTTGCCCATAGCTACAGGCGAAAGAATTTTTACAAAATGGGGTTTTAGGGAACTTCTTGAAAAAAAAGCTGCCAGTATATTACAACCCGACCTTTGTCATGCTGGTGGGATAACCGAAGGTCGTATAATAGCAGGAATGGCTGAGGCCTATTATATCCCTATTGCACCGCACAATCCCATGGGGCCAATCTCTTTAGCCGCCGGCTTAAACCTGGCAGCAAGCATTCCAAATTTCCTTGTACAGGAGCAGGTGTCATTGGGTGAAGGGTATTTGAAGAAACCTTTTAAATTACAAAAAGATGGTACTGTTCTTATTCCTGACGGGCCAGGTTTAGGAATAGAACTCGATGAAGATCAGATAAAGGATAAGATCGGCCATGACTGGAAAAACCCCGAATCCTATAATTTTCTGGATGGGTCTGTTGTTGACTGGTAATTATTTTCCATTTGTCAATGTTAGTAATTGCAGGGTTTCAGCAAATTGTAAGGACAGTTTGATTTGAAGGTGGATTGATCACAGCATAAGGCTCTTGTAATACTATCAAGTAAAGCAATGGAGTAGACC
>JAOQAK010000080.1 GCA_025963635.1 Ferruginibacter sp.
GAAATGCCCGGTACCCTTTTTTCTATAAAACAAACAATGGCGCTACTATATGCGCAATGCCATGGTTCATCCACGAGGCCGGTGGTTACCGGTTATTATGTAAGCATCAGCCGGCATTTTATTCAAGTTAAATCAATGGGAACAATGGAACTGCAATGCTGGCCTCTGTGTGATTGGAAATGTAATTGACTTTGTGGTAGTAGTAGACGAGGAAGACACAGGGCTGGAGCCCTGCGCCTATCGGAGGTAGCGAAGGGACTTACCAAAACTTTGAGGCAGCTGTAAATAACGCAATGGCGTAGCCTTTGATGTTGAGAAACAACAACCCGTCGCAACTGTATCCCACTCAATAAAATATTCGGATAATCCACCAGGTAATTTCATCCATCTGAATCCCTAATTATTACGGAGTAATTGTGTATTTGCAAACCTCACAGGTTTTTAAAACCTGTGAGGTCTGATCCAAATAAAATTTGTGTCTGGAATATTTAAAAATTATATTTTAATAATTGTTACTTTTAAGCTGGTAACCCGTATGTCCTAAAAACTACAATCATTTAAAATTAAATTTTGTAAAAAATGGACAGTTTACCTTTAGACGGTGTTACATATCTCCTGCCTGAAAACCTCCAGGATGTTTTGGACCTTGTAAATGAGGCAAAAGACAATAAAGAGATTGTTTGTCTTCGTGGTTCGGCACATTCATTTCCCCTGATTACAACTTTAGAAAAAGGTTCATCCACCGGAAGCAAATACAAGTATGTAATGCTTTCTAAAATGTTCAATGTAGTGATCACTGGTACTACCGTAAAAGTAGATGCCGGTTGCCATCTCGGGCCAGATCCATGGGACCCCACAGGAATTTCCAACCTCGATAACTCCTTACTCTACCAACTGGACCAGGCAAATCTTTCTATTCCCGACCTGGGCGGGATAACGCATCAAACCGTGGGCGGTTTTTTATCTACTGCATCATCGGGCGGTTCCACACAATTTTCGTTTGAAGATGCTTTGATAAGCATCGACATTGTTACCTGCGAAGAAGGTACCGGCGCTGCTGTAAGAACCTTTACCAGGCCCGTACCGGATAACCCGGATGACCCTTTTTATGCTGCAGGGGTTGCCACCAGGGGCTTGTTTGGCGTTATTGTTTCAGCCACTTTTCAATGCTCGCCAAAGTTTTATATTGAAGGGCAGGAGGCAACCACAACAGAGGCGGATTGTGCAATAGATCTTTTTGGCCCGGGAAGTAATTTAAAACCAAGCTTGCAAACATTTTGCAAGCAAACCCAATATACCCGCCTGATGTGGTGGCCGCAGGAAAACGTACATAAGATAGTGGTATGGCAGGCAAAACAAACCGATGAACAGGGAGCGAATGCATGGGCCGCACAGGCCTACGAAAAAATGGGGCTACCGGTACAACCATTGAAACCCTACCAGGAAGTGCCATTTATTATGAAGAGCCCAACGCTGGCCACCCTTGGCGCTGACATTCTGTTCACTGCCATCGGAACCTGGCCAGACTGGCTCTTTGAGTTATTGAGCGATAAAAAAGTGGAGTATGATATCATCAAGGGCATTATTGACGTCTCCTTCTTCCCCTTAATCCTGCCTAAAATATTAGACATTTTTGTGACGGTGGATACGCCCGATAATGCCAATAAAGGCCCGCAGCAATTTGCCGATTTGTGGTACACGGGTCTGCCAATGGACAACCAGATAAGCGATAAACTTTTCCCCGTTTGGTTTACCGAGCTTTGGATTGACATTGAACAAACGCAGCAGGTGATGAGCGACCTGCAAAATTTTTACAATGAAAGTACCGCCAATACCGGCGCTTTTAGTTGTGAAATATATGCCGCGAAAGCAAACTCTTTTTGGCTTAGCCCTTCCTATAACAGGGATGTTATACGCATCGATGTATTTTGGTTCGGAAACAATACGGGTGATCCGAGACAGTTTTATCAAAAATTCTGGACCCGGTTGGCGAAATACAACTACCGCCCGCATTGGGCCAAATATATGCCCGACGCCGCGAGCGAACAGGGTATCGATTACCTGCGGGCAAATTATCCTAAATGGGACCAATGGATGGCATTAAGGCAACAGCTGGATCCTGACCAGGTTTTTGTAAACGATTACTGGCGTCCATACCTTAACATTCCTCCCCTGTAATGATTCCGGCCGTCTTTGCATTTTTTGTTTATAAACATTCACCATTATAAAGTAAAACATCATGATACAACCCGATTCCACTGGATTATACCATCCGGCCGGTGAAAGCGATATTATCGAGCTGATTCAAAATGCCATTCAAAACAAATTGCAGGTACGGGTTAGGGGAGCAGCAGAATCTGTTATCAGTGGGGTATACGCAGATGGCTTCAACCCCACAACAGCTTCCCCCGGTAACAATATCAATATCGAACTGGACCAGTTAAGATGTGTTTCAATTGACAAAGCTAAAATGCAGGTTACTGTTGGGGGAGGATGTAACCTTGGGTTTGATCCCTTTGATCCATCCCACGTTTCAGAAGAATCCAATGCAAATAACTTATTTTTCCAGTTGAATGAAAGCGGGCTTGCGATACCCAATGTACCCAATGCCATTCATCAAACGGTGGCAGGCTTTATTTCAACGGGATCGTCAGGAGGAACCATGCAACATTCTTTTGATGAATGCATATTGTCGATCCGCATTATTGATGGCACAGGCAAGGCTACCACGTTTACAAAATCGGATGATCTCAATGATAACTTTTATGGCGTTGTAGTATCGATGGGATTACTAGGCATCATTACCGAAGTTATCCTGCAATGCGTACCGGCCTTTAATATTATCGGGAAGCAATCTACCACCCTTACTGCCGACTGCGAATATGACTTTTTTGGACCAGGAAGCAGCGGGAAGCCCTCTTTACCGGCTTACATTTCTGCCACTGAATTTTCACGTATTCTATGGTGGCCGTTCAAAACCCTGAATCGTGCCATCAGCTGGAAGGCAAAGGAGATGACCGCCTCAGATTACACCCCTGCTACTGGAACTCCTGAAGATTTCAAACCTAATCCCTACAGGCCATTATTTCCCCCGGTATTCGGCAGTACGCTTCCTACTGAAACCGTTGCTGCTACGGGCTTTCAGCTAATTGCTACCTGGCCCGACTGGTTTTTTGATCTACTGGGCAATAGCCAGGCGGAAGAAACTCCGCTTGAAAAAGAATTGATGACTGCGGTCGAATCGGTATTCCCTTTCTTTTACCCGCTGCTTACCGATCGCTTTTTTCCGGTGAATACGCCATCTTCACCTGCACAGGTTTTTTGGGACAATTGGCTCGGTAGTCTACCGATGGATAAAGTGGAATATGGTAACGAATTGTTTAATCTTACCTACGCCGAAATGTGGGTACCAGCAAGTGTGGCTACAAGTGTTGTCAATATCATGCAAGCCGATTACGAACAAAAAGGATACACCGCCACAGGATTTTATACGGCAGAAATATTGGGTGCCAAACAGAGCAATTTTTGGTTAAGTCCTGCCTATGGAACGGATTCGGTCCGGATAAATATTTTGTACTTCGCCAAATCATCAGATGTTCCTGAGAATTATTTCAGTCAATTCTGGACCCTGCTGAATGATAACCACATTAATTTCCGGCCACACTGGGGTAAAGTGCTCCCCCTTTCCACCAGTGCAACCGGCCCGGATTACCTGCAGAACAATTATCCTAAATGGACCGACTGGAAGAATTTGAGAGAACAAATGGATCCGCACCAAATCTTTGTAACAGATTACTGGCGTTCGCATTTGGGTATCCCGGCAGTGGACGCGGTTATTTAACGATCACATGGATACAAAAACAAATATAGCGGGTAATAAATCTCTTGTGGCAGTCCTGGTAGAACGATTAAAAACGTTATGGAACAAAGTCATCCATATTGGAATTGATGATGATACAACTACATTCGATAAAAGACGCACCCGCCTGTTGAATGGGATCTGCACCTGGGCCTTCCTGATCTATTTTTCATATGTTTTGGCATATGCTGGGCATAAAGATTCGTGGTTTATTGTAAACGATAGCTTGATAGGCGTATTTGGCTATTCGATGGTGATCATCATCAACCATTTTCGTAAATATGCCCTTGCATGCCACGGGTTTATCATCTTCAACCTTTTTTTTTATTTGGAACAAGCTGTAACCGGGGGAATTGTGACGGGTGTGGAATATATTTTTGTTCCAAGCTGTGTTACATCCGTGCTATTCTTCAGAACGCCCCGGATCATATTGTTCTATTTCCTCGCAAATCTGCTTTTCTTTGGTTTGGCGAAATGGTCGTTCTCCCACATGCAACCTGTTTTTAATTACAAGGGGCAGGAGCAATCGATCTTTATTGCCAATCACATCACCATGTTTGTGATCCTTTTCATGATTGTTTATTATTTTAAAACTGAAAACATACGACAGGAAAAATTACTTGAATCCAAAAATGTGAGCATTTCAAATGAAAAGCAAAAATCAGATAAACTTTTGCTGAATATTCTTCCGTTCGAAACAGCTGAGGAATTAAAACAGACCGGCACGGCAAAGTCCCGGAGTTTCAAAATGGTAACAGTTATGTTTACGGATTTTAAGAATTTCACCCTCACTTCTGAAAAACTTACTCCTGAGGAATTAGTAAGTGAGATACACCATTATTTCAGCACATTTGACCTCATCATGAAAAAGTACAATATTGAAAAAATTAAAACCATCGGAGACGCCTACATGTGCGCCGGTGGCATACCTGAAGAAAATACTACCCATCCTTTTGATGTGGTGATGGCGGCTTTGGAGATACAGGAATTTATGCTGCAGAAAAAGAAAGAGAAAGAAAATGCCAATGAATTATTTTTTGAATTGAGACTGGGCATTCACACCGGGCCTGTGGTGGCTGGAATAGTGGGTACAACAAAATTCTCCTACGATATCTGGGGCGATACGGTAAACGTTGCCTCCCGTATGCAAAGCAGCGGGCAGGAGGGTAAGGTGAATATTTCGGGTAGCACGTACCAATTGGTTAAAGACCGGTTCACTTGCCTGTATCGTGGGAAAATTGCGGCAAAAAACAAAGGAGCCGTCGATATGTATTTTGTAGAAGGGCCGATAGAGCCTCCAACACTGGCATAAAACAGCATCTTTTCATCCGGGATCAATTTCTGCTGGTGGATTTAACATTTCACAGCCGATAATGTGTGAATAATGTAACACTGCCTGGTTAAAAATAACAGACCTTTAGACCACTAAATATTTCGCGAGCGCTGGTTGCTAAACACCTCATCTCCCAAATGTATCGTTACATAATAATTCCTTCGCGGATTCTACCTAGTTATTCAATTCATAGTTCAAATAAAAATCATGAAAAAGATTGTTCTGCTATTTTCTTTATTACTACTTGTAATAGCCACTCTGCCGGTGTATGCCCAAAAGTATAAAACTGCCGCGGACACCGGCAAGCTAAACCTCGAATATGTAAAAGTGAGCAATGATATTGCTGAGCTCACCGCCGAATTGGCGAGTGCACAAAACAAATTACCCGATTACCAGGCAAAAGCAAAGTCTGCTGAATCAGATGCGCAGGATGCTGCAAGTTCAAGTAGCGACCAGGCATCCAAAGCCACGAACGGTAGTGTAAGTGATGCAAAGAAGGCAAATAAGAGAGCTAAAAAAGCTTACAATGAAGCCAAGGGCGCCCGGTCTGCAAACAATGATGTAAGTGATCAGAACGACAAGATCGCCAAGCTTTCCTCGAAGCTGAAAAAGAAACAAAACCGGTTACATGAGTTAGATGAAATGCGTGCCGCGATTAATGCGAAATTATGAGTGGGTGGAACTGTGTGGTGTGAAATAAAACAAGTTCCCGGGCGGGCCTCTGCGTGGATTTGTGTGCGCAGGCTTGCAGGACCCGCCGCCGCTTCAGCAGGGTCATGAGTTTCCTTATTTAAGGTGTTAATCGCTTAGTAGCACGGTGAGTCCTGCCCTGCACAAGGCTTGGAGCAGAGACTCACCTGTGAAATCGTGTTCACAACGCTCTCTACAATTTCTAATGGTTCCCAGGCGGGTCTCTGCATGGATTTGTGCGCTGGCTTGCAGGACCTCCGTCCCTTCAGCAGGTACATAAGTTTCCTTATTTGATGAGTTAATCGCTCCGTAGTACGGTGAGTCCTGCCCTGCACAAGGCTTGGAGCAGAGACTCACCTGTGAATTCGGGGTGCTGCTGCTCTCCGCTTCGGACCTTCTCAATTTTAGAGTTTCCCAGGCGGGTCTCTGCGTGGATTTGTGCGCTGGCTTGCAGGACCTGCCGTCCCTTCAGCAGGTACATGAGTTTCCTTATTTAATGAGTTAATCGCTCCGTTTTACGGTGAGTCCTGCCCTGCACAAGGCTTGGAGCAGAGACTCACCTGTGAATTCGGGGTGCTGCTGCTCTCCGCTTGGTTCCCAGGCGGGTCTCTGCGTGGATTTGTGCGCAGGCTTGCAGGACCCGCCGTCCCTTCAGCAGGTACATGAGTTTCCTTATTTAATGAGTTAATCGCTCCGTATTACGGTGAGCCTGCAAGGCTTGGAGCAGAGACTCACCTGTGAATTCCGGGACCTTCTCAATTTTAGAGTTTGCTAGGCGGGTCTCTGCGTGGATTTGTGCGTTGGCTTGCAGGACCCGCCGCGACTTCAGGGTACATGAATTTCCTTATTTAATGAGTTAATCGCTCCGTAGTACGGTGAGTCCTGCCCTGCACAAGGCTTGGAGCAGAGACTCACCTGTGAATTTGGGTTTACTACGCTCTCTCCAATTTTTAATGGTTCCCAGGCGAGTCTCTGCGTAAATTCGATTTGCTTCTCTCTAATTCCAGCCGAGTCCCTGTACTCACCAACCGGTTCACTTAAACCAGTGATTTTACTATAGATTTGCACTTTATTACAGAACCCAGCCTTTTCATTTTATACCCAAAAATTATCCATATTTAATGAGCGGTGCCGAATCAGTGAGTGAAGATTTTGATAAGTTAAGGGTCTGTGTGCTTATTCCTACCTATAATAATGCTTCCACCCTGGGCGGCGTGATAGAACAGGTGGCCGTTTACACCTCTAATATCATAATGATAAACGATGGATCTACTGATGATACGCTTTCAGTTGTTGAAAAATTTCCATTTATCCGGTTAGTAACTTATCAAAAAAATATAGGCAAAGGCTGGGCCATCCGCAGGGGTTTTGAACAGGCATCCTCACTCGGCTATCAATTTGCCATTACCATCGATTCCGACGGGCAACATTTTGCAAGCGATCTGCCCGCATTTATTGATAAACTCAGGGACCTACCCGATGCTATCATCATCGGAGCAAGAAATATGGAGCAAGCTTCAGTTCCGGGCAAAAGCAGTTTCGGGCACAAATTCTCGAATTTTTGGTTTAAAGTGGAAACCGGGATTAATTGCCCCGATACACAATCCGGTTTTCGGTTGTACCCGGTTTATTTATTAAAAGACATGCATTTTTTCACCCGTAAGTATGAGTTTGAAATTGAAGTGCTGGTGAGGTCTGCCTGGAAAGGTGTGAAGATCGCCTCCGTTCCGGTTTCAGTGTACTATCCCCCTAAAGAGGAACGGATTTCACATTTCAGGCCCTTTAAAGATTTCACGAGGATCAGTATATTAAACACGGTTTTGGTGCTCATCACCTTCCTATACATCAAACCAAGAGATTTTTTCAGGGCACTATTTGAAAAAAAAAAGTGGAAGCAATTCGTTCATGACCATTTACTTCATTCGCCCCATACCGATCAGAATAAAGCGCTTTCAATAGCTTTCGGTATATTCATGGGCATTGTGCCGCTCTGGGGATTGCAATTGGTAGTGGCCATTTTTTTAGCGGTGGTGTTCAAATTAAATAAAGTACTGGTGATCCTTGCTGCCAATATCAGCATCCCCCCAATGATCCCAATCATTATTTTTCTAAGTTATAAAACCGGTGCTTTATGGATGGGCGCCAATGCAGCGCATCTCGAGTTTAGCCGGTCCATCACCCTGCAATCCATTCAAACAAACCTGCAACAATATATTATCGGCAGCGTTACGATGGCAATTTTGGCCGGTGTTGCAGCGGGCCTGGTCACTTTTCTATTCCTGAAAATATTTAAAAGAAAAACGCTTCTTACCGCGTAACCGCGATCTACATGGCAAAATTTTTCACAGGCATTTATAGGTACTTCCAAAAAAAACAGCTGGTGTTTTTTATCACATTCGGGCTAAGTTTTGCTTTGGTTTCCTATTTTGCCCTACAGGTGAAATTTGAAGAAGATATTTCAAAGATCTTACCAAAAGATAAAAAGACCGACCAGTTGAACCAGGTATTTAAAAACTCCCGGTTTATGGATAAGCTGGTGATAACCCTTTCCTTGAAGGATTCCACCGCGGCTGCCGCACCCGACAGCCTCGTAAACTTTGCCGATCAACTCGTAAGTTCCATTCAAACCAAACTTGGCCCCTGGATCACTCACGTAAATTACAAGGTGGATGATAGCCTTGCACTGGAATTATTTGCCACCGTGAATGAACATTTGCCTATCTATTTAGATGAAAGAGATTACGTTGCTATTGATAGCCTCGTAGCACCAGAAACCGTGAAGCAGACGCTGGCCCAGGATTTCAGAACCCTTACTTCACCGGCCGGGCTTGCTCTTAAAAATATGATCAGCAACGATCTGGTGGGCATCAGCTTTTTAGGGTTGAAAAAATTACAGCAACTGCAATACGACGAAAATTTTGAGTTGTACGATGGTTATATCCTAACAAAAGACCAGCGGCACCTGGTGATGTTTATTCAACCTGCTTATCCTCCCAACAATACCGGTAAAAATGCGCAGCTGCTAAATGGGCTCGATCAAATTATAGACAGCCTTTCAAACAAAGCTTCAATAGTCACCGCCACTTATTTTGGCGCTGCCGCTGTATCCGTGGGCAATGCATTGCAGTTGCGGAAAGATTCGTTATTAACACAGGGGATCACCATTGTTTTTATCATTGTTTTTTTAGGATTGTATTTCAGGAAGAAGCGTGCACCTTTTATCATACTCATTCCCGTGGTTTTCGGTGCATTGTTTTCATTAGCGGCAATTTATTTTACCAGGGGAAGTATTTCAGTGATCGCCCTTGGTACCGGCTCGGTAATATTGGGCATCGCCGTAAATTATTCACTCCATCTTTTCAATCATTACCGGCATACCAACAACATTGAAGAAGTTATCAGCGACCTTGCCTTCCCTTTAACCATCGGCAGTTTTACCACCATCGGGGGATTTCTTTGTCTTGAGCTTGTTGAATCTGAAATGCTGAAGGACCTTGGCCTTTTTGCCGCATTCAGTTTAATTGGCGCTTCACTTGCTTCGCTGATCTTTTTGCCACATTTTATCGCTTCAAAAAAGGAACAAAGCGGGCATGTGGCGGCACAAACCTCGTGGATCGATAAAATTGCTTCCTACCGCCCGGAATACAATCGGCACATTGTTTTATTCATCCTTGTACTTACTGTTTATTTTGCATTTACCGCCCGCAACGTGAGTTTTGAATCAGACCTGGAACGTATGAATTTCATGTCGGCCAAACTCAAACAATCGGAGTATGCGCTCAATAAAATCAACGAGTATGCATTGAAGTCAGTTTACCTTGTTACTGAAGGAAAAACATTGAATGAAGCACTTGTGAATAATGAAAAAATAGTTACTCAAATTGAGCAGCTAAAAGAAAAAGGCATCGTAAAAAAATACTCGGGTGTTTCGTCCCTTATCATTTCAGACAGCCTGCAACAGCAGAGAATAAATCGCTGGAAAACTTACTGGACACCGGCAAAAAAGCAACAACTATTTGGGTTACTCGAAAAGGAAGGCGCGGCACAGGGATTTAAAATATCCGCGTTTGACAATTTCAAAAATTTATTGAATAAAGATTTTCAATCCGTGGATGCTGCCGGTATGCAGGCAATTCGCAAAAATTTTCTCAACGATTATATCACAGAAACACCCGGCCATTCAACCGTGGTAACCCTGGTGAAATGTGCAGCCGATAAAAAACAGGTCGTGTATAATGCATTTGAAAATGATCCACAGGTAACGGTGGTGGACAAACAATACCTTACCGCCAAATTCGTAAACATCATTAATGCTGATTTTACCCGCATTGCGCTGATGACTTCCATGTTGGTGTTTATCGTGCTGTGGCTTACCTATGGCCGCATTGAGCTTACGCTGGTTTCCTTTATTCCTATGTTCATTTCCTGGGTGTGGATCCTGGGTATTATGGGTTTATTTGGGATCACTTTTAATATCATTAATATCATCGTATCCGCACTCGTATTCGGTCTTGGAGATGATTACAGTCTCTTTATCATGGACGGGCTTTTGCGGGAATATAAAACGGGGCGAAAAAATCTTTCCTCCTATAAATCTTCTATTTTTCTTTCAGCGATCACCACCATTGCCGGACTAGGCGTGTTGATATTTGCGCAACACCCGGCCTTGCGGTCCATTGCTTTCATTTCTATTATCGGCATTGTTTCGGTGGTATTGATGGCGCAAATACTGATCCCTTTTTTGTTTGCGCTGCTGATAAAAAAGAGGGTGGAAAAGAAGCAATTTCCATGGACACTCACAGGCTTTTTAAGATCGGCTTTTGCTTTCTGTTATTTTGCCACCGGTGCGGTTTTGCTCACCATCCTGGGATTGATCTTTGCCAAAATGAACCCTTTTACCAATAAAGAAAAAGGCAGGTATGTGTATCATGTGATGTTGTCCAAATTTTGCTGGTCGCTCATGTACATTATGGCGAATGTAAAAAAGGAGATCATCAATCCGCAGCACGAAAATTTCACAACACCCGCTGTGATCGTTTGCAACCATCAATCCTTTCTCGATATTTTATCGATGGTAATGCTTCATCCCAAACTGATCTTGTTTACCAACAACTGGGTATGGAATTCGCCTGTGTTTGGAGCAGTGGTGCGGATGGCGGATTATTTCCCGGTTGAACAGGGAGTGGAAAATAATATGGATCGGATCTCCGAAAGGGTGAAACAGGGATATTCGGTAGTGATCTTTCCTGAAGGGACCAGGTCGGCCGATGGCAATATCAAACGCTTTCACAAAGGCGCTTTTTACCTTGCGGAAAAATTGAAGCTCGATATTCAGCCGATGCTCATTCATGGTACCGGCTATACAATGACCAAAGGAGATTTTTTATTGAAGAACGGAACGATCACCATACAATTTTTACCAAGGATACCACCTGCCGATACACAATTTGGTGTGGGGTATGTTGCCAGGTCGAAAGCTGTTGGCAAGTATTTCCGGGAAGAATATAAAAAAGCAGTCGATCGCATTGAACAACCTGCCTGGTTCCGCAGCAGGCTTATCTACAATTACCTGTACAAAGGCCCCGAACTGGAGTGGTATATGAAGGTAAAGTTGTCGCTTGAAAAAAATTACCAGCTATTTCACGACCTGCTGCCAACAGAAGGGAAAATGCTTGATATTGGTTGTGGCTACGGGTTTATGTCGTATATGTTAAAATTTGCTTCACCAAAAAGAGAATTAACCGGTATTGATTACGATGAAGAGAAAGTAAAGACTGCCAATCATTGCTTCGACAAAACGGATGGTATCAATTTCTTTTTTGCCAATGCATTGGAGTTTCCTTTTGAAAAATATGATGGTATCATTGTTTCGGATATGCTGCATTATCTTCAGCCGCTGCAGCAAAGGGAACTGGTTGAAAAATGTATCCATCACCTGCAGCCCAACGGCATCGTCATTATACGGGAGGCCAACGCCGATCTTAAAAAAAGACATGCCGGTACTAAGTTTACGGAGTTCTTTTCAACGAAGTTTTTCAGGTTTAATAAAACAATGCCCGAAGGACTGTCTTTTTTACCAGGCAACCTCGTTAGTGAAATTGCATCGCGGCATGGCATTGGATACAGCGAAATTGATGAATCGAAGTTTACTTCAAACATTATATATTTATTAAAAAACTGACAATAGGTTGACGGGAGATCAGTATGATATTGTGATTATCGGCAGCGGGATGGGCGGCCTCGTTTGTGGTGATGTGCTTAGCCGCGAAGGGTACAGCGTTTGCATTCTTGAAAAGAACAAGCAAATCGGCGGCTGTTTGCAAACCTATGTACGGGATAGGATCATTTTCGACTCCGGCGTGCATTACCTGGGCGGATTGGACAAAGGCCAAAACCTTTACCAGGTGTTTAAATACCTGGGCATCATGGATAAATTGAAATTGCAGCGAATGAATGGCGTGTTTGATAAGATCCTGATTGAAAATGATGATAAGGAATATGCATTTGCGCAGGGATACGAAAACTTTATCAATACCCTGCTGGCCGATTTTCCCAATGAAGAAAAAGCGCTGAGGCTATACTGTGAAAAAATACAGGAAGTTTGCAGCCGGTTTCCGCTATACAACCTGCGGACAGGAGGCGGTTTTGCCGAAAAAATGGATGTGCTGGAAATTGATACGAGAAGTTTTGTAGAATCCCTTACCGGTGATAAAAAACTGCAGGCGGTTTTGGTGGGCAATAATATGTTGTATGCAGGCCAACCAGGTAAAACACCCTTTTATGTGCATGCGATGATACTCAACAGCTACATCGAAAGTTCGTGGAAATGTATCAATGGCGGGTCGCAGATCGGCAAACTGATGGCAGCGAATATACATAGTCGTGGTGGCATCATCCGGCGCAACTGTGCGGTAAATAAGATCGTGGTAGAGGAGGGGAAAGTGAGTCATGTAGTGATTGATGGCGACCGCAAAATATATGGTGATCATTTTATCTCTAATATCCACCCGGCAAAAACGCTCGAGATTACAGAAACTCCGTTAATAAAAAATGCGTTTAGGAACCGCATAAAAAGCCTGGAGAATTCGATCTCCACTTTCACCCTCAACATCATCTTCAAAGAAGACAGTTTTAAATATTCTCCCTATAATTACTATTACTTCAAGGAAGGCAGGGTATGGTCGATGGCGGATTATACGGAAGAAAACTGGCCATTGGGTTATGTGATCTTTTTTTCGCCCGGTAAAACAAAGGAGTATGCGTCGGCAATGACAGTATTGGGGTATATGCGGTATGATGAAGTAAAGCAATGGGAAAATACTTTCAATACGGTATCTGAAACCGATGATAGAGGAGAAGCATATGATGTTTTCAAAAGGGCCAAAGCAGAAAAACTCATCGACTGCGTGGAAGAAAAATTTCCGGGGATCAGGGATAGCATCAAAACATATTATACCGCTACACCACTTTCTTACCGGGATTATATCGGTAACGACGATGGGTCGATGTACGGAATCGTTAAAGATTTTAGAGACCCGATTAAAACCTTAATTTCTCCCCGCACCAAATTGCCGAATCTCTATTTTACAGGGCAAAATCTTAATTTACATGGGATTTTAGGAGCAGCGATGAGCGGGTTGGTAACTTGTATCGATTTGATGGGCAATGAAACGGTTATTGAAAAAATAAAAAATGCGTAGAAGAATCCGTTAAGCGGAGCGGATGGTTTCGGTGGTTTCACTGCAAAATTTGTGAGCCTGTATTTTTTTTCAGGCAAATTTTTGGTTGTGTATGAGGAGTATAACTGGTTAACCGCCGATGGGGCCGGAAGCCGCCGTCGGCGTTGTGCGAATAGTGTTTAGTTCGTTTACGGGCCACGTGGTTTCCACAGTTAAGGGGAACTCAACCCTGACGGCGGTTGCAAACCCCGTCAGCGGTTGAACAGGGTACAACAGGTAAGTTTATAACACAATTAAAGATTCCCAATGCTGAAAAAGTACAAGAGGGCGATGCAAGCATGATCCAAATTGCTTCACAGCCCGGAACAAAAATACTGGGAAGGGCCAGTTGAACGATTTTACTTTGTCGCGGAAGAAACGGCAACTCAATGTCATTTACTTAGCGTGAAAATGACACCCCTTCAGGGTTTGTGTTTAACAGTAAAGTAAATCGAATCTATAATAATATCATCCCTTCGGGATTTTAAAGCCTGAAAGGCTGACATTATTATAGAACATTGGTAATCCAAAAGGTATTAACCCGGAAGAGGTGACATTATAATCCAATAAAACTGTTAAGTAAACGACATTGAATTATTATTACAGAACATGGAAAAAATAAAAAAAATAACAGCACGGAAAAGGCTCGTAAAAAGGCTGTTATATGTTATTGGGATATTCCTGCTATTGATTATTACAGGGATAATTTACGTGGTGTCTGTTTCAAGCATTCAATCGCCGGCATTGCAGAAGGAAAATAGTTTACACCTTCAACGGAAGGAGGTTAGTCCGGGTTTCTATACGCTACAAAATAACTGGTTCAGGAAAAGCAAAAGTGGTTTGTACGAATTATATGTTGAGGGCAATCCTTCTGAACGCGGTGTGTTTAATGGTAAGCTTACAAAAGAACTGGTGGTGAGGCAGGAGGATCATTTTAGTGAGCAGATAAGCAAGATGATCCCTTCTGATAGTTACCGCAATTTTCTAAAATATTTCATCGGGTGGTTCAACCGCGATCTTGATAAGAATGTTACCAAAGAATACAAACAGGAGATCTATGGTATTTCGCAGTCCGCCTCTGACAAGTACCAATACCTCGGCTCAAATTACCAGCGAATTTTAAATTATCATGCGGCGCATGATATCGGGCATGCATTGCAAAACCTTGCACTGGTGGGATGTACCTCCTTCGGCACCTGGGATGCAAAATCGAAAGACAGCACCATGATCATTGGTAGAAATTTTGATTTTTACGTGGGAGATAAATTTGCAGAGGATAAGATTGTTGAATTTCAAAATCCTTCGGAAGGCTACAAATTTATGACCATCACCTGGGGTGGATTTATCGGCGCCGTTTCCGGTATGAATGAAAAGGGGCTGGCAGTAACCATCAATGCGGCCAAAACAAAAATACCTTATGGTTCGGCAACACCGGTGTCACTGGTAACAAGGGAGATATTACAATATGCAAAGAATATTGCAGAAGCCATCGCGATTGCAAAAAGCAGGAAAATGTTTGTGTCCGAATCTTTTTTAGTCGCATCTGCGGCCGATCACAAAGCAGTGGTGATCGAAAAAACGCCGGACGACCTGGATGTATATGATCCGCAGAAAGATTTTATTGTTTGCACCAATCATTTCCAGGGAAAGGGACTTGTAAATTCCAAAGAAAACATTCAACAACTCAATGAAAGCGCTTCGGCCTACCGGTATCAACGAATGATGGAATTGCTAAATACCAATGGTGAAAATACCGTACAAAAAACCATTGCCATTTTAAGGGACCAAAGAGGTCTTAAAAATGCAGACATTGGGATGGGAAATGAAAAAGCCATCAACCAGTTTATTGCACATCATTCGGTAGTATTTGAACCGCAGAAACTGCTGGTATGGGTTTCCACCGCTCCATGGCAATTGGGTGAGTACATCGCGTATGATCTAAACAAAGTGTTTGCGCTAAGGGGTATGCAGCAAGACAGGGAGATATCAGAAGCCAGTCTTACGATACCCGCAGATTCTTTTTTGACCACCCCGGCTTATAAAAATTTCCAGCAATTCCGATCCATCAAACAACGCATTGCCGACGGCGGGGAGGTAAATGCCGATAGCCTGGTGGCGAGCAATCCCAACTACTATAACAGCTATATCCTTGCGGGGGATTATTTATACAAAAAAAAGCAGTTGCAAAAAGCGCTTGCTATGTATAAAATGGCGCTCACAAAAGAGATCGCCACCGTAAAAGAACAGCAGCATGCGAGTGACCAGGTAAGGATTTGTTCGAACAAATTAATTAAATAAAGATGATCGCAGGTATTGGCACAGACATGATCGAGGTGGAACGGGTAGCTGAAAAGATCGGTAAAGAGTCAGGATTTAGAGAGTTGGTTTTTTCTAAAAATGAAATTGACTATTGTGAACCGAAAGCCAACAAGTTTGAACATTATGCGGCCCGTTTCGCAGCAAAGGAAGCATTTTTAAAAGCATTGGGAACGGGCTGGCTGAATGGTACGGCCTTTAATGAAATTGAAATCACGCATGATGAAAACGGAAAGCCCATGATTAACCTGCTGGGCAATACGGCGCTCGTGGTAGCTAGCATGAACCTGGTAAATTTTTCTGTTTCACTCACCCATTTAAAATCGATTGCATCGGCGGTGGTAATTATAGAAAAGTAATGCCAACCAAATAGCTTATCAAAAGAACAATATGTATTCGCCCCAGACAGCCTACCAGCCAAAAGATTCAATCACGCAAATGCAGCAAGAAAAACTGCAGCAACTTTTGAAATACCTTAGCAGTAACTCGCCATTTTACCAGGAACTATTTTCGATCCACCATATTGATATTGATAATATCAAAACGCTGGAGGATCTATCGCTTCTTCCTACCACTGATAAAGAAAGTCTCCAGTTAAGGAATGAAGATTTTTTTTGTGTTGCCCGTAACCGCATCATCGAATACAGTTCTACCTCCGGTACATTGGGCAGCCCGGTTACGGTAGCATTAACTGAAAATGACCTGGAACGGCTGGCTTATAATGAGTATGCTTCCTTTTCGTGCGCTGATGGTTCTACGAACGATGTATACCAGCTCATGCTTACCCTCGACCGGCAGTTTATGGCGGGTATGGCTTACTACGCCGGCATCCGCAAATTAGGTGCAGGTATTATCCGGCTTGGGCCGGGAGTTCCTTCATTGCAGTGGGAAACAATTTTGCGGTTGAAACCTACTGCTATTGTTGCAGTGCCATCTTTTATTGTAAAGCTGATCGGATTTGCAAAGGAACACCAGATCGACATCAATCAAACTTCGGTTAAAAAAGCAATTTGCATTGGTGAAAATATCCGCAATATTGATTTCTCCCTGAACATACTTGGAAAGAAAATTAGGGAGGCATGGGATATTCAATTGTATTCCACCTATGCCTCCACAGAAATGCAGACAGCTTTTACCGAATGCAGTGAAGGAAAGGGAGGGCATCACCAGCCCGAGTTGCTGATTTTGGAGTTGCTGGATGAAAATAACCGGCAGGTCGCTTCAGGTGAACCCGGCGAAGTGACCATTACAACGCTTGGTGTGGAAGGAATGCCTTTGTTACGCTATAAAACGGGTGATATCTGCCAATACATTGATGCGCCCTGCGGCTGCGGACGAACCACGATGCGCTTATCCCCGGTGGTGGGGCGTAAGAAACAGATGATCAAGTATAAAGGCACTACCCTGTATCCTCCTGCACTTTTTGACCTGCTGCACGAGATGGAAGATGTGCGGGATTATGTGGCAGAAGTATATTTAAACGAAATAGGTTTGGATGAAGTATTGCTTCATTTATTACCTGTAAATGAAACGGAAGAAACAGATCGGAAAATCAGGGCCTACCTGCAGGCTAGGCTTAGGGTTAGTCCGCACATACGATACATCACCGCTGAGGCAATCCAAAAACTGCAATTCCCTGAATCAGGCCGAAAGCCCGTAAGGTTTATTGACCGGCGATGAGTTGTCGTTATTTTTTTTGCCACGAATGCACGAATGAAAACAATAAACCCGGGAGAAATAACCCCCTTACTATAACAGCGCTAACGGTTCGATTAATCCATAATCCCTAACCCGATGGGATTACCCATATTAGACTATTCCCTCAAAGAATTAAATTAAACATTTCCCTTTCTTCCAGGCATTGATCCGGTATTTCAGAAAAGATGACCTGCTGAAACGTATAAATAATGTTTGTGTTACGGCTTATTTGTTCGAAATTCAATTATAATTTTTTTTATGAAATTGAAACACCTCTGCTCCACGCTCGTTGTTTTAACCGTTTTAATAAGCAGCCCCACAATTGCACAAAATGTTGGAATCGGCACTTTCTTTCCGCAAACGCGTCTTCATGTAAACGGAACGAGTTGGTTCCAGGGCGATAATACCCCCTTGCCTTCGGGCGCCGGAAATGGTATTGCGATTGGATTTGGGCCTGGTGCAGCCGCGGGTTACATATTTGGCTTTAATTATTCGTCGTTTACTCCGAGAAACATTTGGCTGCAATCTCCCGGTGGTAATGTTATTATTGGATCGCTATCCACTGCACCACAGGCCCGGGTGGATATCACATCAACGGGCAGCAGGGCCTTGTATGCTACCACTAACAGTGGCGAGGCTTTGTACGGGAATTCAACAGGGGGACATGCGATTGTAGGCGTAAGCGCGAGTGCCTTGGGTGTTTACGCCATTTCACAGGTAAACGGTGGGGCAGGATTGCTGTCGGAGGGCGTGTTTATAGGGCTCCAGGGTACTGCAAAAGGTACGGATGTGAACAGGCAGGGAGTACGTGGTGAAGTCAGCACCGGTACCGGAGGTGGATACGCCGGTATATTTGTAGGAGGAACCACACTAGTCAGTGGTACCCTCCAGAAGTCAGCGGGATCTTTCATTATCGACCATCCACTGGCGCCTGAAACAAAATATCTCATCCATTCCTTTGTTGAATCGCCCGATATGAAAAATATTTACGATGGTCTCGTAACCACCGATGGCGGAGGATTTGCCATTGTGACAATGCCCGACTGGTTTGATGCTTTGAATACTGACTTCAGGTACCAGCTTACCTGCATAGGGCAGTTTGCGCAGGCAATCATTTCCCAGGAAATAACCGGGCGGCAATTCATCATACAAACTGATAAGCCATTGGTAAAAGTGAGCTGGCAGGTTACCGGCATACGCAATGATCCTTATGCACGTGACAAACGTTTGCCGGTTGAAAAGCTGAAGCGTGCAGATGAAATTGGAAAATACATTTACCCTGAAGGCTATGGCAAGGGTGCTGAGTCTTTACTCGATATATTGAAGCCAACACATTTTGGAGATACCCTCCTTATGAAACCGCAAAAGTAGCTGCCGCTTTTTTATTGCCACAAATTACACGAATTGGCACGAATGAATTACGGTTGTATTCTACCATTGAATATTTTGGATTGATACAACCCGTGTTTTATGGCCTGCTGAAAACCAGAAAAACTTTCAATCATTTTTGTCTTCCATTATTTCGGGTATAAAGAAAATATCCTATTCAGAAAGCCGTCGTTGCGTCTCCTGACCAACGACCGAAGAGCACCATTTGGTGTATATGGTGTTGGGTTTGGCTGTTGGTCAGGAGTGCCCAAATAAGCCTGGCTTATGTTTCGCTTATTACAACCGCAGCGGGAGACTTCAATTACTTTTTGCCTTGATGCAAAAAGTAACAAAAAAATCAAGGCTGCATAAAAAAGGCTAAAAATTTGAATGCTTGTCTAAAATGAAATTAGTCACAACAGTAAAATATATCCAAACATTTGTGCGACTTACGAACAAAAAGCAAGGCCGGGCATTGGTAACATCAATTTCATTTCTTAACGACAAGCATTCAAATTTTCTTAACGCCTTTTTTATGAGGCCGACCCGACAAAATTGAGTTGTATAGGAGACGCACCAGCGGCTCACCGGGATAGGTGCCGTTTTAGATTTCTATTTCAGCTAAAAAATTCAGCTAAATTATTTTAATGTTTTATTCCCGGAAGATTGAATTACGAGGTGCAAGATTTTTGATGATCTAGATTCAATAATTAGGGCTTGCTGAAAAAGTAAAATAACACGGTAATTTCTGAATTTTGAAATAGTAGGCGCAAGGAAACGCTGAAGCACTTTGCAGATGATGACTTCACTAGACAGTAGCTATTGATATTTGTATGAAATAATAGGATTAGAGTAACATTCCTATTCTGAGAATAGGTTCATTTTTCTTTTTTTTCTTGATAAAAAAAAGAAACAAAAAAAATCAAGGCTGCGAATAAAAAGGCTGAAAATTTAAACAGGCTCCTTAAAATCAAGGAACTCGCCGGCAGTAGTATAATAATTTGAATGATATGCCCGGCTCAAACAGCCTTGATTTTTTAACGGATCCTGTTGAAATTTTCTAGCACTTTTTATTCGAGGCCACTGCCACGAATATTTTACCAGGGGTTCGGATAGTTCTATCAATAGCCTCGCATAGAAAACTGAACCCGTTGATTGATAAAGACGATGTGAAATTGAATGCGGCCACTGTTCGAATTTCTCTACCAGTAACCGGGTTAGCCGCCTCCTTTGGTTCGGTACCGGCGAAGCCGGTATTCAAAAAATGCGCAGCTTATTTTTTGAAAGAAGCAAAGGCAGCGGCGTTCCGGTTACGCAGCCCGCCGGCTGTGGAGGCGAAAGATATGGTTTAAAGGAGATTCTGAATGCAGCATTATCTGCAAGGCTTTTCAGTGATTTTATTCAGATCCCGTGCACATGGATACTATTGAAATGCTTTCAAATTGAAGCTGAATAAGAGTTTACACTTAATTCAGCAGACCCTAATTATGCATTCCTGGAACATGGAATCGTATACAAGAGTAGATGTCTATGACTATAGGTTTTTTCAGCCGCCCTTGATTACACACCAGCGGTTGCCCCTGGAAACTATCAGCAAGTACACAATGATTCCAGCAAAATTTTTCTTAAGCAAATACAGGTGATCCTACTTTGAAAAACCCCGAAACGACCCTCTTTTAAAAGATGATATAATATTTTTTGGCAGTTATAAAAACTTGTCGTTAATTTGTCTACCAAAATAGTAGACTAATAAAAATTACTTGTTTACCACCAACAAGTGATCATTGTAAAATTCCAAAAAAATATTTTCAATGCGTGCAATTATCCTTCATGAACCTGTCCGTACAGGTTACCAGGTGGCCATTCTCAACTTGATCAACACTGCCTGTTGTTGCTGTTGTTGATTCGTTTTCCAATCAAATAAATCTTTGCGGCAATGTGCCGGTGATGCATCCTGTTCAGGTACCTGGATCTAAGGGTGGTACTTAATTCATGCCTTTACGGGTGCATTACCGGCATGCCCGCCGCTAAATCATTTTTATCTTTTTTCATTTCACCCAACGGTGAATGTTACCCAAATTATTAATTATTGTTTATGAACAGATCAGTTTACCGGCCTATTTATTTTATTGGCTTTGCAATGGTGTTTTGCCTGGGCCTTCATTCAACCTCTTTTGCACAAACTGCCAATGTTTTCCTTGCAGGAAAGGTGATTGACGAAAAATTGAAGACTGCGCTGGAAGGTGCGACCATACATATTAAAGGCACCACGCATGAAGTAATCAGTGATAAGAAAGGAGAATTTAAATTTATTACGGGTCAGCGTGTGCCCGTGGTTTATATCGTAAGCTATGTAGGATATACCACCAGGGAAATACCAGTAGATAATTATAACCATGTTGAGATCCGCTTAACTGAAAGTGATGCCAAACTCAATGATGACGTGGTATTGGTAGGTTATGCTACGCAGAACCGCAAGAGTGTGGTAGGTGCCATCACGAAAATAAAAGCACAGGAAACAAAACATATACCCGTTGCAAGTTTTGATGCACAATTGCAGGGTAAGGCGGCCGGGGTCCAAATAAATACTTTTTCCGGTACGCCAGGGGAAAGTGTAAAAGTGCAGGTGCGTGGCACCGCCTCCATCAACGCAAGCAATGATCCGCTGTATGTGATTGATGGAGTATTTGTAAATAACAATTCACTTGCTACCATTGATCTTGGAAGTAAAAAAACTTCGCCCTTAGCGGATATCAACCCCGCCGATATAGAATCCATTGAAGTACTTAAAGATGCCAGTGCGATTGCCATCTATGGATCAAGGGGTGCCAACGGTGTTGTATTGGTAACCACCAAAAGAGGAGAATACAATTCGCCCAAAACAAAATACACACTTGATGTTTCTAACGGATGGCAGAAAGCTGATGCCGGAAGGTTGTGGAAATTAACCACCGGGCCAGAACATGCGACCATTGTAAATGAGCAGTGGATCAATTCGGGCATCGACAGGCCCAGCCTGAATCAAACCTATGCCAACAGGCCTTTCCGGCCGGTAAGCGAAGTGATCAATGGCGTGCCGGGAAGAGGCAACCCCGAAGACCAGCAAACCTACGACCGGTTGAGCAGGGTTTTCAGAACGGCAAAGATTAAGAACTATG
Source organism: Ferruginibacter sp. (assembly GCA_025963635.1). Lineage (GTDB taxonomy): Bacteria > Bacteroidota > Bacteroidia > Chitinophagales > Chitinophagaceae > Ferruginibacter. The sequence continues at coordinate 22,141 of JAOQAK010000080.1, forward strand.
ATTTTGATGTTTTGGGAGGAAGTGAAAAGATCCGTTATAATGTGGGCGTAGGCTATACCAACCAGGAAGGCATTTTGAAACCTGCACGTTTTGAAAGATCAAGCGCCAAATTTAATTTCGATGCAAAGCTGTCCCGGAAAATTACTTTTAGTTCGAGCAATGGGGTATACCGTTCGTTTCGTCAACAGGTGAGGGGAGGCGCCGGTCAGCAGGCAGGGCATTTATTGGCCGCATTGCATCATCCAACCTACCTGCCAATTTTTAATGCCGATGGAACTCCTGCCCGTGGCTCGATCTATGAAAATATAGATAACCTGACCAATACGGAAATCACTAATATTTCTACAAAAAGCCTGCGCTATATCGGCAATCAATCTGTTGAGTTTGATATCGCACCCGGACTGAAATTTAAAACTTCGGTTGGCATGGATTATAACAATTACCATGAGCGGGAATTTTTCGCTGACCAAACGATTATTGGCGGGGCTCCCAATCCGCCCGGCTACCGGAATGATGTGCTTACAACTTACACCGTATTCCAGAACGAACAGTTATTATCATTCACTAAAGCGATTAATAAAGTACATAACATTACTGCTCTGTTAGGCAACAGCATACAGGAAGTGAATGTAAATATTGTTGCCGCAAAGGGGCAGGGTTTTCCCAACAATTCTTTTCAACAGATCTCTGCTGCTTCGGTCAGAACTTCTTCTCAAAGTCAGTCAAAATCAACGCTGGCTTCATTTTTCGGCCGGTTGAATTATAACTATGATAATAAATATTTTTTGGAAGCATCGTTAAGAGCGGATGGGTCTTCTAAGTTTGGTGCCAATAACCGCTGGGGATATTTTCCCGCCGCAGGATTTGCATGGAGGGCCAAACAGGAATCATTCTTAGAGAATGTAAAACAAATCTCTGAATTAAAATTCAGGACAAGTGTAGGTTTGGCGGGCAACCAAAATGGTATCAATGATTATGCCTCCCGTGGACTTTGGGCGGGCAATGGCCAGTACCCCGATGATCTTGTGAATGGGCAGAAGCCCGGCATCGCTCCGTTTCAGTTAGAAAATCCCAATTTGAAATGGGAAAAAACAACCACTTACAATGCCGGTCTTGATCTTGGTTTATTTAAAAACCGCATCACCATCAACCTTGATGCTTACTATAAATATACCACAGACGCATTGCTTTATTTGCCGGTTCCCGGATCTACAGGTTATAGCAGCAGTTTGGCCAATGCAGGCGAAGTAAGTAATAAGGGCATTGAACTGGGCATTAATTCTACGAACATCAAAACCAGCAGCTTTGAATGGACTACAAGCTTCAATATTGCCAGCAATGTTAACCGTGCCGAAAAGCTCATCAGCCCGATCACCTTTGAAGCCCGTGAATACAGGAGAACCCAGGTGGGAGCGCCACTGGGAAGTTTCTGGTTGTACAAGCAGTTGTATGTGGATCCAAAAACCGGTGATGCTGTTTTTGATGATGTTGACAAGGATGGGAAACTCACGCAGGCAGACAGGCAATTATTGGGCAATTTAATACCAAAGTTTTTTGGCGGCCTCACCAACACGCTTTCCTACAAAGGATTTGACCTGAATATTTTATTTACCTATCAATACGGCAACGATGTATATAATTTCAATAAGTACATACTGGAAGGAGGAGGCACCCGTGATGCTTCAAGGTCGATATTGGCAAGCCAGCTAAGCAGGTGGCAAAAGCCCGGTGACATCACCAATACTCCAAGGGTTACCAGTGTTGGTAACAATTATAACATAGAACAAAACAGCCGTTATCTGGAGGATGGTTCTTTCGTACGGTTGAAGGCAGTTACTCTCAACTACACATTGCCTGCTAAATTGATTGCAAAGGCCGGGCTAAATAAAGTAAGTGTGTACCTGCTGGGAACAAATCTTTGGATTGCTACCAAATACACTGGTGCTGATCCTGAATCTTCCGGAAGTGCCGGCCAAAATCTTGATGGCCTTGATACTGCCACTCCACCTCAGCCCATTGGTGTACAGGCAGGCGCCAGAATTTCTTTTTAAACATCCACAAATTATAATTACAGCAATGAAAAAAATACTGATCACTCCAATAATATTATTCGCTTTATCGCTTGTATCCTGCAAGAAATACCTGGAGGTGCAACCTTTCGATAGTGTTTCGGATGAGAACACCATTTTCGATAAGTCGTCTGCAGAATCCGCCGTACGAGGCGCTTACCGTTCGCTGGCAAGCAATAATTACGGAAGCGCTTTTCAAACCACGATATTGCTCTCAGGCGGTGATGTGAAGTCGCTGAACAATGCCCAAACCGATCTGAATACGATCAACTATGACCTGCGGTCTGATATCGCTTTCTTATCAACTTTTTGGTTAAATGGCTACAATACGATCAACCGTACCAATCATATCATTGAAAAAGTTCCCCTCATTACGGATGCTAACCTCACAGCAGCTTTGAGGGACCAGTTGTTGGGCGAAGCTTATTTTATCAGGGCATTGTCTTATTTCGACCTTGGCAGATTGTTTGGTAATGTGCAGATCTTTTTAGCGCCCACAAAACAGGTAGCGGATAAGTTTGGCGTAAAACAAAGTTCGCAGTCGCAGGTGTATGACCAGGTGATTGCTGATCTAAACAAAGCGGAATCTTTATTGCCCGCAACCATCGTAAGGAACCGTGCCAGGAAGCTCACTGCTACTGCATTGAGGGCAAGGGTATATCTCTATCAAAAAAAATACGCCGAAGCTGAAGCGGATGCAAATACTGTATTGGCTAATCCCAATTACAAGCTGGTAAAACCTTTTGCACTTGCTGCGGGAACACCCGAATCTGTACTGGAGCTCTCCTATAGTGTTGATGCGGTAAATCCGGGTTACGCCTTATGGAATACAAGTAACCGGGCTTTGGAGCCAAAGGCAGTGATACATAATTTATTAAATGATCCAACTGTTGGGGGCGGCAGAAAAATTTTGTCTGTCGCGAATGCTGCCGGGCAATTTATCGGGGGGATATTTCCAACCAATACGGCTGCAAACTATGTCATCAGAACAGCAGAACTCTACCTGGTGAGGGCCGAAGCAAGGGCACAGAAATCAACACCTGATTTAACGGGTGCTGTCAGTGATCTGAATGAAGTAAGAGTGCGCTCCGGATTAACCGCAATCGCAAGTGTATCCAACAAAGAAGATGTTTTGTTGCTGATTGAAAATGAGCGTAGGGTTGAATTTGCTTTGGAACCGGTTCGTTGGTTCGACCTGGTAAGAACGGGCAGGGCAGCCACCGTTTTAAACGCGACCAATCCCGCTAAATACATCTTCCCGATTCCCGCCTCTGAAATACTGGCTGATCCTTCACTGGTACAAAATCCGGGTTACTAATCATTGTTATTATCCATTAATTATTTCATTATGAGTGAAACAGTTTCCATCTCACCGATAGTTGCACCCTCGAATAATTTAGTGCAACCACCAGGTAATTCGTTCCTGTACAAAATTGCTGGTCCAGCACTGCATCTTAAAGAATGGAGCACAACGGAAAAAGTACTCTTCCGGTTTTTCTTCATTTTTTTATTATTGCTGATTCTTCCATTGGACTGGAAAATATTCAGGCAAATCTTTTCCATCAACTGGCTTCATTTGCATTTTCATGAATTGTTCGATCTGTCTAAATACCAGGTGCAGTTTATTGCCGTCAATCATCTGCCAACATACGGTATCGGTGCTTTTGCCAACTGGGGCATTGCTGTCATCATTGCAAGTATAGGAACCGTCGTATGGACCCTTGCCGATAAAAATAGTAAGGAATATAATATACTCTATTACTGGCTGAGGGTGGTTGTTCGGTATCGCCTGGCTTTTGTATTGGTTACTTATGGCTTCATAAAACTTTTTCCGTTGCAGATGCCTTACCCTTCCTTAAGTGACCTGTTTACCAACTACGGAGATTTTTTTGCATGGAAAATTTATTTTCAAACGGTGGGTATTGCTCCAAAATATGAATCCTTTTTGGGCTTCGTTGAAATTCTTGCTGCTTTCTTATTAGTAAACCGGAAGACCGTAACATTTGGTGTAGGGTTGATATTTGGGTTCATAGGAAATGTTGCCGTGGTAAATGGTTTCTATGATATCGGCGAAATAGTGATCAGCAGTTTTATCGTGTTGTTAGCAGCCTTCTTATTTGGGAATGATATTCCGAGGTTGTACAATTTGCTGGTGAATGAATTGCCTACAAAAGCAAATAAACTGGTGCCCGATTTTTCTGATAAAAAATTGAAACAGGCAAGATTGGTTTTGAGATCGGCCTTTCTCGCATTCGTGTTGCTGTTCGCCTATAAAACTTTTGAGAGCTATGCCAATGATCCTTATAAAGTTCCAAAAACGCCCGGTCTAAGCAATGCTTATGGCTATTACAATGTGAAAGAATTTGTACTGAATAAAGACACGATCCAATATTCAAAAACCGATCCCAACCGATGGCAGGATGTGATCTTTGAAAAATGGTCAACGCTCACCATCAAATCGAATAAGCCGGTTAAGATAGATTTTTCCAGTGGTGAAATCGCAGCGGAAAAGGATATCGATAGAAACTACGAGCTGGCCGGGCATGCAGGAAGGCATTATTTCTATTACGATGCAGATACAATACACCAAACCCTTTCGCTTCAAAATAAAAACATACATCATCGGAACGAAAAAATGTTCCTGCATTATGACCGGCCCAATGATTCAACCATCGTTTTAAACGGCACCAATGAAACCAATGATTCGGTACATATAGTGTTGACCAGGATCAACAAAAAATACATGATGTTTGAAGGAAGGAGAAAGCCGGTCAAGATTTAAATTTTATCCCATTCAATACAAAATATTCGATATGTCAAATGCAACCATTAGTGCTCCTTTACCTGGTGCAACCGATACAAACACCCGGCCGGCAACAAAAGAAGTTCCGGCAAAGAAAAATTGGACCCCGCTGCAAAAAATTGCCTTCAGGATCGGTTTTATATACATGCTTTTGTTGTGCATACCAACCTACCCGGCTTTTTATCAACACTTGTTTAGCCTTGAATTTTCAAAGATTACCTACAATGATTTTCAAAGCATTGTAGCGTTCTGGCCACCCCAAATCATTTTGATAGAATCTGAAGAAGGCGTCTTCGGCCTCTTTAATTATATCAATCTTTTTTTGGTGTTGGTTGCTGCCGTAATTGCTGGAACAACCTGGACCTTACTAGATAAAAAATCTACCCAATACAATAAATTATATTACTGGATAAGGGTTTTGGCCCGTTACCGCCTTGCCTATGGGATGATTGGCTGGGGCTTAAAAAAAGCATTCCCGATGCAGATGGTGTACCCAACGCAAGGTATGCTGAATACGCCTTTCATTGATTTTGCAGAAAAGAAATTGTACTGGTCGCATGTGGGCGTTTCTTTTCATTACACAGTTTTTTTAGGCTTTGCTGAAATCATACCAGGCTTGCTTCTGTTACACAGGAAAACGTCGGTGCTGGGCGCCGCATTGGCCGCAGTGGTTACTTTTAACATCTGTATCGCCAATCACGCGTATGATGCGGGTGTAGCGGTGCCTGCGGCTTATTTTGCTATCATTGGTATTTTCATTGCCTGGTACGATTTGCCTAAAATATGGAAGCTGATTGGGAAAGAACAGGATATTATTCAGCCTTACCGGTACTATCCCACCCTCCCCGAAAAATGGCAACGATCTCTCAGAACGGGGTTAAAATTTACTTTTAATTTCCTGTTCGTTCCGGTGGCTGCAGGCCTATGGGCATATGGATTTTTTAACGGCAATAATTATAATATACCGAGCACTCCCGGATTGGCACAAACGAAGGGATATTATAATGTAACAGAATTCCGATTGAACAACAAATCCATTCCATATTCACCACAGGATTCCATACGATGGCAGGATGCCATTTTTGAAAACTGGTCAACGGTAAGTTATAAAACCAATCGTGCTGCAATTGCCGACAGGATGATTGGTTATTCGCCGCTAAGGGTAAAAGGCGATAAAAAGAATGCGGCCCTGAACCAGGTAAATACCCAGGATGCAGACAAATTAAAGAAAGAAAAAAAGAATCGTGATTTAGGAGTTACCCGCTGGGAGGTAGGCGGCATGGCCGGCGATAGGAGGTATTTCTTTTACAAAGCAGATACCATCAATAATATCCTGTACCTCCAAAATAAAAACCGTAACCATAAGGAGGAGACGCAAACATTGCACTACAGCCGTCCAACACAAAACAGGATCATTTTATCAGGCATCAATGAATTTAAAGATTCAATTTATGTGGTGCTGGATAAAGCAGAAAAAAAGTACCCGCTCGTAGAGGGAAGGCAAACAAATATTAAGGCGTTTTAAAATAGAAACGTAAATCCATTGACCGCATGGCAGATGATCTGTCACCCGGCAAGATCATATAACCAATGACAGTATTTTGGTCGATGAGCCATTGTTCGATTTCTAACAGTAACTGCATAAGCCACCTCTTTTGGTTCGGTCCCGATGAAATCGGGATTCGAAAAATGCGCAGCATATTTTTCGAAAGAAGCAAAAGCAGTGGCGTTGCAGTTACGCAGCCCGCCGGCTGGGGAGGCAAAAAGTGGAAGAAAAAAAAGATAGAAATATAGAAGGGCTTCGGCACAGAACGCACGTACTCTAGGAATCATTTAACTACAATATATCATACATCAATGTATAAAATCATAATCGCAGGTGGCACGGGCTTTCTAGGCCAGTCCATCATCCAACATTTCCAAAAAAGAAAAGATACACAAATTTTTGTGCTCACAAGAAGCAAAACAAAAACCAATAGAGAAATAAATTATGTCAACTGGGATGCAAAAACTTTGGCCGGATGGGTAAACATTTTGGAAGGTAGTACCGCGATAATCAACCTTGTTGGTAAGTCGGTAAATTGCCGTTACACCAACCGCAATAAAAAAGAAATTATTGAATCAAGGATCAATGCAACCCTGGCGATCGGCAAAGCAATCAACAGCCTTTCAAATCCACCGAAGGTGTGGATCAATGCCGGCTCCGCTGCCATATTCGGCGATGGGCTGGATGAAATAAAAGATGAATACTCTTTTCCCGGAACGGGCTTTTCAGCAGAGGTTTGTAAGCAATGGGAACAGGCTTTCAATGGGATAGCAACACCATTTACCAGGAAAGTATTTTTAAGGATGGGATTGGTTTTTCAAAAAAATACCGGCTTATTGTTACCTTTTGTTAAATTGGCAAAAGCAGGACTGGGAGGAAAGATCGGATCTGGGAATCAATATATTTCATGGATTCACGAGCACGACTTTTTGAATCTTATCAATGTGGCGGTATTTGATGAAGGGTTTAAGGGAATAATTCATGGCACAAGTCCATACCCGGTAACGAACGGACATTTTATGAAAGCGCTGCGTAACACAATTAAAAGATATATTGGCTTACCTAACCCTGCATTGCTGGTAAAGATTGGCGCATTTTTTATAAAAACAGAAGCAGAACTGGTTTTAACAGGAAGGAGGGTTGTATCAGCGGATTTGGAAAGAAAAAATTTTACATTTCAATATCCCCGTATCGAGGGTGCACTCCTGAATTTATTAGTTAACCCGTAAAATAAAAAGCGAAAATATAAGAGGCATGCAAAAAAAAGAGTTTGATGTGGTGGTAATTGGTTCCGGTCCTAACGGTTTGGCAGCGGCAATTACTTTGCAGCAACAGGGTTTATCCGTATTAATTATTGAAGGGAAAGATACCATCGGAGGTGGCTTGCGTTCGGCTGAATTGACTTTGCCCGGTTTCACGCATGATATCTGTTCCGCTATTCATCCTTTGGCAGCAGGTTCACCCTTTTTCAAAACACTTCCATTGCAGCAATTTGGGCTTGAGTACATACAGCCTGCACATGCGGCGGCGCATCCCCTGGATGGAGGTACAGCTGCACTCTTAACCGGTTCGCTACAACAAACAGCGGCTTTATTAGGCACTGATGAACGGGCCTACCAAAAGCTAATCAGCCCGATTGTGAAGGATTGGCCCGTACTGGTGAATGAATTGCTGGCACCGCTGCATTTCCCCAAACACCCGCTCAATTTTGCAGCCTTTGGATTAAAAGGAATTACGTCCGCTTCGCATCTTTCGAAAACATTTGCCACAAAAGAAGCAAGGGCTTTATTTGGAGGAATGGCCGCACATTCCATTCAGCCATTGTCTAACCTGGCTACTTCGGCGATTGCGCTGGTTTTAATGACAGCGGCGCATACCGGCGGATGGCCAATACCGAAAGGCGGCTCACAGCAAATAGCCAATGCGTTGGCAGCTTATTTTATTTCAATCGGCGGGAAAATAGAAACCGGTTTGTATGTAAGTGCTTTAAAAACCCTCCCTTCTTCTCATGCTGTTTTGTTTGACATCACCCCAAAGCAATTACTGGCAATTGCCGGTCACCGGTTTTCTACCCTTTATAAATGGCAGCTTGAGAAATACCGTTACGGAATGGGGGTGTTTAAGATCGACTTTGCGCTGGATGGCCCCATACCCTTTACAGCAAAAGAATGCCACAAGGCAGGCACCATACATCTTGGTAATACGATCGAAGAAATAACGCTTTCAGAGCAACAATCCCATGATGGAAAACATCCTGAGAAGCCATTTGTACTGCTTGCCCAGCAAAGCTTGTTTGATCCATCAAGAGCACCCGAAGGTAAACATACCGCATGGGCTTATTGCCATGTGCCCAACGGTTCTACGGTTGACAGAACCAATGCGATCGAGCAACAAATAGAACGTTTTGCACCTGGCTTCAGGGAGCGCATTTTAGCCAAACATGTGATGAATACGGCGCAACTGGAAGCCTATAATCCAAACTATATCGGTGGAGATATCAACGGCGGTATCATCGACATCGGGCAATTGTTTACAAGACCCGCTTTACGGTATTCACCCTATCGCACGTCTGCACGGGGTCTGTATATTTGTTCTTCTTCCACTCCGCCCGGAGGTGGCGTGCATGGCATGTGCGGTTATCATGCGGCACAACGTGTTTTAAAAGATATTTTTCCAAAACAGCATTTAAACAATTCAAAATAAAAGATGAGCATCAACAAAAAATATACCCCACTTCACGAGGACTGGGCGGTGGTAATACTGGGAATGGCTATTATTGTGATCACCCTTGCAGGCCTTATACTGCCTGCGCCTGTTTTTAACTGGGCCAGTTCAAGCGAATTGTTTTCCAAAGTATTAAGCACTAAAAATATCCTGCTCATATTATTGCAGGGGTTGTTTGTATTTGTTGTGGCCGGGTTGGGTACCATTATTACGGGTAAGGAGATTAAAAGTTTTTTCCTGGGTTTCCCGGTGCTGTATTTTTTAACCATCCTGGCATTAATTATCGCAGGCAGCGGGTTGATAAGGAGTTTGAACCTCGAAGCCGTGATCATCAGTCTCTCCATCGGCCTGATCATCCGCAATTTTTTTAAAGTACCGGCATGGCTGCAAGCTTCCCTGTCGACCGAGTTGTATGTGAAGGTGGGATTGGTACTGTTAGGCACCAGTGTAATCTTTGGGGATATTTTAAAGGCAGGAACATTGGGATTGATCCAGGCAATTATCGTGGTTGTTTCTGTTTGGTATTTCGCTTTTTGGGTAAGTAAAAAACTAAAGGTAGATAGTGAACTGACGATGATGCTATCCAGCGCCGTATCCATTTGCGGTGTATCGGCGGCCATTGCAACATCGGGTGCAATCAAGGGCGATCCGAAAAAATTATCCTATGTTATTTCGCTGGTGTTGATCACCGCTATTCCAATGATGATAGGGATGCCATATATTGCGCATTGGCTCGGACTTTCACAGGAAGTAACCGGTGCATGGCTCGGCGGAACAATTGATACAACAGGCGCCGTAGTTGCTTCGGGAACATTGGTGGGAGAGACTGCATTAAAGATCAGCACCATCGTTAAATTTTCACAGAATGTTTTGTTAGGCATCGCTGCATTTGCTATCTCGATCTATTGGTCATATACCAAACACCCCGGTGTGGATGGGGCACCCGTGAAACCAACCCTGGGTGTAATTTGGGAGCGTTTCCCGAAATTTGTGCTGGGCTTTATTGCTGCCTCACTCTTGTTTTCGTTTATTATCCAGCCATCATTAATTACTGAAGTAAAAGGCTCACTGAAAAATTTGCAGGGGCTGTGGTTTACTTTGGCATTTACCAGCATCGGGCTGGAGACAAAGTTCAGCGACCTCTTTAAACACGAGAACCGTAAGCCATTGTACGCTTTCCTCATCGCACAAGCTTTCAATATCATCATTACACTGATTATTGCTTATTTTTTGTTCAGGTAATTGTGTGAATTGCATACGAAAGAAGTAAGCAATCTTTCTTCCCGGAGGGCTGCAAATACATGTTCCTGTCCGGGATCATTTTTTAAAAGTGCATTGCCAACATTTCTTTTTAAAACAACATCATATTGTTTTTTGCCGGAGATGATCACTTCCTGTGTATCAAAGTCTTTCAGTTCAAAAACCAATACGCCGCTTCCTTCCGGTACTTCAATACTATACCTGCCATCCGCCTGGGTTCGGGAGTAAATGTTGGTGCCTTTTACAAGAATGCTTACGCCTTTTAATGCGAGCGATTCTTCAAAAGAAGTGACTTTGCCACTGATAGTGAAAACTTTTGACTGAGCCTGTGTACTATTAACAAATAATAGCAGCATTCCTAGTATCAATGTAAAATTTCTTTTCATGGTTGAATATTTAGGTGATAAAAAGTTGGTCGCATTGGAGTAAAAGAACTTACAAAGCAAAAAAGCAGGGAAGCATTTCGAATACGATGGCTTAAGAAACCACCTTTAAAAATGATTCAAAGCGGGATTTTTTCAACCATTACATCCCAGTGAGCAATCAACAGTTCGAACCGGTGCTGTTCATCTTTTTTTAATTTTTCTGTATCAGGATAAATTGCTTTTTTATAAGGCTCAGTAAGATTGGCGTCAAATGCCTTTTCGCTATTTTTAAAAACGATAATTACTTTAAAATCCCACCGGCTGTCTTCACCGCTGTGCAACATTGGTTTTTCTGCAGATACAGAGATAATATCGCCTTTTTTTCAATTGCCTTTTTTAATAAAGGATAATGATTCGCTTTCCATAGCGTAATAAACTCATCTGCAAATCCCCACCGCGTTTTGTAATAATTTTCAATGGTAAAATTGCTTTCACTTTTGGTGGGCTGTGCCATGGCCTGCTGAAGAAATAAACTGCCGGCAACGATAAGGATCGCAGTAAATGCACTGCCCTTTTTCTTCAAAAATTTTGTATAAAAACTATAAACATGGCAACCTGCGCAGAATCCAAATGCAGCTTCCAGCAATGCAAAAACAGCCAAAACTACCGCCAGGATCAATGAGGCATTGATGAAATTAAAAAGATGGTTCACCACAATCGCAATTGAAAAGATCAAACCAATTTTGGCCGCAAACCTTTTGGGCGCCTGGTCAACGGGTTTTAGTCCAATAGAAAACAACCGAATCAGTCTTTCACTAAGTTTATTCAGCACGCTAAAACTTCCAAGGTTAAAGCCACGGGCGAGAAAGTCGACCACCAGGAAAACTGGTATTATCCAAAATTGGGTAAGCAGGTAGGTGATGATTAATATGAAGATGCCGGCCGCCGTAAGCCTTGCTTTTCGCTCATTGATCAGTACGAAATCGACCGGGCATTCAATGGTTCTGTTTAACATGATGGGTGTTTTGATATTAATTTTCCTTCAACAATTTCTCAATGGTATCTTCAAATTCCTGTTGATAGGTGATATAATGAGCGCCCGTTGCGGGTCCGTTGAAGCCAGTATCCAGCTTACGGATCTTGCCTTTTTTATCAATAATGATGGACGAAGGAAAAAATTTAATGTCTGTTACCTGCGGCAGCGTTTTTTGTGTTCTAAGAGAATCCAACACAGACACTTCTGTATTCAAAATCGGGTATTGTACATTAAAACGCTGCTGAAACTTTTTGAGGCTGTTCACCGACCGGTCCCAATTCGTTGTGTATTCATAGGCAAGGGCTACTACTTCCACGCCGCGTTGCTTGTTTTTGTTATAATAGTTACTGAGAAACGCTGTCTCATCCATGCAATTGGGGCACCAGCTGCCCATCAATTGAACAATGGTCACTTTATTTTTGAAGCGGTCACTGTTGATGGCAACCTTGTGGCCGTTTAGATCTTTGAATGAAAAGTCGAGGCTTTCTTCGCCTGGTTTCACAAACATTTCAACGGATGCGGTAGGTACCGTTGCCTTGCTGTTTTTAACAGCGGTCCATTGCTCTTTGCCTGTAGCTCCGGAATAGAACATTCCGCTGGTAATGGCTGCATTGCTTTTAATGGCTGCTTTAAATAAAAACGCATGGCCGCCGTCAAATGCTGAAAGCAGGAGCGTATCTTTTGTAACGATGCCTTCCAGGTAACGGTAATCGCCGGAGGCATTTAAAAAAGTTCCTGTAAGTAAATTGCCTTGCTGGTTAAATTCTGCAACGGAATGTTCGGGAGATGCGATATCGCCAAAACTAACCGCCCATCTCCCGGTAATATTTTTTTCAGCGTTGGAAAAAGACGCAAAGCGGTTGCTGCCGGGTACTGCGCTGAATGGCAAAATCTGTGTTTTTACAGCACCTCTTTTTATCCAAACGCCTGTTATCTTTTCCTTGTTGAGTACAAACCGGAATTGTGATTCAAACACCGGCATCTGTACCACGAAAGAATCGCCCAGCGCAGTGATATCGCTCACCCCGATCCTTTCACTGGCATTTTTTATAAACCAAACGGGCTTGCCTTTTTCCGTATTCCAGTCGAATGTGAAATTGATATTGTTCCCGTCCTGCCGGTGAAGCTGCGCACTCCAGTTGCCTTCCTGTGCAGTGGCAGTACTGACAAGAAATACTGAAATCAATAAACTAAATAGCCGCATATTGCTCATTTTTTTAATTTTCGGATTCCTTATAAGCTGTTTAAAAATAGTTTCGAGATTTGCCATGGAGATTTTTAAAGCCACTAATTATACGAATTGGCACGAATAAAATCAAATTAAACTGAAAATCCTCGCGGATATTCGTGCATTCGTTGCATTAATAAAAAAAATTAAACAGCTTTAATAAGTATCCAATCCTGGTAATCTTAAGTTTCATAGCCAGCATGGGTTTTAAGAATAGTCCACTAAACTGGTAGACAAAAATAGCTCATTGTTTGTTTATCGGGCTGAATATTTCGTCACCGCTTTGTAATATATCGTTAAACTATTCTGTTTTCTAAAATATGCCAGATCATGTAATAAAAAATCTCGCCGGTATAAAAAAACCTCACAGGTTTATAAAACCTGTGAGGTTTGGCGTGGCTTATTGAGCCGCCCCTTATCAAACTGGTTGGCTAACTAGTTTACATAAGATGTAAAGCCTTATCTACGGGGCTTTTTTTTTGTGCAGTTGACTTGCTCAAGAGAAATTCTGTGATCACATTACTTATCTGGTCAAACTCCAACAAGAACCCGTCATGCCCATAGGTTGAGTCAATTGCCGTGTACATTGCATTGGGGATATGCCTGGCCATAAACTCCTGTTCTTTGGGCGGAAATAAAAGATCGGAACTGATACTAACTACGAGTGCTTTTGCTTTTACCTGGCGAAGTGCAGTTTCTGCATCACCTCTCAGCCGGCCAATATTGTGCGCATCCATGCTCCGGCTCAAACTATAGTAACTGAAAGCATTAAAACGTTTGGCGAGTTTAACTCCCTGGTAATGCTGGTAAGATTCACTTTTGAAATGATTGGTTTTCCAGTTGGTTTCTTCTGCCTGGCTTAAACCGTAAGTATGATAATTCCGATATGAAATAAGCGCTATCTCCCTTGCCACCATCATCCCCTTTATGCCTGCCTGGTCATTTTTTTCTTTCCAGGTAATATCATTTTCAATGGCATGGCGCTGCGTAGCATTAAACGCAATACCCCAGGGTGAATGAAATGCATTGGTCGCCAGTAAAATAATGTGCTGAAACAAAGCAGGCTCTTCAATGGCCCATTCAATCAACTGCTGTCCGCCCATTGAACCACCGATGCCAATATGGATTGATTGAATACCCAAAAAATCTTTTAACGGCTGGTAAGCACGGATCATGTCCCGGGTTGTGAAAAACGGAAAATCATGGTACCAGGGCTGCTGCGTTTCGGGGTTGATCTCCAGCGGACCGATACTTCCATAGCAACTGCCCGGGATATTTACACAAACGATAAAATGATGGGCAGGATCAAACAATTTATTTTCCCCGGTAAGTCCGGGCCACCATTCCGTTGCATCGCTGTTGGCAGTAAGCGCATGAAATATCCAAACTACATTGTTCCTGTTTTTATTTAAGGTGCCATGAGTAGTGTATGCCAGGTGGTATTGTGGTAAAGTAATGCCCGACTCTAAAGTAAAGGGCTCTTTTTGTTTGAATATATTTGCCATGCTGTTTGTTCCCCGGAAAAAATTGAATTCCATGTAATGCTGGTTCAATCACCAAATCTGGAAAAAGAAGGGATGATTTTTGGATTAGGAAATGGATGAATGATGAATGAATAATGAGTGATGAACTATACTTCGCAAGGGGTAAATTCGTGACTTTTTAATTCGGTCCATAAAGATAAAAAGTACAAGAGTGCGACGCCACTGAAGCTAAATAGTAGTACTTCTGCCTGGCTCATAAAAAATCTAACGCACGATTTCGTCTCTTTTGTAGTATAAGTTTCATATGTATGCAATGAAATCACTTCTACCCTGGTCACATTATCCCTGGCGGGTAAAAGTGATTTCATAGTTATTTTATTTAAGCCACCAGTTCATTCGCAAAAACGGCAGCGAAAGCCTGTTCAAAATCGGCCTTGATATCTTCAATGTGCTCGATACCCACGCTGATCCTTACCTGGTTGGGCTGCACACCTGACAACACCTGTTCTTCACTGCTTAATTGTTCGTGCGTGGTGGAAGCGGGATGAATGGCCAGCGATTTGGCATCACCAACATTTGCAAGATGGCTTACCAGTTTAAGTGAGTTAATGAATTTGCCTGCATTTTCTTTTCCACCTTTTACACCGAAATTGAGAATGCCTCCAAAGCCATTGCGCAGGTATTTCTTTGCCAGCTCATGATAAGGATTGCCTGGAAGACCCGGGTATTCTACAAATTCCACTGAAGGATGCTCCTGGAGCCATTGGGCGAGTGCCAGCGCATTGTCTACGTGACGTTGTACCCGAAGACTCAGTGTTTCAACTCCCTGTAATAAAAGGAAAGAATTGAACGGACTTTGTGAAGGGCCAAAATCACGCAGACCTTCCACCCTTGCCCTGATGGCAAAAGCGATATTAGGCAGGCCAAGCGGGTTGCCCTCGCCAAACACTTCCCAGAATTTCAACCCATGATATCCTTCGCTCGGTTCTGTAAACTGCGGGAATTTGCCATTGCCCCAATTGTAATTACCGCCATCGATGATCACTCCGCCAATACAGGTACCATGACCGCCAATCCATTTTGTGGAAGATTCTACTACCACATTAGCGCCATGTTCCAATGGACGGCACAGGTAGCCCCCGGTACCAAATGTATTATCAACGATGAGCGGCAGGTCGTATTCTTTTGCAAGGGCAGCAAATTTTTCAAAGTCAGGGATATTCAATTTTGGGTTACCGATGGTTTCGAGATAGATCGCCTTGGTATTCTTATCAATGTGTTTCACAAAACTTTCCACATCATCGGCGTCTGCAAATCTCACTTCAACGCCAATGCGTTTGAAAGCAACTTTAAACTGGTTGTAAGTGCCCCCGTACAGGTAGGTAGACGAAATGAAATTATCTCCTGCCTGCAATATATTATTTAGTGCCAAAAACTGTGCAGCCTGTCCCGAAGCTGTCGCAAGGGCTGCTACACCACCTTCCAGTGCTGCCAGGCGTTGTTCAAATACATCTGTTGTAGGATTCATAATGCGGGTATAAATATTACCAAATTCCCGCAGCCCGAAAAGATTGGCGGCGTGTTCACTACTATCGAACGCATAAGAGGTGGTTTGGTAAATGGGCACCGCTCTTGAATGAGTGGTTGGGTCTATTTGCTGACCGGCATGTAACTGCAAAGTGTCAAAATGAAGTGGTTGGCTCATAATCGTTTATTTTTATTTTTTTAATGATTGTTGAATCTCGCAACTTGGAGGTTTATTACCGGGGCCTTAAGAGGGTATCATTTACCTATAGCCTTTAACGCTTTGGTAATATAGTCTACTAATACGGTGGACAAAAATAGAAAATAAAAGAAGGTTTCCAAAAATTATTAATGTGATTTTTTGATAGAAGGTAATTTACGGGTTTCAAATAGCTGCATTTTCTTTGATTCTTTTACAAATTCAAGTTCCTTGCCTACATTTGACTGAAAGCTAAACTCCCGATAGATGAAAACGGACACATTGATCATAGGGCAGGGCATTACCGGGTCGCTGATAGCGTTTATGCTTCACCTTCGCGGCATCCCGTTTTTGGTAATGGATCCCGGGGAATTGTCCACCTCCAGCCGCATTGCAGCAGGTATGTTTAGCCCGGTAAGTGGCAAAAGAAAAACCATTCAGCCATTGGTGCCGGAGCAAATTTCCTTTGCGGTCGGGATATATCAATCGATAGAAGAATTGCTACATGTAAATATTCTTCACCTTCAAAATATTTACCAGGTCCACGACTCCATCGCGGAGCAAAATGAGCTAAAGGGCAAATTGGAGAATGGGGGACTTGGGAAATATATACTCACCAACCCTGTCCCTTTGCCGAATATAAAACAAGCATTCGGCGCTGTTGAGATCAGTGATTCCGGCTGGGTAGACTGCCCATTATGGATCAATAGTTTTAGCCAGTGGCTAACTGGCAAGCAATGGCTGCTGAACGAAGTCTTTTTATACCAGGATCTGCAGATTGGTGATGAAGGCATGGAATATCATGGCATAGAATGTAAACATATTGTTTTTTGTGAAGGATTCCAGCCCCGTAAAAACCCGTTCTTCCCGGAGGAAAATATTATCCCTTGTAAAGGAGATATGCTCACGATTGAATACGATCAGCCCGCCACGGGACGCATTATTAAAAGAAATGGTACTTACCTCGTTGCCACAGGAAAGAACCTTTTTAAAGCGGGCGCAACTTATCAATGGCATAATGACAATCCGCACCCGGAGGAAGCCGGAAGAAAGTCAATTGAAGACAAACTGGATGCGCTGCTGGAAAATGAATACAAGATAATTAATCACCAGTCCGCCATCCGCCCTACCACTCAAAACCGGCAGGTGATCGCAAAACGACACCACGATCATGCAGGCATGTTCATGCTGAATGGATTAGGTACACGAGGTATTCTGCAGGGCCCCTGGTTTGCCCGGCAGATTGTATCACTCATTTGCAATAATGCTACAACCGGTGAAGATTTCCACTCGCAAGGTTAAATGTAAATATTGGGCTCTTATTCTGCTGCTACTTCTTCACCATTTGGAGGCCCGTAGAAAATTACCCAGGTAGAAAAATCTGGTGTAAAGTCTTCAAAACGGTGCTCTGCGCCTGCGGGAACAAATAGAAAATCTCCAGCCTGGAAAGGGAAATATTTTCCGTCCAAATAGAAATTGCCGGTTCCAGCGATCACGATATACACTTCGTCCTTATCGTGCGCCTGCTGGTTATCTTTTTCCTTAGGTGCATATATCTCTGCCGATAGTGTACCATGTCTAAAAACTTCGAGGAAAAGCCCGCCACTGTTTTGCAAGCTGTTCAATGCTTCCTTGGTAGTTATTTGCATACTGCGTTTATGGATGTTAAAATTGAATCGGTTCGAATATAAGTGTTTCAGTGATCAATGATTTATATCTTTTCATTTTCGAATGCTTAACGGTAGTGAATTTTTCACTCGTAGCTTCAATGCGCTTTCACATGATCTCTCAAATTTATTCGCAATCCTTCATTTTTCGCTCTGTGAAATCCTTCTTTTTTTTATCCCATAGGTAGCAATGCTGTTTAATCAACACCATCTTGTTTTTTACAAGTTTATAAATTGATGTGGTTTGTTGCCTCCCTGCACAGCATTGATTGTGTTCGGTTATGGTTTTGGTTTTAGCATCAAAACTCAGCGACACGCCGGTGAATCCACTGTTAAAAAAAAGTTTGGCTGCAGGATCATATAAAAAGTACATGCTGGAAGTATTGGCACCCGCATAACCCGATTCAAAAACAGAAAAATCAGTAAATCCGTCGAAATTATAATCGGCCAGAGACACCGTATTTAAATCCCTAAACTCACAGTCAAGATCCAACCGCTGAATGAGGCGGTCCGTTTTTTTCTCTATGATTTTAATGCCGCTTACACGGGGAACAGCATCCTCTTTGCTTTTCGACAGAAGGAGTTTAAAGTATTCATTTTTTAAAGATACCGGCTGAAGAATTTCCCTGTCTTTCCAATCGCCTTCTTCACCTTCGATGGTGAAATTTTTCGTAAGACTTATCTTTAATTCCTTCCCGGTTTTCAAATTCTTCCAGGTACCTTCAGCTGTTTTGTGCTCACCCTGGTATCCATTGAAAGTAAAGGTTGCCGCAGTTTTCTTTAGGCTGTTTTTTTCATAAAGCGTTAACCGTCCTTTGGCCAGTTTGCCATCCAGTTGAATAGGATCATCGAAGTTTGAATAAACATATATCCCGGTGGCATTTCCATCGGAGTTGATGTCTATTATCAAATCAATTGGATATTTATCTATATTGCCCGAATAGCTGGTTTGACCAAATGAAGTATAACAACAAAGCAGTATTCCTATAATTAGTTGATGAGTACGCATAACTTAAAAACTGGTGTGTAATTTTTAGCTACATATTAGCCTGTTCCGCACCCCTGAGCAAATACATTGGTCAGGATCAGCTAAAATATCTATGAAGTTAATAACTGGTGCGGGCAAATTCAAATTGAATAAGTTTTTACTACTTTTGATAACCCAATTTTTCACGATTGTTAAACATCCTCCTGGCCCTCATGAGTTATAACTATTTGCCATTAGATAAAAGTCCCACCAATTTTCAACAGGTAAAAAACCTATTGGCGTTCAACCAGTTGGTTTCGATCACTTTTGACGCACATGCCAAAATCACAGCCTGCCGCGATTACCTTGACGCCAAATTAAACAGCGGTGAAGCAATTTTTTATGGTATTAACACAGGTTTTGGCTACTTGCAAAATGTTAAGATCGACCCGGCCCAGTTAGAAGAGTTGCAAAGCAATCTAATAAAATCGCATGCCTGCGGAATGGGAGAGGAAGTGCCCAAAGACATTGTGAAGCTGATGATCATGCTAAAGATCAAATCGCTCAGCTATGGAAATTCCGGTGTACAGATCGATACAGTGAAGCGGTTGATGGACATGTACAACAACGATGTATTGCCCGTAATCTTCACCCAAGGTTCACTAGGTGCTTCAGGCGACCTGGCGCCCTTAAGTCATTTGAGTTTGCCCCTTATTGGCCTCGGAGAAGTTTACTATGAGGGAAAAAAAATGCCCGCCAAAGAAGCCATGCAACTGCTCGGATGGCAACCGATCCAATTGCAAAGCAAGGAAGGCCTTGCAATGATCAATGGTACACAATTTATGAGCGCCTATGGTATGTATAATCTGATACAGGCAGACAGGTTGTTGAAATGGGCCGATATTATTTCAGCGATCTCTTTCGATGCTTTTGATTGTATCGCTGAACCTTTTCACGAAAAGATTCATTCTATCCGTGCACACAAAGGACAGGTAGATACCGCGGCAAGATTGCGACAGCTGCTAAGTGGCAGCGGGATTGCAGCACAAAAAAAGGAGCAGATCCAGGATCCATATTCCTTCCGCTGCATTCCGCAGGTACACGGCGCCACCAAAGACACATTCGATTATGTGCTCAGTGTTTTTATAAAAGAGATCAATTCGGTAACGGACAATCCCAATATTTTCCCTGAAGAAGATCTTGTACTAAGTGGTGGAAATTTTCACGGCCAGCCGTTAGCGTTAGTGTTGGATTTTTTGGCCATTGCAATGAGCGAACTGGCCAATATTTCTGAAAGGCGCACTTACCAGCTCATCAGCGGTCAGCACAACCTGCCCATGTTCCTGGTAAAGCAACCCGGACTTCATTCCGGCTTTATGATTCCACAATACACGGCCGCAGGGATTGTCAGCGAGAACAAGCAGTTGTGTACGCCGGCCAGCGTTGATTCTATTTCTTCCAGCAACAACCAGGAAGACCATGTAAGCATGGGCGCCAATGCCGCCACGAAATGCTGGCGGGTAATTAACAATGTGGAAAAGGTTTTGGCGATTGAATTGCTAACCGCAGTACAGGCGTTGGAATTCCGCCGCCCATTGCAAAGTTCGCCGCAGTTGGAAGAAATTGTAACCGCCTTCAGAAAGGAAGTAAGTTTTAACGAAGCCGACAGGATTTTGCATAATGATATGATGAAAGCGATTGAATTTATACAAACTGTCCCGGACTATGATTGATGTGATTTTTTTGATTTTTGTGATTTGCTGATTTGAATAGTTTTGCGAATTTGTATGGAGCTTATACTCATTTTTTATTTTGTATTCTTTTGGTCCGGGCGATTGTTTTTATAGCATCATAGTTGCATCGCCCTTCTATACGCCACTGCAGTAAGCAACCTTTAACGCTCCATAAAAAAACTCTACTGGCAATTAAAACAGTAACTTAAATCCTTCAACAATAAATCAAATAAATCATATAAATCAAAAAAATCACAGTCCAAAATCAAACAAATCATAAAAATCACATCAATCATGGTCCATGTATGATCCCGTAAAATACGCCACCCCCACCGGCCCCCAACTCACCTGCAAAGGCTGGGTACAGGAAGCAGCGCTAAGGATGTTATTGAATAATCTCAATCCTTCCGTTGCCGAACGCCCGGATGAACTGATCGTATATGGCGGCCGGGGTAAAGCTGCCCGCAACTTTGAAAGCCTGGACCTCATCATAAAAGCGTTGAAAGATTTGGAGGAAGATGAAACGCTGTTGATACAAAGTGGCAAGCCGGTGGCCATGTTAAAAACGCATCCCGATGCACCACGGATTTTGATCAGCAATTCGCAATTGGTGCCGAAGTGGGCCACCTGGGAGCATTTTGATGAACTCGAAAAAAAGGGTCTCATGATGTATGGTCAAATGACCGCCGGCAGTTGGATCTATATCGGTTCGCAGGGGATTGTACAAGGCACTTATGAAACCTATAGCGCTGCTGCCAATAAAGATTTTGGTGGCACACTTAGAGGCACATTGAATGTGTCTGCCGGATTGGGTGGTATGGGTGGTGCACAACCACTCGCCATCACCATGAACGAAGGCGTGGCGCTCATTGCAGAAGTGGAAGAATGGCGCATTGACAAACGCATAAAAACAAAATACCTCGATGAAAAATACCTGGATATCGATAAGGCAATCGATGCAGCCTTAAAGTATAAATCAAGTGGCAAGGCCAAAAGCATCGGTGTACTTTGCAATGCTGTTCACCTGTTGCAAAGATTGATAGAAAGGCAGATCGTGCCGGATACGCTCACCGACCAAACCTCCGCACATGATCCGCTGATCGGTTATATACCACATACGCTCACCAACGGTCAGGCCAATATCCTGCGTCAGCAAGACCCTTCAAAATATATCGAGTTGAGTTACAACAGTATGAAACTGCACGTGCAACTCATGTTGGAACTGCAAAAAATGGGTGCAGTTACATTCGATTATGGAAATAATATTCGGGCAAGGGCAAAGGAAAGGGGCCTGGAAAATGCTTTTGATTTCCCCGGCTTTGTGCCTGCTTATATTCGCCCGCTCTTTTGCGAAGGCAAGGGTCCGTTCCGATGGGCGGCACTCAGTGGCGATCCGCAGGATATCAAGGCAACGGATGATACAATCCGTAATTTGTTTCCCGGCAACAAATCACTGATACGCTGGTTCAACCTGGCGCAGGAAAAAATTGCTTTCCAGGGATTGCCGGCCCGTATTTGCTGGCTGGGGCAGGGCGAGCGGGAACAGGCTGGGCAGGCGTTTAATGAGTTGGTTCGCACCGGCAAGGTAAAAGCGCCTATTGTTATTGGCAGAGATCATCTGGATACCGGATCGGTTGCCAGTCCGAACCGCGAAACTGAAGCCATGATGGATGGTAGTGATGCCGTGGCGGATTGGCCTATATTAAATGCTTTAATCAACACGGCGGGTGGAGCTAGCTGGGTAAGTCTCCATCACGGTGGTGGTGTGGGAATGGGCTATAGTATTCATGCGGGCATGGTGATTGTGGCTGATGGTACAGCGGAGGCTGCAGCCAGGCTTAGTCGTGTTTTGCGCAACGATCCTGGGCTGGGAGTCATCCGCCATGCAGACGCAGGCTATGATGTGGCAAAAGATTTTGCAAGAAAATTCCGGCTGGATATTAAAGAGCGGCTGAGCTGAGGTCAAATATCCCGCCCGGATTTCGCAATGCTATTGTAGTACCGCAAAGAACTGTTTATATATGCCTAATTTTATCGGCTGAATTAAAATAACAAACTGAACTCACATGAATCATTCATCCCGCAGGGAATTTTTACAAAGCTCCGCAGTCTTGGTGGCGGCTGCGATTACCGGATCATCTTTTAACGTTAAAAAATCTCACCTGCTATTGTCCTTTTCTACATTAGGATGCCCCGACTGGAGCTTTCAGCAAGTGGTAGATTTCGCGGCGCTGAATGGATACGATGGAATTGAGATCCGTGGAATACAACGCGAGCTCGATCTTGAACGTTGCAGTGAATTCACTCCTCATTACAGGCAGGAGACACTCAAAAAAATGAAACAAAAACGGCTGCGTTTTGTCAACCTCGGATCCTCTGCGAATCTTCATTTCGCAGAGCCTGTGGAAAGGAAGAGAAATTTAGATGAAGCCCGGCGGTACATCGATCTTGCACATGAACTAAAGTGCCCGTTCATCAGGGTGTTCCCGAATAAATTTCCAAAAGGGCAGGAGAGGAATATTACGATGGACCTAATCAGTAAAGGCTTACTGGAACTGGGTGCCCATGCGAAAGGAAAGGGTGTGACTGTTTTGATGGAAACCCATGGGGATCTTGTGAAAGCGGAAGATATCAAAAAGGTAATGCAATCTGCCGTGCATCCGAATGTGGGGTTGGTTTGGGACATCGCCAATATGTGGACGATCACAAAAGAACCGCCGGTTGAGGTATATGCCAAATTGAAGAAATACATCCATCATACTCATATTAAAGATGCAAAAATTGTGGATGGGGTTGTACAATATACACTGCTCGGGCAAGGCGAAGTTCCTATTTTTGAAGCCATTAAAGCATTGGCAAACGGCGGGTATAAGGGCTACTACAGTTTTGAGTGGGAGAAGTTGTGGCACCCTGAAATTGCCGCACCCGAAATCGCATTGGCAGATTACCCCAAAGTTATGAAACAAAAGGAACTCGTATCATTTCGTGGATAACACTTCAATTGCGAATGCTTTTTATACCCGGCGCTTTACTAATATTGCGCAGAATTCTTCTTTAAACAGGATGTGCTGTAAATATGATTATGCTCATTAAAGAATCATAATCGGTTTTACGTTTTACATTCTTTAAAATCTAATGCATCTATGCCAGGCGATACACCGAATATTAATAATAAAGCCAAAACGCAAAATACTTATGATGCCATTATAGTTGGTTCCGGTATCAGCGGTGGATGGGCGGCTAAAGAACTTTGTGAGAAAGGCTTACGCGTATTAATGCTTGAGCGGGGTGGCAATGTGCTTCATCCAAATTACCCCACAGCCACCAACGATCCGTGGGAGTTTCCCCATCGCCTGCACATCACTGAAGAAGAAAAAAAGCAGCAGTATGTGCAAAGCAGGCATTACTCTTATCGCGAAGACAATAAACATTTTTATATCAACGACCAGGAAAACCCGTATGAAGAGATCAAACGCTTCGATTGGGTTCGTGGAGATATTGTGGGTGGGCGCTCCCTGTTATGGGCGCGGGCCTGTTATCGCTGGAGTGATCTCGACTTTGAAGCCAATGTGAAAGATGGATTTGGTGTAGACTGGCCCATCCGGTATAAAGACCTTGCTCCCTGGTACGATCACGTGGAGTCCTTCATCGGGGTAAGCGGACAGGCGGAAGGCATCCCTCATTTACCTGACGGAATTTTTCAGCCACCGTTTGAAATGAATGCAGTGGAGAAATTCTTCAAAGCAAAGATCGAAGCAGGTTATACCGACCGCAAAGTGATCATGGGCAGAACTGCCAATCTTACCAAACCTGTAAAGGGCAGGGGACAATGCCTGGCCAGAGATCTGTGCCATCGGGGCTGTCCGTATGGAGCTTATTTCAGCACCAATGCAAGCACCATGCCTGCTGCCTATGC
The DNA here is from genome assembly GCA_025963635.1 of Ferruginibacter sp. Taxonomy (GTDB): domain Bacteria; phylum Bacteroidota; class Bacteroidia; order Chitinophagales; family Chitinophagaceae; genus Ferruginibacter. Next base: position 46,662 of record JAOQAK010000080.1, read on the forward strand.
TACCGGTAACCTCACTGTGAGGCCACATTCACTGGTGAATAGCGTATTGTATGATGAACAAAAGCAAAGAGCAGCAGGAGTGGAGATCATCGATACGGAAACGAACAAATCTGAAGCGTATTACGGCAGGCTGATTTTTCTCAATGCCTCTACTGTAGCCACGGCAGCACTGTTGTTGAATTCTACTTCCTCCCGCTTTCCAAATGGCCTGGGAAATGGCAGCGACCAGGTGGGGCGCAACCTGATGGATCATCACAAAGGACTTTCAGCAACAGCAGGTGTGGAAGGCTTCGAAGACAAGTATTATTATGGACGGCGGCCCACAGGTATTTATGTGCCTCGGTTCAAAAATGTAACGGAAAAAAATGCTCCTTTTCTCCGGGGGTATCATTTTGCAGGGAGCGCTTCAAGGGGCAGGGCTAACGCAAATGAAGGCATCGGCATCGGGTTTAAGGAATCATTAACTGAGCCGGGGCAATGGCATATGGGATTGTATGGTTATGGGGAATGCCTTCCTTATGCTGAGAACCGCATTACACTGAATACTGATAAAAAAGACAAATGGGGCAGGCCGCTTACTGTTATAAACTGCGAATTTAAGGACAATGAAAAACTGATGCATGAAGAAATGGGAAAGGCCGCAGGGGAAATGCTTGAAACTGCCGGATTCAAAAATATCAATGTAAGTAATGTGCTTTCAGCTCCGGGCAATGCCAACCACGAAATGGGAACTGCCCGTATGGGACGGGATGCCAAAACATCGGTGCTGAACAGCATCAACCAGATGCATGAAGTGCCAAACGTATTCATCACTGATGGTTCCTGCATGACTTCCTGTTCTTGCGTAAACCCTTCCATCACTTATATGGCTATTACTGCAAGGGCTTGTGATTATGCAGTGAAAGAAATGGCACGGTTAAATTTTTGATGAGGCAGCGTTGATCGCCGGGTTTATATTTTGCAGGGTCCTGGTAAATACTTCCGCGTCATCCGGCGAAATAATAATTGTTGAATTATTGTAGGACAGTTTTATTTGATCCAAAGAATTTACATAGGAAGAAAAAACAAATTCTGTCCATGACCGGGTAATTTCAATTGAAGATATTTCCGGGATATTTATCCTGATCATCCTGATACCCGCTGGTATAATCAATACGCCCTCACCTGTAATTTTATAAGTCGTTTTTAAAGGAAGTATAACCCCAAATGGGATCAATATTATCATTCCCAATACATATCCTGTAATTAAAGTATTTATACTGGTTGCTCTTAGGTGCAATTGATACAGGTAAATACCAAGGGCAATGATCAATAAAAAATATCGGATGATGGTTGATTGATCGATTTTCGATTTAAAAAGCTTGTCCATTGAATTTGTTTTAGTTACCAGTCAATTGAAAATAATTCGTAATTGATTATGTTTCTTCAGTCACCGCGGAGGTTTTACGGCTGCCCATTTAGTTTATTGACGATCATCTTACCGATCCCAATAATTGAAACTACTACTGCAATAAATCCAAGGGTTTCGTTGATAGGGCTTTCGGCTTTCCAGGTAAATATGGAACAGGTAATAAAGCTGAGAACGAAGCAAAATAAATAATGCGATTTCATGATACATGTTTAATTGGTTCTGAATTAAAGTAACTGTAGCAATAGTCGTATTAATGATGTAGGTGGAAACAAGTATGAGAAAAATTTGCGGATTTTTAGATTTTGTCTATCTATTTTTCTGAGGAAATCAACTGTACTCTGTGTGACCATTCCCTTTCGAGGTAAGCAAGCGTCTTTGTCACTTTATGTGTAAACCGTTTTTAAACGATTATGTGGTACGCCATTGATTGGTCGGGTTTTTAAAGTCGCTCAAAGAATGGCTATCTGTTGTTTCATTTTCTTCTGTTAAGATATGCAGTTCCTTAATTTGTTCATCACTTAAACCATCAGTGATATCAGCATCTTGCAAATTGCCATAAAACACAAGATCTTCTTTAAGCAAAGCAAGTAACTCGCCATCGTTTGTTTTCTCGATGAGGCTCAGCAACTATTTTTTTAAGTCATTTGTTTCCATTTAAAATGCTTTGATGTCGACAACCATCATTTAAAGATTAAACGCCTTGCCCTGCACGGGGAATATGAGTCTTAGGCCAAGTGTATTTGCAACCTTTACTTCATTGGTAAGCTGCCGAATGCGTGTTGATGGTGGCTTAACGTGCGTTACAATTATGTTCAGACCTTTCATAGAGTTTTTACCTGCCAGTTCCGCCAGAACGTTCATTTCTTTCATGAGCCACTTTGGCGTAAGATGGCCGAATAATTTATTGTCCGGCTGATCATTCGGGAAAGAAACTTCGATAAATATTCCTTTAAGCTTGCCTTCTTTTACGAGCGGCGCTACGGCTTGCCAGAGCAAGTGCAGTTTGTCGCTTTTCTCGGTGCTGTCCGCGCCGGTATCGCCGAGGTATAAAATATAGGCATTCTGTTGGTTTACTAAAAAAGCAGTGCTTTCATATGGGTTTACATGGCTCAGCGAAAAAGCTTTTACCTGCAACGAAGTATTGTCAACCGGTATTTGAACCCCGGCACCCAAAGTTTTAAAATGATATTTTTTCAGTTGAAAACCCTTGCCTTCGTCTCCAAAATTGGCCCAGGCTTCCCCGTTAAAATAATAGTCCTGTAACATTTTCATACAGGATGGCAATGCATAGATTGTTTTAGAAGAATCATCGGGGGAGGTAATGATGAGTCCCGAAACATGGTCCAGGTGGGCATGCGAGATAAAATATCCTTTAATGTATTGTCTTAAAACAGTCCCGGGGCTGGTTGTAAATGCTTTGGCGATCACTGCTTTTTCAATACCTACGGAAATGGTGCCCGCATCGAGGCAGATATAATCATTGCTCCCTGCTGGCGCAACCATATAGGCAGAAAGATTGCTTTCGTCAATTCCACCCTTGACGCCCAATGGAACTACACGAAAGAAGGTGGCCGGCTTTTGAGCCGTTATACTAAGTGTGCCCAGCAGGAAAAGGCCAATAAAAATTACTTTCATTCAGCAAATGTAAAGACTGCAGGGTATAAAATACTTCCGCAATATTACGGATTGATGTAAATATTTTTATCGCTGATGACCAGGTAAAAGACGATATGATTTCCATGCAATGATCAATTTGCAATCCTCCTTCCCAAACCGGTATGGTTCAATCATAGTCAATTACAAATTTAGCACAGCAGCCAGACATCAATTTTCCGTTTGCCCTGCTGTATTATTCGTGGACTACTTTGTTTGTCTTATCGATATACAAAATCTTTTCGCCTTTTACTACGCGTGCTTCTCCATTTTCAAAACAATCAGAGAAACTATACGCCGGTTTGATCACCCAGGCCCCCTTTGTATCGATATAGCCCCAGTACCCCTTCGCATTGGCTGCCGGAGCCAGGCCTTCTGAAAAACTGCGGGCGTTTGAAAACTCAAAAGGGATCACGGTCTCTCCTTTGGTGTTAATAAACCCATAGAGGTTGTTTTTGGAAACAGCTGCTAATCCACTACTAAAGCCAAACGCATCGTCGTAAGCCGCTGCAGTAATTGCTTTCCCCGTGCTATCAAAGTAAAGCCATTTTAAGCCCGCCTTAACTGCTGTATAGCCTTCGTTATAAGCCAATCCTTCGTCATACAGGGGTTTTATTACCTCAACGCCATCCTTGTTTACATAGCCAATTTTGTTGTCTTTCCTGACTTTGGAAAGACCGCAGATACAATCGTCGACAGACTCGTATTTTTTCTCCCATTTTTGGGCATAGCCGGTAAGTATAGGCAATCCCATTATGAGCATCAGTAACTTTTTCATTTGGTGTAGTTTTTAGATGAAAATGGTTTGTTTACAAAATACCCAGTTTCATAAAAAGCACAAATGACTGTGGTAAGGAGAACTCATGACTGTGGTTGCCTTTTGGTTTGCTGCAAGTCATGATGGTTATGGCTGTCAGAGGAAATGCAATACACACCGGGGTGATTAGGTTTAACGGTAAATGGTGGTGTGCTCGCTCGCAAACTTGCTTGCGATAGCCATAGTGAGAATATGACGAATTGATGACTTAACTCGTTTCGGGGGAAGGATTAATTTTGGGGAAGTTAGAACACCCTTTCGGGAACTGTTGCTTTTTGGGGTCAAATTGGGGAAACAATTGCATAAGGCACTGCATTATAAACCGTTATTAGGCGTAGTCGATAAAACGTATCTCCAAATGTCTCCTTGTTTGCATGTCGGGAGAATAGGCAACCGTAAAAGGCCTTTGCTTTGATTCGTTAGTAAAAATTCGAGTTCAGTGCATCGAAAAGACATAATACAAAAAGGGCCAACAAATAAATGCTGGCCCTTTTCTTATGTTCAAATACTTTCTATCGCTGTCTGTGGTTGATCAGGTAGAAAACACCTAATTGTCCACCCCTGTTAGTTGATTTAACAGTACCAGTTTCGTTGATATTGCTTAACCCAAGATTATATCTCAGGTCTACACCAAATCCGCTTGGTGGATGCACATAACTTACACCACCAACAAGGCCAAAATCTGCACCTTTAAGATTGTCTTTGATGTCTACTGCAGTTGCAGTACCAGTCTTTGATTTTGCATTTACAAGAAATCCAACCTGTGGACCGGCTTCTAACCTGAATCCATTGTCGAACATGTACTGAACAAGCACCGGCACGTTAATATAACCGAGGTTAATATTCGTGTTGATAGTTTCAGTATTAGCATATTTTGCTCCTTGTGCAGAGTAAACTATTTCTGGTTGTAAGGCTAGGCGAGGTACTAAATGAATGTGGGCCAATAGACCTGCATTCCATCCCACTTTTGCGTCATATTTGACGTCATTGTCGTTGTGGATGGTAGTCAGATTAACTCCTCCTTTGATCCCAATGGCTACTTTCTGTCCGCTGTGTTGTGCACTAACTGTACCTCCAATCAAAATTGCGGCGAGTGCCAGGCATAAATTAACTTTCATAATAATTTGTTTTAATAAAGAAATGTAAATGCGCCGCGTTTAAAACGGGATTTTATGCATTCAATAGTGCCCTTTGCAAATATGAGACCAATAAAAGAATAGGCCTAACCGGTAGCATCATTTCAAGCATACTCTATAAAATAATACCGAAGCATAGAAAGGGTGATCTTTTTAAATCAGCAAGCAACTGTAGAACAACAGGCTGATATAAATCAGTAGTCGCGGAAACCGATATCATTCTTCAGCATGCGGGCACATAATTTCATATTAAAAATTTTTCACTAAAAAATAGTTTATGAAAACTAAAAATAACAGTGTCGGAAAACTACCCGGTAAACAGGTATTGGCGATCCTCACGCTGGTGCTCTTACTTTTGATGGTGTATACAGCTGGTGCGCAGAAGAATGGAGTGTTGAATTTAGAAGTGGCGCTGACTTTTCGACCAAAGATCTTGGCGTGTCAAATCTTAAAACCGGCTTGGGCTTTGAAGGCACCATCGCTTACACTGGCTTGGACAATAAATTATTATTTCCCTCCGGAGCTCCTGCTCACATTATCATTTATCCAAATTTGTGTGTGTAAAAGCTGTTAATAACCGTGAAAAACTGTGTAAACATTCAAATTCACTTCTTAACCCATTCAACTATATTTGCCGTCTTACATAAACTAAAGAAACGTGCGTTTAAAGAGTCTTGAAATTAAAGGATTTAAAAGTTTTGCGGATAAAACCGTACTCCATTTTGACGAAGGCATCACCGGGGTGATCGGGCCAAATGGCTGTGGTAAAAGCAATATCATCGATAGTATCCGGTGGGTAATTGGCGAGCATAAGATCAGCAATCTCCGGAGCGAAAACCTCGAGAGCCTTGTGTTCAACGGCAGCAAAAGCCGCTCTGCATCCGGCCTCGCGGAAGTGAGCCTCACTTTTGAAAATACCAAGAACCTGCTTCCCACGGAATTTAATATGGTGACGGTTACCCGTAAATATTACAAAAACGGGGAAAGCGAATACCGCCTGAATGATGTGGCTTGTCGCCTTAAGGACATCCACAACCTGTTTATGGATACAGGTGTGAGTACCGACAGCTATGCCATCATTGAACTCGGGATGGTAGACGATATTATCAAGGATAAGGAAAACAGCCGCCGCAGGATGCTGGAACAGGCAGCAGGGATTACTATCTACAAAACACGTAAAAAGGAAGCCAAACTAAAGCTTGACCTTACCGAGCAGGATCTCGCCCGTATAGAAGATCTGCTTTTTGAGATCCATAACCAGCTCAAAAGCCTTGAAAGCCAAGCCAAAAAGGCGGAGAAATACTTTGAGATAAAGAAAGAGTATAAAGAAGTCAGTATCGAGCTTGCGAAAGCGGCGCTGGAAGGCTTCAACATCACATATCGCGATCTCAACCACCAGCAGCAGGCGGAAGTAGATAAGCGAATCGAACTGGAAGCGGCCATTGCGTTGGAAGAAGCTGCCCTGGAGCAGGAAAAACTGGGATTTATTACCCGCGAAAAAGAATTGCAGGAACTGCAACATGCATTCAATGATATGCTGGGCGAAGTTCGTAGCAAGGAAGGTGAAAAAAGTCTTGCTGCCCAGCGTTTACAATATCTAAAGGAAAGAGAATCGAACCTGAATGATTTTCTGCAGAAGGCAGGCGGCCAACTAAACGGATTGGATGAGAGCATTCAATTTACCAAACTGCAGATCAACGAAGATGAAATAAAACTTGAGGAACTGGAGGGGAGGTTGGAACAACTGAAAAATGCAGTGGAAGACAAACGCAGGATATTTGACGAAAAGCGGAGCAGCATCGATAGTTTGCGCCGGGAGAACCAGGCCATTCAGCGAAACCAGTTTGAGGCAGAAAAGAAGGTGGCGGTAGCAGACACCGGCATCCAGAACATACAACGTACCATTGCACAGATACAGGACGAAAAGTCGCAGCGCCAGGGCCAGTTGCAACAACTGGAAGCAGAGCGCAAAGTAAAAGCCGATGAACTGGAGCAACGTAAACTGGATCTTCAGCAATTACAGGAGCAACACGAGTTTACCAAAGAACAGATCTTTCAAACCCAGAACCAACTGGAAGCGCTTCGGGCTGAACTGGCCGGTGAAAATCGTAAACTGGATAGCAAAAAAAATGAATATGCACTGCTGAAAAGCCTGGTAGACTCAATGGAAGGATACCCGGAAAGCGTGAAATTCCTGCACAAAAATCAAAACTGGAACCATGAAGCGCCGCTTTTAAGCGATATCATTTATGTGCAGCCGGATTACCGTGCCGCGGTGGAAAATGTGTTGGAGCCTTACCTGAACTACTATGTGGTAAACAACCTGGAGGAAGGTCTGCAGGCAATCCATTTACTGGATAATAACAAAAAAGGAAAGGCAAATTTCTTTTTGCAGGATAAGTTTACCGGGTTTATGGACAGTCACCAGCCCGAAGGAACCATCCCGGCGCTGGATGTGGTGGAAGTGGATGCTAAATACAGTCATCTCGCCAAACACCTGCTGGGCAATGTATTTATCGCCGAAAATGAAGAAGCACTGCGCAACAGCAATGGTGCGGTGGTACTGGAAAAAACCGGAAAATATGTAAAAGGACAATATTCAATCACCGGGGGTAGTGTGGGACTATTTGAAGGAAAAAAGATTGGCCGTGCAAAGAACCTCGAGAAACTGGTGGAAGAGATCAATGCACAGGAAATAGTGGTGAACGAATTGAAAGCGACCATCCAGGCACGCCATAATGAAGTGATCGCTTTTAACCAGCAGTTAAAAGAAAATGCGATCCGGCAAACACAGCAGGAGATTAATAACCTTACAAATCTTGTTTTCAGTTTACAAAACAAAATTGAAAACCTGCATTACCTTGAAGAAACCAGTTCAAAAAGAATTGAAGATCTGCAGGAGCAGCTTGAAGCCAATCATGATGCCATAGCAAGTACAAGGGACGAGTTGGAGAAACTGAATACGCAATTGGAGGAGTTAACCGAAAAGATGCAGGTGGTAGAGCAGGATTATGCTTCCTCAGAGCAGGAATACAATTTTGCTACTGCTACTTACAATGATGGCAACCTGCAGTTTACCCGCCAGCAAAGTAAGGTGGTGGCGCTTAAGCAGGAATATGAATTTAAGAGCCGGCAATTAAACGATTTAAAAGTACAGGTAGAAAACAGCAGCGTTCAATTAACGGAAGCGGTTAAGCAGATTACGGAAACCGCTGCCAGTCTTGCCGCATTGGAAGTATTAGTGGTAAGCCTGTTGCAAAATAAAGATGCAGAAGAGAAAAAACTGAATGAGGCCGACCAGGCATATTATAACCTGCGGAACATTCTTGCAGCGAAAGAAAGCGAATTAAGACATAAGCAAAAATCAAAGGAAACTATCGATCATTTATTAAGTGAGATAAAAGATAAATTGAGTGAATTAAAACTGCAGCTTGCGGGTATGAAGGAAAGATTGCAGGTAGAATTCCGGATCGACCTGGATACCATTATTGATGAGCCACGAACAGGCAATGTGCCGCTTGAAGATCTGCAGGAAAAAAATGACCGCATGAGAAAACGGTTGGAAAATATTGGGGAGATCAACCCAACCGCTATTGAGGCTTATACCGAGATGAAGAAGCGCTATGAATTTATCATGGAGCAAAAGAATGACCTGGTAACGGCAAAGGATAGCCTGATGCAAACCATCCAGGAAGTGGAAGCAACTGCCAACCAGCAGTTTCTTGAAACCTTTAATAAGGTAAGGGAGAATTTCCAGAAAGTGTTCCAGGCGTTGTTTACCGAAGATGATACGGCCGATATGGTATTGGTGGACCCAACCAACCTTGCCGATACCGGTATTGATATCGTAGCCAAGCCAAAGGGAAAGCGCCCATCGTCCATCGGGCAGCTAAGCGGGGGAGAAAAAACTTTAACCGCAACAGCCTTACTATTCGCAATCTATTTAATTAAGCCTGCACCATTTTGTATCCTTGATGAAGTGGATGCGCCGTTGGATGATGCGAATGTGCTGAAGTTTACAAAAATGATCAAACAGTTTAGTGAAAACAGCCAGTTCATCATTGTAACGCATAACAAGCAAACGATGAGTGCGGTGGATGTGATCTATGGTGTTACGATGCAGGAGCCAGGAGTGAGTAAACTAGTGCCGGTGGATTTTAGATCGCTGAATTAATTTAATTGATTGCACGAATTTTTAAGGCACTAATTACACGAATTTGGGGCACGAATTGTACGAATTTAAAAAACAATTGCACGAATTAATACAATTGAGCCCGCGGTGGCCGGGGTTTTATTTGCAAAGGATGTTGATGGTTGTTTAGACCATTTGTATTCAACCATCAACTTTCAACCATCATTTCAACTTCCAACCACCAACCATCAGCCATCAACTTTCAACTTTCAACTTCATATATTAACCCTATCTTTCAATCTACAAATTCACCTTAAAACATTTTTATGAGCAACGAATCAATCATCATCATTTTAATTTTGGGCGCAATTGCAGGTTGGCTGGGCGGTGTGATCTTTAAAGGAAGTGGGGTAGGACTAATCGGCAATATTATCATTGGAATTATTGGTGGCTTTATCGGCCATTGGCTCTTTGGGAAATTAGGATTTCATCTTGGAACAGGTTACCTGCGGTATATCCTGGAAGCGGGAATCGGTGCTGCCATCTTATTGGCACTGCTCAACCTCCTTTTTGGCGGAAGAAGGTAACCAACGGTTAAATCACGCCAGCCAGATCTCATTAAAAAAAGATACCCGTTCCAACAGGTATCTTTTTTAATTCCAAAGCTTTTGTATTTTTGAACCTATGTCTGCACAAAAAATAATTGGTGATTGGAAAAACAAACTCTTTAAACCCGTGTATTGGCTCGAAGGGGAAGAAAATTACTATATCGATCTGCTGATGAATTATGCAGAGCATAAAATTCTACTGGAGAGTGAGGCAAGCTTTAACCTCACGGTTTTTTATGGCAAGGATGCGAACTGGAGTGATGTGGTAAATGCCTGTATGCGCTACCCGATGTTTGCCGAAAAGCAGGTGGTTTTGTTAAAAGAAGCCCAGCAGATGAAGGACCTTGACAGACTCGATAATTATATTGAACGCCCGCTTGCTTCCACGATTTTCGTGGTGAGTTACAAAGAAAAAACCCTTGATAAAAGAACCAAATTATATAAGACCATCAAAAAAGATGGAGAGGTGTTTACTTCAGAAAAAGTGCGGGATTATAAGCTGGCAGAATGGGTAACGGATTACCTGAAATCCCAGGATTTTACGATGACATCACGGGCCATTGGTTTACTGACCGAACATCTTGGCAATGACCTTAACCGGATCGTAAACGAACTGGAAAAACTTACCCTCAATCTCGGCCAGCGCAAAAGCATTACCGAAGATGATATTGAAAAATATGTGGGGGTTAGTAAAGAGTACAATGTATTTGAATTGCAGGATGCGCTGGGTAAAAAAGATCTTCCTAAAGCAATCCGCATCATCCAGTATTTTGAAAGTAATCCTAAGGCGGCACCTATTCAAATGGTGCTTCCGGCGCTCTATGGTTTTTTCAGCAAGCTGTATATTGTTTGCGGTATGGCCGATAAAAGCGAAGCCGCGGTAAGGCCTTTATTTTTCAACAATAGTTTCGCGGCCAAAGATGCAGTGGCAGCAATAAAAAAATACAGCTACGAAGGGGTGGAACGTTCATTACTCCTGTTACACGAATACAATTTAAAAAGTGTGGGAGTGAACAGTCCGGGCTTACCGGATGCATCTTTAATGAAAGAGATGGTAGTAAAAATGATGGGGTAACCGTCACAATAATTAAAAATTTCAACAATGGTTTTAGCCGAACAAATACAGGATGCTTATAAGCATTCAACCAGTTATCCTGACCTGGTTTTTAAACTGATTTCGCTGGGAGTGCAATCTTATACGGTAGATGTTGCCACCGGCATTATCTTGTATCGTTTCGATGGCGGTGTGCACGAATTGCACCAGCAAACCCATATTGCAAGGCAGGTGGCGGAGGAGTTTAACCATGAGCTTACAGTAAAGGCAGTGAAAGATAACCAACAGGGCAAAACAGATTACCCGGGCTTTATGAATGATATCGCCAGGGCAGGCGTACGTTTTTATGAAGCAACATTTACAGGGAACCTCAGGGTAACCTATATCGGTATCGGCGGATTGTATGAAGAGGAAATACCGGTGTAAAATAAATCGATGTGGTAAAATTGTAGTGCATTTTTGGTCCGGGCTTCACAACATTAATGAGCATCCTTGCATCGCCCACTTGTACTGTATACCTTTTGGGAACATACTGCGAACAGTATGCGTTTAACGGTTGGCCTAATAATTCAACAAAGGGCTGCTATAAAAATTGTTCGGTAACCGAAGTGCTTGTAATATAGAATCGTCAACAAAAGGGTTCCCGAGACTAAAATTTAATTCTTAATTTTTAATTCCGAATCATCAGCGCACTAGCCGCCGCCTCCTTATCCCTCGACAGCTGTAGCTTCAACTCATCCAACCCGGTAAATTTAACTTCGCTGCGCAGGTGCTTTTTAATAGAAACCGTGAGCGTTTCACCATAAATTTCCTTGTCAAAATCAAAGATATTCACTTCAATCACCCGCTTTGTTGCACCAATGGTTGGACGGACACCAATATTCATCATTCCCCCCAGGTGGGTAGTTGTTAATTTTTCATTTTTGATGGTAACGGCATACACTCCATTGCCGGGCACAAGTTTGTTTTCGTCTGCCACTACCAGGTTGGCGGTTGGATAGCCGATGGTTCTGCCCAATTTATTTCCTTCAACTACTTTGCCGCTGAAAAAATAATCGTAGCCCAAAAAATAATTTGCCGTATCGATATCACCTTCTAATAAAGCTTCCCGTATTCGGGTAGAACTGATGGTGATATCTTTTAACATATAACCCGGAATCTCCTTTACTGCATAGCCGTATTCAGCTGCCTTGTCTTCCAACAGTTGAAAGTCGCCGCTGCGGCCCTTGCCAAAGCGGTGATCATGCCCGATGATGATGGTGTGGGGGTTGAATGTCTTTACCAAAAAGTCTTCTATATAGGCCTCTGCGGATTGCTTCGCGAAAGTTTCTGTAAAAGGAACGATTACCAAATGGTCAATACCATATTTCTCAAGTAAAACGATCTTTTCCTCCAGTGTGTTTAATAAGTATACAGGTCCGGGCTGGCTACCCACCACTTTGCGGGGATGAGGGTGAAAAGTAATGATGACCGTTTCACCGCCTGCTTTGGCAGCTTCCGCCTTCATCAATTGAATAATTTGCTGGTGGCCACCATGAACCCCGTCAAAGGTTCCAATAGTGATCATTGCGTTTCTAAAAACCGGTAAGCTTGCTATGTTGGTGTGGACAGTCATGTAAAAATTGGTGCAAAACTATATGAAAATTCATATAATCAAGAAATGAAGGGTAAGCAATCTTTCAGCAGCCTGTTTGATCGTTGTATATCCTGCCAGTGCTGGCAACCTTTCGGACACGCTGAAAATTTATAAATTGATAATTCACAATTGAAATATAGTTTTGCAACTCAAATACCAACATGAGTCTTTATAGCAAAAGAGGCGTTTCAGCGCAAAAAGAAGAAGTACATGCGGCCACAAAGCACCTGGACCAGGGATTGTTTCCCAACGCGTTTTGTAAAATTTATCCCGACTATTTAGGCGGTGATGATGCAATGGTAAGCGTTATGCATGCCGATGGCGCCGGTACCAAAAGTATTCTTGCCTACCTGTATTGGAAAGAAACGGGCGACATCACGGTTTGGAAGGGCATTGCACAGGATGCCATCGTTATGAATCTCGATGACCTGCTTTGTGTGGGCATCTACGACAATATTGTTTTTAATTCCACCATCGACCGCAACAAAACGATCATTCCGGGAGAAGTGCTTTCACAGATCATCAACGGATCGCAGCAATTGTTCGATGAACTGAAAGGGTTTGGTGTAAATATCCATTACCTCGGTGGCGAAACAGCCGATGTGGGCGATGTAGTCCGTACTGCGGCGGTAAATGGCACCATGACCTGCCGATGGCCAAAAGAAAAGATCATCAGCAATGATAAAATACAAGCCGGTGATGTAATCGTTGGCTTCGCCAGCTATGGCCAGTCGACCTACGAAACAGAATACAACAGCGGGATTGGCAGCAATGGTCTAACATCTGCCAGGCATGATGTATTGAATAAGTATTACGCAGGAAATTTTAAAGAGAGTTATAATACCAGTTTGGATGAAGATGTGGTTTATATTGGAAAGCATCAACTCACTGATATTATTACATTCACCATTGATCATTCTCCCTTCACCACTACCATCGGAAAACTAATCCTTTCGCCCACCCGGACCTATGCACCGGTGCTAAAAATATTATTGGAGAACCAGTTTGATAAAATTCATGGTTTGATGCATTGTAGCGGTGGCGGACAAACGAAGTGCATGAAATACCTGCCGGGGAATTTCAGGATCATAAAAGATAACCTGTTTGAAACGCCTGAAATATTCAGGATCATCAAAGAAAGCAGCGGCAGCAATAACCGTGAGATGTATGAAGTGTTTAATATGGGATGCAGGCTGGAAGTGTACTGCGCCGCAGAAGATGCGGATATCATGATTGCAGCAGCAAAAGCATTTAACATAGATGCACAGGTAATCGGCAGGGTAGAAGCTAATGACAAAAAAGAACTGGTGATTCAATTAAATGATGAAGAGGTTGTGTATTAAAAAATAAAGTTTACACCTTTCTAAAAAGGTGTAAACTTTATTTTTTAATTATTATCACAACTTCGTTGAAGCACTCTTTTTTGAAGCGTCAGAAATGGGTATTTCTTTTATAATTACTTCCTTCACTTTCATGGTTATTTCTATTACCCCATTAATCGCTTTTTCGCCATATTTATCAATGGCCGATTTGCCTTTTAACACATTGATACTTTCTATGTCGTTTGGCGAAAGAGACTTAATGCTATAGTCAGGGGACTCAATTTTACCATCGATAACATATAAGGGCTGCACAAGCGGATTCTTTTCGTTTCTGACAACTATGACGTTGGAAATTTCCTTTTGCTGTTGAACAACATTATCGGTACGGTTGATCTTAACCTCCACAATCTTATTCAATGAAATTGCTTTCTTTTTAGTGGTGATAATCACCACGCCATTTTTTCCCTTTTCTCCGTACTGCGCAATTGCTTCTTTGTCTTTATATACATTTACGCTTTCGATCGTTTCGGGCCGGATGGTTTTTAACTGGCTGTTAGGGATTGTTTTTCCATCTACAATAATGAGGGCTTTTTCTTTGTTCAGGGTAAGTCCGGGTATAACCGTATCTCTTTTTAAAGAGGATGCGTTTGTGACAGCAACAGGTGTGCTGGCAACCGTTCCGTTCTTTTCTTTTGCGTCTTTTGCGGCGGCATATTTTTCAATGGCGGCCAATATTTTGCCGGCAATGGCTTCCTGTGCAGTATTGGTTTGCAAAAAAGCGAGGTCCTTTGCATTGGTGATATTACCAACTTCTATCAGCACGGCAGGGCATTCGGCATCTTTAAGTACCCGGACGGTTGACGGATACTGTTGTGGATGCTGCACTACGGGTAGTTCATAATTATTGTTAAACTCGTTGATCAATGCTGAGGCAATCATCTGACTGCCGGGGGTGCTGCCGGAGATATTGGTGGGCACCCAAACATTTAGCCCCCTGTTGGCATTATCATCTGGAGAAGGGCTGGCTGAGAGATGAATAGAAATAAACAGTTCGGCGTTTAATTTTTTTGCCAGGGCAACTTTCTCCGAGGGAGTTTGAAAAAGATCGGTCTCCCTTGTCAGCAATATTTTTATTTGGGAGTTTGTATTGAGCGATTTGATCTTTTTTACAATTGCGAGGTTAAGATCTTTTTCAAGTATTTTACCCTGTTCGCTAATGGCGCCGGCATCTGTTCCACCGTGTCCGGCATCGACCACGACTGTTAATACTTTTCCGTTATAACTTTGAATATTGTGTTGAAAAGTTTTTGCCTTTAGGGTAAAGGCGGCGAATACCAGTACGGCTAATGGCAATACAAGCAAGCGGCCGAAATAACCAACTTTTGGGTTCCTGTTTTTTGTTAACATGATGAGTCTGCGCTTTATTGGTGAATAGAAAAAGGGATTGGTTAATGAGAAAAGATGTTGTGGATAAGCTGCCTGGAGTATCATCGCAGCGAAGGCTTCGGTATCACTGTCTTCTACTGCGATCTTGTCTGCTACAAACTCGTGTATCATATTCAATTCTTTGCGAATGAGCCAAAAGAAAGGATTGCACCAGCCAACGATCAAAATCACGTTCATAAACAATTTGTCGTAGCTGTGTTTCTGCTGAACATGGGCCAGCTCATGCCTGAATACCTGGTTGCCGGTAACGGTTTCGGGATCAATATGGTCGTTCCAGAAGATATATTTTAGAAACGAAAAAGGAGTTCCTGCTGCTGTGGTATTGATGAAAAAGATATTTTCAACAAGGCTGTGCCGGTGTTTTATAAATAAGCTCCGGATCCTGGCAAGTGCCTGTATAAAAAGGCTGAGGAAAACAAACGACACTATTGCATAAAGAATAAAGAGAGACTGTTCGGTAGTGAAATTTGTTTGCCCTGCTGTATTGAAAATATCATCGAGGTATTGACTACCATTTACAACCTGCAATAGTTTGATGCTTTGCGGCAGCGGCTGGTTTGCATTGTGGAAAATATTAATCTCTATCAGGGGCAGTGATAGTGATAGCAGTACAGCTGCAAGCAGGTAAAACCGGTTATACTGGTGGAATATTTTATTTTTTAGCATTAGCCAGTAATAGCCAAATAAAATACCCGAACAGATAATTACTTTCAGCAGGTATAAGGCAAATGAGAGCATGGGTTCGATGTTTTAGTTAAATGGATGTTGAGCTGATCGATTGGAGAAATTGTAAATTTTGTAACTGCTGTTTTGTGGAAACGGCTGCGACAGGATGTTCTTATTTCTTCTTCAACTGTTTTAGCAGCAATTCAAGATCTTCTACACTTAAATTGTTTTCCTTTACCATAAATGATACTGCATTGCTAAAGCTTCCTTCAAAGTAGCCTTTCACAAAACTCCTCATGGTAGTTTTACTGTAAGCGTCTTTGCTTACCAGTGGGTAATATTGATGCATGCGGCCATACACTTTTAAGCCTACAAATTCTTTTTCCGTCAAAATTTTTATGATAGTGGCTACGGTGTTGTTGTGCGGTTTTGGATTGGGCAGTTCATCGATGATCTCTTTTAAGAATGCCTTATCTAATTTCCAGATCACCTGCATTATTTGCTCTTCCGCTTTTGTAAGTACTTTCATGGTTGTTTTTTTGAGTGCTGAAACAAACCTATAACTAATATTTTAGTTTAACAACTATTTTTTTAGTTGTTAAACTAATTTAACAGATGATGATGAAAATTAATTTTCACTGGCGGGTATCATAGGATTAAATTTGCAGTGTAGCTCACATTCACTGGCGTGGTAAACTGTGCTTTAACCAGTAGCATCAATGCTCCTTTTGAATGTATTGGTTGATGTTAAGATGAGTATATTTGCCGCGTTTACGCTGAAGTATTCATTTAATTACGCTTAGATAAAAGCTGCTAATTGATTTGCGGTACAAGGGAGTGACACAACGATGTTGCCATGAAAAGTAAATGATGGTAACAAAAATTTATAAATTCAACAAGTATCAGAAAGGTACAATCAACAATAAACAAAACAATTATGTCTCAGGCGATCATAGAATTAACGAATGCGAATATTTACCAGGGTAGCAACCTGATTTTAAGTGATGTAAATATTTCTGTGGATAAAGGCGAATTCGTTTATCTCGTAGGGAAAACCGGTACCGGTAAGAGCACCTTATTGAAAACTTTGTATGGAGATTTGACCCTTACGGAGGGAGAAGGCACCGTTGTGGGGTATAATCTTAAAGAAATGGACTGGAAGAAAGTGCCTTTTCTGCGTAGGAGCCTGGGCGTTGTATTCCAGGATTTTCAATTATTAACGGACCGGAATGTAAATGATAATTTGAAATTCGTGTTGCGTGCAACAGGCTGGAAAGATGAAAAATTAATGGATGAAAAAATAGCGGACGTACTGGATAAAGTAGGATTAAAAACCAAGGGATTTAAAATGCCTTTTGAACTGAGTGGCGGCGAGCAGCAAAGAATTGATATTGCCAGGGCCTTATTAAATTCGCCGAGGCTGATACTCGCCGATGAACCTACCGGAAACCTCGATCCGCAAACAAGCGATGAAATTATGCAGTTGCTTTTTCATATTTGCAAAGATTACGGTACCGCCATTGTAATGGCCACCCATGATTACATGGTGATCACGAAATTTCCGGCCAGGACTATCAAAACAGAAAGAGGGAAAGTGTACGATAACGCAAGCATCGTTGATTAAGAAGTTGTTTAATTTTTTTTAGTAATGCCACGAATGCACGAATATCCGTGAGCATTAGTTTAATTTGATTTATTGGTGCCAATTCGTACAATTAGTGGCCTTAAAAATCTCATTGGTAATCCCCGAAACTATTTTCAAACAATTTCTAAGGGATGAATAATTTTTTTAAACCCTTATCGCTCACAATTACTTAATTGATTTCTGACGGCCAAAATTCATCCATTACCTTTTGCACGTTTTTTTGATTACAATATAAATGGTGAAGAAGTTGTTGGCGCTGTTTATTTTCTTCTGCATCAAAAGGTATATTGTACAAATAACTGATAGCGGTTTTAAAATCATCCGCATCTTCGGCGATCTGGCAGATACTGTCCAGGCCCGAACCCTCCACACCAGCTTTGTTGACAAGGCAATGTCGCCCGTTAAAGAGCGCATTGAGCAATTTTAATTTCACCCCGGTATTATTTAAGGAAGGTAAAATATTGATCTGTGCCTTTGCGATCATGTCCTGCAATTCTTTATCGCAGGGGTTGGCCACCAGGCAGGTATGAGGATGCTCATGCGCCATAAAAGAAAGTTTTTGCGAAGGATCTTTACCGGCGATTACAAATGGAATTTCGAGCTGATCGAAAACGTTTTCCAGTAACCAGATGGCTGCTTCTTCATTTTCGTTGATGGACAGGTTGCCGTGGTAAAGGCAAAAACATCCCTTGCCTTGCTTTCCGGCAGCCATGGTATAGGGAACAAAAACAGGCAGATGCGCAATGTTGTCAGCATTAAAAAGCTCCTTGTACAACTTCACATCCTGGTCACTTACCGCCGCTATTTTTACCTTTCCGGCGAGTTGCTTTTCATACTTTTTCAAAAGTTTGCTCTCATGAAGAAAATAGCACTTTTTTAAGGGATTTTTTTCAATCGTTGCCAGATGCTGGTAATATTCAAACTCGGTGTTGTGCAGCCTCAGCAAAACGGTTCTGTTCACCAGCTTGCCCACATGCAGGTAGTAACTGCAATGGATACCCTCCAGCAGGATGGGGTAATTATCTTTCACCAGGTTAGCAATCAGGTCGTCGTTTTTTCTTGAGTTAACGATAAAGGGTAAGCGAAAAGAAAAATGATTGAGGTCAACATAGCGTTTGTAATAATGTACCTGGTGGCAATATTTTTCCAATTCTTCCTGCGCCGGGCGCTTATTAACAAAACAATGCAGGTGAATCTTTACTCCTGAATGGTGCAAGGCTTTTATTTTGTAAAACAGGTCGACCACGCCACCATAATCTACCGGCCAGGGTACATCATGTGTTATTATATGTAAATGTTTATCCTCCATTTTCGTAGAAGCAAATGAATGGTGCTACCTGGAGAGGCAGCAAGTGCTATCCCCGTAGTCATTCTAATTATTATCTGTAAGGGTTAAATTCTTATAAAAGGCGATCAGCGCTTTTTCTTCCTCCTGCCAGTTGTATTGCTTCCGTGCCTGCACACAGTTCTGTTGAAGTGTATTGTACAAAAACTCATTTTCAAGCAAATTGTTCAATTCAACAGCAAGATTTTTAGCGCTGGTGTCATTTACAAGCACGGCAACAGGTAATTCTTCATTCAGTTGCCGGTACACGGGGAAATCAACACAAACCTGTGGAATACCAGCATGGAGATAGTCAAAAAAGCGATTGGCCAGTGAATAATAATTGCTAAGTCCCTGCCTATCAAAAAGGGTAAGCCCAATATAGGCTTCACTGGTAATTTTTCTCAATTCCGCGGGAGGGAGTTTTCCCAATAAAATGACTTTTTTTTCCAGTTGATTTTGGGTGACCAGTTCCCTCAGCTGCGACATATAATTTCCGTCGCCACATACCAGCAATCTTGCATTCACTGTATTCATCGCGGGAATGAGGGCTTCAAAACATCTTCCTTCGTTTACTGCACCCTGGTACAAAATAAATTTTTCCTTTTTTTCAACCGACACAAGTGGCCTTAATAGAGCAATGTTCCGGATCACCCGGTAATTGACGCCGTACATTTTCCGAAACGCATCGGCAATCGGCTGATTTACTGTATATCCGTGGGTAAATTTTGGCACAGTAAACCGTTCGATCATCTTCCAGGTTTTGTAAATTAAGGGCCTGGTAACAATTTCTTTCATCTCGCAAAACAACTCATGTGCATCATACACCCTCTGGAGTTTTTTTATAACTGATATGAAATAACAGGGAAGAATAGTATCCAGGTCAATAGCGCAAATGCAGTCCATCTTTTTAAACAGCAGGTAAAAGAACAGGCGGAAATTATATTCAGTGTAGAACAGTTTGCCTTTCTCAAAAAAACAAGTGATCCTTTGCTGATGAAAAGGCTGCAGGGTAATCGGGATGGATGAATTCAGTTTTCTTCCTACTAAAACAATTTCATAGCCGGCTTCAGAAAGAGAAGTACAAATCCTGATCATTCTTTGATCATAGCTAAGATCCGTTGTAACGGTGAAGTATATCTTTTTTTTGTTGCCGGAATCACTGTTTGAAAGTGATGGTGAATTTGAATCAGCAGTATTGTTCATTGAAAAAGCGGCTGGTGAAATAAAAGCGAGCAAGATACTTATTGCGGCCAGGATAAATCTGCATAAATTTTTTCAATAATCTCAACTGTTTTAAGGCCTTCGGCTGCACTGGCAAAATGGTGTGCCGGATCCTTCAAAGCTTTTATCAAATTTTCATATACCTTATCATGATTGCTCATACTACCCTGGTAAAACCCGTAGCTGTTGGCGGCATTGCCACGGGGTAATACAGGTGCCACCATTCCTTCCACACTAAAATATTCAAGTTCATTCAGGTATTGTCCCCCGATTTTTACCGATCCTTTTTCACCAAATACCGTCACAGATCCTTCCATATTTTTATCATAACTGTTAACGGTATAATTGAGTGATCCAATGGCCTGATTCATCATTTCAAACAATACCATGCCTGTGTCTTCAAATTCAATGATTGGGTGGGCAAAATTTCGGGTGACCGCTTTTACCCGGGCGACATCCCCCAATAACCAATACAGCAGATCAATAAAATGGCTGAATTGCGTAAACAGTGTACCGCCATCCAGCAACTTTTTGCCTTTCCAATCTGTGTAATAGGTGGCAGGCCTGTTCCAGAAGCAGTTCAACTGGAAGCTGTAGATCTTTCCCAGTGAATGGTTAGTGATCAACTCTTTCAAAAGCATAACCGGTGGATTGTAGCGGTTCTGCTTTACGACAAATAGATATTTTCCCGCTTTACTTTCAGCTTCGATCATCGCATTTCCATCGATCGTATGGATGCATAATGGCTTCTCACACAAAACGTGTATGCCGGCTTCCAAACATTGGATTGAATGTGTTGCATGCAGGCCGTTGGGGGTACATATGCTAACGACATCTATTTCTTTTTCAACTAATAAGAGTCGTTCTAATGAATAATACGGCGTTGCTCCGTACTGTTGGGCCAAAGTATTTGCCCGTTCCGGGATAATATCACACACGGCTTTTACGTTTCCTAACCGGGAAATCTGTTCTGCATGACGAAGGCTAATTCTTCCACAGCCGACAATAACGAAATTTTTTTGCATTTTATAAACGCAAATATGGGTGATTAATTAAGTAAGTTGAAAAAAAACATCTAACAAATACCGTATTCTCAAAAAAAAATCATAACCTTGACACCAACCTATTAAATATGCCAGAAGAAACTCTCAACTCAACGGGTCAAAATACGATCCGGCCATTATTCATTACTATTTTATGTATAATAACCTTTATCGGAAGCATAGTAGGTGTGGTAACTAATATCAAAGGATATATTAATGCACCGGAAGAAGTTGAAAATATCACTTCAGGAAAAACCAAAACCCAGTTAAAGAAATTGTTTTCCCCCGATAATACTTCCTCAGAAGAACTTGTAAGGATCGGTAACCTGAATGTGGAAAATTACAAGAAGTTTTCAATAGGCGGCATCGCTTCCTACCTGCTTTGCCTGGTGGGTACTGTACTTATCTTTAAATTGAAACGGACAGGTTTTTATTCCTTCACTTTAGGCACTTTCTTTAATCTCATCACCCACTTCCTTCTATTTGGCGATAACTTTGGAGCAATGGGCATTTCTATAGTGGGCTCATTGGCATTGTTTGTATTTGTAATCCTGTACGGAATGAACCTGAAGTACATGGAAGATGTTGCCTGATTATCACGAAATAGTATATTCAAGGGTATTCAATTTGAGCTCAATAAGGACAGCGGCCGGTAAATTCAGTCCATGACGCTTGCAATCTTTTCACCTGTTTACGCTTGCATTTCTTTATCACTAAATACCCCAACACTTAATAGCATGGCAGAAGAATTACAGGATTATGAAAGAGCTCCTTCAAGAGCGGTTTTTATAACAGTATTGTGCATTCTCACTTTTATAGGAAGCGGCTGGTCAGTAATTAACAACAGCTATAAATATTTTACCGCTAATATGAGGTCGGCAGAGATATCCGTTGCAAGAGAAAAAGCGAATGCAGATATGCAAGAAATAAGGACTCCGGTAAAGGTTCGCAATTTGCGATCAGGATGGTGAATAGTTTAGATTCCTCGCCTCAAAATATAAAAAAGGCGGCTTTATGGAGTATCGTGGGTGCTATCCTTTGCCTTTGTGGCGCTTTTATGATGTGGAATCTTAGGAAAAGAGGGTTCTTCATTTATATCGCGGGAACATTGGTAGGCCTCATCAGTCCGTTTGTGATTTTTGGGGGCAACAATTTTATAGTGATTATCGGGTCGGTTGTTATTGGCTTTATAGGTATGATATTTATTATATTATATGGTGTTAACCTTCGATATATGAAATAACACTCCTTAATTTGTGTTAAAAGCTTCCGGACCGGGGGGCCTTATTTTAATATTTCTGATCACTTTCAAACAATTAAATATTTTTTGTTACTTTTGCAAGCTAAATAAAAAGTAAACTAACAAAGACGTTATTAAAAACAAAGAAATGCCGTATTTAACAATCGAAAAAAAAGCAAAAATTTTTACAGACTTTGGTGGTAAAGCCTCCAACACAGGTTCAATCGAAGGTCAGGTTGCATTATTAACCGAAAGGATTAATCATATTTCTGATCATCTTAAGCTTAACAAGCACGATTTTTCCTCTCAGCGTGGTTTGATGATGATGGTTGGCCAGAGAAAACGCCTCCTTACCTACCTCAGCAAGCATAACCTTACAGGCTATAGAGCTTTAATCGAAAAATTAGGCCTTCGTAAATAGCTACTTCATGTTTAAATAAATTTAATTCCCAACTAACTTTCTAGCAGTTGGGAATTCTTTTTTGTTTAAACCTATTACTTGGTGCGCCAGGCACCGCTTACAAATTTTTAAATAATCAATATGAGTTTTAATATTAAATCAGAAACCTTTGATATAGGTGGTGGCCGTATGGTTACTATCGAAACAGGGAAGATGGCCCGCCAGGCTGACGGAGCTGTTACAGTGCGCCAGGGAAATTGCATCCTGCTAGCAACGGTTGTTGCCAATAAGGAACCAAAAGAAGGGCAAAATTTTTTCCCTTTGTCCGTAGATTACCAGGAAAAATTTTCATCAGCAGGCCGTGTACCGGGTTCATTTTTTAAGAGAGAAGCACGCCTCAACGATTACGAAATATTAACCAGCCGTTTAATTGACCGGGCATTGCGCCCATTATTTCCTGAAGATTACTTATGTGATGTGCAGGTATTGATCAGCCTGGTTTCCAGTGATGCAGAAGTATTACCGGATGCATTGGCTTGTTTGGCAGCATCTGCTGCGTTGGCGGTGTCTGATATTCCCATCCAGGAAATCATTTCAGAAGTGAGGATTGGCAGAAAAAACGGCCAATTCATTGTAAATCCTACCCGTTCAGAGCTGGCAGAATGCGATCTTGAATTCATCATCGCTGCTACGGAAAAGAACATTATGATGGTAGAAGGTGAAGCCAAAGAATGCCAGGAAGAAGACCTGGTAAAAGCGTTGGAATTGGGTCACGAAGCTATCAAAGCACAGATTAAAGCACAACAAAATCTCAGAGATCAGGTTGGCAGCACTACCAAAAGAGAGTACACCAAACCTTACCGTAACGAAGCGTTGAATGAAAAGATCATCGGTTTCGCAAAAGATAAAATGTATGCGATTTCTTCCGCTGCATCCGCAAAACACGACAGAAGCGACGCATTTGATGCTTTGAAAAAGGAAGTAAAGGAATTTTTAGGTGAAGAATTGCCCGATGAAGACAAAGCGCTGATCGGTCATTATTTTGGCGAATTGCAGTACAATGTGGTTCGGGATATGATTTTGGATGACAGGAAACGTTTGGATGGAAGAGGTACCGAAGACATCCGCCAGTTGTCTATGGAAACCAATATACTACCAACTCCCCACGGATCTTCTTTATTTACAAGGGGCGAAACACAATCCCTCACTACTGTTACTTTCGGAACACCGTTAGACGAATTATTGGTGGAAAGTGCGTTTAAATCAGATTACACAAAGTTCATCCTGCATTATAATTTTCCTCCTTTCTCAACCGGGGAAGTGAAAATGATGAGAGGTGTTGGTCGCAGAGAAGTGGGCCACGGTAACCTGGCAATGCGTTCGTTGAAAAAAATGATGCCGGGCTCAGAATACCCATACACCGTGAGAGTAGTAAGTGATATTTTGGAAAGCAATGGCTCGTCTTCAATGGCGACGGTTTGTGCAGGTTCGCTTGCATTAATGGATGCCGGCGTTCCTATAAAAAAGCACGTGAGCGGAGTGGCAATGGGACTTATTAAAAAAGACGACAAATTCGCAGTATTAACCGATATCCTTGGTGATGAAGATCATTTGGGAGATATGGACTTTAAAGTAACCGGAACCCGTGATGGAATTTGCGGTGTTCAGATGGATATTAAAGTAGATGGCTTAAGCATGGATATCATGCGCCAGGCATTGGAGCAGGCTCGCAAGGGCCGTTTACATATACTGGATGCTATGTACGAATGTATGCCTTCACACAGGGATGATGTGAAACCACATGCACCACGAATGGTTAAATTAACCATTGATAAGGAATACATCGGTGCCGTAATCGGGCCAGGTGGTAAGGTGATACAGGAAATACAACGTGAAACCGGTGCCACTGTAAATATTGAAGAAGTTAACAATGTAGGTGAAGTGAGTGTATTCTCAGCATCTAAAGAAAGCCTCGATAAGGCAGTTAACTGGATCAAAGGCCTGATAGCAGTTCCCGTAGTAGGTGACACTTACGACGGCACGATAAAAAGCATTAAGGAATTTGGCGCTTTTGTAGAATTTTTACCAAAGAAAGAAGGCCTGTTACATATCAGCGAAATAAGCTGGAAACGTCTTGAAACAATGGAAGGAATTTTTAAAGAAGGCGACCGCGTGAAAGTAAAATTGTTGGAAATTGACCAGCGTACCGGTAAGTTCAAGCTAAGCCGCAAAGCGCTGATGCCAAAGCCTGAAGCTCCGGCAAGGTCGTAACATTCTGAAATTAATTTTGCTCCGAAGATCTTCTTCGGAGTTTTTTATTTAGGAGCTCTTTCGTAAAACGAATTGCCTTATTTATTTTTACCTTATAACTTTATTGCCAAATAAGCCCGCCTTTAATGTACTTGCCGCGACGGCGATAAGAAAGATAAAACAAACAGCAAATTCATGAACTACTTTCAATTTGATTTTGATATCGAAAACGCTGAGCAACTGGAGAAACTGGTTGCCTTATTGGCTGAACAAGGTTTTGAAGGATTTGAAGAAAGTGAGGATAACCTGGATGCGTTTATTCCTGAACAAAAATTTGATGAAGCAGAGTTTTCCCGTATAATTGATTTCTTTCCTACCGTCAGCTATACTAAAACCGTCGTTGAAAATATAAACTGGAACAAGCGATGGGAAGAAGATTTCAAACCTGTGATGGTGGATAATTTCGTAGCAATACGGGCCTCATTTCATTCGCCAATACCCAACGTTGCGCATCAAATCATCATTACTCCAAAAATGAGTTTCGGTACAGGCCATCACGCCACTACTTACCTCATGATCAGCCAAATGCAGCACATTGATTTTATTGGAAAGTCGGTGCTCGATTTTGGAACCGGAACCGGTATACTGGCAATTTTGGCCAGCAAGCTTGGCGCGGCAAAAGTTGTTGCCATCGACTATGATGAGTGGAGTATTGGGAATGCAAAAGAAAACATCACTCAAAATGAATGCGTTAATATCCAGGTTGAGCAATTGGATGAAATTCCGGTTACCCAAAAATTTGATATTGTGTTGGCAAATATTAATTTAAACGTAATTGTTTCAAATATGGAAGCCATTGTAAAAGCTTCATTTACAGGAGCTACCATCTTGTTGAGTGGATTTTTAAAAGAAAATGAAGCAGATTTAAAGGAGGTACTGGAAAAAGCCGGCCTGCAGTTTTTTAACACTATGCAACGTGGTGATTGGATTGTAGTTATGGCCAAAAGTGAGTAGCAGGGAAAATTTTGTACGGTGATTAAGCCTTTTCAAAGGCAAAAAACCGGTATATTTGTTAAATCAACTCACTAAAAGAAACAATGAACGAATTACTATTAATAGTATTTGCCTATTTTATTGGATCTATTCCTACTGCGCTGATCATTAGTAAAAGCTTTTTTCACATAGATATCCGCGATTATGGAAGTGGAAATATGGGTGCTACTAATACCTTTCGCGTATTGGGTTCTAAATACGGAACCATTGTAATGGTTTTCGATATTCTGAAGGGTATGGGTGCCGTTGCCTTGTATAATTTCCTGCCATATTACCTTACAAATGAATGGGATAGAACGAACTTGATGGTAGGGCTTGGACTTGCAGCGGTGTTGGGGCACATATTTCCCATTTTTGCCCAATTCCGTGGGGGCAAAGGAGTGGCTACTTTATTTGGAATGATCCTTACCGTACAGCCTGTAATTGCGATTAGTTGTGTAGGGGTCTTCTTATTGGTTTTGTATCTTACCAGGTATGTTTCATTAAGCTCCATTTTAGCGGGTATTGCATTGCCTGTATGTGTATTGTGGATTTGGAACGATGATGTAACCCTATATAGAATTTTTGCCATACTGGTTGCAGCACTTGTTATCATCACACATCAGAAGAATATTGTAAAGATTCTACGCGGAAGCGAAAGCAGGGTGCCAATCTTCAAAAACCGGGACAGGCGTAAACTCCGGCGCAAATAATCCTCTCGAAATTTCCTTATTTTTTAAGCTTAAAGCCAAAGATTTTAACCAGGTTTAAAATAAACTTGGTACGCCAATTGTCTTGGTATGAATAAAGCATAATAATATGAAGAAAACATTTTTTTGGATACTGGCATTACCAATTGTATTCATCGCATGTACCACTAATGCTGTAACAGGCCGCAAACAGCTTAGTTTATTGCCGGAGAGCCAACTTCAGGAAACAGCGGTTACTGAGTACAGAACTTTTTTATCGCAGAGCAAAGTAGTGAGTTCATCGACGAACAAAGATGCGGAAATGGTACAAAGAGTAGGCAGCAGGATTGCCAACGCCATCACAAAGTATTACCAGGGCAAGGCGGATGTTTTAAACGGTTATAAATGGGAGTTTAACCTGGTAGATAACAAGGAAGTAAATGCATGGTGTATGCCTGGTGGCAAAGTGGTCGTGTATACAGGGCTGTTGCCGATTGCACAAAACGAAGCAGCATTGGCGATTGTATTAGGCCACGAGATTACCCATGCGGTAGCTAATCATGGCAACGAGCGTATGAGCCAAATGATGGTAACACAAGGAATCGGGGCAGTGGGGGATGTACTAACATCCGGCAACAGCAAGGTGAATAGCATTTTTAACGGTGTTTTCGGACCTGGAAGCCAAATTGGATATACACTTCCCAATTCAAGAAAGCAAGAGTATGAAGCCGATCATTTGGGACTGATTTTCGCCGCGATGGCCGGTTACAATCCAAGGGAAGCTATTCCATTCTGGCAGAGAATGTCGGCCGCCGGAGGAGCTAACAAACCACCAGAATTTTTGGCAACTCACCCTTCAGATGAAAATCGTATTGCCCGTTTACAGGGATATATGAACGAAGCCCTCAAGTATTATAAACCTGTAAAATAACAGCCTTTTAGCTATATTTTTAGATAACCTCACCCTAAAGTGGGGTTATTTTTATTTCTATATGAATTATTAAGCCTAAATTTGCACCGCAATTCGTAGCCTTTCCCTATTTGCAAATTACTTTAACAGTGAGTATGAAGATGTAAGTTATTCCTGAAAATAGCTTCAGTACTCTCTTGGTTTATCTACATACATTTAAAATTTTTTTTACATGGAAGTATTAGTACCATCGCAGTCATTATTAGAAAAGTTGCAATTAAAAGATGAAAGAAATTTGTTAATCCAGGGATTACCTTCTACCGTTGAAAAGCAATTTGTTAAAATATCCTTCGCAAAAAACGTTACTCCGCTTCTTAAAGTAAGAAAGATTGATTTTGCTCTGGTATTTGCCATCAGCCATAAACAGTTAAAAGACATTTTACGCGATGTAGTGCCGGCTTTACATGAGGATGCAAAGTTGTGGGTGGCTTATCCAAAGGTATCCTCCAAGATCGTAAGTGATTTAACACGAGATTGCAATTGGGAATGCATTGCGCAGCATGGTTTTGAAAGCATTCGATTAATTGCGCTTGATAATATTTGGAGTGCAATGCGTTTTAAAAAGGCAGAAAAAATCAGGATACCAGCAATTGTGAATGAGGTAGCTGGTATTGATATGGAAAAAAGAACCATAACTACTCCGATTGAATTGGAGGTTTTGTTTTCAAAAAATAAGCCAGCCAAGGCGTTCTTTGAAACACTTTCCTTTACTAACAAAAAGGAATATATCACCTGGATTACAGGTGCTAAAAGAGAGGAAACCAAACAAGCCCGTTTAGAAGCCACCATCGATAAGTTAACTTATCTCAAAAGAAATCCTTCTGAAAAATAGTTTTACTTCGGCATCTCTGCAAAATTGATTCTTTTTGCCAGCCAGCTATTTCTTATTGGAATGATCCAGTTTTGAAGCAATTCTTTTTTAGTGAGTACCGTGTTATTAAAATACAAAGTATCGGCATTAATAAAGTCATTTTTTACCGCATAGTCCAATTGCGACATCGGTAATAACTGGATCTTCTCTTTCACCAGGAATGCAAGTGTTTGCCTGTCGAAAAGCTGCACATTAAATTTTGTTTCGATTTCTTTGATGATCCTTATTGAACTATCTGTACTGCATCCGCTTACTCCTGTTGCGGTTTCATCAGCCATCAACACAATGAATTGTCCAAAAAACAAATTAGCATAGCCTTTTACTTCGTCTCCATGGCTCTTCCATCCTGCAACAAAATTTTCGAGCATTTCTTCAATCTGTAAAGCTTCACTTAAAAAAAATAAACGGTTGCATTGATAAATCCACACCCGTGATGCCTCGTTAAAAGTGCCGGGTACCTGTTCCTGAAATTGTAAATTCATAATTTTATATTTAAATGGATGCTGCAATTAATTCAGCGATATCCAGTACGCGTATTGTTTCTTCTTTATCACAGTTTTTTACGCCGTCGGTTATCATTGTATTGCAAAAAGGGCAAGCAGCAGCGATGATGGATGCTCCGGTAGCAATAGCTTCATCGGTTCTTGCAAAGTTAACACGTGTATTCCCTTTTTCCTCTTCTTTAAACATTTGTGCGCCGCCCGCACCACAACAGAGGCCGTTCGTTCTGCAATGTTTCATTTCTACCAACTCGATGTCAAGTGCTTCCAGTACTTTCCTGGGAGCTTCATAGATATCATTGATCCGCCCGAGATAGCAGCTATCATGATAAGTTATTTTTTTTCCTTTGAAGTCTCCGCCTTCCTTCATTACTATTTTTCCTTCATCAATAAGTTGTTGTAAAAATGTAGCGTGATGAATTACTTCGTATACGCCGCCCAACTCAGGATATTCATTTTTCAATGTGTTGAAACAATGAGGGCACGCGGTAACAATTTTTTTTATGCCATAACCATTCAAAACCTCGATATTCTGGTAAGCCATCATCTGGAACATAAATTCATTCCCCGCTCTACGGGCAGGGTCGCCCGTGCACATTTCTTCTTTACCCAATATCGCATAGCTCGTGCCTACTTTATTTAGAATGGTGGCAAATGCTTTGGTTATTTTTTGTGCCCGTTGATCGTAACTTCCTGCACAACCAACCCAAAATAAAATATCAGGATTTTCACCTTTTGCAATCATCTCTGCCATTGTGGGTACATGCATATAATATATTTCAGTAGAACAAATGTACGTAAAGACACGATGCATCGTGTGTACAGAGTAGAGACGCGATGCATCGCGCCTCTACAGAAAACATGGCATTGTTGCTGATAAGGCGTTAATTTTGCGGTCCGATGAAATTTACCAAAAAAATAATCAATAAGATTACCAGCTGGGAAGCCTGGCCTTTTGAATTACTTTACTTCCCGATGTCGTTTTTCTGGTTCTGGTATATTATCCGATCCCGCGCTTTTTGGTTCTTCACTTCCAGCAACCCGAAACTAACTTTTGGAGGCATGGAAGGAGAACCCAAAAAAGAAATGTACGACCTGTTGCCTCCCGAATTGTACCCGGCTACCTTCAATGTTTTACCAGGCGAAGATTTTTCTTCATTGCAGGAGAAATTGACAAAGTATAAAATCAATTACCCGCTGATCGTAAAGCCAGAGATTGGCGGCCAGGGAATTTTATTGCGAAAGATAGATGATGAGGAAGCATTTAAGCGATATCATCGTTTAATGCGGTGGGAATATATCGTACAGGACCTTGTGTACTATCCAATGGAAGTGAGTGTTTTTTACATCCGGCACCCGCTGGAAAAAAGTGGCAGGGTTACAGGGTTTCTTCATAAGATCCCTTTGCAGGTAATTGGCGATGGCCGGCAAACATTGGCATCGCTGATTGAACAACATCCAAAAGGTGCGAAACGGTTAGAAGAGCTCTTTAACAAACATAAAGAGAGATGGAATGAAGTTTTGCCCGCAGGCGAAAAATACATGTTGAGCTATGCGGCTAACCATAACCGTGGCGCCCACTTTATTGATCTCAAAGAAGCCATTGATGACAAACTGGTAAAAATATTTGACGAAATAAGCTTACGCATCGATGACTTTTTCTACGGCCGCTATGATGTAATGTGTACCAATATAGATGATCTGAAAAAGGGAAAAAATTTCACGATATTGGAATACAACGGGTGCGGCGCAGAACCCAATCATTTTTATGATACAGGATATACACTATTGGGGGCGTATAAGGAAATATTGAAGCACTGGAAATTCTTGTACGAAATAAGTAAATACAATCGCCAACAGGGTGTAGCACCATGGCCATTTATGAAAGGGCGAAATTTTGTGAAAGTTACTTTTCAGCGCATAAGGGAGATGAAGAAAGTAGACGCCGAGATGGGGTAAAAGCCGCTCAACTCCAATGTTAGATCATGAGCCTGGGAAATCAAAATGATTTTCCGTGTGTTTGTTTGATCAGCAATTTGGTAAGTGCAGGGAATTGCTTCATCATAGCTATAAACCTGTTCGTGAGCCATTCTTTCCCAAACATTTTTTGAATACATCTCCCGGTGATAAGCCTTTTTGAAAACATTTTTTTCCATGCTATAGTATATGCATTTTCCATTTCAGTCCTGGTGATTTTTTGCAGGATAAATGATGAAATAAAGGGTAATAGAATTTTGCTGCTGTGCAACGCCATACTCATCCCATTACCACAAAGCGGTGTGATCATTCCTGCTGCATCTCCCAACATTAAAATATGGTTTTCTACCTGGGTTTTCTTAGAGAAAGATATTTGTGAAATAGTGACAGGTGATCTATACATCATCTCACTATTTTCAAAAATATCCCGCAGGTATTTGTTTTTATAAAGCACCGATCGCTCCATAGCCTGTATCGAATTATTATTATTTTTTAGATTAGCTGCATTGGTGAGATAACAAAGACAGAACTGATCATCTTCTATTTTGGATATGCCACAATACCCATCTTTGAAGTTGTGCAATGCAATGGTGTCAGCAGGGAAATTGGTTTTGATATGATATTTTACCCCAATGAGATTATTGAGTTTACTGGTTTTCTGCGTGATGAAATTTCTTTTCAGCTTTAGGTCGAGGTTGCTTCGTTTACCAAAGCTGCCACAACATACTTTGCTCAGAAATCCGCCTGCACTGGTTTGCAACGTAAACTGGTCGCCTGCAAAGCACACCTCTTCTACTTTGCAATTTTGATGGATGATTACTCCCCTTTGTGCCGCAATTTCTTTTAATTGATTGTCCAGTGTGTAACGGCTGATTCCAAAGCCACCCAATGGTAAATTTTGTTGCAGGTACTTGCCACCCGGCGAGCTCACCACCAGCTTTTTTATAAGTGGAAGGTGCATATCCCGCAAGGGCAACCCAAGACCTTCAAGAAAATTCCAGCTTTCAAGACTTATGTACTCGCCGCACACTTTGTGAAAAGGATATTGTTCTTTTTCAAACAAGATCACACTGTGCCCGTGTTCTTTTACCTGTATAGAAAGGGCCAGGCCGGCAAGCCCGCCGCCAATAATAGATACATCATATTTTACCGGTTCATTCATTTGCAAATTTATTGACCTGTAATGGCATCTCCTGGTGCACATAAACAATTAAGTGCCTGAATGCCCATTTCCATTGAAGGGAATACCCGGTTATTCCTGCCTCACTATTTATCATTTGCCATTCCCTCTTTTTAAAGCCACGGACCACCGAAAGTGGAGCATCGTTTTTAACAAGATAAGAGCGGGAAAAAATAGCAGTAATCAATTTAATCGAATAATAAGCCAATGGATGCCTGTGAAGATCATTGATAAAAAATCCGAGGCTTGAATTTTCTTTCATCCATCGAAGCATTTTCACAATATCCTTTTCAATAAAATGATGGCAAAAAAGAGAAGAGAAAATGATCCCTGGTGGTTGCTTTGTGAAATTTACTTCTTTATAATCTGAAACAATCCATTGTGCATTGAGTGTGGGATACTGTTGCCTTGCGAAGTCGATACAATCTTCTTTTATATCGATCCCAATAAAGCTAGCATTGATAGAATGATGATTACAGTATTTTTCAATCGCTTTAAGATTGTCGCCGCCACCGCAACCAATTTCACAGATGATAATGGATTGATGAACTGGAAAGCTTTGCAGGATTTTTTTAACTCCATCCACCGTTATTTTGTGCCCACCAAGCAAGGAATTGATTACATTCAATTCCTCCATGTTTTTTTGGACATCCGCAAAAGGAATGTCCGCGCCGTCTAATAATTCTTTTTTGTATGATCGCTTACTTAGACTAAGCATAAGTAGCGATAAATGTTTCCATGGTAAGACCCGGGCCAAATGCTGCGTTAAAAATTGTTGCTGCGTTACCGGTAGGTTGATTTTGTAATTCCAGCATTATTTTCTCAAGAACAAATAGCAGGGTAGGAGAACTCATGTTGCCATAATTGTTAAGAACATCGTACGAGTATTGCAGGTGGGTTTTAGAAAGTCCTGCACTTTTTTCGATTGCTTCCAAAATCTTTGTTCCTCCTGGGTGAATGCACCAATGGCTGATATCGGCTTTATTCAGTGATGCATTTTTCAGTGCATTTTCAACCAAAGTATTAAAATCTTCTTTTACCAGGTCGGGAACATAACCTGACAGAGTCATTAAAAATCCTTTGGAAGAAAGTTTCCAGCTCATGTCCTTCTTGCCTTTAAATTCAACCTCTGAATAAAAATGTTTCAACGTAAATCCTTTATTGATACTTTCATCATGTTGAACCAATACTGCGGCACATCCATCCGCGAATATCAGTGTGGAGGTGATATTGTCGATCGAGTTTTCCTTTTGAAAATGAAGGGTACAAAGTTCAGTACAAACAATTACCACATTCGCGTTAGTATTGGTCTTACAAATTGCATCGGCAATTTTTAGGGCGTGAACGGCGGCATAACACCCCATAAAGTTTACAGAAGTTCTATAAATATTTCGCTGTAAACCCATCGCTTCCATAATTTCAAGATCAAGCCCGGGTGCACTCATGCCGGTACAACTTACTGTAATCAAGTGAGTGATATCGTCGCTTTTAATAAGTCCATTTATACATTTCGAAATCGTTGTTACCGACAACGGTGCTGCATTGTCCGCGTAGCATTCCATCCTCTTTTCCAGGCTGGGAAAAGGTTCGAGACCAGGAGTGTCTTCATATAATTTGCGTTCCGTTCCATTCAGGCTATAATCGGGTATCACTGAATACCTGGTGGTAATGCCACTATGCCGGTAAAGAAATTTCATTTTACGGGATTCATCGCTGTTAGTACAATAGATCGTATCAGCAAAAGAACATATATTTTCCTGTTGATGTTTATACGGTGGTACTCCTGTGGCTATCGAAACTATTTTGCTCAAGTTTTCTCAATTAAAAATAAAACAATAAATGCTGCATTGGTAAAGATGGATGCGAGTACATTCATTCGCATGGTATAGACAAAATTTGCGCCACTATTGTTTGCAGCAACTTTTTTAAACCACCATACAAAATATACGAGCACAGGAATAAAAAAGATCTGGATGATGAAAAAACTTGTTTGCTGACCTGCAGTTATCAATTGAACAGCCAATGCCAACATAGCGAATAAATAGAGTATAGCTGTGAAAATGAATGTGCCGTTATATCCCAGCAACATGCTGATGGTAGTTACGCCATCTTCCTTATCCTGGCGGTGCTGGTAAATTTGTGTGAGTGGATAGAACCCGCCAATTAATAAAGATGCAGCGATCATCCCCGCAATTGGAACTTCCAGGGTTTTGTCTTTACTGGCACCATGCATTACTAAAAAAAAGGTGACTGCCCCCTGGAAGAGAATTACCGTTAAATAACCGATGATAGGATATTTTTTTAGCCGGATACCCCGGTAACTATAAGCCCTTGAGGCGAGGATATAAGATACCAGGCCGAGTACAAACCATTTGCTGATAAGGCAACTCAACAAAATACCAATAATGTCCAGAATCACCGTTACATAAAACAATTGCCTGGTAGGTTGCAGTGGGTTTTTGAGACCACCGATACTGTCCGTATCTCTGTCCATATAACTGTTGTACCCGTTGCTTGCAGGGTATACCAGTAAATGCAGGATGATAAAAATAAGGATTGCATCGGTGGTATTGATGAAAGGGGTTTGACTTAATGCAAACCAATAAACAGGCATAAGAAAAAACGAGAAATGAAACCGAAGCAGTTGTGTGGTAGATCGAACAAGCATGAAGCGCAATAAATTTATACTGAAATATACATTACTTATCCGAGCCTTGGAACCTCAGTGTACATTAGTTAATAATTAATCGGTTGATTTTAATAAATGGTTGCCAGGCGGGGAAGGGGTGGCCCCACTTTGCCCTTTTCCCGCTCAACGGTATTATGCAAATTTCAACAAGTATTGCAGGATGAAGCCACTTTTTTCCGGGTAAAAAATGGTTAGAAATATCAATTGCTGTTTCATAAAAGCAAACATGATAAACTTCTATCTTTGCCCGGTGAAAAAAATCTTCCGAATTTTTCTATGGGGTTTGATCATCAGTTTTCTCGGATCGTTGCCATTAGGAACCCTGAATGTAGCCGCCATGCAAATCGGTATCCAGGAAAGTATAAAGGATGCCATTTGGTTTTCCTTAGGTTCTTTGTTGGTAGAGATGATATATGTACGTGTTTCATTGGTAGGCATCGATTGGGTTCGTAAACAACAGAAGTTGATGAAGGCGATGGAGTGGATCACGCTGGCTATTATCGTTGCGCTTGCAATTGGGAGTTTCATCGCCGCCTCCAAAGGAGGTGGTAGCGCCAAAAATGTAATGTTTCACAATAATATGCACCGGTTCTTTTTAGGAATGTTTATGTGTGCTATTAACCCGGTGCAAATTCCATTTTGGTTTGGCTGGAGTACGGTATTGTTTACAAAGAAAATACTGGAACCAAGGCAATCCCATTACAACTGCTATATAGTGGGCATTGGGATAGGAACCCTGATGGGCAATTCTGTTTTTATTTTCGGAGGTAAATGGGTTGTTCAACGGATAGCTAACAGTCAGCAATACCTGAACTGGGTGATCGGTGGAATATTTGCATTGACCGCCCTGATTCAATTTATCAGGATCATGAGGAAAAAAGATGCGATTTCCAAGTTTACAGAAACACCGGGTTCTGTAACACCTGGTTTATAATTCATACCAGCGTCAATCTACAATGAATAATTTGCAGCCGCATTTTGATTCACTCCTGTGGGCTTCATTTCCGTCACCAACGAAATAGTTCATTCCTGCCTTCAATACATAATTTCTGCCCTCTGCGAGGGTGGTCTGCATTTCACCTTCTATACAGTAAATAATATGCCCCTTGCTGCACCAGTGATCCGCTGAATAATTTGCTGAATATTCAACCAGTCTTATCCTTGTTTCATTCATTATAAATACTTTCCATGTAGCCACACCGGTGGTGCCGGAATGTGTTTCGGATTCAATGGTAGTCCAATCCAGCGTTTGAAAGGGAAAAAAGGGAAGCGTCATTTTAAGGAGTTGTGGAGTTCAATTCTTCGGCCCATTTGTCCCGGTCGTCAGGACTAAACTTCCATGGGGCGAAATTATTTTCAATATTCCCGAACATTCCGTTCCATTCATTCGGCGCATTGCTGTCTTCCATTACCAATGAACGGCGCAATTCTAAAATAATATCCAGCGGGTGAATACTAACGGGGCATTCTTCTACGCAGGCATTACAGGTAGTGCAGGCCCGCAGTTCTTCAACGGTGATGTAATTGTATAATAATGTTTTTCCATCGTCTTTAAACTCACCATTGACGTTGATATTGTGGCCCACTTCCTGTAAACGATCCCGGGTGTCCATCACGATTTTTCGTGGACTCAATGCTTTACCGGTTTTTGTGGCCGGACAGGCCGCACTGCATCTGCCACATTCTGTGCAACTATATGCATCGAGCAGGTTTTTCCAGCTAAGGTCAAAGACATCTTTGGCGCCAAATTTCATGGGCGCCGCTTCTCCTGCCGGGGCCAATTCGGGCTGCATCATGTATTTCACTTCATCCTGCACATTTTTCATATTATCCATCCTGCCGCGGGGAACCTGCCTTGCATACCATGCATTTGGGAAAGCCAGCAAAATATGCAGGTGCTTGCTGTAAGGCAGGTAATTGAGAAAGGCGAAAATACCGAGAATGTGCATACACCAGCCGGTTCTTTCAATCGCCATTAAAGTTGAAACCGATAACCCACTAAAAAAGGGTGCCAGTAAACCGGAAAAAAGGAAGTTGCCTGTATCATGATAATGTTCGGTTCCACGTAATTGCAACGCACGGTCGGCCGTGTTCATCGTAAGAAACAAACTCATCAGGATGATCTCCGCTACCAGGATGTAATTGGCATCGCTTCGCGGCCAGCCGTTCAAATCCCTGCTGGTAAAGCGCTTCAGCTTTAGAATATTTCTCCTGGAAAGAAAAGCGATACATACGATAATGACTCCTACTGCCAATACTTCAAAAAAATTGATCAGGAGCGGATAAGCATTTCCAAGAACAGGGAAAAACAGTCGATGGGTGCCAGCTATCCCATCCAGCACAATCTCGAGTACTTCAATATTAATGATAATAAAACCGGCATAAATAACAAAATGCATCACGGCCACCAACTTGTTTTTAAACATTTTCTTTTGGCCAAAGGCAAGCAGCAACAAATTTCTCCAGCGTTGTTTCGGATCACCGCTCAAATCTTCCTCCTTTCCCAGTAAAATATTACGGCGGATCTGCAATATGTTTTTTGAAAAAAGCCATACGGCTACAGCAATGAAAGCAATAAATATAACCTGCGGTAGAAATTCCATAGATCGTTTTTGTGAGTGCTAAGATAATTATCAAACGTCAATTCGAAGAAATATATGAACTGTCGAACAGAAGCAGGTTTTAAAACGGTTGAGTCGTCTGGGGTATAAATCCAAGGCGAAAAGTTTCTATCGGTTCGGCAAAGGACCGGGTAGCTTTCCTCCTGTGGCGAAACCTTGAACATTTCGCTTCAAGGCTTTCCCTATGGGAGAAGTATTATTCAAAACGTTTATCCCGGGAGCTTATGCAATTTTGTAAAACTCTGCCACGTATAAAGTGATCAATTATTAGTATAAATTCGTGCAATTAGTATAAAATATTCCTATGGCAGAAAAAAAATACATTTTATCGAAAGAAGTGGCTGAAAAAAAGCTTCGCAGGATGGCGCTGCAGGTGGCTGAGCAAAATTACGATGAGCCACAATTGACTTTAATTGGCATAAAGGAAAACGGGATTGTTATTGCCCGTAAAATCAGCACCTACCTGCAGGAGGTATATAATGGAGAAATTATCGTAGTGGAGCTTTCCATGAATAAAAGAAAGCCTGCAGCCATAAAATTGGAGCCTTCCATGGATTACAATGGCAAAACGGTTATAATAATAGATGATGTGGCCAACAGCGGAAGTACCATGCTGTATGCCCTAAAGCCCTTGCTGGAAACGCATCCAAAAAAAATCCAAACACTTGCATTGGTGGAAAGAACCCATAAATCATTCCCCATTGATGTGGATTATGTTGGCCTTTCTATTTCAACCACCCTTGATGAACATATTTATGTAGAATTGGATGGTGATGAAATAGCCGGGGCGTGGATGGAATTGGATTTGGTGACGTAGAGACGCAATGCATTGCGTCTCTACGTCACCAAATCCATTAAAACACCAACGCCTTCAATTTAAATTTTCCGTTCGAAAATTCCAGGCTGGGTGCAGGCATTTTAAAAGCGCTCAAAAGGGTAAGTAAAGCCTTCACGCCCTTTTTCTTTGTTCTGATTTTGGTGAAATCTATATCTGGTGCCAGGTACCACTGCCGGTATCGTTTAATGTCATGCCTGTCGAAAGTGATATTGCCGTTTACATCTTTAGCGACATTCTCCCTTGCTCCAAACAGTCCTTCGGCACCATAGCCCACCGCTACTGAAAGCCACGGCGGTAACTTAGATTCCGGAAAAAATGAATGAATATTGCCGCTCGCCCATATTGTCAGCGAATTGTAATCCTTGTTAAGCCGTTCGAGCAGGCTTTTGCCGTAGATTTTATCAGCCCTGTTATTTAGTTCGTCAGTTCCATAATCATTTTTGTGGAAAGACAATTTTAATTTTACCCGCTGATCATCCCATGCTAGTTCCTGTGCAATCAGTATTCCACTTCCCATTGTATTGGCAGCCATATCTCCCCAACTCCAGCCCCATGCCGTACTGAAACCGTCCAGCGTTTCTATAATGGTTTGGTATACTATACCACTCAACCCGCCAAACCAGATTCTCTTTTTACGCTCAATGCCCGTCCAGCGCCAAAGTTCCATACTCATACGGCTTTCGATATATGCGCCAAACATATGGCCCCCTTTATCTACCTGCAGCCATTCCTTGTTGTCGTTAAAAAAATGAAAACTGCTTCTTGGATAATTGGTATACCATGAATTGTTTAAACTAACCAGTATTGCAGAATAGACCGTTATGTTAGTGGCAGCCACCGCCCAAACCCTTGTTTTTTTTTGCTTGTCGGTAAGTGTTTTATTAAGTGATAAATCTTTAAAAGATGCCAGGTGCGGCTGTTCATTAGTTAACCTGCTTAAACTGGTATCCGGATTTACTTTTGTAACCGAATCCTGTGCAAGCGCAGAAAATTGGCATGTCAGGCAAACCACGAGGAAACATATCACCTTGAGAAAATGAACGTCATACCTTAAGGAAATGGGAAATGGAGTAGTTAAAGATGGGGCATTTTCAAAGGAACAGCGCTTTATCGAAGCTGATCTTTGATGGAATGGTTGGTTCATAAAAAACAAATTTACTGCTATATGCTTTATTATAGCTGAAACAATTATTTTTGAGCCGTAAACCAAAAATATGAACCAAAACATTCAACAAAAAATTGACAACTGGCTGACTGGTGACTATGAACAATCTGTGAAAGACGAGATCATCCGATTACAAAAAGAGAACCCGGATGAACTTGCTGATGCGTTCTATAAAAACCTTGAATTTGGTACCGGCGGACTAAGGGGTATAATGGGCATTGGCACCAATCGTATCAATAAATATACGATCGGAATGGCCACACAAGGCTATGCCAATTACCTGAAACAATTTTTTGGTGATGATGTAAAGGTTGCCGTAGCACACGACTGTCGCAACAACAGCCGTTTTTTTGCTGAAACTACTGCCAATGTTTTTGCAGCCAATGGCATTAAAGTTTTTTTATTTGAAGCATTACGGCCTACTCCTGAACTGAGCTTTGCCATCCGTCATTTGAAATGCCAGGGTGGAGTGGTTTGTACCGCCTCTCATAATCCTAAAGAATACAATGGTTACAAGGCTTACTGGGATGATGGTGCGCAGATGGTATCACCGCATGATGAAAACGTGATCAAGGAAGTTGAAAAGATTGCAACTTTGGAAGATGTAAAATGGAGCGGCGGAGAAGCTAATATCACCATCATAGGGAAAGACCTCGACGAAATTTACCTCAATATGGTAGCGGGTTTGAGTGTATATCCCGAGATATGTAAAGACCAGCACGATCTTAAAATTGTATATACTCCCATACATGGCACGGGGATTACCTTAGTACCGCAGGTACTACAAGCGTTTGGGTTCGATAATGTGCACATCGTGGAAGAGCAAAGCACACCGGATGGAAATTTCCCTACGGTGATTTTCCCAAACCCTGAAGAAAAAGAAGCCATGAGCATTGGGCTTGAACAAGCAAAAAAGCTGGATGCCGATATATTATTGGGTACCGATCCGGACAGTGACCGCGTTGGAATAGGTGTCAAAAACAGTGAAGGAGAATGGGTCCTGATGAATGGCAACCAAACCGCGGTACTGGCTTTTAATTACATGATCGAGGCGAGGAAAACAAAAGGAATTTCCCAGCCAAATGATATGGTGGTTAAAACAATCGTTACCACTGAAATGATCGACACCATCTCCAAAGCCAACAACATTAGTTGTTACAATGTGCTTACAGGATTTAAATGGATCGCGGCTTTAATAAAAGAAAAAGAAGGAAAAGAAAAATACATCATCGGCGGTGAAGAAAGCTTTGGATTGATGGTAGGCGATGAAGTAAGGGATAAAGATGCTATCAGTGCCGTTGCTTTGTTGTGCGAAATGGCAGCCTATGAAAAAAGCAAGGGGAGAAGCCTTTATGCAAAAATGATTGATTTGTATGTGCAATACGGCATGTACAAGGAAAACCTCATCAGTATAACAAAA
Organism: Ferruginibacter sp.; assembly: GCA_025963635.1. Classification (GTDB taxonomy): domain Bacteria; phylum Bacteroidota; class Bacteroidia; order Chitinophagales; family Chitinophagaceae; genus Ferruginibacter. The sequence continues at coordinate 87,621 of JAOQAK010000080.1, forward strand.
AAAGGCATGAATGGCGCAGCTGAGATTGCCAGTATGATGCAGGGCTACCGCGAAAATCCCCCCTCTACCATTGACGGCGTGCAGGTTTCAGAACTATTGGATTATGAGCTCCAGGTGGGCAAAAATTTACAAACCGGTGAAAGCTGGAGAATCGAACTTCCCCAGAGTAATGTATTACAGTTTGCTTTAAGTGACGGCACTAAGATTTCAGCCAGGCCAAGTGGAACAGAACCAAAAATTAAATTTTATTTTAGCGTAAACACCAAACTCGATAGCCCGGAAGGGTTTGCCGCAGCCGAAAAAGTGTGCAATGATAAAATTGACCGGATCGTGAAGGATATGAAACTGAAATGATAAACACAATAAATTTCCAGCAATGTCAGGAACTTACTCCTGGCATTTTTTTTCTGCGGTCAGCAGCAGATGAAACGATTTACTCCTCACAATTTTTTAACTTGCAGTTGATTTATTGATTTGATATCAGTAGATGCATGTTTTTGACCATGCCTGCAAATAACGTTTGTAAAACCTGATGCTTCCCGCAAATTATCCTGCCTGGAAGCCAACTGGTGTCCCTTTTATGAGAAACTACGAAGACACATATCGACACAAAGGCCTGCGTAAAAAGTTGGTCGAAATCCTTCGGAAAAAAGGCATTACAGATGAAAATGTACTGAAGGCAATGAACAATATCCCCCGCCACTTTTTCCTCGACAGCGCCTTTGATGAAATCGCTTACGAAGACAGGGCATTTCCTATAAGTGAAGGACAAACCATTTCCCAACCCTATACGGTTGCTTATCAAACCCAGCTATTACAGGTAAAACCTCATGATAAAGTGCTTGAAATCGGCACCGGCAGCATTTACCAGGCAACAGTGCTGGCGGAGATGGGCGCAAAAGTATTTACCATTGAACGGCAAAAAGCCTTGTTTGAAAAGACGAAGCGCTTCATTTTCAAAAGCAAATATCCAAACATCAAGTTTTTTTTTGGAGACGGTTACGAAGGGTTGCCAACCTATGCGCCGTTCGATAAAGTGATTATTACCGCTGCAGCGCCATTTATCCCCCCCAAATTAATTGATCAATTGAAACCAGGCGGCAAAATGGTAATTCCGGTTGATGAAGGTGAGCACCAGCGCATGTTACGGATTACAAAAAACGCAGACGGGTCAACCAGCGAAGAAGCCTTTCAATATTTTTCGTTCGTACCAATGCTCTCCGGAAGAAACGGGTAGATTATGGGCGGGGAAGCAGTTGTCTGCTAGATTGATAGATACTTTCTTTAACTTTTACCGGGTAAAATCCACTTTCACTGATCATTCATAATGTATGAAAATATTTTCCCGGATTGCATTTATCTGTAACATTAGTTTCCTGGTATTCATTGTTCTTGCATACATCGAACTGGGTAGCAAAAAAAAAGGGGTACCCGGGGCAATAAGACCGCTGCCGTTTATAACCGGCCTGCTCGTGATCCTGGGTCAACTTGCTATTTTCATCAATCTTGCTTTTTGTTTGATCTGTCTGGCTATGCTGCTTTCTAAAAGGATGAAAACGGTTCCTCAATGGCTCGTTATTGTTAACTTCATATTGTTGCTGGTACAGGTATATTATTTTTTTATTTAGAAAATAAACAATGATACAGAACATATTAAAAGACAAGCCGGTTAAACTGTTTGTGATATTCACTGCCTTTTTTGTGGCAAATGCACTCATCGCAGAATGTATCGGTGGAAAGATCTTTTCATTGGAAAAATTATTTGAATTGCTGCCGTCCCATTTTTCCCTTTTTGGTCAAAAAGATCTGTCATTTAATCTTACCTGCGGCGTATTGCTTTGGCCGCTTGAGTTTGTATTGACTGATATTGTAAATGAATATTATGGTCCAAAAGCCGTAAGAAGGATTTCTTATACCGCCGTTGCATTGATTAGTTACGGGTTTATAATGTTTTATTTTGCGATGGCAGTTCCGCCAGCCGATTTCTGGTATGGTACCGGCGTGCAGGATGGAATTCCGGACATGAGCAAAGCTTTCAACGGGATATTCGGGCAGGGGATGTGGATTATCCTGGGGAGCCTGGTAGCATTTTTAGTAAGCCAGATTGTAGATGTCACTATCTTTCATAAGATAAAAAGATATACCGGTGAAAAAAAGATTTGGCTTAGGGCTACCGGTTCTACTTTAATTTCTCAATTGGTGGACAGTTTTATTGTGCTGTTTATTGCTTTTAAAATAGGCAAAGGTTGGAGCTGGCAACTGGTGTTAGCAATTTGCCTGGTAAATTATACTTATAAATTTACGATGGCCATCATCCTCACCCCGTTAATATACGCGGTTGAAAAATGGATCGAAAAATATGTTGGTCACGAAACCGCAATAGCCATGAAACACGCTGCAATGGGTAAGGAAAGCGAATAAGTAATTAAAGTGCGGGAGGCCAGTCACTGCATTGGCCCTATACTCCCGCAAAGTAATTTCCGACCGATACTTTACGTCAAAAGGCTTTTATAAAAACATGCAGAAAAATGGTTTAACATGCGATTGGTATCCATTGTCTGAATAAACTCCGGTAAGCCGATTTACGGCGGGATTGTTGTAATAATAAGCCGATGGAATAGCGATAAAGATGCTTGCTAAATTGCTTCAACATAATAGGTGCCGGTGATTGTTCGTTATTTTGAAGTTTGGAACCAAATGCATAGATGTTCCAGGCGATTCCTTTAATCTAAAAATCTTCTATAAATCATGGTAAAACAGGTTTTTGTGGTTGTTTTATCAATGCTCGGACTGTTATTTTCTACTACGCTGCCGCTGGTTGCGCAGGAAGTGCCGGCAAAAAAAGATACTTTCTTTTTTTCTGAAAGGAAAGGGCTTTTGAGGCGATTGGGTAAAAGCATTTCGACTACTCCTCCTGGTGCGGAACTGGTTAAGATTGCTAATCCTTACCTGGAGCATGCCGGTAAAACAATACGATCTATCCGAATAATGAGCCTCGGCTTTGAAAGGAATATTTACGATACCAGTAAAGTGAGAAATACATTCGGAGTGGTGGTTGCCAACGCTTTTCATAAAAATACCCGTGAATGGGTAATCTTCAACAATCTCTTTTTTAGGGAAGGGAGCAAAATAAATCCTTACCTGGTCGCTGACAACGAACGCCATCTGCGAGACCAGGTATATATCCAGGATTGCCGGATATTGGTTGTGTCTGTGCCGGGAAGTACCGACCTGGCCGATGTAATCGTTATAACAAAAGATGTGTTTTCAATCGGCGGTAATATTAATTTAAATGGGGTAGACCGGGCAAAAATCGGAATCAAGGAAGAAAATTTTAGTGGCAGCGGATCAAAAGTCTCTGTAAGCACCTTTTATGAAAGAGAGCGGCATCCTAATTTTGGATACGGAGCGGAAATCATCACGAGAAACATCAAAGGCTCGTTTATTGACTGGAGTGGCGGCTTTCAAACCTATAAGAGTGCATTCAATAGTGGCAGGGATGAGGAAAGCTATTTTTATACTCATTTTGAAAAACCCCTGGTGACGGTTTACATTCCCTGGGTCGGCGCTGCAGACTTTTCTTACAGCAAAACAAATAATTATTACGTTAAAGATTCTATCTATAACAGTGATTATAAATACGGCTATTACAATGCCGATGCATGGTTTGGATACAATTTCGGCAGCAAAAGATTACTTACGGACAATGTAACCAATCGCGTACGGAAATTTGTTGCTATAAGAGGATTGTACCAGCGTTTTAACCAAATGCCCGATAGAAATATTGTTACATATGATTACCGCTATGCCGATATTTCAGGTGTATTGCTTGCCGTCAGCGCCTTTAAGCAGGATTTTTATAAAACCAGTTTTATCTATGGTTTTGGCCGAAATGAGGATGTTCCCGAAGGTTTTACCGCATCTCTTATCGGAGGCTTCACCAATAAAGATAATCGTACGCGGTCGTATTATGGCATTGATGCACAACGCAGTCACTTCAACAGCAAAGGATTTTACAGTTCTTATACATTTCGGTTTGGAAGCTATTTATATAAAAACCGGTGGGAGGATGTTGATATTCTTTTTGGTGTTGATCATTTTACCAGGATAAAAAAACTGGGCAGTAAATGGCTCAACCGAAATTTTTATGGGGCCTCCTTTACGCAACAAATGCGGCCCGTTTTGAACCAGCCTTTATTTTTGCGCAGCATGTTCGGCCTTCCTTACTACGACAACAGCACCATTACGGCCGATTTCAGAGGTTCCATCAAAGGGGAGACTGTTTTTTATGATCTGAATAAATACTGGGGTTTTAGAATAGCTCCATTTTTATTTGGAGACATGAGTGTTGTCAGGCCTATTAACCAGCCATACAGTAAAAGCGAATTATATAGTGCCTGGGGTGGTGGAATACGTACACGAAATGAAAACCTCATCTTTGGCACCATTGAATTGAGAGCGTATATTTTTCCCCGCCCCATCGGGTATATGAAGGGGTATAAAGTGGAATTAAGTACCAGTCTGAGGTTCAAATACAATAGCAGTTTTCTCCGGAAACCCGATTTTGTGGTGCCCAATTAAGGGATAAAAAATGTCGAAAAGTGATTTTTCTCATTAATAATCCATTATTTTGCACAAAAAATAGTCCTTCCGTAGAAACGGAAGGACTTTAACGATTGCTTGCTATATGAAATTCTTATTTATCTTTTACTGACAACCTCAGTTTAATTTACTGCACACTATGTGTGTGCAACTACTAACGATTGATTGCCTTTTAAACGATTGCCTGCTGTATGATTTGTTTGCATGTCTTGTTTCACAAAAATAAGATGCGCACTATTGCTCTCATAACCAACTTATGAGTGTTTTTATTATTGCTAAAAGTTGGCTTTTATTGTAAAATCCCCTTTGGCACTACATTATAGAAAAAATATTAATGATGCCCACCCGATTTTCAGATACATTGTTTCAGCTTATTAAAACTCTTGAGAAGGCAGAAAAACGAAATTTCAAGCTCTATATCAAAAGGAGTTCGGGCAACGAAGACCTAAAGATTATTGAGTTGTTCGATGCGCTCGATAAACTGAATGAGTACGACGAAACTGTTCTTCTTAAAAGGCTTTCTTCCATTCGGAAACCGCAGTTGTCGAATACTAAAGTTCACCTTTACAAGCAATTGCTGGCAAGCCTCAGAATTTTAAAAAGCACTGATAGTATCGACATGCAGTTAAATGAGCAACTTGATCATGCCCGTATTCTTTACAACAAAGGCTTGTTTTTACAGAGCCTGAAAATTCTGGAAAAATTAAAGGAAACTGCCAAACACCATAATAAATTCAATTTTTTAACCCAGGTAATTTCCTGGGAAAAGAAAATTGAAACCTTGCATATCACACGGACCATGCAGGACAGGGGGGAGCAATTATCGGCAGAAGCATTGGAAGTGAATTCCAGGGTGAATATGGTTTCGCAATTGTCGAATCTTGCCTTACGGCTATATAGTTTTTACATTAAAAATGGTCATGCCCGAAATGAAAAAGACGAAACAGGCGTAATAAATTTTTTAAACAACCATCTTCCACCCAATGCGCATCAGCAAACCGGTTTTTACGAACGGTTGTATTTATACCAAAGCTATTGTTGGTATGCCTTTATCCGGCAGGATTTTTTGATGTATTATCGTTATGCTCAAAAATGGGTGGACATCTTTCATGAACAGCCTTTAATGATCCGTGTGGAAACAGGTTACTACATCAAAGGCTTGCATAATTTGCTCAATGCCCATTTTGATTTAAGAAATTACCAAAAGTTTGAGAATGACCTGCAGGCTTTTATCCGTTTTTCGAAATCGCCAATAGCAAACCAGCATGATAACCATAGGATACAATCTTTCATTTATATAAACAGTGCCAGGATCAATCAACATTTTATGTTGGGTACTTTTTCGGAAGGATTGAAAGAGGTTCCCATGATTGAGGAAAAGCTGAAGGAATATGCCTTATACCTTGATCCACACCGGCAGTTGGTGTTTAACTATAAGATCGCTTCTCTTTATTTTGGTAATGGCAATTTTGACATTTGCATCGACTACCTGCAAAAAATTATCAACGGCAACGATGCAATGCGCAACGACCTGCAATGCTATGCCAGGCTGATGCACCTGATGGCGCATTATGAACTTGGCAATTTTGAAATAATCGATTCTCTCATACGATCAGTCTACCGTTTTATGGCAAAGATGGAGAACCTTACTATTGTTGAGGAGGAAATGTTTAAATTCCTGCGTAACAGTTTTCATGTTCATCGTCAGAAGTTAAAACCTGAATTGGAAAAGTTCCTCGTCACTATAAAGAAGCTTGAAAAAAATCGCTTTCAAACGCGTTCTTTTGCGTATCTCGATATCATATCATGGGTTGAAAGTAAGGTGATGGAAAAGCCACTAAGCTTCATCATCAAGCAAAAATACCTGCAGGGTAAAAAAAGATTGTATCCATAGCGCCAACTGCTGTGTGCAGGTGCAAATAGTGCGGCCATTTATCGTTCGACAAAAGGTTTTCCGTTATCGTTATTAAAGATTTTCTGTAATATTTTATACAACTCAGGATGTTTGGAGTTAAGTTCGGCGGGTTTTTCAAAAAAGTATTCTGATACTACCGCAAAGAATTCGCCCTGGTTAGTGGCGCCATAGGGATTGATGTCAGAATTACCTTCCCGTATTTCCCTTATTTCTTCGTGCATGCGGTTTATCCAGGGAATAATATACTGCCTTGATAATATATTCTCCGGTATCCCGTTTATATCACCGTCTGTTTTATCTATAAGATGAACAAACTCATGAATGGCCGTATTTTGCGTACCAGATTCCTTTAAAAATCCTTCCCTCAATGCAGCCTGGCTCAGTATCATCACATGCTGCATCGGGCCATTGCCCACCATTCCTAATACAGGCCTTTCTTTATCTTTTTGCAATTCGAATTCTTCGCTGAATGAGTCAGGGTAAAGCAACACTTCGTTTAAGTTATTGTATTCCCAATTATCAAAGAAAAAAATGGGGATAAGAGCGCTTGCTGCAATGAATACTTTATCCTCTTCTTTCACCATAACACCAATGCCGGTAATCTTTACATGATCAAGAAATTGAAGCATTCTTTTTTCGAAAGCCGATTTATCAGCATCAGTTAACAAATTGTAAAAATGAACGTGTTTTAAAAGGATCGTACGAAAAGATTCCGGAAAAGAAATTGTGCCTTGTGGCTTTTTTTTAGTGTACCAGAATATCCAACCGATAATAATAAACAATAAAATAAGTGCGGTGATTTGCATGAGGCATGAAGATAATAAACGTTGATGAAGCTCAATCAAATTTTAAAACAAGTGTCTTTCACAACCCAAGTTCGGCAATCCGACTATCAGCGGGATTCACCCGGGTCATAGTTATTTAAACCAATGATAAGCCTGGCGAAATCAGGAACTAAATCTCGCGAATCGAAGTGCTGGCGCAGGTTTCAAACGAATCAGAGCAGTAAATTATGTAAGTAAAATCAAAAATTGTGTAACATTTGCCTGTAAAAGAATTCGGACCTTTGGGGTATCGTTTTAAGTACTTACCAACAGAATTCTTAAGATTGTAAAGGTATAAAAATCCGATCGCCTGCCAGGCAATACTAGGAATTTTGAATCGCCTTGGATATTTTAACAATTCTTATAAACTTAAAAATCTCTAATTGTTGTGATTAGCTTGTATTTGGTAAGTGTTGATTATAACTGGCATTCAACAACAAATAATTTTAACATAAAATTGTTGCTACCTCCCAAAAGAAAAACAACGGCTGAAATTCTTAGGCAAGGTAATGTTTACGTAATCCGTAATGTAAAACATTGAATGGCTGATGGGTTACTTCAACTTTAAATTACACTGTTGATTTCCGCATCAACTATAGGTTGAATCCGATGACATTATCAACCATTTAACCATTTTAAAAATTAGTATGCTAACAATTTCACCTAAACGATCCAATCCTTTTTGATTAGTAAGTGCCGGCTACTGTAAGGTCGGCCGGCATTTTACTGATCAATATCCTTCACTTTCCACAGCTTTATCCATTTGATTTTTAAACGATATTTTTGTACTCAAAATTAATTGATTTGAGTGCGCCTGTATTTTTGATAACACCTCCATTTACACAATTGAATACGCCGTATCCAGCAACGGCCTACCTAAAAGGTTTTTTAAATACCAGGTCAATCTCATCTTACCAGGCCGATCTTGGCATCGAAGTAATGCTGGCTATATTTTCAAAACAGGGTTTAATACATCTATTTGAGGAGATCAGGCAAACAGGAAAGCCGACCTTTTCAGAAAATGCTTCCCGGATCATTGCATTGCAGGACGATTATATACATTCCATTGATGCGGTAATACTGTTTTTGCAGGGGAAAAGTCCAACGCTTGCTCACCTGGTGGTGAAGAGAAATTTCCTGCCGGAAGCCAGCCGCTTTGCACAATTGGATGACCTGAATGAGACCTTTGGAACCATGGGAATACAGGATAAGGCCAAGCATCTTGCGACCATGTATCTCGAAGATTTATCAGACCTGGTTAAGGAATGCGTGGATCCGCATTTTGGATTCAGCAGGTATGCGGAAAAGTTGGGGAGATCTGCCAATAGCTTTGATGAATTGTATGGGGCATTGCAGCAGGAGTATTCTTATGTTGATAAAGTGCTGATCCACCTGCTCGAAAAAAGGATAAAAATTTTGAATCCTTTATTAGTTGCAATTTCAGTGCCTTTCCCCGGAAACCTATATGCTTCTTTGCGGTGCGGGCAATGGATCAAAAAGCATTATCCCACTTTGAAAGTGGTGATGGGCGGTGGGTTTGCCAATACAGAATTACGTTCCTTATCAGACCGAAGGGTATTTGAATTTTTCGACTTTATCACCCTGGATGATGGCGAAGCGCCTATAGAAAATCTTGTTCAATACATCGAAGGAAAAATACCGCTGCTTTCTTTAAAAAGATGTTTTACTTTATTGGATGATAAGGTGACTTATATCAACAACAGCAACTGTACGGATTATAAACAGGGGCAGGTAGGAACGCCGGACTACAGCGATTTTTTGCTGGATCATTACATCTCCGCCATTGAGATAGTAAACCCGATGCACAGTCTTTGGAGCGATGGCCGCTGGAATAAATTAACGATGGCGCATGGCTGCTATTGGGGCAAGTGCACATTTTGTGATATCTCGCTGGATTACATTAAACTTTATGAACCGATTACCGCTTCATTGCTTTGCGACAGGATGGAAGAAATGATTGCACAAACCGGCGAAAACGGATTTCATTTTGTAGATGAAGCCGCACCACCGGCATTGATGCGGGCACTGGCGCTCGAAATTATCAGGAGGAAATTAGTGGTTAGCTGGTGGACAAATATCCGTTTTGAAAAGAGCTTTACGAGAGACCTTTGCCTGCTGCTAAGGGCCTCGGGTTGCATTGGTGTTTCTGGTGGATTGGAAGTGGCGAGCGACCGCCTTTTGCAACTGATTCAAAAGGGAATCACTGTTGCACAGGTGGCAAGAGTAAATAAAAATTTTACCGAGGCTGGCATTATGGTACATGCTTACCTGATGTATGGTTTCCCTACTCAAACAGCCCAGGAAACAATTGATTCTTTAGAAATGGTAAGGCAATTTTTTCAGTTAGGAATTCTGCAATCCGCGTTTTGGCATCAATTTACAATGACGGCACATAGCCCCGTAGGCTTGAATCCTGAAAAATTTGGGGTAAAAAAAGTCACCACCACCGAAGGCACTTTTGCAAATAATGACATTGAGCACCTTGATCCTACAGGCACCGATCATCCCGAATTTGGCTTCGGACTAAAGAAATCTTTACTGAATTTCATGCACAGCGCATGCTTCGATTATCCCTTGCAAAAATGGTTTGACTTTAAAGTGCCAAAAACATCTGTGCCCCCGACTTATATTTCAGAAGCCTTACTAAATGAAGAATTGTATACTAAAAAATTGTCGGCAAAAATTATTTGGCTGGGTAAAGATCCCACGGTAGAAAGTTTCACCAAATCAAAAAAAGGAAGCCAATGGGAAATGGCTTCATTAACTTTTCAAAGTAGGAAAGAAATAGTAAATATTAAGGTAACCCCGCCACAAGGTAAATGGCTGGCTGATATATTACCGCAATTGTCAGTTGAAAATAGTAAAACGTTTACTTTACAAGAGGTGAAAGATAATTATGAAGCCGCCGGGCTCACCGATTTCGAATTATTTTGGGATAATAAGCCTGTCAACACTTTATATAAAATAGGGCTGTTACATTTATAAATATAACAGCCCTTGATAATAAAATTGCAAAAAGATACTCTCTTATCTATATTTTTCTTGTAGTGTTCTTATTGTTGTGCTTTCTTCCGTGCAACACGCCCACTTTTTACATCTCTTGCTCTTCCGATCGCATAACCGGCACCGCCACCGATTACACCGCCAATAACTGCACCCTTGACATTTTTTCCTACAACTGCACCTATGATCGCACCTGATCCTACACCAATGGCTGTTCCCTTTGCAGCATCGCTGAATTTAGCATCTTTTTTAACCGGCGCAGTCGCAGTGGTGCTACTGTTAGCTGTTGAACTGTTGTTTGTATTAGCAGTACTTCTACTTCTACGAGGGGCCGGGCTTGCATAAACCTTTCTTTTTGGCGTAATTACTTTAGGACCTGTAGTGGTGGTAGTGGTCACCGTTGTTGTAGTAGAACTGGTGGTTGTGCCCACTGGGACAACAGCCTTTGCGCTATCAGATAAAAATCCACTTCTCCGCAATAGAGAGGTATCCGTAAGCACTAAGTTTTTATCAGTAGCCAGGTTGCTTTTGTTTTTACACGCTAAAAACAAAGACGACATTGCAAAAACGATTAGAATTTTTTTCATAATATTCTTTTAAATGATGAATTATGATTTTCTTGCGATGATCGGTTATTTATAAATCATGCAGAAAATCCCGGTTCCCGGGTAAAGATTACCCCAATGTTTAAATTGGCGGTAAATATGGGAATGGTTATGTTCAGTAAGAGTGGCAGGTTTACTTGTGGTGCTTCTTCTTACTGGTTGTATAAGATAATATCATGCCAATAAACATTTAAGTCATTGAATACATGATGTACCTTAGTAATCTTTAAGTAAAGAACTTGCGCATATCTATGGGCGCAGAATTATAGACTGAAAATTTTCCGCACAGTTTAAATGATCTCAATTATTAAAAACATTTCTATGAGGCCTTATATTTTAGCTGAAACCAACTGGAAACATATAAAGAATGCCGAAGTTGAGCTTGCCATCCTTCCATGGGGTGCCACTGAAGCACATAACTACCATTTACCGTATGGCACCGACATTATCGAAGCGGATTTTATTGCCGCTGAATCTGCACGCAAAGCCTGGGAAAGGGGTGCCAAACTAATTGTTTTGCCCGTGATCCCTTTTGGTGTTAATACTGGCCAGGCAGATATTCAATTGGATATCAACCTCAACCCAAGCACTCAATTAGCTATTCTTGCAGATATTATCGAAGTTTTAAACCGGCAGGGCATCTTCAAACTCATTATTTTAAACAGCCACGGCGGCAATGATTTTAAATCTACGCTCAGGGAATTGGGCCTGCGGTTTCCAAAAATGTTTTTGAGCGTTTGCAACTGGTTTCAATCGCTGGATAAGTCAGCGTATTTCGATAAGGACGGAGATCATGCCGATGAAATGGAAACCAGTCTAATATTGTATTTGAAGCCGGAATTGGTGCTTCCTTTGTCAGAAGCAGGTGATGGTAAAGAAAGAAAGATGAAGATCAAAGCGTATTCAGAAAAATGGGTTTGGGCCGAAAGAAAGTGGTCACAAATAACGGTGGATACCGGGGTGGGAGATCCGCGGGCCGCCACCAGTGAAAAGGGAGAAAAGTATTTTAACGATGTAACTGAAAAAGTCGGCAATATGTTTTTTGAACTGGCGAAATGTGATACGGAAGATTTGTATGAATAGTATGCAATTAAAGTTGCCCAATGATACCAGGTACAAGAGGGCGATGCAACGATGATGACCATTGCTTCACTGTCCGGACAAAAAATTGTATTCAGTATTCCATCCAAAAAAATCAGACATCAACAAATCAGCCATCAGACATTAAACGTATTTCATTTACTGTTGCCCATTCCCCAAATTTACCCTGTTCTGCTCATCCTGCGAAGCTGCATTGCGGCGACGGCTTTGTTGTTGCTGCATGTTTTTACCAAATCGCCAGTTGAATGTGATAATACATCTCCGGTTATCCCACTTGCTCCTGATTTGGGTTTCAAACACATCCAGGTCAACTTCTCCCCTGAATTTTTGAATCCAGAACGGATCACGGAGATTGACTCTTACAGTTCCTTTTCCTTTTAAAATTTGTTTGCCTCCACCCAAAGAAAATACGCCCATTGGTCGCGAAATGATTACACTGCTGGATAAATTTTTACTTTGAAAAAAGCCGCTCAATTCAGCAGTCCAGCCCTTTTTAAAAGTAAACTGGTTGCTTACATTCGTCATAAAACTGGGCACCGAAACATCAATCTTTTCATTTGAAATATAGCCCGAATATTTGCTGTCATAAGCATTGACAAAAATATTACTGGTCCACCATTTTGTGACAGGGTAATTCCAGTTAATACTTAAGCCAATATTTTTGTTATCTGCAAGATTTTCTTTGGTGAGGTAAGTTGTATAATTATCACCTGTTTTGAAAGTATGCAGTACATCATTTATTATCCCGTTGGTGGTGGTGTAATTAAGGGAGATATTTAACTGGCCTTTGTAGTTGTAACTTGCTTCTATATTATGACTGAATTGCGGCTGAAGATCGGGATTTCCTTGGCGGTAGGTGAACCTATCCAGCAGGTATTGGAATGGATTAAGATCCTGGTAACCTGGCCGGTTGATCCTGCGGCCATAGGATAATCCAAACGTGCTTTTATCATTTAACTTGTAACTGACATAACTGGTTGGAAATATTTTTAAATAGTTCAAAGAAAACTTTTTATCCTGCGACAACTGGTTGCCTTTCGCAACTGTTTGCTCAGCCCTTAACCCCACCTGAACTCCCCATTTTTTTAGCTGTTTATTCACGTTGACATAAGCTGCGTTGATATTCTCCTTGTACAGGAAATGATTACTTCGCCCATTATCTACCTGCCATATATCTGTACCCTTATCATAGTAAGTATATTGTGCATCGTTGTCTGTTTTTACATAGCTGCTTTTTAACCCTGCTTCCAATTTCATTTCACCTTTGAGCGGTTGTGTGTAATCCGTTTTAAAACTAAAAATATCGATGTTAGCGGGAAGATAACCTCTTAGCAGGTAAGGGTCTTCAGAAAGCACATCACTGTTGTCGTAGAGGTAGTTGTCAGAAAATTGCTTACCCTTGGTACGATACAAAATATAGTCAATATCAGCTGTAATTTCCCTTCCTTTCGTATTGATTAAATGCCGTATGTTTCCGTTGAAACCCACATTTGTCCACGGGTCTTTATTTTGCGAACTAGCGATGTTATAGTTTACGAATTGATACAGGCTATCATAGATGAGCGACTTTCCGAAAGAAGTAAACCTGCGTTTATCGATTAAACCGCTGACTACAACGCCAACCGTAGTTTTTTTATTAACGGTATAATCTACTCCCAGTTTAAAACTCTGTGGGGTGCCCTTAAATTTTCCAAAAGTTGATTGAGAAAAATAACGATTGAATTGAAAATCTCTTGATTTCCTGAACTGGCGGTCGATCGTAATTTCATTAAATCCTTCCCAGTATGCATACCCTAAATTGCCAAAGAGGTTTATTTTATTTTTGCGCCAGTTAAAATTAAGACTGTTGGTATTTTTAAAGTAATTGGCAAAGATGGCGCTGGTACTTAGATTTCCGTTAAATCCATTTGCTTTGTTTTTTTTGGTTTTAATATTAATGATTCCGGAGTTGCCGGAAGCATCATATTTTGCTGATGGCTGTGTCATGATCTCAATCTGATCGATTTGATTGGAGGGCATGTTCTTTAGATAATTTGCAAGATCCTGGCCACTTAAATAAGAAGGTTTTCCATCGATCAGGATAATTACCCCACTCTTTCCTTTTACACTGATATTGTCATTGTTGTCGATGGTTACACCGGGCGATTTCTCCAATACTTCCATGGCAGACAGCCCGGTATTGGTTGGAGATGCGTCAACATTCACCACAGTTTTATCAATAAGATTTTCAATCAACGGGCGTTTTCCAATCACAGTTACATCAGCCAGTTTGGTACCGGAAAGTTCCAATTGGATATTCCCGAAGTTTATCGGGGTAGGGGTAATCGTCACATTTTTATAAATTGTTTTGTAACCTACTCCCGAAAAAGAGACAATGAAATTTCCCTCCCTTAAATGATCTACTTCAAAGCTCCCATCTTTACGACTGATCTCTATTTTCACCAGGGCTGAGTCCTTTACTTTTAAGATACTGATGCTTGCCCTTTCAACCGGAGAATTTCCTGCAGTAATTGTTCCACTGATTGCACCGGTTTTTGATTGGCAGTAGGCTGAGCAACCCAGGATGACGGATATAAGAAGTAGATAGAATTTCTTCATAACATTAGTTTAAGTAAAGAACTAATGTGAAATTCTATATGAAAGCAGGAAAATAAAAGATAATATTTATGAAAGGCGAATTACAATTGGTAAGTGGATTCGGCAAAATGATGGGAGAGGACCGTTTATCTTAACTTGTTATGGCATGAATGATTGCAACCATACACTTTATGCAAATGTGCATTTCTTATCTACCGACTTTCTGGATGAAGGTGTGAATGAGAAGAGGGTCAATAATTTTTTGCATCGTTAATTTCTATCCAGTACCCGTCAGGATCCTTAAAATAGATTTGAAACACTCCGTCGACTCTTTTTGTTACCTGCATTTTAGCCCCCGCCCAATTTTCATATTCAATCATATTGGCGTCAAGCGTTTTTATAAATTCAGGAACTGATGAAACGGTAAAGCACAGGTGATTGTCTTTATCGTGTGCAGTAGCGAGCTTTGCTCCCTGGATAATGTGTAAATGACCAACGGGGCCGATTGCAAACCAGGTATGCCTGCCATCGTGAAAAGGCTCAGGTATGGTATCAAGTTGCACGATGTGCTGGTAAAAGTTGGTACTCTTTTTCAGATCAACAACATATACTGCAATATGATTTAGGGTTGGCCTCATTTTACCAGTTTCCTGGGCAATCAGCCGGAAGTTTAAAAAGCTAAATGACATTGCAAGTAGGATACAACAAGCTATTTTTTTCATTAATGATTGTTTGAAAAGAAATTACCGGTAAGCTATGAAAAAATTAAGGATAAATTATTGCTCCCGATATTTTCTTTCCAAACAAAACATGGAGCGTTGGGATTAGGTAAGTTTTAATTCTTCCTCAATCACCTCATGAAAAATTTCCTCATTGTCCAGTACCCACTGCGGAAGCGGTTGTTTAATGACTTTCCAGCTATTATCAACTTTTTGAATATTGAAGAAGACCCTTGAATCACGCTCATCTACCACATCTACGGTAAACATTCCTTCTTTATGATCATTAAGTTTCCTGAAGTTGAATTCCTTCAGCCGGCCATTCGCCTTTATCAGCCTGGTAAATTGAATATTCTTGGTGAATTTGAATTGCATTGGTTATAGTTTGATGCAAAAATATAGCAATAACCATACTATAATTTAAAAAAATGTTCTTGCAGCGGAGATAAATGCAAATCCAGAATCTGCAAAAAAAAGTATATACATGAGTCAGCTTTTGGCAAACTAATTTTTATTAGAAATAACAGTATAGGCCTTTTAGGAAGTAAGTATTTGCCTGTAAGTCTTTTATATATTAACTTATATATTCACATGATTAAAATAAAATTAGAAGTCAGGCAAGCGAAAGCAAAAAAAATGGACCGGTGCATACTAAATCCCGCATTTGAAGCGTTCAATATGGGTATAGAAATTAATCCCTATCATCTAAAACTACAATTCGTCTATGGAAAAAATCGCAGTAAAGTTTATCATGGCATCGAGTGCCGTAATTCTCTGCATCAGTGTAATCAAACTGGTTACCGATTTAGGTTAAACATGATCAGCAAGGTTCATCACGGCGAACCTGGGATTACACGCTGATTAATTATTAAAAATCAAGCGAAAGAGTATTTCATCAAAATTGGGTTGTATTTATACAGCCCACTTTTGTGTAAAATCGTGAATGAATCAATGCGGTACCAGTGAGTGAGTGATGAGAGATGAGTGATGAGTAATGAGGGTGGAAATCACCACTTGCTTAAAAGTGGTTGCCTATTAGATATTGCTTATTGTTTTTTGGGCTTTTACCCATTCACCAGCGGCACCGTAATCCTATTGCCAAAAAGTGGGGCCGGATAGAAATCCAGCCCCTTTCTACTTTCCAATATTCTAGAAGAAAAACCTAGTGACTTGTTATTAATTAATGCCTGCACTTGCCATTTTAATAAGGTGTTAACAAATGTAATATTCATTTGCTCCGAAGGATACTTCTTTTAGCAATTGGCGGGATTGATTCTGTAAATGGTGATGCGGGACTATCTTCTGGTTGCGTCCTTGCTATTTTCCCTATGAGTAAGTTGGTTTAAATTATTATTGGATTTGCCTTTAAACGCAGGGAAGACCGGGCAACCAGGTGGTTACTATTTGTTTTCGAAATCTTGTGTTTGTTGGTGCATACCTCCTGCAGTTCAGCGATAAGCATAACGTTTCCAAGATTGAAAAAGGGTGGTTAATTCCCGATTCACAGGTAGTTGATGCAAAAATGATGGTATTTTCTATCATCGCGTTAGCCAGGCAATCATTTGTGCGTTCCGAAATATCCCTTATTTTTGCCGCATGACTACAGAACAATTGAAGGATATAAGAGACCGGGTACTGGTCTTGAGGAGGTTTCTTTGACGTCGCTAACAGAGAAGCTAAAATAAATAATGACAAACAACTCTCGCTTTCGCCGGGTTTTTGGGATGATAATGCCCGTGCCACTTCCATTCTAAAAGAAACTAAGGTAAACGAATATTGGGTAAACATGTATCACGATACCGTGTCGTTGGTGGAGGATTTTACCGTTTTGTTTGAGTTTTGGAAAGAGGGCGAAGCCACTGAGGAGGAGGTAAAAGAAGCATTTACAAACGCCAACAAGGCAATTGAGGAGGCGGAGTTTAAGAGCACGCTCAACGAACCGACCGATGCCTTGCCGGCTGTACTCCAGATCAATAGCGGCGCCGGCGGCACAGAAAGCCAGGATTGGGCTGAAATGCTTGCCAGGATGTACAGGATGTATGGCGAAAAGCAGGGATGGAGCGTAACGGAACTGGACTGGCAATGGGGCGATGGCGCCGGTATTAAAACCTGCACCTTTCAGTTTGATGGTCCTTTTGCCTATGGTTTTTTAAAGGCGGAAAGCGGTGTGCACCGGCTCGTTCGCATCAGCCCTTTTGACAGCAATGCCAGGCGTCATACATCGTTTGCAAGCGTGTATGTTTACCCTTTAATAGATGATACCATTGAAATCGCTGTAAATC
Source organism: Ferruginibacter sp. (assembly GCA_025963635.1). GTDB lineage: Bacteria > Bacteroidota > Bacteroidia > Chitinophagales > Chitinophagaceae > Ferruginibacter. The sequence continues at coordinate 105,270 of JAOQAK010000080.1, forward strand.
CTGCTGACGTGGAGTGGGCGTTTTTTAGAAGTGGCGGCAGCGGAGGACAAAATGTAAATAAAGTAGAAACCGCAGTAAGGCTAACGCATAAGCCGAGTGGCATCATCGTGGAATGCCAGCAGGCCAGAACGCAGGGCGAAAACAGGGAGAAGGCCATGGCAATGTTGAAGAGCAGGCTATACGAAGAAGAGATGCGCAAAAGGCAGGCGGCGCTCGATCTCAGCAATTCTTCCAAGAAAAAAATTGAATGGGGCAGCCAGATTCGTTCCTATGTATTTCATCCGTATAAGATGATAAAGGATCATCGTACAGACTTTGAAGTGGGAAATGTTGGCCCCGTAATGGATGGCGAACTGGATGGCTTTATTAAGGCTTATCTTATGAGCGAAAAAGAAGCCGGTACAACCTAAAGTTTAATGCAGATAAATGAAGAAAGTGAAGGAAATCACCTTCTTTTCGATGGAGGCAGTGAATACTAACAGTTCTTTTTCATAAGCGGTATTTAAATTTAAAATATAAAATTTAAAGAAATGAAAAAATGTATTTTATCCATTATTTTATTTACCACAGTAACTGCCTGCAATGCGCCAACGACATCGCCGGAAGTACAACTCTCCAGCCTGCCGGATTCTATACCCCAAAAATTAGATTCTCTTAAACCCACTACAACAGATTACAGTATCGGGAGTGGATTGACCCAGGAAGAAATGACGGATGACACGCTATTCAGCGATGGAAGTAAACCCACTTCCTGGGAAGTTGCCGGCATTTCTGATGTAAAAGGCTTTAAGTTATTTTTAAAGCAGTTGCAATCGTTGGTGCTCAATAATGATAAGGAGCAACTCGCTAAATACATACAATACCCGCTAAGAAAATCCATCAAATCCCCAAAAGATTTTATTAAAAATTACGACAACATCTTTACCAAAGACGTTAAATTATCCATAGCTAAAATTAATTTAAGCCAGGTATTCAGAAACAGCAAGGGAGCAATGAGTGAAGAGGGCAGGGTATGGTTTTCGCAGGTGGGTAATGAGTTTAAAATTATAGCAGTGAATAGTTAGGCCCTCTTTGAATAGATTGAGATAAAAGCGATCTGTCTTTACAGTCCATTCCGTATAATCCTTTCCCTCATGAGTTTCTAATTTATTTTGAAAAGAGGTAAGTCAATGATTTACCTTTGTCGTTTTTGGGCTATGCCGGTAATTATCCGGTTTGAATACTATTATTTAACAGTCCTTCTTAACTGGATGGATTGCATTTCAGCGGCAATTTGAAGGCCTCACCAGTTTATAACACAAAGACAAACTATGCAATACGGAGATTTTTATTACCCATTGCCGGTGAATGAACCGGTTTTGAATTATGCCCCGGGCAGTAAAGAAAAAGCGGAGTTGAAACTGGCATTAAAAGAGTTAAAAAGTGAAACAGCGGACATTCCAATGTACGTCGGAAATGAAGAAGTGCGCACTGACATTAAAAAAGAACTTAGGCCCCCTCATGAACATGCTCATTTATTGGGGCATTATTACCAGGGAGACGCTGCCCATATTCAAAAAGCGATCAATGTTGCCTTGGAGGCGAAAGAAAAATGGGCGAACCTGAACTGGGAAAATAGGGCGAACATATTTCTAAAGGCCGCCGATCTGCTGGCTACGAGGTATCGCCCTTACATTGTTGCGAGCACAATGCTCGGGCAAAGTAAAAATCCTTACCAGGCAGAAATCGATGCAGCTTGTGAACTGATCGACTTTCTTCGGTTCAATGTTCATTTTTTAAGTGAAATTTATCGCCAGCAGCCGACCAGCGGTGTTGGAATGAACAACCGGGTAGAATACCGGCCCCTCGAAGGGTTTGTGCTAGCTATTACTCCCTTCAATTTTACTGCAATTGGTGGAAATTTACCCACAAGCGCTGCCATGTGCGGAAATGTCGTCGTTTGGAAATGTGCTCATACACAGATTTTTAGTGCGCACATATTTATGCAGGTGTTGAGAGAAGCGGGTTTACCGGATGGCGTAATCAATCTTGTTTTTGTGGACGGGCCTGTTCTGGGAGAAGTTTGCTTTAACCATCCCGATTTTGCGGGAATACATTTTACGGGCAGCACCGGCGTATTTAATTTTATGTGGAAAACGATCGGCGCCAATGCCGGTATATATAAATCGTATCCACGCATTGTTGGCGAAACCGGAGGAAAGGATTTTGTAATAGCCCATAAAAGCGCTCACCCCGATGTAGTTGTTGCTGCGCTTGCAAGAGGTGCATTTGAGTACCAGGGGCAAAAATGCTCTGCCGCATCAAGAGCGTATATTCCCTCCAATATTGCAAAAGAAGTTAAAGCCAAACTGGTGACGGAACTAAATAGCATGAAAATGGGCAGTGTCGAAGATTTTACCAATTTTATCAACGCAGTGATTGATGAAACCAGTTTTGATAAACTGGAATCATATATAAAGAACGCAGGGGAAAAGAACGGCGATGCTACTATACTTGTTGGCGGCAAGTGTGATAAGTCGAAAGGTTTTTTTATTGAACCAACTGTAATTGAAACTACGGATCCACAGTATGTCACAATGTGCGAAGAGCTGTTTGGGCCGGTGCTTACTCTATATGTGTACGATGAAAATAAATTTGAAGAAACCCTGGAATTGGTTGATAGCACATCGCCCTATGCATTAACAGGGGCAGTGATTGCCCAGGACAGGTATGCGGTAGAATTAGCAACCCACAAATTGCGTTTCAGCGCGGGTAACTTTTATATTAATGATAAGCCTACAGGCGCAGTGGTGGGGCAGCAGCCCTTTGGTGGCGCAAGGGCAAGTGGCACAAATGATAAGGCGGGAAGCATGTTGAATTTATATCGGTGGCTGAGTGCAAGGACGATCAAAGAAACTTTTACTCCTGTTACAAATTATCGGTATCCGTTTATGTTAGAAGAGTAGGCATTTGGATATATCCGGTTATGCTAAGATCAATTTCACCTGATCTTCAACATCTAAAACCATTCTTAATTTTTTTTTTGGACAATATCTGATAAATTCGCTACTTAATATCAAGGTTTGAAAACGATACTGGACAAACGACAATTACATTTAACCATCTTAAGACTGGCTCACCAACTCCTTGAAAACCACGTTGATTTGAAGGATGTCGTGTTTATTGGGCTACAGCCACGAGGTGTTCAGATCAGCAAACTAATTGTTGAAAGTATCGCGAAGCTCTGCCCCGGTGAAAAAATCAAATATGGCATTTTAGACATCACTTTTTACCGGGATGACGTAAGAAGAGAATTGCGCATTGCCAATACAACAGATATCAACTTTTCAATAGAGGGTAAAATCGTGATATTGATTGATGATGTTTTGTACACTGGCAGAACCATCCGGGCAGCATTAGACGCTTTACAGGATTTCGGACGCCCGCAAAAAGTAGAGTTGTGTGTATTGGTTGATAGAAGATTTAACCGGGAATTGCCAATTCAACCCGATTACTGTGGAAAATCCATCGATACTGCCTTTTCTCAAAAAGTGAAAATTGAATGGGATAAAGAAGAAGTGATTTTATATTGAATATTGAAGATTTAAAATAGCATCATCTTTCAACCGATCATATTAAAATGGCGAAAATCTGATCAGGGTTTGAAAAAATTCAAACAAATCTATTAGCTTTGATCTTTAATGCAACTATCCACCAGACACTTATTGGGCATTAAAGATCTTTCCCCAGAAGACATTGCCCTGATTTTAGCTACCGCTTCACAGTTCAAAGATGTTTTACAAAGACCTGTTAAAAAGGTTCCTTCTTTAAGAGACGTTACCATCGTAAATTTATTTTACGAAAATAGCACCCGCACAAGGATATCTTTTGAACTTGCTGAAAAGCGTCTCAGCGCTGATACCATTAATTTTTCCGCTTCTGCTTCTTCCGTATCCAAAGGAGAAACTTTGTTAGACACCGTCAACAATATTTTAAGCATGAAAGTAGATATGGTGGTGATGCGGCATAGTGCAAGCGGCGCACCTCATTTTTTAGCTCAACATATCCCGGCTGCGATTGTAAATGCAGGCGATGGAATTAACGAGCATCCCACACAGGCATTGTTAGATGCCTTTTCAATACAAGAGAAACTGGGAACACTGGAAGGTAAAAAAATCGTGCTGATCGGTGATATCATGCATTCACGGGTTGCACTCAGCAATATCTATTTATTAAAAAAAATGGGTGCTGAAGTCATGGTTGCCGGGCCGCCAACATTAATTCCAAAGTATATCAGGGAAGCATTACAGGTACAAGTTGAATATAATTTGAAGAAAGCCCTGGAATGGTGCGATGTGGCGAATGTATTGCGCATTCAGTTGGAACGGCAAAACCAGGTACTTTTTTCTTCCCTCAGAGAGTACAACCTTGCCTATGGTGTAAGTAAAAAGTTGTTGGATGGTTTAGATAAAGAAATTGTCATCATGCATCCCGGCCCGATTAACCGGGGAGTGGAGATTGATAGCGATGTTGCAGACAGCAAACAATCCATTATATTGCAACAGGTGGAAAACGGCGTAGCAGTAAGGATGGCAGTTTTATATCTTTTAGCAAGTAAAAAACCCGATTTAGTGTAGAGGTGCTCCGCACAGTGCAGAAAACAAATGGTGTAGCGATTCCTGCTGTGAGTTGATCCAATCCTTTTTCAGACAGTTACAACAACTATAGATTACATAACAACAGACTTACAGTATGCAACGCACCTGTTTATTTCCTGGTACTTTTGACCCCGTTACCATGGGGCATATCGACATTATCAACAGGGCAATGCCTTTATTTGATAAGTTGGTCATCGGCATCGGCCGCAATGTAAACAAAGTGCCCATGTTTAGTGAGGAACAAAGATTAAGCTGGCTGCTTGAAATTTATAAGGATGAGCCAAAGATCACCGCAGTGGTTTATGACGGATTAACTATCAACTGCTGCAAAAGCGTAGGAGCAGGGTTTATTCTTCGCGGAATCCGGTATGTAAATGATTTTGAATACGAAAAGGCAATTGCAGATATGAACCGAAGCCTGACAGGCCATATAGAAACAATTTTTCTTACCTGTTTACCACAATACACTTCAGTAGCCTCCACGTTGGTGAGGGATGTGTTGAATAACGGGGGCGATGTTTCGCAATTCCTTCCGGACGTTGTAAATAAATCTATTTCAAAGAATAAAAAATAAATCAAATGTCTATCTGGTTTAAAAAGTCAATCAAGCTGGCAGATCTAACTCCCCTGGGAGCAGAAACGATGGCGGAATATCTCGGCATGGAATGGATGGAGATTGGAGATAACTATTTAAAGATAAGGATGCCGGTTGATCATCGTACCAAGCAACCCTATGGGCTTTTGCACGGCGGAGCCAGTTGTACATTGGCGGAAACAGCCGGGAGTATTGCATCACATTTGGTAATTGACCCCACTAAATACAGCTGTGTAGGCCTTGAAATAAATGCAAATCATATCCGCAGTGCAAGACAGGGTTTTGTTACCGGAATTGCCAGTCCCCTACATCTGGGGGCCACCACACATGTATGGGACGTGAAAATCTATGATGATCTTGAAAAATTGATTTGTATTTGCCGCCTTACCGTTGCTATTTTAAATAAAGCTTTTTAGCCAAGGCTAGGGAAGATCAAAAAATTGATTAATAATGTCCCTGATGGAGGCGTACGTGTTAGCAAGCGGTTCTTTCATGTTCTTCGTTCCAATCCATTTAATCTCAGTGATGTCTTCTTCAGTCTGTGGAACAAGTGTTTGGACCTTTGTACAGGTCATATAGTACCAGTGAGAGATTTTTAAGAAATGTTTGCCAAAAGCATTATAGGTATGATAGGTTTCACCCGCTTTATTGTGTATGGTTAACTGTTTGATACCGGTTTCTTCCTCCACCTCACGCCTGGCACATTCGGCTAAATTTTCCCCCTTTTCCAATTTCCCCTTTGGCAAATCCCATTTACCCAAACGGAAGATAAAAAGAAGCTCCTTTTTATCATTTTGCACGATGCCGCCAGCTGCTTCAATTACATGGAAATTTTTAAAGAAGGCTTTTTTGAGCTTCTCAAGATCGGTATTCAATAATACCCCCGCATGAAACTCCTCCTTTTTGATCTCATGTAGTAAGGATTTAATAGCAGGACCGGAAATTTCATCAATATAAACAGCATCGGGGTGATGCAGTATTTCATTAAGTTCACTATCTATTTCGTCACATAAATAAACCGGTTTGTCGTCGAAGTAAATTTTTATTTTCATGTTGGTGCTGTGAAATGTTAGCTTTCTTCCAAATTCGGGCTGAGGTAAAACATGATGTATTGTGTGTGAATGAAATAGTTAGGCTTAAAGCTAATCCCTTTTTTATAAATTTGCAACATGACAAATGAAAAGGCTACAGCAGAAAAACTTTTACAAATTAATGCAATTAAATTAAGCCCTCGGGAACCCTTTACCTGGGCGAGTGGATGGAAGAGTCCGATATACTGCGATAACCGGAAGGTTTTATCATTTCCTTTCACAAGAGACTTTATCAAAAGTGAGATGTGTAGCGTAATTTTTGAACAATTTCCCGGAGCCGAAATGTTGGCAGGGGTTGCTACTGCAGGTATTGCCTGGGGAGCTATGGCGGCAGACCAATTAAAATTGCCGTATATATATGTTAGACCCAAACCAAAAGAACATGGCCTGGGAAACCAGATTGAAGGCTTTTACGAGAAGGGTAGCAAAGTGGTTGTGATTGAAGATTTGATTTCTACCGGCAAAAGTAGTCTTGAGGTAGTGGAGGTACTTCGAAAAGAAGGGATTGAAGTCATCGGGATGGTCTCTATTTTTACCTATGGCTTTGATATCGCAGCCGAAGCTTTTTCGGCAGCAGGTGTTCCCTATGTTTCGTTAACCAATTATAACACACTTATAGCGTTGGCCGAAGAAAGGGGAATCGTAAATGCAGATCAAAAAAATACTTTAATAAGTTGGAGAAAGGATCCCGCAAATTGGGAAAGTGTTTAGATAAATAATATCATAATATATTTTTTTAGCAGGGTTTACCCAATAAACTACAATCTTCAACCGCCCTTCCGGCGGTTTTTTCATTGCCCTAAAAATGAAAATTTTTGCTTGCCTTCATAATTTACCGGGAAGCTTTTATAAATATTGGCTTTGCCTACAGTTATGTTCCCCGTTACTTTTATCGTCACCTCATTGCTGATCAGGGAAGTAAAACTATTCTTCAAAAGGTTTTTCATATCTACATCAATCTTAATGGGAATCATAAATTCTTCCCGCTTCGGAATGGATACCAATTCTTCCTGGATGGTATGCCCAAGGTAATTGTTATCCACGAAAATGTCCAGCTCTGTTGCCTTTAATTGCAACCCAAAATTGTTGGGATTATAATATACCAGGTCCATTTTTATGACCGAACCAGCAAACCCAATTTTTTCGATGGAAAAATTTTTAAAATCCCTGTACTCTAATTCCTTTGGTGTGCTGCAGGAAACCAGCAATAATGTCATGAATGAAACAATTGCCATACTAGAGAGTTTCGGGAAGTACATCATAGATTTTTATTTGTGGGTATTTAGGCAAGGTAAGCGGTTATTAAGAAAAACAAAATAAAACGGCGACTATATACATACCGACACAAGGTTTTGCAAGTACTTCACACTTAATGGTTTCCTCAATTTTTCACTTTTAATTATACTATTTATCCACATATGTAAATCTCTCAACTAAGATACTTTTGCCAAAATGTCAAATGTTGTCCGCAGGAATGTTCAATTAAATTTCAAGTAAAGTGAATGGTACAATATAAAAAATTTCATTTTATCTTTTTAAACTCCTATTTTGTTTACAAATTTTTAATAAATGCAAGCTGTAATGAAAATTAAAGGCAAGTTTATAGCCATTTTTGGAATAATCTTACTCACCGCATCTTTCTGGTTTTTAATTAAAACTGTTCCCCTGATGGAAATGGTAGAGCTATTTTTAATACACACAATAATAGGGTTTATTGTAGCGTTCATATTTTTGTTATTATTGCTTAGGTTTTTTCGTCCCCTGATTGAACTATCGTCTTTTATCTGCAAGAATGGAGATAAATATATATTTAAAATTGTCAACAAGTCAATATACCACGCCTTTGATTGTAAGTTTGAATTATTTTTAATGGAACCAATTCATCATACGGGAGGGCATACCAATATAAAAATAACTCCAATCTCATTGAAAATTTCAAATTTAACCTTCCTACCAAGAAACAGAGTAAAAGATCATGAAAACGATCCGTATTCGCAATTTGCACATACTTTTTTTACAGAAGAAGACTTGGCACCATCGTTAAGCGCAAATGGAACTTATTTAGAATTACATATAAATGCTCGCCACGGGCTTACGGGATTGTCACATACCTTTAAACAGCGATTTAAAAATGAGGCTATTATTAAAGAAAATAGCAAATTCTGCTTCGGTAACAATTTAGGAACGATGTCTATAAATGAGGCTTATTAACATACCATTGTTTACTTTAGCATAATAATTGCGTCTAATCTTTAGGAATTATCAAAATAAATATTACATTTATAAAAACTAAGCAGCATGGAAACAAATTTTTGTTTGAATTTCGATAGTGAATCGACCAAGTAAACAATATTACTAAAGATAATTTGGGGGCGCATTAGCCCCCTTTTTATTTTAAAAAATTCCCTATTGATGTGTCAGCCGCAAGGCTATTAAGAAATACAATAATTCAAAGAACTTAAAAACTACTTATTTAACTTTCTTCTTACCCACCTTTTTAGGAAGCGGGGTATTGAGTGCTTTCTTCATAGCTTCTTCAAAGGGCATGTTCAGTTTAACAGGTTCATCCTTTTTGTTTTTTTTCTTTGTCATGGCTAAGTATTATAATTTCCAGATTTCCTTTGCTAATTCATAAAGGTATTTTTGTCTTGTGTCAATTTCAGTATAACCCCACTTTTCATAATCGACTAAATTCTTAGTTATTGTTATTATTGATTTAGAATAATACTTTTCTTTTTTTATTTTGAAATCCCTATTAGAAGCTCCGATGTTCTTTTCTTTTTTGATATAAGTTAAATTCCCCAATCTGTTAAGGTATTCTTCGTAAGTTTCTTTATTACTTGACTGCAAAATCTCCCATTCCCCGGCGACTGTTTGTGGCATTATATGTTCAAACCAAACATTGGTTGTTGCAAAATCAATTCCTTCATCGCCCATTGAATTAATTATTCTCTTAAGTATCATTTTAGAAAATCTGGGAGCAGCAGTAATAAAGTTACTTTTAAATTTATCTTCATCAGTCATTGATGAATGGTCTTTAATTTTCTTAATCATGTTGTCAATTTCATTATCAGATTTAAGTCCCTTAAGTAAATCTTGATAGTATAGCTGTTCTAAATCTTTTGGCTCTTTGTTTAGTATGCTATGACGTAAAGAGATACTTTCAATCCCTTTTGCAAGTCTTTCAAAATTCTTTTCATTTAGTTTATTTTTCGCTCTTAGTAAGAGGGGGTAACATTTAGTAAGATTCATCGCCCTTAATCCTTCTAAATATGTCGTGTATTTTTTGGAACTAATGGCAGGACGGTAAAACTCACTATAAGTTTCTGCTTTTTCCTTCAAATCTTCTAAAAAAGTAAGAATATCTTCAACTTGGTTTATTTTATATTCATAAGCACTAAAAACCATTTTTTCTGGTATAATGGGCAAAAAAGTTGACTCATCTATGGTTTCAGACGTGTTATGTTTTTCAAGGTATTTTCTTATTTCAATAGCATCTTCTAAGTGGTTTATGTAATGGAATAGAAACAAATCCACATTTGCTTTTTCATCTTCAATCGTAACTCTCATTTGATCCCATAGGCTAATAGCGTTTTCTATACCTTGTATTGTACTGTCACTTTCTTTTACCTTAATACAAACTTCATTTTTTATTAAATCTGATTCAGAAAGCTCTATACCCCTTGAATTTAGAGTTTTAAAGAGCATCCTTTGATCTTCCTTTTTATTAGTCGAAATGCTTATGTATAAGCAATCTGTTATTTTATCCAGGTATGCAATTAATTCTCCGATACTTCTTTTAGCTACAAAATCTTTTGTTTTTGTATTAAGAAAAACATAAGCATTCAACAATAGCTTGTGTGATTTTCTTCTTAAATCCTTTTCTTTAGTATAATCGATGCCTTGTAGGATTAATTTAAATAATTCCCTATCTCTTCTTCCAGTAGTAAGATATAAGTCATTGCTTTTGGATATATCGGATGCTTTGGTACTTCTTTTATAGATTATTTCTTCAGTCTTGCTTACAGCTTTTACCATTCTTGCTGTGCTAATTGGGTCTTTATCTTGTAGACCTTCGTACCATTCTTTAACACGTTCTCTAATGCAATATATTATTAAAAAAATAGTAGTTAAACGTTGTTGCCCATCAATGATTTCAGTAATATTATTTTCATTTATAAAGAATAAGAAAGAACCTAAAAAAAGAGGGGATTGGTCACTTGAATTATCGATGTCGTGAAATAAATCTGAAACTTGTTCTAATTCCCACGAGTATTCCCTTTGATAAAGAGGCACTTCAAGCGGTCTATTATCTAAATTAGTTTTAAGACCATCTAATTTTGAAGGGTTTGTAACTTCCATTGTTATTTTTTTAGAAAATGGAATATACATAACATTGTCTAAAGTTTCACGGTTTTTCATTGGTCAAAGTTTTTGGGTTAATTTCTTATAAGTTAGCCGGTATCCATCTGCATTACTTAGGCTGTTAACAAACCTTTCCTTATCTGTTATCTTTCTCGTATTGTACCGGTAACTTGTTTCTTCGCAATATTGCTGTAAATGTTTTGGGCTGATCTGGTGGTAAATTCCATAGATAGAACGTTTAAGGCTTGAAAAGAAACCTTCTACGGTATTTGTGTAGGTCATGCCGTCTCTATATTGTCCTTGTGAATGATTAACCGTTGTATGTCCGGCAAATTCATAAATTAGCCCTTGATAAGATAAATGTGTATCAGTCATTAGCAAGGCAGACGAATTAACATTTTCTCGTATAACATCTTTCCACGAACTATTTCCTATAACTGTCAATCTTGCTTTGCCATCCCTTTCTAACATTCCCATTATACCTACTTTATTATCCATATTTAATTCCTGATATTTTTTGCGCCGATCAAGGTGCATATTTTTGAATTTTCCCCCCACATACGTTTCGTCTATCTCAACTGTATTCTCCAAAGGTTCGGGGGCAGGGTCGCCCATTATATATCGAATACGATGTAATATGAACCAAGCGGTCTTTTGGGTAATTCCCATATCTCTTGCAAGTTGGCAACTGCTTATTCCTTTTTTGTGGGCAGTAATTAAAAACATTGATCCCATCCATGTAGCCAAAGGAATTTTAGATTTCTCAAAAATTGTTTTTACCGTAACTGTAAAATTCTTTTTACAGGTCTTATCGCTGCACCTGTAAAGTTTGCCGCCTTTCAATTTGTAAGGTCTTGGAGCATTGCAATGTGGGCAGGTTGGATTTCCACCCCAGCGTAATTGAGCATAATATTCCCGGCAAACATCCTCGTCTTTGAGGTAGGTCATTAGCTCTTTTAAGTTTTTAAATTCCATGATTTAGTGATTTTAAGATTTACGAAATGTTTTAGTAAATCTAATAGTTCGGTAATAATGTCAGGGGAGATGGATAGCACATTTTAGCCACCTGCTAAACAGGTCTTGCTAACATTTTTATTTCTGCCTGTGTTGATATGTATATAATCGCCAATAAAACTTCGTTAAGAAGCCTGCTACATTTATTAGCATGGCCTAATGTCAACCTGTCAATTCACCACAAAATTCATTACTAAATTTTGTAGGATTATATTTTAGGTATTAATGTTTTATTTACAACATATTAGATGTATAAATATCATTTTTAATATTCAGTATATGCACACCTTATATCAAATAAAATTCCAAATAAGACATCGTTAAACCATTCGATAGAATTCCATAATTTTATGTCAGATAACATATTCATTATTAACGTTTTATGACTTATAACGAAAGTTTAAGTTCATTTACAATTCACATAAAACTATTATTGTATATTTAAGCGCCTTCAATCGCCGGTTTTGGCAGCATTTAAATAAAATGGAGAGATTTGAAGGTCTACTCCATTTGGTATTCACGATGAGCTTACAACGCACTTAAAAATTTTGTAATCGGTAAGCTTGGATTTACTGCTATAATGTCATAAGGAGATGAAAATTATTCTGTGCCGTTTTAAATTTCGTGAGTTGCTTAGAATCGGGTGCAGAGTTGGTTCGTCCTGTAATCGTAAGGCGGGAAACTTTGGTGGACGATGAGCACTAACAACGGAAACATTGTCACGGGCAAAACCTGCAACATGAAAAATTATGGAACAAACCGTTAAAAAATTCACGCCTTGCCGGAGAGGCAGGTGTTCGCGTTGAAAGAGGAAAAATGGAATAGGTTCAGCAATCTCCTGGAACTGGGGAGAAGATTTAGCACTGCGTGCCCGGTAGTGTAAACCAGATCGCAGCTGACGCGATTTATGTCAGTCGTGTGAACAGGTGAGAATATTGCTTTGCCACACAGGGCGGGGGTTAACCAGATACCTAACTTTTTAAGGAATGCAAATCTATATATTATGAATAAAATTGGATTTAAAAAAAATGTATTCAAGGAGATTTATAGGCCACATCGCTACCATAATTAAATATGATCTTAATTGCTATGTGTTTACTAGCCGAACCTGGCATCTAAGGTTAAGAGGTGATTTTCTTTTTAGCTGCAATCGGAGCCGTTAAGGAATCAAGTATTTTTATGACTGGTATTTTCATAGAGATTTTTTTGAGCGCTACCTTATACTTAAATTTATTCAGTATAAGCAGTGGCTTAACTGCTGGAATGCCGTCTTTATTATCCAGTTCAAAATAATAGGTGTTCGTAGGTTTTTTACCAGACTGTTCTTCTTCTACCGAAACAATCAGCTTAGAATTGCCCGTTTCCTTTTCACCCACCTGGCTAATCACCGGCTCAACAGGAGGGGCATTGTTTAATAACTCTTCGTTTATAAACGCGTTTACATATTCTTTTTCATGTTCGATGACAGGCGCTACAGGTCGTTTCTTTTTACTAACCTTTTTTGCGATTAGCTTCACCTTTTCTTTCGAGCCGGTATTTTCAAATACAATCTCGGCAGGATTTTCCATCGACCGATTTGGAACGATCACGCGAGGAATTTGTATATTTTTTCTTTGTACAGTAGTTTTGCTGGTTGGTTGTTTAGCCGAAATTGACGGCGAGAAACTGATTATTGTCGCCAATAATAAAAGCATCAGGCTAACAAGTTTTAATTTTTGTGTCCGGCTAAAACTGGTTTGCGGCGGTAAATTGAACATTCGTTTAACCCGTTTCAACAGGTTCTTTTTATTATTAGTAGCTGCCAGAACTAATCCCGGTCTGGTTAAATGACGATGCTCTTCCAAGACTACAAGTGCTTTTGCGTAATCATATTGGCCATATCGGAAGTTCATTACCCAGTCATCACAGCAATTTTCTCTCTCTCTTTTTACAGCTTTACTTAGTAAAACTGCGAAAGGATTAAAGAATAACATTAATTCAATTACAGTTTGCACCAGATTGAGTAAGTAATCATTCCTTTTGATGTGCGCCAGTTCATGTAAAATGATCGCTTCCACCTGTGAAACTGAAAGGTGATTCAGTATAGCTAAAGGAAGCAGGATTACTGGCTTAAAAAAGCCACTAACCGATGGAACGTCTACCTGCCCCGACATCCATATGTGTACATTTCTTTTAATCCCAAGATGTAGTGCAGTCTGCGTAGTAAATACCCGGAAATCTACCGGCGCCTTGCTCAAACCATTCTGTTGTAAAAACCTGGTTGCTGATAAATTCTTCAAAAAAGGGATGAGATACAAACACAAGAGGGTGAGGTAGCAAATTGCCAGAAACGGTAGCACATTATCAAATGCCTTTATTTCAAACATCCATGCGCTAGAAACAATCTTCGGGAAACCACCCAGGTTTACAAGCATCCTGTAGTTCACGAGGAATGTGAAAATAAACCATGAAAAAGAAGCAAAAAGCAGAACAACGCCAAGATTGTACTTGATAATTGCAGATAATTTTTTATCGCTGGCGCTTATCAACTGGTAAAGCAGCCATAAACTACCAATTTGCCAAAAACTGTTAATAATGGCCCAACCAATAGATTTTAACAAGTAAGCGTTCTCAAAAACAGGGAAATGCATATAAATGCTATTTGATGGCGTTTAAATAGTCTTTAATTTCCTGGAGTTCTTGTTTGGATGCCTTATGATTTCCTAAAGCCTGCATCACCAATTGAGCCGATGAGCCACTAAAAAGAGAATCAATCATCTTGTTCAGAAAAAGTGTTTGTGTATTTTCCCTGCTCACTGCGGGTTGATAAATATGAGTTTTACTGCTACTATCGCGGGTAACCAAACCTTTTTCAAACATAATCTGCATCAGTTTAAGAGTGGTTGTATATCCTGAACCCTTGATTTTCATTAATTCTTCATGCACATCTCTCACCGTAGCAGCACTTTTATCCCAAAGTACCTGTAATATTTCGAGTTCGCTTTCGGTAGGTTTAATGCTCTTTTGTAATGCCATAATACGATATATTTCGTAAGCAATGTATGAAATATTTCGTAATACAGAAAACCTTTCATCATTTTTTTATCGTTGGCCAAAAAACTGCTTCGAATGGTTGTGGAGATTGTAGGTTCTGGAGATCTAAAATTCATTGATGTAATCAATTACCGGAGCAATAGGAAGCTGCCCTTTTTGGTTAAAGTTTCACCCAATTCACAAATTACTTCCAGGGTGTAAACATAAGCTGCAGGCGACTGAATCTGGCCTTTATATTGCCCGTTCCAGCCAAAATATTTGGTATTAGGAGGAAAATTCTGGGCTTCATACATCAATTTGCCCTCCCGGTTGTAGACAGTAAATCTTTTGATAATTTTTATTCCTCTCGTGAGAGGATAGTATACGTCGTTTAAATTATCATTGTTAGGAGTGAAGGCTGTAGGCATCAGAATATTTGCATTTTTACATTCTACGAACACGGTCAAACTGTCGCTGGCGACACAGCCACTATCGGAAGTTACCTGTATAGTATAGGTTTCTGAATGTAAGGCAATTCCATTGGGAATTGCACAATTACTGCATGACAATAAACTCGAGGGGGTCCATGAATACTGCCTTACATTCGGGCTGTAGGCCGGCGCCATTGTATATTTTGAATTATACGAAACAACTTTATCGGGCCCTGCATCGACGGTGGGCAAAGATTTAATTACAACATCAACGGTAGCATTGCTGGTGAAACATCCCACTGAATCCGTCAAAGTAGCAATGTATCGGGTGGTTTGAGACGGAGACGCAATGGGTTTATGGGTGTTTGGATTGGAAAGCCCGGCCGCCGGAGCCCAGTTTACAACGTATGATTTCGGGCTTACATCAAGTTGAGCTGATTGATTTTGGCAAATGTAAAAAATGTTTGGTCGGGCAGTTGCGGTAAAAGGATTGTATACTTTTACAAGCACACTGTCTTTACTGATGCAATTGGACGGGGTGGTTGCCGTAACAAAATATTTTGTGGTGACCGAAGGATTTGCCACTACTGAATCGCAGGTGGTACAAGAAAGATTGTTAGTAGGTGACCATACAATAGGCTGATTGGAAAAAGCCCTGAGAATGCCGGTTTGTCCCTGGCAAAGTGTGTCCGTGTTTGGAACAACCTGCAGAAAAGGAAGCGGATTTATAACAATAGTCTTTGTAAGACTATCCTTGCACCCGTTTATATCAATACCTGTAAGCTTTATTCTAAAGGAGCCCGGTCCCCCGTATTGAAATGCATTCGGTTGATAAATGGTATCATTCACATTCGTATTACCGTAGTTCCAATACCAGAGAACTACAGAATCGGTGGGAATAAACGGTTGGGAATTATTGACGATACTAAATGGAGCATTGAAGCACAAAGATGATGGAGCCGTAAAGGTTAGATTGGCGCCTTTTACCAATAGAGAATGACTTAGTCTGACCGTATCAGGACAACTCTGTCCACCATAATTTATGGACACGAAGTTATTAAAATTTCCAAGGATGCCTGCTTTCACTGATAAAGAAGCATTTTTAGAAGGACCATTCTTTATTCCTGCTACATTCCACGTATAAGTCGCCGCAGAGTTGGTGTAGGTATTTTGAAGCGAAAAAGTAGTGTTGGTATATTTACAGATTGATGAATCCACATTCACCATAATAGGGTCAGCTGTGTAAATTGTTTGTGAAAAGGTATCATCACAGCCGGTAATTGCATCGGTAACCGTAACTTTTGTAATAAACTCCCCGGATGGTGCAAATGTATGCGTTGCATTGGTGGTGGATAAAGTTCCGGTATTGTCTCCGAAATCCCATAGTACAGTTGATAAGTTACCAAGGCTCGTGTTGGTAAAAGAATAGGTTTTCCTGTCTCCACAGGTATTCTTGTAAGTGTCTTTAGCAATTACGCCTACAATTGTGATTTTAAAAGTTGCGGGCGTTCCTGCGCAACCATTGAAATAGGGTGTTACTGTTACTGTTTTGGAGCCAAGAGTTGAATACTTATGCTGGGTGACAGTATCGGTGACCGATACTGTTGTTCCATCACCAAAATTCCATCGGTAGCTGTTCGCATTGGTAGCTGCTGCGTAAAATTGCGGTGCTTCTGAACCGCACACAACCGTTTTGCGGGGAAATGCAACCAAATTTGTAGGAGGTATTCCATAGGCAATTACGGGGTATGCAAATGAATTGGTACATCCATCATTTGTAGTAATGCTAACCGAGGGACTATGTGTACCAACGGCGGCGTATTGATGGATTGTGCTATTAGAATTAGTGGAGGAAACCGGAATTCCATCATTGAAATCCCATGTATAACTGGTTACAAAATCCTTTACAGGCACATTCACATTTGCTACGAAATTTACATCGGCCGGAATGCAACCTTCTGGTGGTGTAGCGGTTGCACTAATAGTGGGTTTGGTGACCTGAACTGTTGCACCAGCCTGTCCCACACAACCCGAGATATCGGTGGATTTTAACGTAACCTGGTAATTGCCAAAATTTGAATAGCTATGTGCAGTGTTGTTAGTGGCAACATTCGTTAAACCGGAACTATCACCAAAATCCCATGCATAATCTACTATATTTCCCGTACTTATACCTGTAAAATTTATTACACCGGGAGTGCAGATATAATTTCTATCGGTTCCGATCGAAGATACTACGGCAGGATTCACTACTATTGTCTTAGCAACAGTTACACTTGTTTGATCATAAATAGCGGTCATGGTAACTGTATAAGTACCGGCGTTGATATAGGTAACCGATACATCGCCTCCAACCCCCTGTGTGCTGTTGCCGAAATTCCAGAAGAAGCCGAGCGGACTTCCCGTTGCATTTTGGGTAAACTGTATCGTAGCAGGAGCACACAATGCCTGCGAATTGCTTTTAAAAGTAAAATCTGCAGTCTGCGCACTGGCAAATGCAGTCCATAAAAGAAGTGATATTAAAAGGGAAGTTTTAGGCATTTAAAATAGCTTGTTTTCAAATAAGTAGTAAGTTTTCCGGGAATTTCGAAATACGCTATCTGCAATACCTATACCAAAATAAAAAATAGGTAAGAAAACAGAGGTAAAGCTTCAAACGAGACGGATATGTTTATTTGCGGGAATGTTTCGGACCCATTCCGCAATAAAATCACCCATAAAAAGGGTAGAACCCATTTACTCTTACAATCGATTTTAAAAGGTTAGTTGATTTGAGACGTTGATATTTCTAAGAATGTATGGACGGATTCACTTTATCAAAAAGACATTCGGTAGATGGTTCTCTTCTTAACTGGGCAGTAGTTTTACTGGTGCCGTCATGGCTCCAGCCAGGCGACTTAATAAAATACTTAATACCTGTAATCAAAGAGCCGGATGAATATGCTTTTTTGAATAATTGTCCCCATGTAGTAAAGGCCAGGATAGCAGGATTGAAAGATTCAATGTTTCTGGTTAATCCGTAGGTTGGCTTTTCCTCTTCAGGCTGAAAGCTACCAAAAAGTCTATCCCAGATGATGAGTATCCCTGCATGATTTTTATCAAGGTATTTGAGATCGCTTCCATGATGCACCCTGTGATGTGAGGGGGTATTGAATATAAATTCAACAAGTTTGGGGAGCTTATCAATGGTTTCGGTATGTATCCAGAACTGGTAGATCAAACTGATCTGTTGCATAAATAAGATCCAGATTGGATGAAATCCCACAAATGGCATCCACGCCCAAAAAAGAAATGAACCTGAGGCATTCCCTGTCCAGGTTTGTCGCAGTGCTGCGGCCAGGTTATAATGCCTGGAAGAATGATGTACCACATGGCTTGCCCAGAAATAATTCACAAAATGGCTGGTTCGATGAAAACAGTAATAAGAAAAATCATCGGCAAAAAACAATAGTACCCAGAACCACCATTTGGATGCATCCAGCGTAAATAACCTGAATTGATAGATAAATGAAAATAAGCCGAATATCAAAGCTTTGGTTACAAACCCCGTTAACACGTTTCCTATACCTAGCCCCAAACTGCCGAATGTGTCCCTTGTTTCATAAAGGTTTTTTTGTTCCTTATAGGAGAACCACGCTTCTATAGAAAGCAGCAGTACGAAAAAAGGAATGGCATAGTATAATATAACCGGGGGCATCAGGATAAAATTCGTATTGAAGTGTTTAAATTGAGCATAAATTATGGTTCAAGTTAATTAGGTTTATTCAAATATGAATTTATATATTTTAAATTATATTGATCGAAAAAATAAGGCGCTTACGGCCTGCTGTTGAAAAATTATCAAATAAATAAGTTTCGGAGGACTTTAATCGCCAATTGAAAAAGCCCGGTACAGACCGGACTTTTTATAAAATATCTATTTCAATTTTCTGTAAACCAGTTAAACCGGAAGACAGTATTTTGAAGATGAGCTTTACTACAATCGCATTACACCTTCAATTTATTCCTTAACAGGTTTGCCGGCATCCATCTTTATAAGCACCTCCATTTGAGCTTTCCTGTTTGCTTCAATTTTGTCGTGGTGTATAACGGCGAGGGTAGGGGCTATTACCAAACTTACAATACTCATCAATTTTATCAAAATATTCATAGAAGGACCGGATGTGTCTTTGAACGGGTCGCCGACGGTGTCACCAGTCACAGAAGCCTTGTGCGGCTCAGACTTTTTGTAGAACATTTCGCCATTGATCTCAACGCCTTTTTCAAAAGATTTCTTTGCGTTATCCCAGGCACCGCCGGCATTATTCTGGAACATGCCCATTAATACTCCACAAACCGTAGCGCCTGCAAGAAATCCGCCTAAAACTTCCGGACCAAAAATAAACCCGATTAAAATAGGCGATAATAAAGCAATTGCACCAGGCAACATCATCTTCTTAAGAGATGCCTGGGTTGAAATAGCCACACATTTATCGTACTCCGGTTTGCCCGTTCCTTCCATGATCCCCGGAATGGTGTGAAACTGGCGGCGAACTTCTTCTACCATTGCCATTGCAGCTTCACCAACGGCACGGATGGCCAAAGAAGAAAATATAAATGGAATCATTCCTCCCACAAATAAGCCGGCCAGTACATCTGCATGATAAATATTAATTCCATCAATACCTGCTATACCTACAAAGGCTGCAAACAAGGCAAGCGCTGTTAATGCCGCGGAAGCAATTGCAAAACCCTTTCCACTTGCCGCAGTTGTATTACCTACCGCATCCAGGATGTCTGTTTTTTCTCTCACTTCTTTTGGCAATTCACTCATTTCAGCAATACCCCCGGCATTGTCAGCAATGGGGCCAAACGCATCAATTGCCAATTGCATGGCTGTGGTAGCCATCATACCAGCAGCTGCAATTGCTACACCATATAATCCTGCACAGGCAAAAGATCCGTAAATACCTGACGCCAGTACTAAAATCGGCAATAAGGTACTTTCCATTCCTACTGCCAAACCTCCAATAATATTAGTAGCGTGACCTGTAGCCGATTGCCGGATAATACTCATCACCGGGCGTTTGCCCATAGCGGTATAATATTCCGTGATCAGGCTCATCAATGTTCCTACGGTAAGTCCTACCATGATAGCACCAAAGATGCCCATCTTGGTAAATTCGTGTCCACGCAAGCTCATCGTTCCTGGCATTAACCAGTTTACCAGGAAATAGGAGGCGATCGCCGTAAGTATAATTGATCCCCAATTGCCCATGTTCAGTGCTTTTTGAACGGCATTGGTGCTGATGCCCGCGTTTTCCGAAATCCGGACAAAAAAGGTTCCGATAATGGAAAACAAAATGCCCATCGATGCAATCAGCATTGGTAAAAGAATCGGCGACATTCCGCCAAAATTATCAGTGAGCGCACTCGTTTCCCTCCCAAGCACCATGGTAGCTAAAACCGTAGCGACATAAGATCCAAAAAGATCGGCTCCCATACCTGCTACATCACCCACATTATCACCCACGTTATCCGCGATGGTGGCCGGATTTCTTGGATCATCTTCAGGAATACCTTTTTCAACCTTGCCAACAAGATCGGCGCCCACATCAGCAGCTTTTGTATAAATACCTCCACCAACACGGGCAAACAAGGCAATAGATTCAGCTCCGAGGGAGAAACCTGTTAATATTTCAATAGTCTGCTCCATTGCCTTGCTGTCAACAGCAGCATCCGGAGCAAAAATCATTTTAAGGATAATAAAAAGACCACCCAGTCCCAGCACCGCTAAACCTGCTACCCCCATACCCATCACTGACCCCCCGGTAAATGAAACCATTAGAGCTTTGCTAAGGCTGGTTCTTGCTGCCTGCGCTGTGCGAACATTTGCTTTGGTGGCTACTCTCATACCAATAAAGCCAGCGAGTGCACTAAAAAATGCTCCTAATATAAAAGCCAATGCAATACTCCAATGGCTATTCGCATTGCTGTAACCCATCACTCCAAGAAGTAAAGCACCTATCAACACAAAATAAGTAAGAATCTTATACTCTGCCTTTAAGAAAGCCATTGCACCCTCAGCAATATAAGTGCTGATCTCTTTCATGCGTTCATTGCCTGCATCTTGTTTGGAAACCCACGCAAATTTTACGAATGTGTACAATAAGCCCACAACGCCCATCGCCGGAATAACATAGATCAATTTGTCCATAAGAAGTGTTCTAATTTTTTTGGATGCCAAAAATAGGGTAATTGGTTTAAATACAACAAGAATGGGGTATATTCTTATTAATTAACGGGAAACGTTGTTTTTAATACCTTTTCCATCAAGAAAAATTTATTTAGAATAAAAGCATCAATAAAAAAGAGACTATAAATTTCTTTATAATCTCTTTTAATTTTTTTAGCATCGCTGCATTAAATGTCAGTGGCTTCGCCGTATGCCACGGCTGTCGCTTCTTTTAATCCTTCGCTCATAGTTGGATGCGGATGAATCGTATTTAGAATTTCATGACCGGTGGTTTCCAACTTGCGGGCTGCTACTGCTTCTGCAATATTTTCAGTAACATTCATACCGATCATATGGCAACCCAGGAACTCGCCGTACTTGGCATCATAAATTACTTTTACAAATCCTTCTGTTGCGCCTGCAGCACTGGCTTTACCGCTTGCCATATAGGGGAACTTGCCCACTTTAATTTCATATCCGGCATCTTTTGCGCCTTTTTCAGTGTAGCCTACGGAAGCAATTTCAGGTGAAGTGTAGGTACAGCCCGGAATATTGTTGTAGTCGATCGGGTCTGGATGGTGACCGCTTAAATGCTCTGCCGCGTTGATGCCTTCTTTGGAAGCCACATGCGCAAGCGCCTGGCCCGGAGTACAATCGCCGATGGCGTAGATGCCGGGTATATTGGTTTGACCATTCGCATCAACCATTATTTTACCTCTTTCTGTTTTAATGCCTAATCCTTCCAGGCCAATGTTTTCAATATTTGCCACTACGCCCACTGCACTTAAAACGATATCGGCTTCCAGGATCACTTCACCATTCGGCGTTTTTACCTTTGCCTTTACACCTTCACCGCTGGTATCTACGCTCAATACTTCGCTGCTGGTCATTACGGTGATGCCTTGTTTTTTGAATTGCTTTTCCAATTCCTTGCTGATGTCCTCATCTTCCACCGGAACAATGCGGGGCATGTATTCAACGATGGTAACCTTTGTTCCGAGTGTATTGTAGAAATATGCGAATTCGGAACCGATGGCCCCACTGCCGCAAACGATCATGGTTTTTGGCTGTGTAGGCAATACCATTGCTTTGCGATATCCTATTATCTTGTCGTCATTGATTGGCATACTGGGTAGCTCACGGGCCCTGCCGCCAGTTGCTATGATGATGTTTTTTGCTTCCTGTATTTGCTTGGTACCATCTGCAGCGGTTACTTCCAATTTGCCCGGAGCGACCAGTTTACCAAAGCCCATGATCACATCAATTTTATTCTTCTTCATCAGGAACTGAACCCCCTTACTCATTTTATCTGCAACACCACGACTACGTTTGATAACGCCTTCGAAGTTGGGTGTGGGATCGGCGATATTGATTCCATAATCTGCTGCATGTTTTGCATATTCAAATACCTGGGCACTTTTTAATAACGCTTTCGTTGGAATACATCCCCAGTTGAGGCATACACCACCAAGACTTTCCTTTTCTATGATTGCTACTTTTTTGCCAAGCTGACTTGCCCTGATTGCAGCCGGATATCCGCCCGGTCCACTTCCTAACACAATTACATCGTATGCCATGATTTGATAAATTTGTTGTTTGAATGATTGGTTGAAAGGTTAATCACGCTACCGCTGCATCTGATTAACTTTTAATAAGATGGCAAAATTAGTCGGAAATGGGGGATTAGCCAAAAGCTAATTTAAACCCTTTCACCCTTACTTATAAAAAAATAAATTGAACTATCCTTGTATTTTTGAGTATGAAAAAAATAGTCTTATTTGCCGTGTTCTTTTTTCTTATATCGCTTACAAAAGCACAAACTATTGCTTCATGGAAAATGAAGGATGTAGTTAACTACTTTAGCAGGAAAACAGATTCCGTGTATGTGATTAACTTTTGGGCTTCCTTTTGTAAACCTTGTGTAGCCGAGATTCCTTACCTGCAAAGCATTTCAAAAAAATATGCCCGGCAAAAAGTAAACCTGCTGCTGGTGAGCCTTGACCTGGCTTCTTTTTATCCTGCCAAAATTGAAAGCTTTACAAGAAAAAATAATATCGGCGCACGGGTTGTGTGGCTCAATGAAACGGATGCGGATTATTTTTGCCCGTTGATTGATCAAAAATGGAGTGGTTCCATACCGGCCACTGTTATTATCAATGCGAGCTCAGGGTATAAAAAATTAATAGAGACCGAAATGAGCGAAAAACAATTCGAAGCGGAATTGAAAAAGGCAATGGAAGAGTGAGGTTGATGGGCGATGGTTGAAGGTAGAAGGCTGAAGGAAGGTTGAAGGTGGAAAGTAGATAGGCCAGGCTTCCCAGGCGGTTATCTTCTTTTTTAACAGGTATTAACCATTGATCTTTTTAATCCCGCAACCTACACTCCGTGTTTCCCTTACAGATATTTCTTTGCCCGCAGCCAGTTCATCGATGGCTATCTGTAAATGCTTCCGGGTTACGCTTTCATCATCCGAGGGGTTATTATCAATCGCACCATGGTACACGAGCTTTAAATCTTTGTCAAATAGGAAACATTCAGGCGTCCGCTTAGCGCCAAAAGCATCTGCCAAAACGTTTTTTTCGTCAACGGCGTATACCCACTTATATTGTTGCGTTTCTGCATATTCCTTCATGGCAATATAACTATCTTCATCGCTGCGGTTAGCTTCATTGCTGTTCAATAGAATTACACCCAATTCCATTTTTTGTGCATAGGCACAAATTTCCCTTGTGCGTTGTTGATTTTTTATTACATATGGGCAGGTATTGCAACTAAACATTACCAGTATGCCGTTTTTATTTTTCAGTTCTTTTATAGAAACTTCTTTCCCTGATACATCCTTCATTTTAATATCTCCCTTTGGTAATTGACTGCCAATTGGCAAAGGATCGTTGGAAATAAAGCCCATCATCGAAATGGTGATGATGACCGCCAGTATAAAGGTTATCCTGCGCATATCATTGTGTTTGGATAAAATTAAAAAAAGCGATTCATTTTTTAAAACCGCTCCTGTAAAATATCAAGCTGGTAAGTGCTTTTTTTTCTCCTCGATTTCCCTTTTTTCAGCAAGCGATCTCAGCGATTTGATACTTACATTTAACTCAAAACCGATCAGTAGCACCAGTGAGTTGATGTAAATAAGTCCCATAAAGACAATGATTGTCCCGATAGATCCATAGAGGGCATTGTACTTTCCAAAATTATAGGCAAAATAGGAAAAACCATAAGTGGCCAAAATGCTTAAAAAGGATCCAAGGATAGTTCCGGGCGAAATTATCTTCCAGCGCTTCTCCACTGCGGGAGCGAATTTATAAATGAAGGCGATAGAAAAATAAACAAGGGCCACTATAAATATCCATCTCACATAAAAAATAATTCCGCGAAGCATTGCACTTTCAATCCCTATCCATTTTAGCATTGCACCCTGGGTGATCAGCAAAATGAGGCAACCGAGCACCAATAAAAAAATCAGGGCAGTTAATTTTATAGCCATCCACCTGTTGTGCAGTCCTTTTCTTTTAGCAAAACCAATGTAATTTTTATTGAAAGAACGCATTAGCCCCTTCATGGCATTGGAAGCAAAAAATAATGCGAGGATCAACCCAAAAGACAGCAGCCCAATCTTCGACTCATCAAGAAACGAGTCCACAAATTTTATCAGCGATTCATTGTGTACCCGCGATGGTACCACATCTAATATCAAACCATGCAATTCCCTCTTTATACTCTTTGTTGAAACAAAAGGCAAGTAAGGCACTAATGTAAATAAAAACAGGAAGGAGGGAGGAATTGCCATTATAAAGTTATAGGCGATAGCGGAGGCCCTTTCCGTGAGACCAACAGTTCTTACCTGTCTGAAAAAAAATTTAATTACATCATATAAAGGAACTCCTTCGAAACCGGGCAGGTACCAATGCTTGCTTTTGTTTAGCAGGAAGGATACCGGCTTTGTGGTTAAAAAAATGCGTTCCAGTTTTGTCATTGAAATTTGATTGATGTTAGCGGCTAATGAATTATACCCGCAACAGTATTTCTCCTGGCTTGTTTGTAAATGATAATGGTATCGAAATGAGTTGTGCCTGGTTAACGTTCGTCAGCATGCTTTATTTCCTGTTCATGATTTTTTTAACCGGAAATTTTAAAAGCGCCATTATGCACAAAAATACAAATGGATATTCATCCCTTGCTATAAAATGGATGTTACCAGGGTTTTGTTCGCAAAAAAGATTTGCCTTGAATGGCTGGTAGAGCAGATAATAAAGCATCCTAAAAATGGCGTCAAAAGCAGCCGTTCAAAACAGCAGTTTACATTCACCTCTCTTCTATAGCATAATACATAACTTTGCGCCCTTACTTAATAAAATTTCCATTTGATCAGGCAATGCGTTATAATTTTCGGATGTTTAGCACTCGGGGAATTAATTGTGCATCTTACAGGAATTAGACTTCCTTCGAGCGTAATCGGGTTGCTGTTACTTACCCTTTTCCTGAAAGTAGGATGGGTAAAACTCAAGTGGGTGAAAGGGATTTCAGATTTTTTAGTGAGCAACCTTCCTCTTTTCTTTGTTCCGCCAGGTGTGGCGATGATGCTATATTTCGACATCATCAAAGCACAATTCTGGCCCATTATTGTTTCAGCGATCGTGAGCACTTTACTTGTGCTAGCTATTACCGGTTGGGTTCATCAATTTATGAGAAAAATACAATGAGAACATTTTTTCAAACGGAAATATTTGCCATTACATTTACTTTCTTAGTGTACTTCCTGGCGCAGAAACTTCAGCAAAAAATAAAACTAATTATTCTTAACCCAATACTGGTGTCCATTATATTTATTATCGGTTTCCTGCTCCTGTTTAAAATAGATTATAGTTTTTATAATGAAGGAGGAAAAATGATCCAGTTCTTTTTAAAGCCGGCTGTAGTTGCGCTGGGTGTTCCTTTATATCTGCAGTTGGAAAAGATAAAGAAGCAGGCATTGCAGATCATCGTTTCTCAATTGGTGGGATGTATTGTTGGCGTGGTATCTGTTGTGCTGATTGCGAAAATGATGGGCGCTTCCAAACAGGTGATCTTCTCTCTGGCGCCCAAATCAGTAACCACTCCTATCGCAATGGAGGTAGCACATACCATCGGCGGCATACCTTCTTTAACCGCAGCTGTTGTAATTTTTATTGGGATATTCGGCGCTATCTTCGGATATGCACTGCTTAAATGGCTGCATATTACCAATCCTATTGCCCAGGGCTTATCGATGGGCACTGCTGCACATGCCGTTGGCACTTCAAGGTCGATGGAAATAAGTCCCACTTTTGGTGCATACTCAGGACTGGGGTTGATTGTAAACGGAATACTAACCGCTTCCCTCACACCGTATATTTTGCAATTGTTAAGCTACTGGGTTGTCTTTTAATGTTCGATATTTCCGCAACTTCGTTAGAAACATCCGGGGACGGAAAGCAAAATAAAACTATGTTGCCCTCCCTTATAATTGTTGTAAATCAATATGGTTTTACAATTTTTTTTAGAAAAGCTTTTTTTTATGATGTGCGAAGGCACAGGATTTTTTTGCAGGATATAACATCCCAGCCAGAGTGCCATGGCTGTCGCAGTAGGATATTCGCCGCACATATGTTTAAACCTGGCAATTCCAGTAGTATGCGGCATCATTTCTTCACACGCTAAATAATAATGTAACAATCGACTGTCACCATTTTCGCCGGTGATTAAAACATCGATTTCTTCACCATTTATTAAATTCTTTTCCAAAAAATATTTCAATCGCTGTTTAACTGCTTCCTCTTCTTCTGTGTGTATGGTTTCTACCGCCCTTAACTGTGCTATTGCATCTTCAGGATTACCATTCACCAAAAACATGGCAGTTCCCTCACCGGCAATGCTTCCCGGGGTTTGTAAAGTATATAGATCTTCTAAAGCGAATGGCTCTTTTTTAAACCATCCGGCCAATGAATTCAATATGTAATTATAGGAGGGGATATCATCCACCGCTCCAAGCAAATAATTATTACGCGGATTTTCTTTGATCATCATCCCGGCATCGGTCATCGCATTTTCAAAAGCAAGTCCGAGGTGTACATGCGTAATATTATAGCCGTGGTTCTGTTTGAGCATACTTAACTGTGATGCCAGCGCATTGGGCGTACTTTGCACAAAATTGCCGGGCGTTAAAAGCCCCTCATTATAATCCACCATCTGTTTTAAAAAATAGAAACAATCTTCCATGCCGGCGTTCGCGGTGCCGATAATGATACCTGCGGGTTCCGTCCCATCTTGCAACAATGGCAATGCTGCCATCACACCCATCCGTACCGCTTTGCTCATCCGGCGCAATGTTCCCATGGGAATTCCTGTTGCGACTGGTTCTATCACCTTTAACTTATGCTCCACGGGCTGGTGCAATACAGAAATATCAACGCTATCAAAAGTTTGCTGAGGAGAAATACAGGAGGTTTGATGTATATAGAACATGGGCATCAGGATTTGGAAAAGATCAGTGAAGTGCAATTGCCTCCAAATCCAAACGAGTTGGACATCACATGCTGCAGGGTTGTTTTTGTGTACAAATCAACAGGCATTAATCCCGTTTCTGCGATGGGCTGGGAAAAATTTAAACCGGGGTAGAGTTCCTGGTAGTGGAGATTTAGTAAACTGTAAACTGCCTCGATGGCACCAGCGGCACCTAAAGTATGACCAATATTGGATTTGGTACTGGCAAAAGGCGGCGGTGTTGTGAACAACTGAAGCATGGCCCTGCTTTCTACCAGGTCGTTGTTTTCAGTACCCGTGCCATGGGCATTGATGAATCCGATATCTGCAGGCGTCAATTTTGCGGAATCCAGCGCTCCCTTCATCGAAAGGTAAGGTCCAAAACCTTCATCTGATAAGGAAGACGGATGAAAAGCATCGTTCGAATTAAAATAACCCGTTAACTCTGCATACACTTTTTTATTGTCGATATCTTCTTCTCTTTCCAAAACTATAAATGCCGCACCTTCCCCTAAATTCAATCCCTTTCGCCGTTCATCAAAAGGAGTGCATCGTTCCCCCGATAAAATATGGAGTGCATTGAATCCGTTGATGGTAAATTTTGCAAGGCTGTCTGCCCCGCCTACGATGGCCCTTTTTGCCAGCCCGTTTTTAATCAATCTTGCTCCGTACATGATGGCATTGGCCGAAGAAGAACATGCCGTGTTGATGGTACTAATGGTACCGGCCATTTTATAGCGTTGCTGCAGGTACATGGTTACCGATGAGCAATCATATGAATTAATATATTCCGATCCGTTTTCTGTTTTTTGGGCATCCATGTACAATTCGTCTGTGAGGCACATGCCTCCAACGGTGCTGGCTCCAATTAATGCCGTATCAAAAGAACTTAGCTGTTCAACGGTAAGTTTTGAATCCAAAATGGCTTCTTCAAAAGCATGCAGGGCTAGTAAAGTCGTACGGGTGATACCGGGTTCCGTGGCGTTTAGTTTTTGAGCCAATATTTGTGTGCCAATTTTTATTTCACCGCAGGGGAGTGAGTTAGCATATTTTGAAGGGAAAAGTTCCAGGGTGGAGATGCCGCACTTTCCAAGGGATAATGCCATCCGGTTTTTTGCTGCCGAATCGCCAATAGCGGTTATTAAACCCATGCCGGTTATGAAGATCCTGCTCAATGAATAAAATTTTAGATTATTCCTAAGTGGCCGTATTGAAGCGGGCACTCATTACCGGTGTGGCGTTGCTATTTTGTACGGTGTTGCTCAATGTAGGAAACCATTGTATTGATATCTACCAATATTTTTCTACCTTCTTTAGGATCCTGGATAGTAATGCCATATTCCCGGCCGAGCAAAACGATCAGTTCAATCGAGTCTATTGAGTCCAGGCCCAGACCCTCACCAAAAAGCGGTTCGTCATCCTTGATGTCTTCTGGTTTTACGGATATGAGGTTTAAAAACTCAATAATTTGCTTCTTGAGTTGTTGTTTCAGTTCTGCTGTTTCCATTGTATATTAAATCAGGTTCTTTCTTTTCAAGCCTACCAGTGCAATTAATTGTAAAAAGACGGTTATGGCAAATAAAGGTAAAATATTTATCAAAATATCTTTTAGTTTTCCTCCTTCAAGAAATAGTCCGTAAAAAGCTTCAAGGCACCAGTGCAGGGGAGATAATTTTATAATTGTCCGAAACGAATCCGGCATCGCAAAACTTGGTACCAGCAACCCCCCAATTGCGGCTAATAATACGATGGATACAGCGCCGACGCCATTTGCCTGTTCCTGTGTTTGCGCAAAAACGCCGATGCAAATGGCAAAACTTACAGCACACCAGCCACAAATTAAAGCCACCAATAGCAGCCCAGCCATGTCCGAAGGTAAATTCAGCCGTGGCAATCCCATCAGGGGAAAAAGCCAAATTCCAATTGCAAAAATTACTGCCGCCTGTGCCAGGGTTACCACCAGGTAAGTGATCTGTTTCGATAATAAGGAAAGGAAATAATTGGTTGGCAACGTTTTTAATCTTGTGAAACTTCCGTTCAGTTTCTCCTTTACCACGCTGCTGCCCAAAGAAATCACCACAAAAAACATGGCGAAAATTGTCCAGGCGGGGATATTGTGCTGTGTGGCGTTGGGTATCTTCCTGCTGCCATCTCTCGAAATCGGGATTTCGTTGATTTTTACCTGGTTGTTCAGGATATCATTTTCAAGGCTTTCCGGCAATGCTTTTTCATTTAAAGAAAAATACAAGTTTTTTAACACCTCCTTGGTCTCTACCAATTGCAATGCACTCCGCAGTGCTCCTTTAATAGATTGACGAAAATTCTCCTGTAAAACAGGGTGGTACAATAAAGTGATCGATTCTATCGGATCTACTGGCAGGTGAACCGTATCGGCATCCATTCCAAATTCGTTCAAAGCCTTACCCGATACATTTTTAGCCTTTAAGTTTAATTGTGAAGAAAACTTTGCAGGAATAATAATGGCGATGAGTGCATCCTTAGCATGCATGCGGTCGCTGATCTGTTGCTCGGTTTGATTGGCAACCACCTGTTTTAAATTAAAGATCCCGACCTTTTCAATTGCTTTTACAAGTTGCCTGCTCGCATCGCCCGCGTCTTTATTACATAGCAGCAGTGGCACTTTATTGTCGTTTACCAATTCAAAAGTGCTGTTTTGTAATGCAGTGATTACGATTGCCAATATTATTGGCATCGCAAACATACAAAGCAACCCTACTTTATCCCGGGTTAGAATGAGCAGGTCCTTCAATATCGTTGCCCTTAGTTTATACATCCGGATCACTGTATTTTTTACCTGTTAGAGAAATGAATAAACTTTCAAGCCCTCTAGCATCATGTTCCGCCAATAATAGGTCGATTGAGTTGTGGGCGATGATTTTCCCATTATTGATGAGGGCGATTTGATCGCATAATTCTTCGGCCTCGTTTAGTTGGTGGGAAGTATAAACGAGGGTAGTGCCATTGCTGTTCAGCATCTTCAGGTAGCTGATGATGGCAGTGCGGGTTTGTATATCTACTCCCACAGTTGGTTCATCAAGAAATAAAATGGATGGATTGTGGATCACCCCGATGGCGAGGTTTACCTTTCGTTTCATCCCCCCGGAAAATTTTTGTACCGGTTTATCTTTTACATCGGCGAGATCGAGTATTTCCAGCAACTCTTCAGTTCTTCTTTTGATTGCAGCTTTTTTCATGCCCGACCAGGCACCAAAAAATGCGAGGTTTTCTACAGGACTTAATTCATGATAAAACGAAAAGTCCTGCGGTACAAATCCAAAAAGCCGGTTGATGGAATTTTTATTTTGATTGATTGGATTACCCAACAATTCGATGGTTCCTTCTTTGAAAGGAAGAAGACCGGTCATACAATTCATGAGCGTGGTTTTACCGGCACCATTGGGGCCAAATATCCCGAAGCGCTCGCCCACAGCTACTTGCAGGTTTAATTGATGGAAACAGTTTGTTGCTGAGCCGGGATACCGGAAGCTAAGATTATGAATGGAAATAGCATTGGGAATCATCAACGCCATTTTATTTGGGACAGTGCCTGGAAGGCTTTTTTCTCCACTGCTGCTATTTCGATGAGTTGGTCGCCCATGACATTGAAATCGTGCTGTGAACCGATTCTTCCTTTGTAAATGCCGGCAGCCTGCACTGCAGCATTGCGCCACAGATCTCCGGAATGGGTAAATATTTTTGAAATTTCGAGTAATTCATCGATGGGATGATAAGCATGCGCTTCCTGCAAGAATGCTCCATAAATATACCGGAATCCACCGCCGCCCGTTCCGATTTCCTCCTGCATGCGTACCAACTGTGCAAGGTATAAACCTGCTTTTTGCGGACCTAACTGATCACGCCACTTTTTTATTTTTTTACCGGTGCCAGCAATGCCTTTTATTCCCGCAATAGGGAAGGGGATGCGTAGCATATCATTTACACTTTTTTTAATTCCATGCTTTATTGCCGCACTGATCTGTTCATCTGTGACTACTGTATTTTCTTTTGGATAATACAATTGGCCGCGTGGCGCAAGTGCACCCTTGGCAAAACGTACCCGTTCCAGTTCGTACCGGGAGAGTGTAGTTACATTTTCCATGATGGGATCGCTGACAAGATAATTGTCGTCTTCCCTTCCATAAACAATTAAGTTGTGTGCATTAAAATGAAAACGATATTCCTTCGGGAAATAAGTAAGATAGTACACACCTACCTGGCAACCAACCGCATGGCCCGCTTCAAGGCATTCTTCCAAAAAAATTTCTGCCTGTTCTTTTGAACTGAATTTTTTCCGTACCACGGGAATGCCCAGTGATTTACAGGTTCTTTTGAAGATAAGTCCGGGCATGGTTCTAAATGCTACGGCCGGACCATTATTTATTTTCAGAAAGGGAAGATATATAAAGAATATACCTGATCCGATGCCAAAACTGAGGGGTTCTGTTATTTTATTTACACCAACGCTTCTTAATAAATTTGTTGTAACTCCATTTTCACAATGCGCAGCCTGCAAATGTTCAAAATCAATCTTCATGTACGTTCATGGTTTTTAGATCAGCGATACTTACGTTAAAAGCAGTTGCGTATTGTTGTAATTTTTTTTCTGATAATTTTTCAAAAACGGCGGGCTTCAGGTGTTGTTTGATGGTCCATTTCCAAAAGCCGGTATAGGCAGCAACGATCCCGATATCCATCAGCCTGAGTTCCATAAAATAAAGCAGGGGACTGGCTTCTTTGTTGATCACCTTTTGTTTTGCTGCTGCTACTCTTTCTTCAATGTCTTTCCATGCAACATCAAGGGCAGTGGCTTTTATATCCCATCCCGTGCTCAGTTCCGTTACATATTTGCCGGTATTATCCACCGCATACACTACCTCTTTGGTCAATTTATTGAGTGCACCATTGTCCTGGGGAATTTCATCTTTCTTCATATTGCAGGTATTTAGCGTATGAAAGTTACTAAAGTTAGCAATAGAATGATACAACCGGCTGCAAGATTATTCCGGCAACGATCCATTGAACCTTGCTTTTAACAGACTGTGAGTAAACTGTACATGTAAGAAAACCGGGCGCTTTCGGGCACGAGGAGTAATATTTTATTGTCTTTTTTCAGCTTGCCGCTATGAAACAATTCATCTACCATCAGGTAAACGGAGGCTGCACCAACATTACCTAGTTCAGATAGGTTTACAAACCATTTATCATAGGTAATGCCTGTTTCATTTTCGATGAGTCTTTTGAAGATCTTATCCTTAAAAAAATCGCTCGACATATGCGGTAAAAAGTAGTCTACTTCTGAGGATGGTAAGCCATGTTTGTCGAGTGCTGCTTTTAATCCGAGTCCGCCGAGTGGCACTATATTATCACCCAGTAATTTGACATCCTGTTTAATGCTCAGCAACGATTTGTTGGCGATTTCTTCGGCAGGATATTCCAGGTATCCCTTTAATGTGCCATCTTCCAGTTTTTCCGCACCCATATACATACAGGCTTCCTTCTCATTGGCATACGAAACGCCTTCGATCCAATCCACCCGAAGACTTACACCTGTTTCATTCGGCCTGTCCGACATCGAAAAAGCGGATGCGCCATCTGATAGCATCCAACGTAAAAATTCCTTTTCAAAGCCGATGTATGGGTTGGCTTCCAATGCTTTTAATTGCTGGGCTTCCTCTTCAAACACACTTGAAACCAAAGAAATAGAAAATCTTTCAGAACCTGTGGCAACGGCTTTTTTAATTTCTCCAGCCTTAATAGATAAATAAGCATATTTAAAAGCGTGCATTCCTGCGCAGCAAACGCCGGCAGGCGATACCACTTCTATGCCATTGGTTTCAGGCAAAAGACCATGAACCATCACTCCGTGAGAAGGCATTATCTGGTCGGGTGAAGAGGTACCGCAAGATAGTAGTTCAATACTTTTTAATGCTTCAGCATCATCTTTATATAATGCCCTCACGGCCAGGGCGGTCATCTCTGCATTGGTATGGGTTGGCTTACCCTCTTTGGTAAGTGCGTAAAACCTGTTTTTGATACCGTTATTTCGTAAAACAATTCTTTTTGATTTTGATGGCTTATTGTCTATAAGTCCCAGGTAATCTTCCATCTCATCATTTGAGACTGGTTCGTTTGGGAAAAAAACAGCTGTATTATTAATATATACCGGGGTAAGCGACATTGGTTTTAGAGTTATTTTACGTCAGAAAAATATTGTTTTTGTTTTTTTATGCGCCCCGATAAAAATGGCTTGAAAAAGATGGCATCCACGGTTAATATGATCGGGGCAGCTAAAAACAGTGCAATTAAAAGATAATATTTGAATGCAACAAGCCACGCCGATCTTTTTTTTCTTTTGACAATGAACCCCGCCCACAGGCCAAAAATCCGTTTGGCTTTAGATTCGATGAACATCAGGTTGTATTTTACCGACACCGCTTTCTGCTGAACCAGTTCCTGTTGCAGACCGTCCCAATCGCCGTTTTGGAGATGTTTTTCCAGGATAGCACCGTATACTTTTGTATGCGCTATGTCTTCAGCAGATACGCCTGGCTTCGGAAATATATTCAGGTACCGGTCTTTTTTACCGGTAAACATCCAGTAAAGGATGGTTACAAAACTTACAAAATTTGCGTGGCGGTCAACAAGCACAACATTTCCCACCAATCGGGCGCCCGTTGATTTCAAAATTGTTTTGATATCTTCCATAGCGCTGATCCACATATTCCGGGCACCGGTAATCGTTACTACGGGGCTGTTTTTCAGTACGCTCTTTACAGAAGGGTGATGCAGTATTGAATTGACCGGAATGCTTGGAGATAGGAACCAGGCCTGGTAACCAAGGATCACCAGGTCGTAAGCCGTTTCTTTTAATGTAAAGGGTTGAAGTTGGGTAGGTACATGCAAAACGCAATCGGGCATTTGTGCAAAAAAGCTTTCACCCGTCCATGGAAAGGGGTAGGGGTGTGTTGGTTGAACAGAAACTCTTTCTATTGTGTTGCCGGCATTTTCAAGGGGCGAAATGAAATTTTCAATAATATCAGCCAATTGGCCCGACTGGGTATAGTAAATAACCAAAATCTTTTTACTCATAGGACGAAAAATTAAAAGTCACCTGGATTTAAGAAAGCTGATTTTTTACTATAATTCCTAATCGCCTGCTGAACGGCTAAAGGAAGTTTCTTAAATGATGCACTTACCAATTCCGAATCCTTTTGCAGATTTTGCCGGTATTTAACAATTTTAGGTGCGTTTTCCTGGATTACCAGCCTCAGAAAGTGGTACTCAGCATTTGCTTCATCTGAGTTGATTGCCGACTCTAATTTTGAGCGACCCATCTTGAAAATAGAAAGTTTATCTTTTGGTTTGCCGAGCAAACCGGCTTTCTTCATCAGGAGAGCACCTTCATAGGCCTTCTTTTCGGGGAAATTGCTTTCCGCCAGTTGAGCAAGCCTGTTATTTATTTCATCTGTTTTGCCGCTCGCCAAAGTAGTATAAAAAAGAGTTTTATCGAAATTGGCAGATATAGCTTTTTCCTGCGCCGGTAAAGTGGGTATAAAAAAGAATATAGTTAAGAACGCACACAGCGGGATGATATACTTCATAAATGTTTCGGCGATAATGATCTAAAATCATGCGGCCATTGTACTTGCTTTCAAGGGCAACAAAACCGGGTTTTAAAAAAAATAAAGATACTGGATTTATTTTTAGCAGGTTTCGCTCGTTGGTAGTAAAGGTTTAAAGTTTTATCAATATTTAAATGATCGCTGCTGCAAATTTTTAATCAATTTTATTGCTTGCCGATGAATGGTTCATTTTTTTTCCATCCGAATAAAATCAAGGTCCTGGAAATCGAAACTAAAATCTGTAAGCGGTGAAATAGCATTCATCTTTATATGGGATGCCCTGCCATTATTGTCCAGGTCAAATTTGAGGAATGCATCTGCATCTAAACTCCTTTCTACCCATTTTACGATGAAGTTGTTGCCCTTGTAAGGAAATATTTGACCGGTCAGAAAATAAGATCTTTTGGAATCAAACCAGAGCTTTCCATTTTTTACAGAGATCACCACATCGCCAAACCATTTATCATGATAGGTGCCGGTAAAAGCTGCGGTATCCGTGAGTGCAGCGCTGTTCTTTTGACTTGCATTGATATCTTTCCAGATATCGTCGGTAATCTTTTTTGCTTCTGCTTCATTTTTTAATACCCTTTCGTGGTTGACTTTAACCCAATCAGTAGTTTTTAAACCTAAATAGCTATCCTTGATGGTGTTGGTAATAGAAGTAAAGGCGGCACCAGATTGCTGATTGGTAAATACGATGATGCCCAGTTTCATTTCGGGTAATAGTGTTACCTGGGTTACGATACCGGCGAGACCACCGGTATGAGTTGCCTGGAGATAGCCCTTTACATCGCTTAAAAACCATCCGAGTCCATACGAAGAGAAATGGGTGTTGTAAGAATTAGTGCCTCTTACGGGAATGATGGTTTGTGGAGTCCACATTTCCTCGTGTACCGCTTCGCTAAACAATTGTTTTTGATTGCCTTCTCCATATTTACCGTTGTTCATTTGCATCGAAATCCATTTGCACATATCCAACAGGTTGCTATAAATACCACCGGCCGAATTGGCTACTTCACTCCAGTCGCGGCGGATAACTTTTACCGCTCCTTCCACCGGCGCATGCGGATCAATGACATTTGTCTTGTTTTTTACTTCTTTAAAATTAGTAGCGGTTTCGTTCATCTGGAGCGGCCGCAGTATTCTAGTTGCGACGAAATTTTCCCAGGTTGTTCCGGAAACTTTTGCAACCACTTCACCCGCTACAATGTACATGAGATTGTCATAATCATATTTCGTTCTGAAACCTGACACCTGTTTTAAGTAACGCAGGTTGTGAATGATGTCTTTTTTTGTAAAATTATTTGAGTCGGGCCAAAACATAAGATCACCCGCACCGAGGCCAAGTCCGCTTCTGTGGGTCAGCAGGTCGCGTACGGTAAAATCCTCGGTTACATATGGATTGTACATTCGAAAATCGGGGATAAAATCGGTTACTTTATCATTCCAATTAAGCTTTTTTTCATCCACTAATATGGCCAATGCAGCCACCGTAAAGGCTTTACTGTTGGAGGCAATTCCAAATAGTGTATGCTCATCCACCTTTTCACGTGTATTTAGTGAACGCACTCCATATCCTTTGGCATGAATGATCTTGCCGTCTTTCACTACGGCCACCGCTATACCTGGCACATCAAAAGTTGTGAGCACTTTTTGAGTGAGTGAATCAATCCCTGCTGAAGAAATAGGCTGAGCATGAAGATGTATAAAAAAACCGGGATATAATACAAGTGCCACCAGGAATACGCTCCATTTCATAGAGATGAATTTATTTGAAATATGATAACGATATTATTGTAAAAAATAAAAATAACGCTTATCGATTATTTCAATAGAATTATTTACTGAAGCTTGTTGCGGCTAAATACTATGTAGTAGAATAATCCAGAGGAGTAATTAAACTTACAAGAACCAAGAACATAGATGCAAATCGCGGTGGAAAAAAAGGGAACGCAAGAACGATTCAAGATGAGAAATAAACAGCTAAATAGATGCCGCCAAATGGAGGTACTAAATAGCTGCTTATTGGAGGTATTCTAAATTTTCCAGGTTTTTTATTTTCTGAATTTTAACAATTCAGATTTTATAAATAGATCACATGGAGTAAAATTTCTATTGATCAGAGACCGGCAAAAAAAGAATCTTCAAACATATAATTTTCAATATCGGTTTTATTATACCGGTATGAATATCTCCTGGAATTTAGATAGCTCACTACTCCTTTTAATGATCCCGCTAATACTAATTTACGTAAGAATTTTCCGGGTAATTCCAGGATGGCCGCTGCTTCTGCTTCAGTGATCCAGGTTTTTTTGTCGTTGGTAGGCATTGATTTTGGATTTAAGATTTGCGTATTTATGAAAGTTGTTGCCGTTTAAATGGCATTTTGAAATTAAAAAATTTTGATATCCAAAGATAAAATCTCCATGAATGAAAAATGTAAAACAAATGCGAATCGGTTGTAGAAAAAATTCTAAAACAGTCCTGGTTTTTCCAAAACAAATAAAATGCCACTTTGCTTCCCGGGAAATTAAAAATAAAAAGTGAAGGAGATTGTGCAGGTTATTTTGCTGATAGAAGTAAGGTAATACAAAAGAGAATGTACTCCTAATTACAAGTAAATT
The DNA here is from genome assembly GCA_025963635.1 of Ferruginibacter sp. Lineage (GTDB taxonomy): Bacteria > Bacteroidota > Bacteroidia > Chitinophagales > Chitinophagaceae > Ferruginibacter. The sequence goes on from JAOQAK010000080.1 coordinate 143,403, forward strand.
ATGTAAAGTATACTCATAATTGTGTAACTATCTAATGCGGTAGCAGGCTTTATATTTGCATTAGTCTTCCGTTTTTATTTGATACTTCGGAAAACCTTTAAGCCGGTCTGAACGCCGGCTTGTTTTTCAGTTATTGTATTGACGATGTGTTTATTAATAGAAGGAGTAGAAGGCATTTGCAATCTATTTCTTTATCAGCCGCTGCTTTGGCTACGATTGCAAACCCGTTAGCATTAGGGTTACACTTGTAAATGCCCGGAGATGAGCTTCCTGGGAATCTTTTATCATGGATCGTTTCTCAGCGAGTTCAACATTGGCTGCTTATCGCAAACAACATTGCCGGGCAGCATCCCGAAATTCCAATCAAAATCATTTCTTTCTTTGAGGTAATTAATTGCGAGCACCCGTCTTCCGTTTCGACGCACTGAATAGTTCTCTCTATTGAATGAAGGATATCTTTTTGAGATTAGCCTAAAAAGAAATGAGGGGCCTGCATTTATAGGTAGCCTTTAAAAGGTATTACAGATATTGGGATTGGAATCGATGTGTTAACAACAGATAAAAAGACACAATTATCCCGAAGCATAGAAAGTTATTTAATTCGTCAATTACTTTCCAAATTTAAATCCTGTGCGATGAAGTTCCACACAACATAAAACCGTGAGGAGGTCTAATATGATAATTCTACCGCAAGGTTGTTGAAAGGCATTGTAGTTAATATAGGTTAACTGATTAAAATTATCGAACTCCCTTTTAATGTGATCGAAATAAATATCCGGTGGGTTGCTAATTTTTATGTGTCATGTTCAATATTTCGGCGGGCAAATATTTCTACAATCCTGTTTTACCTTATTTATTTCATGATGGGGAATAATGGCACGATATTTTACTGTGTAGTTGAAACCCGAATATGAATAGTATCCAGCAGGAATTTTCCGAAATTATTGGCGACCTCATCCGAATTAATAAAATCAGGATTGAGTGCTATTACAAACTAACGGTGGAGGACAATGAAAGCAGCGATGAGTTGAAAGAACTATTCGAGTATAAAGCAATCAAAGTACAAAATAACAACGAAGAGTTGTTAGAATTGCTGACCTGGAATGATAGCTTACCCATACCGCCTGGGCGAATTTTTCTCGACTGGAATAAAACGAAAAAAATGTTGTCTTCTGAAAATGGAAAAGCAGTTTTGAGTTTTTGCGAATGGGGGGAAGAGGCTGCGCTGGAGGCATACAAATCAGCTTTGATTTCAGGGGCCTTAGATCCGATTGCCAGGAGAGTTATCATGGATCAAAAATATTCGCTTCAATCGTCCCATAACCAGATTAAAAAATATCTTGACCTGCAGGACTTGCCTTATTATTCATCAAATTCTGTAACGTACAAATCCGCAGTCTATTAATCATATTCACTAAACAAACAATTTATGAATGCACCTACAGCGCCATACTTAAAAACACTTGTTGAATGTCACAAAAAAATGATGGATGACGGATACAAAGAAGATTTTACTATAGAGGATGGCCGTTTAAAATGTGTAAGTAGTGAAAGATCTTACCAGGCTACAGACATATCTATCAAAAACTTTTTTAGGTTCGAAGGACAAAGCGATCCCGATGATAATTCCATCATGTATGTAATTGAAACCAATGATGGAACAAAGGGGACATTGATCGATGCATACGGAGCCTATGCAGATGCTGATATCAGCACGTTTATTACCGAGGTGGAAGCGATTGAGAAGAAGATTTCGAAATAAGCCGTTTGGGAAAATTGAATTCAATAATATTCAGTTGTTTTTTAAGTTTAAATAGCCATTCGCAGGAATGGCTATTTTGCATACTCAACTTCACGCGTTGGGAGTGCCAACTTTTTCGACTGTCGGTAGATACAATTTATTTAGCCAGCCTGTTTTGATGTAAGAAACGTGTTATGAAAATTAGGCTGCGTATAAAATTTGACCTGATCATTAAAGCTTTGCAAGTAATTTCATCAGCACGTTCTCCTCTTTGGTAAGCGCAGTAATGCCGTCGTCTATTTCGATTTTATCAATTTCTTCAAGGTATTTAGCCAGTTTATTTTCTTCATAAAGCTGGATGATGCCGGGATGCACATAATATTTTTTACAAACAGTCCTGGTATTACCAAGTTGCTGGCTTACAAAGTCGAGTGCTTCATTGATATTTTTTTTACATATCGTAACCGTCGCGGCTAATTCCATACTCTTGAAAGCCAATAACAAATGCAGGCATCCCGCCCATGTTCTGAAATCTTTAGCAGTAAAAACATCACCGGTGACCTCATGGATGTAGGCATTTACCATCCCAGAATCGATGCTTTTTCTTTCATGATTACTATCATAATACTGAAACAGTTCCTTGCCAGGAATATCCCTGCATTGCTTTATGACCTTTGCAAGTCGCTTATTTTTCAGGGAAATATCATGGTGTATGTTCTTTTTGCCCTTGAAAGAAAATGATATTTTATCGCCTTCGATGGTTACATGTTTATTGTGCAAAGTAGTGAGCCCGTGTGAACCGTTCATCTTTTCATAAGAGGCATTACCGATACGGATATAAGTGCGTTCCATCAGGCTAATCACCAGGGCGATTACTTTTCTATCCGTTAATTCTTTTAATGATAGATCCTTTTCAACCTGGGCACGTAACATCGGGAGCACTTTTCCAAACTCCAGCAGTTTGTGAAACTTTGTTTCATTCCTCAGTACATTCCACAGCGGATGATAGCGGTATTGCTTTCTTTGCCTGATATCAAAACCGGTAGCTTGTATATGCCCGTTGGGCTTGGCACAGATCCACACGTTTGTCCATGCCGGGGGAATGGCCAACTTTTTGATTCGCTCAATATCCCGCTCGTCAGTGAGCGGATTATCCTTATATACATATAGAAAACCGTCTCCCTTTTTGATTCGCTGAATACCAGGATCTTTGTCATTCACATACACCAAATGAGCCATCGAGGCGGCTCCTTCATAATCATTTATAAGCTTTATATATTTGCGATGGCTTAGCTGTACCATGTACTTTTTATTAGTTATTCCTTTTCCTTTTTAATAGTTTTTTTTCCTTCCAGGTTTTTTGAACGATACACCGTAGCAACCTTTTCTTCCCCCTTCTCAGTTTGAGTATTTTTTCCTGCGGGAAGGGGAGTGTTGTAATTTTCTTCGGCAAAAGAATTTACCAAATCGTCTGCCTTGTTCTCATCATTAAGGGTTTCTTCCAGCAGGGATATAATATCTTCATTTCCTAAGGTGCGGGCAAGTTGTACCAGGATATTGTAAGTTGCCATTTCGTAATGCCTTATTTTCTGAATGGCCAGTATGATGGCAGCATCTCTCAACCGCGAACTCCTGGTGGTTTTTTCAATACTGCTATTTGCTTCTTCCAACAATGCAGCCATCGCTTCACTTGGTTTTACTTTTGCGCACTCACCTAATAGCTCAAAAATTTGTTCCAGCCTTTCAAGATGCAACTGCGCACTTGCAAACTGGCTTTCAAGTATATTTTTCAACACTTTGTTGGCTGTGGCTTTCTGCATTTTTGGGAGCGCTTTCGCAAGGTTCTTTTCCCCGGAATAGATATCCTTTAGTTCATCGCAGAGGAAATTTAAAAATTCCTTACTTACATCTCCTTCCACAATCGGATCATCATCCGGGATGGAGGAAAACGAGGACTTTTTGGTTGTCACAATGATTTAATTTAAGTGGATAAATGCCTGTAATCATTGATGGTTCAAAGGCAAATTCAGGCCGAACCCTCCCTGGTTCAAATGCAAATCGTATGGTGGGTGAACATCTCCCCGGGGCTGCTGTGCTACCCGTTTTTGTTTCTTGAAAACAATTTAACAACAATAAAAATAATAATCAGGAAAACAAATATTACTCCAATAATTCCTGTCCACATACCTGCTTTAAAAATGCTGCCAATCGCCTCACATCCGGAGGTGAGGATGCATGTAAGAAATAGTACGGGCAGTATGGTCGCTGTCGTATTTTTCATAAAAGTGTTTATTTTAGAGGTGATCAAATGAACCTTTTGAAGATCTTTTGTCCATGGCATCATACAGCCTCTAACATACCAATTTGCTCAAGCGGTATAAAGAATTTGCTGTTTTCTTTTTTAAACTGGCTCGGCCTCAAGCCGGTGATCTTATTGAACTGGTTACTTAAATGGGCTACGCTGCTATAGTTTAGCTTCCAGGCAATTTCGCTGATGGTAAGTCCGTCATATATAAGCATCTCCTTTACTTTTTCGATTTTATGCGCAATAATAAAATCTCTGAGGCAGGTGCCGGTTTCCTGTGAGAAAACGTTTGCCAGGTATGTGTAATTATAATTAAGATAATGGCTCAAATAATGAGAGGTTTTCAAGGGCGACATAATATCATCATTATGAATCATATTCATTATGCTACTCTTGATTTTCTCAACCAGGATTTCATTGTTATCTTCAATAAGTTCAAGTCCCCATATTTGCAAAAACTCTTTAAAAGCTTCTTTTTGGCCAGCAGAGACAGGTTGTTTCAATTCTACATAGCCAAGGTCTACTTTATGAGTTTCACATCCAAGATCGTCCAAAATCTTTTTTACCAGCATCTTGCATCTTACACAAACCATATTTTTAATATACAATATCATTTTGGATTTTTTTTATTTTCTGGAGTGCGTCATAACCTCAGGAAAGTTGCTTGCAGTTCGGAAGGGTGACTATCAGGTGATTTTCAGTAGTGTATATTAAAAAAACTATGCCAAAAAACAGGCGTGGGTGGATTTGCCGTGTCAATTGGTCCGTAACTGTTCGGCAGCATAAAAATTAAGCATATGATCGCCAATAGGGGTTATTGTGTTGCTTATAAGGCGCTACACCGGGTGCAAAACTGAGCAGCAGTAGTATTTTCCACTTTTAGTACAGTAAATCTACCCAAGTCACCACATCACCGGGGTTGAGCAAATTTTTCTACATGTTGATCCAATAGTACGACAGGACAGGGTTTGCGGGGAAAGCAAATAAATGGTCGGTAGTTCGCTCAAACTACGTTATAATTTCCTTTAAAAGCCCGCTTAACAAACTCCCCTTGATATTTGTTATAATTTTGCAATTCGATATGTGTACAATAAAGAGAACAACATGATAACTGTATCCTCCAACGCAAGAGACTATATCAGCAGGTTATTGGCTGAAGAACATACCACACCGGGAACATTTGTGCGGGTGGGCATAAAAGCTGGCGGCTGTTCAGGTCTTGAATACCAGCTTGATTTTGATTCGGTTCCAAAACCAGGCGACCAGGTTTTTGAAGATAAGGGTATTAAAGTAGTGGTTGATATGAAGAGTTTATTGTATCTCTATGGCACTGAACTGGATTATTCGGGCGGTCTCGATGGCAAGGGGCTCTTCTTTAATAATCCCAACGCAACAAGAACTTGTGGTTGCGGTGAAAGTTTTGCGGTGTAACTTTGTGAGAACTGAATAAATTATAATGAGTAATAATAACGATATACTGGAGCGGCTGACCACAGAAGCATACGAATACGGATTCGTAACTGATATTGAGATGGATATCGCTCCTAATGGCTTAACAGAAGAAACGGTGCGGTTTATTTCGGCGAAGAAGAATGAACCCGAATGGTTATTAGACTGGCGCCTGAAAGGCCTACGGCATTTTCAGCAATCTGAAATGCCTGACTGGCAAAATTTTGAAATGCCCGCGATTGATTTCCAGGGAATTTCCTATTATGCTGCCCCTACTAAAAAAACAAAATACAATAGCCTTGATGAGGTGGATCCGGAACTACTGGCCACTTTTGCCAAGCTGGGCATTCCTTTAAACGAACAAAAGGTGTTGTCAGGCGTGGCGGTGGATGTGGTATTTGACAGCGTGTCGGTTGCAACTACTTTCAGGGACAAATTAGAGGAATTGGGCATTATCTTCTGCTCTTTTAGCGATGCGGTGAAAGACCACCCCGACCTGGTAAAAAAATACCTGGGTACCGTGGTACCATACACCGACAATATTTTTGCCTCGCTGAATGCGGCAGTGGTTTCCGACGGATCATTTGCATACATACCCAAAGGCGTGCGCTGCCCGATGGAACTTTCTACTTATTTCCGAATCAATGCAAAAAATACCGGGCAGTTTGAAAGAACGCTCATTATTGCAGATGAAGGCAGCTATGTGAGTTACCTGGAAGGCTGCACCGCACCCATGCGTGATGAAAATCAATTGCATGCCGCCGTAGTAGAATTGATTGCGCTAGATAATGCGGAAATTAAATATTCGACGGTGCAAAACTGGTATCCCGGTGATAAGGATGGTAAGGGAGGTATTTTCAATTTTGTAACCAAACGCGGCATTTGCAAAGGAGTCAATTCAAAAATTTCGTGGACACAGGTAGAAACGGGTTCTGCCATCACCTGGAAATACCCCAGCGTTATTCTGCGGGGAGATCATTCCACCGGTGAATTTTATTCTGTGGCGCTTACCAAAAACAAACAAATTGCCGATACCGGAACAAAAATGTTTCACATTGGTAAGGGTACGCGAAGCCGTATAATTTCCAAGGGGATCTCTGCCGGGCATGGTAATAATAGTTACCGGGGCCTGGTACAGATTGGAGCAGGTGCGGAAAACGCCCGCAACTTTACCCAATGTGATTCTTTGTTAATTGGCGACCAGTGCGGTGCGCATACTTTTCCTTACATCGAATCAAAAAATAGTTCAGCAATTGTGGAGCATGAAGCTACCACCTCCAAAATCGGCGAAGACCAGATCTTTTATCTCAACCAACGAGGTATTGATTCAGAGAAAGCCGTAGCATTAATCGTAAACGGGTATGCCAAGGAAGTGCTGAACCAGTTACCGATGGAGTTCGCCGTAGAAGCTCAAAAATTACTCGCCATTTCTTTGGAAGGAAGCGTAGGGTAGCGGCTAATGAATGACTATCAGAATGAATAATTTCTCCCTCGAAAGCAATTTTTGCAAGCACGACCGGAATCCGGTATGTCGATATTGCTTCGTTCAACCGGAATACAAGCACATTCAGGTTCGGGAATCATAAATATTGTAAAGCACAACAAACAATCACAAACGAGTAACATGTTAAGCATTAAAAATCTGAGAGCATCTGTTGAAGGAAAAGAAATTTTAAAAGGAGTAAACCTGGAAGTGAAGGCGGGAGGGATTCATGCTATCATGGGACCAAATGGCTCGGGTAAAAGCACCCTTGCATCCGTATTGGCGGGAAATCCAAATTTCGAAGTAACCAGCGGCGAAGTTTGGCTGGATGGTAAAAACCTGTTGGAAATGGCGGCTGAAGATCGGGCAAGGGAAGGTGTATTTTTAGCATTTCAGTACCCTGTAGAAATTCCGGGTGTTTCCAATATTAATTTTCTAAGAACCGCCATGAACGAGATCCGCACCTACCGCAATCTCCCTGCAATGGAAGCAAAAGAGTTCCTGAAAATGGTAAAAGAAAAACAAAAACTGGTGGAATTTGATGCGGCGCTTACCAACCGTTCCTTAAATGAAGGATTTTCCGGCGGAGAAAAAAAGAGGAACGAAATTTTTCAGTTGGCAATGCTGGATCCCAAACTGGCCATTTTAGACGAAACCGATTCCGGACTCGATATTGATGCGCTGAGAATCGTTTCCAATGGAGTGAATAAGCTGCGCTCCGATAAAAATGCGTTTATCATCATTACCCACTACCAGCGTTTACTGGACTACATTGTTCCTGATTTTGTGCATGTATTGTACAATGGGCAGATCGCCAAAACGGGCGGCAAAGAACTTGCCCTGGAACTGGAAGAAAAGGGCTACGATTGGCTGAAGGAAGCTGCAAAAGAACAAGAACTGGCATAACTACAATTCATGATCAAACAAATAACCAACTCATTATACGATCAGTTCATTGCTGACTTTGAACTGCGCTCAATATTATCAAACGCTTCTGAATCCCTGGCATTGCATGCCCTCCGGAAGGAAGCATTTAAGCAGTTTAAACAACTTGGTTTTCCCAATACCAAGGTTGAAGACTGGAAGTATATTAATCTTTCTCCGTTTTTAAAAGATGATTTCCTGACAGCTGCTGAAGATGAAACGATCGTTATTAATAAGGATATCATTGATTCAGCGAAGATAAAAAAGCTCGGCGCATATCACATTGTGATGGTGAATGGCCGTTACCAGGCTGGTTTGTCGGATACTATTCCCGGAGATGAAGTATTTGTATCGCCGCTTGCGGCGGCAATGGACAGGCCCGCATTCGAAGCCCATTTTGGAAAAAATGTTGCGTTGGATAAAAATCACTTTGCTGCATTAAACACTGCCCTGTTTCGTGATGGATTATTTATAGAAATAAAGGCCAGGATAATCGTTGAGAAGCCCATACATGTTATTCATATTATATCTTCCGCAAATACTCTTTTTCTGCAGCCACGAAATCTTTTTGTGATAGGCGCAGGTGCTGATGGCATTATTGTTGAAAGCTTTATAACTGTTAACCATCCCGAAAAAAACGCGAAGGTTTTCGTGAATGATGTTTCAGAGATCATCGTAAATGAGCGTGCCCGGTTACAACATTTTTGTATTCAAACAGGTGCAGAGCATACCAGCTACGTACATCATACAGAAGTGGTTCAGCGGCAATCCAGCGCTTATAATAATTACAAGGCATCCTTTCCCGGAACGGCCTTGCTTCGCAACAACCTGAACGTTTCTTTAAACGGGGAAAATGTTGAAAGCCATTTATATGGCTTATACCTTGTTGCCGGCAGGCAAATTGTAGACAATCATACAACCGTGGATCACCTGAAGCCAAATTGCCATAGCAATGAATTATACAAGGGTGTGATGAAGGATGAAGGTGTTGCCATATTTAACGGGAAAATACTGGTGAGAAAAGATGCACAGAAAACCAATGCATTTCAGAAGAACAATAACCTGATGCTGAGTAAAAAAGCCGTGGTTGACAGCAAGCCCCAATTAGAAATATTTGCAGACGATGTTAAATGCAGTCATGGTTCTACCATCGGCCAATTTGATGAAGATGCCCTGTTTTATCTAAAAGCAAGGGGAATAGGGGAAGAGAAGGCAAAGGCTTTACTGATCCATGCTTTCGCATTCGATGTGACCGGCAAAATTCCTATCACAGCACTGCAGACATATATCAACCACCTGATCGAAGAAGGGTTGAATTAATCAGTAATGAGTAATGAGCTATGAGTGATGAATAATTAGTAGTGAATAATGCGTGGGAAATGGAATATAATAGTAAACATCTTTAAGGATAGGAAATGAAAACAGGTACAGTTGAAATGGACGAAATAATAGCCGTAAATACGATACGGAAAGACTTCCCTATACTTGCTACAACGGTAAATGGAAAACCGCTGGTATATTTTGATAATGCGGCTACCACGCAAAAGCCATGGGCGGTTATAAAAGCCATTGAAAATTATTATACGCAGCTTAACAGCAATGTACATCGCGGGGTGCATCATCTAAGCCAGCGTGCCACGGATGCTTTTGAGGCTTCCAGGAAAAAGCTTGCCGCGTTTATAAATGCCCGGCATGATTACGAACTGATCTTCACAAGGGGAACGACAGAAAGCATTAACCTGGTGGCGCATAGTTTCGGGAAACAATTTGTGAACGCCGGTGATGTGATCATCATCTCTGCCCTTGAACATCATTCAAATATTGTTCCCTGGCAAATGCTCTGCGAAGAAAAGAACGCGGTATTGAAGGTAATTCCCATCAACGAAAAAGGAGAGTTGCTGATAAGCGATTTCAAAGAGATGCTGGATGAAAAAGTAAAATTGGTTTCAATTAATTACGTTTCTAATTCACTCGGCACCATTAACCCCGTACGGGAGATCATTGAATTATCACATCAAAAGAATATACCGGTACTGCTGGATGCCGCACAGGCCATACAGCATTTGCCAATTGATGTACAGGAACTGAATGTTGATTTCCTTGCATTTTCGGGGCACAAAATGTACGGTCCTACCGGTATCGGCATTCTGTACGGAAAGGAGAAATGGCTTAACCAGATGCCTCCTTACCAGGGGGGAGGAGAAATGATCAAAACAGTAACTTTTGAAAAAACTACCTACAACGAATTGCCTTTTAAATTTGAAGCAGGTACACCTAACATTGAAGCCGCTATTTGCCTCGGTGCGGCCGTGGATTATATCAACAGTATCGGATTGCAAAACATTCAGCAGTATGAACATGAATTGCTGGAGTATACTACGGACAAATTATCTGTGATTAATGGAATCAGGTTTGTCGGCACCGCTGCGAATAAAGCAAGCGTTGTCGCTTTCACGATAGATAATATGCATCCCTACGATGTGGGCGTAATCCTCGACCAATTGGGAATAGCCGTTCGTACCGGGCACCACTGCACGCAACCTTTGATGGATTTTTTCTGCATACCAGGCACAATAAGAGCATCGCTGGCTTTTTATAATACGAGAGAAGAAATTGATATATTAACGGAAGGATTAAAAAAAGCCGTAAGCATGTTAGCTTAGAAAAGTTTGGGCCGGTACAGCCATGTGGCGCTTGAAGCTGACGCTAAATACTCAAAACAACAGAATTCAGGTCAGCACCTCACAAACAGTAAATAATAAACTGTAAACAGAAAACTGCAATGACCATTAACGAAATACAAGACGAATTAGTTGAAGAGTTTTCACTGTTTAGCGACTGGATGGAAAAATATGAGCATATCATCCAGATGGCAAAGGAATTGCCCATGATTGAAGAACGCTATAAAAAAGATGAAAATCTTATAAAGGGTTGCCAGGCAAGAGTGTGGCTGCACGCGGGTTTTAAAGATGGTAAAGTAGTATTTACAGCGGATAGCGATGCCATCATAACAAAGGGCTTAGTGAGCATGGTAGTACGGGTTTTATCAAATCATACTCCTAAGGAGATAGTAGCTGCAGATCTCTATTTTGTGGATAAGGTCGGTTTAAAAGAACATCTTTCCATGACCCGTTCCAATGGTTTGTTATCGATGATCAAACAGATGAAAATGTATGCACTGGCGCTTCAATCTACCTTAAACGTTAACTAAATGATCGATAAAATTTCACTCGAAATAGAGATCATAGACACACTTAAAACTGTTTATGATCCGGAAATGCCGGCAGATATCTACGAGCTGGGACTTGTATATGGTATTAAGATCAGCGACAAAGGATTTGTGAATATAACCATGACCTTAACTGCGCCGGGTTGCCCGGTTGCCGGAGAGATCATCATGGAAGTGGATAAAAAAATTCGTGCCATCGAAGGCGTAACTGATGTAAATGTCATGCTCACTTTCGATCCGCCCTGGAATCGAGAAATGATGAGCGAGGAAGCAAGGCTGGAGCTTGGATTCATGTAATTTCCACAACCCCAACTTAATCATCCTGTTTTTACCGGAAGCAACACTTCAATACCGCATTAATAGCAGTTGTTACTGTGCTTTATAGTTTCCGGTAAATTGAAACGCCTCCATCTGCCATGCAATTAGACGAACCTATCAATAAACTACCTGATTTCAATTCAATGATTGCATCTTGCCCAAATAAGGGATCAGAGGTGCTTATGAATATCTTTTTGTCGCCGCCAAAACAATCCTTTTTTTCTTTAAGATAATACCGGCCCCTGAATGCAACGGTATCATGCGTTCTTCTCTCAAAAGAGCCATCCTTTGTGATCACGATGATTTTCCCATTTCCGGTGGGAGCGGCACGGCGTTAAATGGATACCCGACAAACCGCACATATTCCCAATCGCCTGAAAACTGGTTTCTATAATTGGCCAATCCATCTTTCTTACAAGAGAATAAAAGAGTAATACCAATTGTTACCAGTATGAATTTTTCATAACACTTTGACAAAGGAACCAGGCATTGGGTTGCATAACAATTAAATAGCCGCCAACTCCGTAATAACCGGCAATTACCCGAAAAGACGAATGCATTTAAAAGCATCAATGCAGTAAATTGCAATAACAAAACTTTTTCATGGCAAAAATTCTCATCTTATTTGCTCATCCTGCTTTAGAAAAATCAAGGGTGCATAAACGGCTGATACGACCTGTAAAGCAATTGGAAAATGTGAGTTTGCACGATTTGTACCAGGTGTACCCTGAAATGGATATCGATATCGCCTACGAACAAAAGCTCTTGTTGCAACATGATATCATCATAATGCAACATCCTTTTTACTGGTATAGCGCCCCTGCAATCATTAAACAGTGGCAGGATCTTGTACTGGAGCATGGCTGGGCCTATGGGAGCGGGGGGACCGCATTGACGGATAAAAAAATTATGAATGCGATTTCATGCGGTGGTTCAAAGGAAGTGTATAACAGGGAAGGCCGCAACCGGTATACGATCACTGAATTGCTGGTTCCCTTTGAACAAACCGCCCATTTATGTCATCTCCAATACCTTCCTCCCTTTGTAGTACATGGGACGCATAAATTAAAGGATCCCGATATCGAACTCTACGCTGTACAATATGAAGAGATGTTGATTGGATTGGCAAACGACAGGATAACCGCCGCTGAATGGCAACAGGTAAGCTATATGAATGATCTTAACCTTATTCCCAAAATTTTACAATCTTAGAACTGCATGAACCCACATTCATTTCTTTTCCAGGCGATGATTTACCTGGCGGCGGCAGTTATAATGGTACCACTTGCCAAAAAAACAGGTTTAGGTTCGGTATTGGGATATTTGCTGGCGGGGGTATTGATTGGGCCATTTGTACTGGGCTTTATCGGCCATGAAGGGGAGGACCTGCTGCATTTCGCTGAGTTTGGAGTAGTAATGATGCTTTTTATCATTGGCCTGGAACTGGAACCTGAACTCCTTTGGAAACTGCGTAAACCCATCATAGGTTTGGGAGGGCTCCAGGTTTTGATCTCTTCGTTATTGCTGGCTGGGACAGGGTGGTTTTTTGGAATGAACTGGCAGTCGGCCATTGCTCTTGGGATGATTCTCTCACTTTCCTCTACAGCCATTATTTTGCAAACGCTAACAGAAAAAGGCCTCATGAAATCAGCCGCAGGTCAAAGTGCTTTCTCTGTTTTATTGTTCCAGGACATCGCCGTGATCCCGATGCTGGCCATACTTCCCCTGTTGGCCACTTATGCTCCCGTTGTTTCCACCGGGGAAGCACCGGTTTCAACCTGGGTGAGCGTGCTGCCCGGTTGGGGACACACTTTGGTAACGCTCGGTTCGGTAGTATCGATCATTGTTGGTGGCAGGTATATCGTCAAACCAATATTCCGTATGGTAGCTGCCACAAGGTTACGGGAAGTATTTACTGCTACCGCCCTTTTATTGATCGTTGGAATTGCCGTATTGATGACACAAGTAGGACTGAGCCCTGCATTGGGAACCTTTCTTGCCGGCGTGGTATTGGCTAATAGTGAATACCGACACGAACTGGAAAGCGATATCGAACCATTCAAAGGTTTGTTGTTGGGATTGTTCTTCCTGGCCGTTGGGGCTTCCATCAATTTCACCCTCATACTGCAACATCCGGCGATGATAATCGGCCTGGTAGTGATGCTTATGATCATCAAGGGCCTCGTGTTATTTTTACTGGGTAAGATCTTCAAACTCGCCATTGGGCAGAATATGATATTCGCCTTTGCACTCAGCCAGGTAGGTGAATTTGCTTTCGTACTGTTTTCATTCGCATCCAAAGAAGGCGTCTTACCCCAGGATACGGTAGATACGATGGTAGCGGTAGTTGCCATCAGTATGGTGCTTACACCGCTCCTGATAATGTTAAATGAAAAAATATTTTTACCAAAACTGGGTACAAAAGAGACTGCAGAAGAAAAAGAACCTGATGCAATTGATGAAAGCAATCCCGTGATTATCGCGGGATTCGGACATTTCGGAAGTACGATCGGACGTTTTTTGAGGGCGCATGACGTCCATATGACCATATTGGAATTAGATTCGGACCGGGTTGAACTGCTGCGAAAGATGGGATTTAAAGTGTACTATGGTGACCCTTCGCGGTACGACCTGCTGCATGCCGCAGGTGCCGGTAAAGCCAAACTGATCATCATCGCTATTGATGATCCCGGGAAGCGGCTGGAGATGATTGAAACCATAAAAAAACATTTCCCTGATCTTCGGATGTTGGTAAGGTCTTCCAACCGCATCGATGCATACGATCAGATGAATGCGGGCATGCTGCATGTGTACCGTGAATCCCTTGACACGGCATTGAGGCTGGGTGTAGATGCCATGAAATTTCTTGGCTACCGTGCTTATTCGGCTCACCGGAGTGCCCGTACATTTTTTAAACTCGATGAATACAACCTTAAGAAGTTAGCTTCCATCCGCGAGGAGGAACAATATATCAATGCCGCAAGAGAACTGATCGAAGAGCTTGAAGATACCATCAAAGCAGATCGGCAAAACATGAATTTCAGCGATGATGCGGGCTGGGATGAGGAAGGATTGATAAAAGATGCGACACAGGGGAACCTGCATCCGGCAAAGAAAACATAGCGATATGTAGCATTTTTATTTCTTCTCTCCAAGCGAAAACCAGTTGCCGGAGTCATCTACAAACAATGCCTCATATCCATAAAATTCCTTTGTTGGTGGTTTTTTAAAGACGACTCCTTTTTCTTTCAATTCTTCATAGGTTGCATTCAGGTTGTTGCATTCAAATACACCAAATCCAAATGTTCCTTTTTTTACAAGATTTCTCATTTGTTCTGCCGCCCCAGCCTTGAACAACATTCCATCTTCAATCGCCATAAGGGTTATTTCCAGGTCGGGTTGTTCAGGTGGACAAACGGTTAGCCAGCGCATTCCTGGTCCCATCGGTGCATCGGTGTGTACGGTAAAGCCAAGTTTGTTTACATAAAATTCAAAAGCGCTGTCCTGGTTGAGAACAAAGATGCTCACGTGATTTAGTTTTGTAATCATTGTTTTTGACTGTTGGTTAAGTGGTAAAAGTCGGCATTGTTTCTTCAGGAAACATCTTGAAAATTGCTTTTTTCATCCAGCCTTTTTGTTGCGCAAAACAACCCGGAATAAACTGCAATGGATTTAATTTGATTTGCGCCTGGCGTTTTTTGAATTGCTGCTGGTAGGTTGATGGGGTAGTTTTTGTATATTTTTTAAAGAGGCCGCTAAATGAACTTATGCTGTCAAATCCAACAGCAAAGCAGGTTTCCGTCATTGAAGTTTGTTTTTGCAAAAGCATTTTTGCGGCTTCTATTCTCACCTTTGTTAAATATTGATGAGGAGTATTACCATATACCGTTTTGAATAGCCGGATAAAATGAAATTTGGAAAAGTATGCCTCATCGGCGATATTATGGAGATCAATCGCTTCGCCGAAATGGGTATCCATAAAAATTTTCGCCTGTACAATTCGCTTGTAGAAATATATTTTCGGATAATGATTGGTCATCTGTTAAAATGGATGTATAAACATTTTTATTAAAGTACTAATTATAAGTATTTTATCCAAAGTTCTCCTGAGTATTTTGAATCTTTAAGTAATTCGCCCAACAGTAAGAAGTTGCCACGCAACCGCCGACATTGAAAAGAGCTACAAAATTATTTTGCATCTGCTATCTAATGTAGGTTTGGAGCTAACTCACAGGTACCTTTTTTGATATCCAACTTTTTGAAAATACCTGGAGAGGTTTTCTACCAGGCGACCTTTATTGCAGATCAAAATATTTTATGTCGCAGCATAATATCATCTTAAAACAAATTCTATAATATCTGGAATATTCAATACTTTGGTTTTCAAATTACCCTATAAATGACATATAAGCGTTTTTATCCACCATTCCTCGTTATCGCCTGCACCTTATTTTGCGTTTTCACCGGCCATGCCCAGGCAGATTTTATCGGAAAGGTCGCAGAATGGAAAGCCAAATTTCCTAAAGAAGAAGTGGTGGCAAATGTTTACCAGGAGGTGATCAACTTTTCATTGAATGCTACACCTGCCGCCGGGGAGGCTGCCGTAAAAGCAACGGTATCTTCAGAAACGGTACTGGTGCCTTTAAAAGACTTTCTCAAATACGACGATGGACTTTTTTACAATGAAGAACAATCCATCGAAAATATAAAAGTGCTGAACCCTGATAAAAAACCGGTGGTTATTGAAAAGCTTTGCGGCGATTACAATAGTGAGAATGTGTTTCATAGCGATGCCAAAGTTTGCATGGTAAAATTTCCGTTAGCGGAAAAAGGCAAACCCTTTACCTATACTTACCGGGAAAACTATCATGATGTAAAATACTTAACCTCTTTTTATTTCTACCAGCATTTCCCCATTGCAGAGAGAGTGATCCGGTTCAATATTCCGTCATGGCTGGAGGTGGACCTGCGGGAGTTCAACTTTGCCGGCAATGTCATTGAAAAGACCACTGTAAAGGACGGCGATACTACCAGGATCACCTTCCGTATGCTGAATGCGCCGGCTTACAAAAATGAGCCGCATTCGCCCAATCACGCCATCAGCTATCCTCATATTATTTGTGTTACCAAAGCATTTACCGATAAGGGCAAACGCACGGTTCTTTTTGAGAATGTAAAAGACTTGTATGGTTGGTATAGCAGCGTTTGCGCCGATATTGGTAATGATCCCGGATTGCTGAAAGCCAAGGTTGCCGATCTTACTGCGAACAAAAAGACAGAGCAGGAAAAAGTAGAAAGCATTTTTTACTGGGTGCAGGATAATATTCGCTACATCGCTTTTGAAAATGGCATCATGGGATTTAAGCCGGATGCAGCACAGAATGTATTCAAAAACAAGTATGGCGATTGCAAAGGCAAGGCGAATCTTTTGAAGACCATGCTTACCATCGCCGGTTTTGACGCAAGGCTCACATGGATCGGCACTTCCGATCTGCCATATGATTATACACTACCTTCCCTGGCCGTCGATAATCACATGATTTGTACCGTCATGTTAAATGGGAAACGTTATTTTCTTGATGGAACAGAAGAGTACATCGCTTTGAACGATTATGCCCAACGCATCCAGGGCAAGCAGGTGCTGATTGAAGATGGAAAGAATCATATCATCGACAGGATACCGGAATTTTTACCGGATAGAAATAAGGAAAGCTTTACGAATAAAATGAGTATCCAGGATAATATCATTGCGGGTACTGCAACGGCTGAGTACAACGGTGAATCAAAGATCATGGTGCAAAGCGCCTTTGCTGCTACAAAAAATGATAAGAAGTCGGAGCGACTTTCCTCATTTTTGAGAAGTGATAACGGCAATATCGAAATTTCGAACATTTCCAATTCAGACTTCAACGACCGCCAAAAGCCTCTGGTACTGAAATATGATTATAAGGCCAGTAACCAGGTAACCAAAACCGGCAACGAGTTGTATGTGATAATGGATTGGGAAAAGGATTTTGGTAATATGGAAATGCCTGCAGACCGAAAGAATGATTATGAATTTAACCAGAAATATTACCAGGCAACTCAAACCGAATTAATTATCCCGGAGGGCTATAAAGTGGATTATATACCGGAAGCTTTCAAAAAGAGCACTACCTCCTGGTCGTTCGAAGGCGCTTATGTCAATAAAGGGAAAAGTATCATGTACACCAAAACGATAAAGATCAGCCAGCCAATTTTAAAAAGAGCTGATTTTGCAGGATGGAATACGTTTATATCCGACATTAATAAATTCTATAATAACCAGGTGATACTCACGAAGTAATTAACTTTTATCCAAACAAAAATCATGGCTCCTAGTCATGGCCTTATCAATAACTCAAATAAACCCTATGCTTCTCAGATTATTTTGCATGATGCTTATTTTCCCTGTCTTTGCCTTCGCACAGGAGCCATCCATTGGCGAGAAAATGGAGGAGGAGTTCAAAGTAACTGCTATCCCTGAGAAATGGAAAAATGAAAGTGCCGTGATTATTGGTATGAAGGAAGAATATTTGTTCAGGCGGCAGGTGGCACGGGGAAAGGTAACCGCAGGGGTACATATCAGCGAATACATCCACAAGCGGATCAAGCTGCAGGACAAAAATGCGGTGGACAAATATTCAACTTTTTTCTTCGTGACGATGGGTGTCGATGGCAAAGCACTATACAAGGTTATTAAGAGTGGCGGTAAGGAAGTAGACATAGATATGAAAAGTGCTATCGAGGAAGAGCAGGATGTGCCTGATATTTACAAGCCTATTTATTACAAGATGAAGGTAAAGTCGATGAAGATTGCCATTCCCGATCTCGAGCCCGGAGATATAATCGATTATACCGTGAGCTCGGCACTCGACTGGAATATGAAAACCGAAGGGATCAATTTCACGCCATTTATATTTTCTCTTTCCAATAGTTATCCAACCCTCTACCAACAGTACCGTTTTACCATGGCCAATGGTATGAAGGTAAAATACCGCAGCTATAATGGTGCACCTAATATTAAGTTCGATCCAAAGGCATCGGTGTATGGTGACAACGAGTCGTACATGAGTTATTTCTTTATGGACCGTGATCGGGAAAAATCTATCGACGAGAGATGGAGTTATGAGCTGAGGAGTACGCCCAGTGTGAAATTCAGGGTAGTTTTCCTTGATTATGAGCCCGGCGACAGAACACTCGGTGAAGCAACCGTTGATCGTTCGGGGCTGGATATTGAACAGGTTTACAAAGGATATGCCGGTGCAGCTTTGTATAATACGAAAACGGTAACATCGCTTGTGGCCTATACCACACAGTACCTGCTAAAGAAAAAAGAAGAAGGTATTTTAAAGAATGATGCTGACATTATCCGGGAATGTTATTATTGCCTTCGCAAAGTTTTCCTGGAAATGTATTATAAAGGCCCGGTGCATTCGGAGTTGGAAAAGTATTTTACCGGCAAAAAACTGTATAAAAAAATATTGGCTGCTGATAAAAAAGATCTTCAAAAAGAAGAAAAGGAAGATGAGGTGAGGATGAACGCAGTTACTTTCGCTACCGCATTACGATCGTCGTTGGCTACGCAGGGCATACCGGCGGAATTGTTTGTGTATTGTCCCCGTTCATTAGGTACCTGGCGGGATGCGATATTTATGGAAGAACTGGATTTTGTGATGAAGGTGCGGATTAAAGACAAAGCCTATTTTTTGGAAGCGATCAACAATTTTGATGCATTCGCTACGCCGCACGCCTATCTCGAGAATGCAGAGGGGTATAGTATCCGGTATGATGAGGCAGATAGCTATTATAAAACCACCGTGCCGGCAACAACTGCAAGCGCCAATCTTTCGAGGGAAGAATATGTGGTGAATTTTACAGATGCCATGGATAATATCAAGGTAGAACGCACCAGTTCCTACCTGGGTACGGAAAAGTCGCCTTTGATCGGCAAGGCTAACCTCGACAGGGCTTATCTCGATACTGATTTTGTGAAGTATTTTGCTGAGCCCTTATCCAAATTAAAGAAAAAAGACGATGTACCGGTTGCAGTGAATACAAAATATGAATACCCCGATAAGGAAGAGCAAATCAAAGAAAGGAAGAGTCTTTTTGAAAAAGAGCTTAAAGCCAACCAGGAAGTAGATCAATACAATGATTTTGAATTGTTGCAAAGCGGCCGTTATGGAGATACTGCGATGTTACAGTATAAAGAAAGATTTGTTTTGAAAAAACTGATCAGCAAGGCAGGTAGAAATTTTATTTTTGAAGCTGGTAAACTGATAGGAGGACAAATAAAACTCGAACCTGCTGAAATGAAGGAAAGGCAAACAGATATCTGGATACCTTCGGCAAGAACCATTGAGAACAGCATCACCATTAATATTCCATCGGGTTATACAGTAGATGGCTTACAGGAATTGAACATGAACATAGACAACAATAGCGGCAGTTTCGTCAGCACCGCAAAGGTCACAGACAACATCCTGCTAATCACCACAAAGAAAATTTACAAAAATAACTTCGATAAAAAAGAGGCATGGCCAAATTATATTGCCTTTTTGGAACCTGCTTATAAACTGAGCCAGGCGAAAGTGGTGTTGAAGAAAAAATAGATTTTTCTGCGTCACCAGCAAATAAGCAAATTTTTAAAATCGCTCCTGAGCTTATAATATACTGCTAATAAAAAAACCGAAGCTTTAAACTTCGGTTTTCAATTTATTGAGATGGGCGACTACTTAAGCGCCTCAATTTTCTTTACAAAATTTGCCTTTGGCTGTGCACCTACCAATTTATCTACTACTACACCACCTTTTACAAAAAGGATTGCGGGTATGCTCGTAATACCATAATTAGTAGAAATCTCCGGATTGTGGTCAACGTTTACCTTTCCTACGTTTACTTTACCATCATATTCCTTTGACAATTCTTCAATGACTGGTCCGATTGCGCGGCAAGGACCACACCATTCTGCCCAAAAATCAATAACTGATAATTTATCTGAATCTAAAACTTCTGTTTTAAAGTTCGCATCCGTGAATTCGTGTGCCATAAATATAATTTTATTTTATTTTTTGTATAAAGAGACGCAAAAATACATCCAAATTTTTGAATATGTTGGAATGACATATTCACAATCTTATTGTCAGTGTTAATAATGTTGTTCTGCCATAACTCACGCCGAAACACCGTACTCTTTTATAAATCTTAACATTTATATTTCCATTTTGTTTCAAAAATGCAGGCTTGTTTTAAGCCATTCGCCATTAACCTTTTGCCTTATACCTTCTTACCCGGTAACTACCATTACATCAACATCCTTGTTCTCATTAAGAAATAGAGCCATATCATCGTTCATGGTAAAGCCATTTTCAATACTATACATGCCTACCTTATAATTATTTCTTACATCAACAATATTGAATTTAAGTGCGGTTTTGCCTGGATTGTTCTTGATATTCTGCTCTATAAAATTAACGAAGCTTGTATTGATGAACTGCGGCTGCACTTCAATGATCACCTGCCGGGTCAATGCGGGTTTTACAGTTTCCAGCAAATGCATCCTGGAAAGCTTAAATTCATATTGTTCGCTGTTGTAGCGGGTTTTAAAACAACCTTCCACAAGAACGATCAAACCCTTATCCAGATAATCTTTGTATTTCACATAATCCTCGCTCCATAGCATAAATTCAGTTTTCCCGCTATAATCTTCAATGGTTAGGATACCGAAATTTTTGCCGGTTTTGGTGAGCCGGTGCTGGGTATCCACTACAAGGCCGGCCAGGCGGAAAAGCTTCCCGGGATTAGCATTGGTATTTACAGCCGCTTTAAAATCATTGTAATCAGCCAGCGGCGTAATATTATAATGCTTCATCTCAAATTTAAAATTGTCCAGCGGGTGACCGCTCATATACATACCCGTCACTTCTTTTTCATAGTCAAGCTGCTGCGCCAGGGGCCATGGCTCACAGGGAGATAATTTTGGAGGAATAATTTCCGGCATCTGCAGGTCGCCAAATAAGGTATTGCTGGCGCTTGCGTTCTGAAACTGGTAAATGCTGCCAAATTTCAGGATCTTCTCCAATCCCTGCACATCTCCCGGGGCTACATAAAAATATTGTGCCCGGCTAATGTCTTTAAAACAGTCAAATGCCCCGGAATAGATAAGACTTTCCAGGGATTTTTTATTGGCTGTTCGCTGGTTTACGCGTTTCGCCAAGTCAAAAACCGACGTATAATGACCGTGTTTATTTCTTTCTTCAATAATACATTCAATCGCATTTTCGCCCACACCTTTTAAACCGCTAAATCCAAAACGAATTTCTCCTTTTTTATTAACCGCGAAACCATTCTGGGATTCGTTGATATCCGGACCCAAAACCTTCAATCCCATTCTTTTACATTCTTCCATGAAAAACGTGATCTTTTCGATACTGCCCGCATGGTTCATCACCGCAGCCATATATTCGCTTGGGTAGTGCGCCTTTAAATAAGCAGTTTGATAAGCCACAAATGCATAACAGGTGGAATGCGATTTATTGAAGGCATATTGTGCAAACGCTTCCCAGTCGCTCCATATTTTTTCCAGTTTATCTTTTGGATGGCCCTTGGTGGTTGCTCCATTTATAAACTGGACTTTCATTTTATCAAGGATGGCTATTTGTTTTTTACCCATTGCCTTACGCAATACGTCCGCATCTCCTTTGCTAAAGCCGGCAAGTTTCTGAGAAAGTAGCATTACCTGTTCCTGGTAAACTGTAATGCCATAGGTTTCTTTCAGGTATTCCTCCATATCCTCCAGATCAAACACCACCTGTTTTCTTCCATGTTTGCGGTCGATATATTCGGGGATATAGGCAATGGGCCCCGGACGATACAAGGCATTCATCGCGATGAGATCGGCAAATTTGTCCGGCTTTAGCTCCCTTAAATACTTTTGCATTCCTACACTTTCAAACTGGAAAGTGGCATTGGTATCACCCTGCTGGTAAAGCCGGTAGGTCAACTCATCATCTAAAGGAATATCATCTATAGCGATACTGATTCCATGATTCTGTTTGATGAGCGATAAGGCAGTTTTTAATATACTAAGGGTCTTTAAACCCAGGAAGTCCATTTTAATAACACCTGCCTCTTCAATAGAACCACCTTCAATTTGGGTTAGCCACAATTCAGATTCTTTAGAAGATGCCACGGGTAAAAGATCAGTAAGATCCCTGGGAGCAATGATGATCGCAGAAGCATGTATACCGGTGTTACGCACGGAACCCTCTAGTATCTCAGCTTCATGCAGGATGGTACTGTGCAGCGTAGTTCCATTGTAGATCTCCCGCAGTTTTTTTACATTTTCTATATCATCCGCCTGCAATTGCTCTTTTTCTTCCAGCGATTTGACGCCATTCTTTGCTTCCTTGGTGGTGTATGGAGCATGTAAGAGCCGTTTTAGATTGATACCAGGTTTTTCAGGCACCAGTTTAGATAAGGCCCTGCTTTCTGCAAGAGGAAGATCCATCACCCTTGCCACATCGGCGATACTCGATTTTGCAGCCATGGTTCCGTAAGTGATGATCTGCGCCACCTGGTTTTTGCCATATTTCTGAACCACATAATCGATCACTTTTTGCCTGCCTTCATCATCGAAATCCGTGTCAATATCCGGCATGGATTTACGTTCCGGGTTGAGGAATCTTTCAAAAAGCAAATTATACTTAATGGGATCTATATTTGTAATACCGATACAATATGCCACTACGCTACCGGCAGCGGAGCCACGGCCCGGACCGACAAATACACCCATTTCTTTACCTGCCACGATAAAATCACTTACGATGAGGAAGTAACCGGCAAAACCCATTTCCCGAATCACGCCCAGTTCAAAATTGATGCGCTCTTCGGTTTCCGGGGTAAAAATTTTATACCGTTCTTTAGCGCCTGCCCAGGTGAGGTGGGCGAGGTATTCATCCTGCGATTTATAATTGGACGGAACTACGAAATGAGGGAGTAAAATATCTCTTTTAAGATCCAGCAGGTCTACTTTATCAACAATCTCATTGGTATTATCAATTGCTTCAGGAAGGTCGTCAAATACTTTCGTCATTTCGGCGCCTGTCTTCAAATAAAACTGGTCGTTCGGAAAGGCAAACCGTTTATTCTTCGTCGTCACGTCGTCATCGGCAAGATCACTCATTTTAGGAGTGGCCTGCTTTTCCCCTGTGTTGATACACAAAAGAATGTCATGTGCATTGGAATCCTTCTGATCTACATAATGCGAATCATTGCTGGCGATGATTTTTACATTGTATTTTTTTGCAAATTTTACCAGTACCTTGTTTACCTTTTCCTGGTCGGGTATGCCATGGCGTTGCAGCTCAATATAATAGTCTTCCTGGAAAATATTCAGCCACCATTTGAATTCATTTTCACCTTCCGCTTCTCCTTTTTTCAAAATGGTTTGCGGAACCAAAGCACCCAGGCAACAGGTGGTTGCGATCAGTCCTTCATGGTATTTATGTATCAATTCCTTATCAATCCTCGGGTACTTGGAATACATCCCTTCAATGTATCCTAGCGAAGTAAGTTTTACCAGGTTTTTATAACCAATATCGTTTTTGGCGAGTAAGATCTGGTGATGCCGTGGATCTTTTTCATCCTTGCTAAAATTTTTACGGGTTCTATCGGTAGTAATATAATATTCACAGCCAACGATTGGCTTTACCTTGAGGGTTTTATCTTCGTTGCGGTGTTTATAAGCCTCCTTTACAAATTCAAAGGCGCCAAACATATTGCCATGATCACTGATGGCCAGCGCAGGCATTTTTTCCGCGATCGCTTTCTGGTATAAACTTTTGATCGATGCCGCTCCATCGAGTAATGAGAACTGTGTATGAACGTGGAGATGCGAAAAATTCATTTGATAAATGCTTGATGTTGATTCCGGATACTAGATTCTGGATACTGGATACTGGATGCTTGATACTTGATACTTGATACTTGACCAGTATTCCCAGCGGCAAATATCGTACACAATAAAATGCCTCGCTAATTCGTTTTTCCACATAGTTATAGGTTGCAATCAGGTGATTGTCAAAAGATTGTTATTTTAATTTTTCGCCTATCTTTGCGACGCATTTAAGAAATCTATATTAATTGTTTGTATTACAAGGCTCATAGCATAGACAAGATCAACAGCGTACTTAAAGATTATCAGACGATCGAATAACATAAGATTAAGTTGTACTTACGTGTAAACTTAAAATTTTACGTATGAAACACTTATTTTTTGTTGCTGTTGCCGGTGGCATTTTTTCGGGAACAACAATATCTGTGAAAGCTCAAACCAATGTCAATATCGAAAGACTGGCGGGCAAGGCTAAGCCTATGAATTCCGTTAGATTCATTGATGATATCGAAATTGTACCGGGTGCGGTTTCTAACACGCTGATTTTAACAGAGGAAAAGCCTGCTTCCAACTACTCATTTTCCAAAGCCTCCACCGCAAAAGCAGGTTTCAACAGCACCATTGAACTTTGTAATACCCTGCAGTTTAAATACTCCATGCTGATGGACAGGGAAGTAGAAAGCATTACTAATTTTTCTTTATACTATTTTATCGAAAGCTGGTGGGCAACCCGGTATCAATATGGCGGTTCAGATCGGAATGGGATAGATTGCAGCGCTTTCACCGGTAAGTTATTAGGGGAAGTATATGGATTGAATGTTCCCCGTACGGCCAAAGAACAATTTAAGATTTGTGAAAAGGTGGCAACGGAAGATTTGGTTGAAGGCGACCTGGTATTCTTTGACACAAGGGGAGGGATTAGTCATGTGGGATTCTACCTTGGGAATAACTATTTTGTTCATAGCAGTGTTCATGATGGAGTTACCATCAGCAGTTTAACGGACGATTATTACAGCAGAAAATTTATTTCCGGCGGGAGAATAGTGATTCAATAATCGTTGGTTTAAGAAGTGTATTATAGGGGAGATATTATTCTCCTTTTTTTATGCCCTTTATTCCCAGCTTCTTTTGCAGGGTGTACCACACCGGCAGGATATCAGACGATAGTTGTAATGCTAATGTGCCCGCCCCGAAAATAACAATAAAGCATGTGCTTCTTATCACCAGCCAAATAAATCCATGTTGTTCGTTGAATAGAAAGTAACAGCAGTAAAACGCCGCAACGCCCAAAACAATGGTGTAAAAAGTTTCCTTGGTAAAAGGCTGCATTTGGAACTTCTTTTTCAAATACCAAAAGCGAATTGAATTGTACACGGTAAAAGTAAAAAGATTCGCTATGGCGGGGCCTACCACACCGAAGTAGTATTTCGTTAATATGTAATTGAATGGAAGTGTGATCAATAACAGGATGATCCCTGTAAAAAATTCAAATTTCCATAGGGTAGAAGTGGCGATGATTTGACTGTTTACTCCTGTGCCCATGTCCACGATGCGCATCAGCCCGATGAAGAAGAAAATCCACCTTGCATCTAAGTAGACGCTTTGCAAATGAAAAGTAAAAATTCCATCCGCAAAATTTAGCCAGATCAATGAAAACATACCCACCGAAAATATCAGCTGGTTAATAGACGATTGTTTATAGATCCTATTAATGCGTTCAAGGTCCTTATCTTTCCAGGCCTGTGACAGGGCGGCGATTGACGAGGAGATGATGCCACGTTGTGGTGCCTGTATCAAACTGGCTATATTTTGCGCAAGCGAATAAACCGCAACAGCACCCAGTCCACTGGAAGACACCGAGGCGAGCAGTATGGTATCGAACACACTTGCTATGGCATACACCAATGTGCCGCCGTAAATAAATTTTATAAGGCCGGTGATCTTCTTAAAATATTTTTTGGTAACAATGCTTACTTTAAAAGTAAGATGAATATAACCCCTGCTTAGAAGATACACGAGCAGGATGAGGGCAATGGCCAAATACGTGAATGAATATATTTTGATGAAAAGATCGAATTTGCCCAAAAAGCCAATTAAGTAAAAAATGATGAGAAGGGTCGCAAATACCCTGAACTGGACTTCCCGTAAAAAATTAGTGAAGATGGATCTTTTTAATTGCCATGCATAGCTTTCAAGGATGGTGTACAAGGTTAGCCCAAGTCCGAAGGGAAATACCCAGTAATAATATTTTACAAATTCCGGGGAATTCTTTCCAAATTTATAAATGATCAGATCTTTAAAATAGATACCTCCTATCACTACAAAACAAAAGCCCACCAGGGAAACCAGCAACGCCCAGGTTAAGATATCATTTCTCCTGTTATCGAGGTTGTCTTTGTAATAGGGGTAAAACTTATAGATATAGGACGGCATGCCCAGGTTAGCCAATGAAAACATCAGGTTAGCTACGGCTATAAAAATGCCGGTAAGTCCGTATTGTTCTTTGGTAAAGCCGCCTTCCCTTGTAAATAAATAGGTATTGAAAAAGCCAAGTGCAAAGCCAAAATAAACCATCACCGACGAAATAATACTTTGCCTTCTTATTTGGCTCATACGATTATTTGGTGCAAATTAATCTACCTTTTTTGTTTTGATGTAAAAATTTGGATCCACCAAAAATATGTAATCTTCTGCAGGTATTTTAAAAGATTGCCAGGCTTCAGTTGGTTTTATCCACTGCTGTTTGCCGGTGCCGATTTTTACCGGCATGTTGAACCCTTTTATACAATCGGCATAGCGATAATCGAGTTTGTTTTTCTTCAGTCTGTATTCCAACACAGGTACCTGGATGGTGGTTAAATATTGCTCAAACACTTTGCTGAAATCTATTTTGGATTGAACGTTGATATAATCCTCCACCTGTTTTGCAGTTACTGTTTGGTGGTAAAATGTTTTGTTTAGTCCCCTTAGTATTTTCCTGAATAAAGTATCATCATTAATAATCTGCCGGATGGTATGGATCATATTGGCAGCCTTGGGATACATGTCGCCGCTACCTTCTTTGTTTACATTATAAGGCCCCGTGATCGGGATATCATTGGCAATGTTTTTCCGGATACCCATAACATAAGCTGTTGCAGCATCTTTGCCATAATAATATTGAGTAAACAATGTTTCAGAATAATTTGTAAACCCTTCGTGCACCCACATATCCGCAATATCCTTTGTGGTGATATTGTTGGCAAACCACTCGTGCCCGCTTTCATGTACAATGATGAAATCCCATTTTAAGCCCCAACCGCTGCCACTTAAATCTTTGCCCAGGTACCCGTTCTGGTATCCATTTCCATAGGCGACGGCACTTTGATGCTCCATTCCGAGGTGCGGCGCCTCTACCAACTTATAGCCATCTTCATAAAACGGGTAGGGGCCAAACCAGTATTCAAAGGCCTTCATCATTTTTGGAGCATCGGTGAATTGCTTTTTTGCTTTCTCGAGATTATAGTCCAACACCCAATAGTCCATGCTTAAATTTCCTTTTTCTCCATTGTACACTTCGCCAAAATGCACATACTTGCCGATGTATGGAATGATGTTATAATTATTAATGGGATTTACTACGGCCCAATCATAGGTAGCTGTGCCATCGTTATTCATGATCTTACCCCGCATTCTTCCGTTGCCCACACACACAAGCGTATCCGGAACCGTGATGTGCATTTCGGCACTGTCGGGTTCATCCGCCTGGTGATCTTTGCAGGGATACCAAACGCTGGCGCCCAGGCCCTGGCAGGCGATGCTTACCCAGGGATTGTTGTTTTTATCTTTTTTCCAGATCAATCCTCCATCCCAGGGGGCATGTTTGGCGATTCGTGGTTTGCCATGGTAATACACAAACAAGTTGATGGAAGCGCCTGTTTTTAACGGATCGATGTTGAAGAACCATGCATTGCCATCTTTACTGATTGTGTTTATTTTTACTGGGCTGGATGGCCCCGAAAGATTTACATACACAATACTGTCTAATAACATCGGTTCCTGTAAATCCAGCTGCACAAAGCTGCCATTAGTTAGGGCTTTTAAAGTGATGATATTATAACCGCTGATGGTACTGTCGTTTATATTAAAACTTACATGCAGATCATATTTCAAAACATCCCACCAATTTCTTCCGGCACCGTAACTGCCTCTCAGCGTATCAGCATGAGTTAAAACAGTTCTGCCGCTTAAGGGTTGAGCAGCGATCTCTGCAAAGGAAAAGGACAAGAAAAGTATGATTGAGAGGATGGATTTCATTTTTGACAGCCAAATTATTTAAATGACAATTGATAATGTTCTCTAATTTTAGATCAATTAAATAAAAGTAAACAGAAATAAATTCAGGTAGTTAAAAACTTGCGTTAAAGAACTACTCAACGTAAGCTTACTTTCAACAATAAACCAATGATTTTAAAACATTATCCAATATCGATCATACTATTTGCCCTTATACTATTTTCCTGCCATTCTCACCGGCATACGGATAAAAAAATATTCCACTACAATGAACAGACCGGCATTGCATCACTGGATCCGGCATTTGCAAAAAATCAGTCCATCATGTGGGCTATCCACCAGCTGTACAATACCTTAATTGAAGTGGATGAAAATATGCAGCTAAAACCTTCGCTCGCAAAAAGCTGGGAATTGTCTGAGGATAACCTGCAGTTTACTTTTCATTTGCGAGCGGATGTTTACTTTCATGATGACGCGGCCTTTACAAATGGAAAGGGAAGGTTGCTTACAGCCAGGGATGTGGTCTTTAGTTTTAACAGGCTTGTTGATAAAGAGGTTGCTAGTCCGGGTGCCTGGATATTTAATAACAGGATAGATACAATTAATGGATTTGTAGCGGTGGATGATTCTACTTTTCAATTAAAATTGTTGCGCCCCTTTCAACCCATACTTGGTATTTTAAGCATGCAGTATTGTTCGATTGTGCCTGCAGAAGCAGTAAATAAGTATGGCAGCAATTTCCGAAGTCACCCTGTTGGCACCGGGCCTTTTCAATTGGTGACATGGGAAGAGGGGCAAGCTTTATTGCTGAAAAAAAATCCCCGGTACTTTGAAAGGGATAGTAGCGGTAATGCCCTACCTTATTTAGATGGTATCAAAGTTTCGTTTTATGATAGTAAGGCAACCGAGTTCCTCGAATTTCAACAGAACCGGCTTGATTTTATAAATGATATTGATGCCTCGTTCAAGGATGAGATTTTGACTAAAACCGGG
This sequence comes from Ferruginibacter sp., assembly GCA_025963635.1. Taxonomy (GTDB): domain Bacteria; phylum Bacteroidota; class Bacteroidia; order Chitinophagales; family Chitinophagaceae; genus Ferruginibacter. The sequence goes on from JAOQAK010000080.1 coordinate 173,036, forward strand.
CGACTTAAAAAACAGTGGGAGGGCAAGTTGGTATTGCAAAAGCACGATTACCTTAATATAGAGTACCTGGGTATTTTGGTGGATCCTGCAAATGACCTGGTAAAAAACAGTCCTTTGCAATTGCAGAAAATCCGGCAGGCGATCAATTATGGTTTCGACCGGAGAAAGATGATGTTGTATTTGCGCAATTCGATCGGTACTGCAGCGGAAAGTGGTTTTGTTCCGGCCGGCCTTCCCTCGTTTGATACGGTTGCGGTAAAGGGCTATCGTTATGATCCGGAAAGGGCGAAACACCTCCTTAGTGAGGCAGGTTTTCCAGGAGGGAAGAATTTACCGACGATAAAATTATTAACCATTCCTATTTACGCAGATCTTGCTAGCTATATCGCCAATGAATTAAACCTGGCGGGAATAAATGTGCAGGTGGAAGCTATTCAGAAAAGCTTGCTGCTGGAGCAGACTTCAAAATCGCAGACATTGTTTTTCAGGGGAAGCTGGATTGCTGATTATCCTGATGCGGAAAATTATTTAAGCGTTTTTTATGGAAAAAACCCGGCTCCCCCCAATTATACACGGTATAAAAATCCGGAGTACGATAAATTATATGAACTTGCGATCGCTGAAAAGGAGGATTCTGCCCGGTACCGGCTTTATCAGCAAATGGATCGGTTAATCATTAGAGATGCGCCGGTGGTGCCATTATGGTATGACATGGTTATTCACTTGGTGCATACGAATATCAGTGGCTTTCCGGCGAATAGTTTAAATCTTTTGGAGTTACGAAAAGTTAAAAAATAATTTGGACAAAATTCTTTAAACTTCGGAAAAATGTCTATATTTGTAGGGAAAATATTGAATATGAAAGTTGCTGATAATGCCACTAAAGTGTACAAGCAATATTCGGATTATATTCTTCATGAAGAATCCAACATGCTTTCAGAGCCTGAATCCGTTTATGCTACGGCCTTCAATGATATGATTGCAGTATCCAGTTATGATAAAGATTTCGCTGCAGATCTGCTCGATATTTCTTATAAAACCGTTGCAAGATATCAAAAGGAAAAAAAGAAATTAAGCCCTTTACAAAGTGAATATATATTAAAAACCATTGTGCTTTTCAATAAAGGCAACCAGGTGTTTGGAGATAAAGAAAGTTTCAACCGCTGGCTCGATAAACCTGCCTTTGGCTTGGGCAATCGTATTCCGCGGGCCTTTATTACTACGGTAGGGGGTATCAATTTTGTTATCGACGAGCTTAACCGCATAGCCCGTGGGGATCTTGCATAATTATCTTCATGACTGTTTTTAGAATTACCACCATTCAATGGAGCAAATCCTTAACGGCGTCCGGCTATCCTGCAAGATGGAATGGGAGAGGGAATTTTGTGATTTATACTGCGGAAAGCCGCTCATTGGCCTGCCTCGAGAATCTTGTACACAGAAGCGGCGAAGGAAATAATGCCCTATACAAGGTAATATTAATTGAGATTCCCGGGGATCTGGCTGTTGAAACAATTGACGCTTCCACTTTAAAAAAAGACTGGCATACTATTGATAATTATTCATATTGCCAATCTTTAGGAAACACCTGGCTCAATGAACTTCGGAGCCCTATATTAAAAGTTCCTTCCGTAATTATACGAAAGGAACACAATTACCTGATCAATCCAAACCATCCAAATTTTAATACTATAAAAATAATGAGTGTGGAAGACTTTGAATTTGATAAGCGCTTTTGATCAATGCTTCTTTAATTTAGCTTTGAATACCTTCTGAAACTTCTCCACTTTGGGCCTGATCACAAACTGGCAATATCCCTCGTTACCGTTTTCGTTATAGTAATTTTGATGGTAATCTTCCGCAGGATAAAATTTAACAAAGGGTTCCAGGGTAGTGACGATTGGCTTGTCCCATGCGCCGCTTTTATTTAATTCAGCCTTATACTTTTCCACTTTTGCTTTTTGCTCATCATTGTGATAGAAAACCACGCTGCGGTATTGGGTGCCAACATCATTTCCCTGCCTGTTTAGCGTGGTAGGGTCATGTACCTGCCAAAAAATTTTCAGCAAATCATCAAATGTAATTTTTGCCGGATCATACACAATGTTCAGGCATTCAGCATGGCCCGTGGTGCCGGTACAAACCTGTTTGTAGGTTGGATTATCCACTTTGCCGCCGCTGTAGCCACTGGTAACTTTTATAACTCCTTCTACCTGCTGAAAAACGGCTTCAGTACACCAAAAGCAGCCCGTTCCAAAAGTAGCTGTATCCATTTTTTCAATATTTATGTTATCAGACATATTCAGTGATTTAGTTGTATTGTTTTTTTGAGATGGGAATAAAAAGCCCATCAAAGAACTGATCGCTAAAAAAAGTATTTTCATTGTATGAGTTTAAAGAAACTACGCAAAAGTAACCAGCTTAGTTTGCGAAACAATAAATGCTCATCAAGGTTTAACAATTGCTACTTTATTATAGCAAATAAAACAAAGAAGCACCCGTCGGAAAGTTATGGAGCAAATCTCCTTCTAACGCAAATTTTTAAGGGAAAGCTATATGAACCTATATTTTATCGCCATTATTCCGCCTCCGGAAATAAGCAAAGATGTTATTGCCTTTCAAACGGATTTTTCCACGCGTTTTGGAAGTAAGGCAGCGTTAAAGGCAATGCCACATCTCACACTAAAGGCACCATTTCAGTTGCCGGATGCGGAACATCTCAGACTGCTTCGATGGTTTCAAAATCTATATTTTAACCTTGAACCGTTTCAAATTGAATTGAAAGATTTTGGAGCTTTTCACAATAAAAATCACCCTGTCATTTTTCTAAGACCCATAATCAATGTGCCATTGTATTCTTTACAGAAGGAAATTATGAGAAGTTTCCACTTTGCATTTCCGGCTTTACCCATTTTAAATCTTGAATTGAAGTTTACACCACATATTACCCTTGCTTACCGCGATCTTGATGTGATTTCATTTAAGGAGGCATGGCAAGAGTATGGAACAAAGAAATATGCAGCCGAATTTATGGTGGATAGTTTTTGTCTTCTACAGCATAATAGAAAGACATGGGAAATTATGGAAAGCTACCAGTTGCTGCGTACGATCTAAATTATCATTTGCCGCAGCTAAAATTCAAATTCAGCATTTCCAGTGGCTTCCACGCGGCGTGATCACGTGGCTTCGGCGATATTTGAAACAGCAGCGCAGTATGATCTTTGGTATCGCAGCTTTTGACATGAATCGTGCAATTTAACAGAATAGGCTTTTCATCAAGATAGTCAAGCATTTGAATGGTGCCGGTATAAGTAACAATATCTCCGCTTGTGGTTGCGATCTTTTTAACAATTACCTCAGTGGGGATCACTTTATTTTGCGGAATCTTTCTTTCAATAATATTTCTTTTTACCAGGCCATTATAATATTCAGTTAGGTTCTGTTGCAGAACCATCTCATTGATTGCCGGTTTTCCATCCAGCCACCATACAAATGCATAACACCAGTGCTCATCGCTGTTGATGTCTCCCCAGCCCTTTGCAAATCGCAGATCTTCTGTACCCTTATAAGAAATAGCTGGTGCAAAATCTATCGGGAAGCTGATGCGTTCGGTTGTCCATCCCATTGGGGTCTGTAAATAATAAGAAGCAGTTGGTGTATTGGTGGCTGCTACTGTTTTGCTCTTATGGTCACCAGTATTATTATTACAGGATGTAAGCCCAGCAAGTAATAGCAGGTACAGCAATGTTTTTTGAGCGAACCGTATTATTTCCATAATTGTCCAATTAGAATTGTTTTTATTAAGCTGGAAAATTCAAAACAAGTGAAATCATCTTCCCGAATTAGCATACAAATTAATAGATAACCACCAACTTTTGTCATCATTAGGCAAGATTAACAATAGTAACGAATAATGGAATCTTTGCAGTGGCCATTCATAATTATTTTTATTTTTATAACTTGTACAACAAACGTGTTCGGCAGGTGTTTTTTGTTTTTTGAAAGATTACCTTCCTAGGAAGTGCACATAAATATGGAAATAAATTACTCTTTATGAAATACAAATTATTAGGTAATACAGGCTTGAAGGTATCCGAGCTTTGCCTCGGTACCATGACATTTGGCGGAAAAGGGTATTGGACCGCAATTGGCACACTTGACCAGCAGGCTGTTGACAATCTTGTTGGCAGTTCCGTGGATGCGGGCATTAATTTTATTGATACTGCCAATGTTTACTCCGAAGGACTTTCGGAAGAGATGACTGGTAAAGCCATCCGCAATCTCGGGTTGAAGAGGGAAAATTTGGTGATTGCTACCAAAGTGCGGGGCAAGATGAGTGACGATCCCAATGGCATCGGTCTTAGCCGCAAACATATTCTTCACCAGGTGGATGAAAGCTTGCGGCGCCTTAACCTGGAGTATATCGACCTGTACCAGGTGCATGGTTATGATGAACTCACGCCCATTGAAGAAACCCTGGATACACTTGATGGCCTCGTCGAAAACGGCAAGGTGAGATATATCGGATGTAGCAATATGTCTGCGTGGCAAATCATGAAGGCCGTGGATTATTCTACTTTTAACCGGCAGGCGAAGTTCATTTCGCTTCAGGCTTATTATACCATTGCCGGGCGTGATTTGGAAAGGGAGATTGTGCCGCTTTTAAAAGATCAGCATATAGGCCTGATGGTATGGAGTCCACTGGCAGGGGGATTGTTAACCGGAAAATTCAAACGCAATGCTGAAGGGGCGGGCGACGCCAGAAGGATTAATTTTGATTTTCCGCCGGTAAACAAGGAGAAAGCTTTTGATATTCTTGATGTGCTGGATGCCATGGCACAAGAAAAAGAAGTGTCCATTGCTCAATTGTCGCTGGCATGGCTGCTTCATCAACCAGCTGTTACAAGCATTATCATCGGTGCAAAAAAGCCCGAGCAATTGGAAGATAACCTGAAATCGACTGATGTAGTTTTTACTCCGGAAGAATTAAAAACATTGGATGAAGCAAGCAAGCTTTCTCCCGAATATCCGGGGTGGATGCTTGAGCGCATGGGTGCTGACCGGAAAAAGCAATAGGGGGTTCGAATAATGAAGGTTGTTGAGTTGCTCCCCAATGCTGTAAAAGTACAAGGGAGTGACACAAGGATGCTTAATTGAAAAACCAATGCTGGTAAACAATAAATTTACAATCATCAAAATGCGCTAAAATTGTTTATCATCCGCTGAGGGCCCATAAATAGAGGGTATTGGAATTTCGCAGATACGCATGTAAACTGTAAGCTGGCCGCGGTGATGTACCCAATGATTAATGGTTGGCCCTATATAATCTCCCTTCTTTTCCGAAAATAGCACCTGGCCATTCGATTTTAAATAAAACTCCATTTCGAGATCAGCATCGGAAACATTTTCTAAAGCCTTTCTCACATCGTTCATATTTTCATCAAAATGATCCACCAGTTCTTTGGTGGTCTTGATTTCAGCATGTCTATAAGTTGCAAAATCAATTTCGCCGACGTTGACCATATAGGTAATCCACCTCGGAATTTCGGCTACGAGTAAAGCAAGATATCCCATCTCCATGGAGGTAGGGTGCGGCTTAAAACTGAATTTTTCTTCAGGAATTCTTTCCAGGCATTTTCGGGTAGATATGGCTTCGGCTTCCAATTCTTTTAAATAATCTGTGGCGGCGAGTGATGTATCCATATAAATTTTTTAGGATATATTGTATCAAACGATTTGCCAAACTTAAGCGTGATAGCTTGTTGAGGAAATATGATTTGGCATCAATGCAACGGTCTAAAAATTTCCCAATGATGTCCGAAAGGATCCAATATCCTTCCGAGCCGATAGCCATAATGCTGGTCGGCCACAGCATAAATTTCTTTTGCTCCGGCTGATATCGCCTGTTCAGCCACCTGGTCTGGATTTGCCACCTGCAGTCCCATTCTAACAGCTGTGCCCCCAAGCGTTTCAGGACTGTAATTATCATATTCAGGTGCTTCATCAGCAACAACGAAGCGTGCGCCATTGATCGACAATTCTGCGACTGCTTGCCCATCGGTGCTGATATTACTCATGAGTTCTATCGCACCAAAAGCCTTCTTATAGAATTCGATTGCACTTATTCCGTTTCTTACGGACAAGGTCGGTACCATAATAAACGGACCGTCATTCTCAATTACTTCTTCCATACTGTTACTGTTTATTTAAAAAAGCCGTGTGCACGTGGGCTTCCATCCACAATGTAAATTTTTATTCAGAAACCTACAGTCGAAAAATAAAAAGTGAGCTATTGTGAGTTGGAGCAGGAGTTTAAAGAGAACTCCAGGGCAGAGGAAGATAGTAGCGGTGCTAAATAATAGTCGTGGTTCAAATTAAAATCATCCTGTTACATTTTCGATGCAACAGGATGATTCGTTTTTTTTAAGCTACCTGGTCACGCAATGCTTTTATTTCATCATGCGATTCCAGCAGCAAATCTTTTTGGTCGTGGATCATTTCCCGCAAAAAATGCGGAAGCTCTTCGTTGTCCAGCGCCGCCTTATAAGCTTTTTGAGCAGCATCTTCTCCCGCCTCGCAATTTTCTAAAATGGTTTGCCTGTCTTTGCCCGTAAAAACTGACTTTACATCCATCCATGCCCGGTATATTTTGCCACTGGTCATGGTGCCTTCGGCCATTTCACCGCCTAAAACCTGAACTTCTTTGCCCAAAGCGTTGCGGATCTCCCTGCTATCGTCGATCATCTTTTCAAATAAAACGGTGAGATCAAGGTCCTCATCGTCTGTATCTTTTTTTGATTTTAACTCTTCCATCGCTTTTTCATAACCTGCAATGCGGTCATTGTTGATAAGAATAAGATCATTTAAAATGTCTATTGTCTCCTTTGTATTTTCCATAATTTTTTTTCTGGTTGTAGAATCAATTTCATGCCAATAATTTTACGCTGATAACGGAAAAAAGAATGATAATAGGAGGGGTGTATTTGCCACAATTTTTTAACGGTTCCCCACAATTGAACGGGGTTTCACTGCTATACAAAATATCCTCCTACTAAATTGATCCGTCGGTTTCCATTTATTTACTCAATCAGGGTTATTAATTACCTGTTACTGGTTAATGATTGCAGGCGAGGAAAATTGAAACAGCAGCAAAAGCTTATTACAACTACTCCCTTTTTATAAACGGAAAAGCAACCTTCAGCAAACAAATGGTATTGCTTCAATAAAAAACGCATCATCATCAAGTCACTATTCTTTAAATAACACAAGTGTGATCAACATTGTACCTGTATATTTTGGATTGTTTGAAGGGAATAAAATTTCATTTGCGATGATGTAGTTGATAGAGGCAACAGCATCTCCCAGCACTGTATTTTGTTTGGAAACATCCGATATGCTGGAAAAAGTTGTTATCGCCAGGATCAAAGATAGTATGCCCATCAGGCTTGATATTTTTTTGAGCGAATCAATTGTTTGGTTCATGGCATGTATTTTAAAATTCGTTAGGGAGACTGGTTTACTATATTTTAATGACTAAAAATTATGAAGGACGCATCATTTTTATATTGCCAGTATCTAGTGCTTCATTTTAAACCGGAAGAATTATTTGATAGTAAGTACCCGAAATCTTCTACAAGAATATCTAAATAAGTGAAACAGAAACCGGGGTGTCAATAAACACCCCGTCTTTGTAAACAAACAGCCTGATTATGCCAATAAGCTTACGCCGGTGATGGAGGAATGAGTGGGAATGGTGAGGTGACGATTTTACGATTTCGGCGATTCAATCTTTTTCAATTGACTTTTGCGGGTAGTTGGTGTACCAAAAAGCCAATTATATAGATTCCAAAATGAGAAGGGAAAGATTTACCGATATTTATTGTACAAATCATACAATGAAGAGATCGTTCGATATAAAATTGGTGAGATTTTACCTGTGGATGGGCCTTGGTTATTTCTTTATCGGGCTGTTTAATACCCTCGGAATTTACCCGGACAGATTTTTCCCTGTTGTTTTCAATAATCTTTGGGGCGTTATTTATCTTACTGCAATCAATTTTATACTTTTCGAATATACTGTTCCATTTGTACTAAAGAAGAAGAAGTTTATTTTCTACAATATTCTTACCGGAGTTTTGGTGTTATTTGTTTTTATGATGCTATATTCTTACGGAGCGTACACGTGGAAGCAACTTGGCATTCGGTTACACGTTTATACGGCGTTAAAGGCATTTTCTTCATTGAGTCATGAGCTCGAAAACCGGATGGCATATAGTGTAGGGGCTGTTTTCTTTTTTGCGATCATCAGGCATATTTATAATTACATAAAACTGCGGCAGGCAGAGCAGCAGCTACGAATTGAAAAGCAGGCAGCAGAGTTAAACTATTTAAGATCGCAAACCAATCCCCATTTTTTATTTAATACATTGAATAATATCTACTCTTTATCAAGAGACAAGTCTGACCTGGCCCCGGAATCCATTTTACGTCTGTCGAAAATATTGCGTTTTATGCTCTACGAAACCAGCGGAGAATATATCGCGATAGAACAGGAATTAAAAATCATCAGCGATTATATTGCGCTTGAAAAATTGCGTTATGATGATTCCTTACGCGTCAATTTTAACCACGACATTGAGGATATGAAACAAGCCATACCACCACTGTTGCTGGTGCCGTTGGTGGAAAATGCGTTTAAGCATGGCGTTTCTGAAACAAGAAATCAGCCGTTTGTTGACATCCATCTTTCAGTTAAACAGCGGCGGCTGGCCTTTATTGTAAAAAATTCTGCTGAAGAATTTTCCGGGGAGCGAAATGTAAAAGAGAATATCGGCCTCTCTAATCTGAGGCGCCAGCTGGAATTGCTTTATACAGATTACAACCTATCTTTTCAGCAAGATGGATCTGTGTTTACTACTACATTAAAAATTAATCTCGCAAAGCATGTCTAAAATAAATTGCATTATCGTAGAAGATGAACCGCTGGCGGTAAGGGTTTTGGCTGATTATATATCACAGGTGCCGTTCCTGGATTTAACGGCAACATTTAAAGATGCAATTTTGGCAACTGAATACCTGCGGGATAATCATACCGACCTGATCTTTTTAGATATCCATCTCCCTAAATTGAAAGGCATGGCTTTTTTAAAAACGCTTACACATCCGCCGGCAGTAATTATCACAACGGCTTATCATCAATACGCTGTGGAGGGATTCGATTTAAATGTTACGGATTACCTGTTAAAGCCGTTTGATTTCGAACGTTTTTTGGTGGCAGTCACCAAGGTGCGAACCGGAGAAAGAGAAAAACACATATCACATGAAAGCCAGGAAAAAAAGGATTTTATATTTCTGAATGTTCAAAAGAAAAAGGTGAAAATTTCATTCTCAGAAATTGTTTACATTGAAAGCCAACGGGAATACATAAAAATTGTGACCATGAAAAATGAGTACATTTCTAAAATGAGTACCCATGAAATTGAGGGGTTGTTGCCTGCAAAAATTTTTAAGCGGATTCACCGGTCCTATATTATTTCAGTGAGCAAGATTGATTCATACACTGCAGAAATGGTAGAGGTCAATGGAATATCTATTCCCATTGGAAGAGGGTACCGGGATATTATAGAAAACTTATAGCATTTTTCCAACAGGTATTTGTATTGAACTTTGTCAATTGTAAAATATCCGGCTAAGGAAAAATGATTGAGAAACGGATCAATCATTGCTACATAATTTTTAATTATCTTCCAACAAAATTATAACCCATCATGAAACATTTAAGATTGCTGCTGCTTTTTATTCCTTTTCTTCTACAATCCTATCATTCCGGTATGCGTGTTAAAAAGGATGCAAAGAAATGGATAAGCTTATTCAACGGAAAGAACCTTGATAATTGGGTACCTAAAATTTCCGGGTATAAAGCAGGCGAAAATTTTGGCAATACATTTCGGGTTGAAAATGGAATTCTTAGCACCCGTTACGACAAATATGACAGCTTCAATAATAAATTCGGGGCCTTGTATTATAACAAGAAATTTTCCAATTACCGGTTGAAAGTTGAATACCGGTTTGTAGGAAATCTCACTCCCGGCGCACCATCCTGGGGATTTCGTGATGGAGGCATCCAGTATCATTGCCAGTCGCCGTACACACTAAGTTTAAGCCAGTCCTTCCCGGTTTGCCTTGAATACAATCTTTTAGGTGGCAATGGTAAAGATGAGCGTCCTTCAGGCGAAATTTGTGCTTCAGGAATGTATGTCGAAATCAACGGAAAAAGAAATGCTTCCTATTGTACGCCCCCTGCTGTTAAGAGAACTTTGCACGGCGATCAATGGGCAACAGCGGAAATTGACGTACGGGATGGAAAGATCAGTCATTATGTAAATGGTGAACAGGTCATCCGGTTTGAAAATCCCCGGTATGATTCTACAAATGTCAACGCAAAACCATTTATTGTAAATGGAAATGATCTTGTAAAGGATGGGTACATTTCACTGCAATCAAACAGCCATCCCATGGATTTTAGAAAAATTGAGATTATGGAATATTAGAGGATCAATTCATTCATTCAAAATAGATACGTCTATCGCAATCCACCAATGCCAAACTGGTCACCGGCTTTCACTGCTTTCTCCCCGGCAAAATCTATTTCCAACATTTTCTCACTGGCCACATTGTTATGAAATTCATCTTTCAGCGTTGCGATGATTTCACGGGTTTCGGTTTTAATCACCTCACCACTGGATGGATATACATATTGTCCGTCGATACTAAACGTAACCCACCCGGGCATATCCTGCAATGGTATCGTGGTTAATTGCTGGTAGGGTGGGGCAGCGCTAAAAACATGAACACGCATATTAAAGCCGTCTGCTACCCACAATTCTTTTTCGTTGGGGGTTAATCCAATCCCATGACTTGGGTTTCCATGTCTTCTCACCGGGCCCATATTCCATCCTTTCACTTCAATATGTGCAAGTTTTTTTCCTGTGTTAAGATCGCCCACTTCAAAACCCAACAGGCTATCTACAGTAGCGTAAACAATACTATGTTTTCCATTAATGGTAAAGGGGCGGATGAAATTGGCAAATGGCCCGATCTTATTCACAAGCTGATGTGTTTTTGCATCCGCTACATATAGCCAGGGCGATGCAATATCGCCCATGTAAACATGTGCACCGGTTGGTTCATAAATTGTATTGTGGGCTCTTTTAAAAACATCGATTTTTTTAATAATGTTGCCGGTGGCGCAATCAACCACATTCCAGAAACCTTTTTCAAATGATGGAAGATACATGGTTTTACCATCGGGTGAAATTGACATTCGGTCGCAACCCCCTTCGACTGGTTTTTCCCAAATTACCTGGTCGGTGGTAAGATCTATTCTTTGCAATGATTCGATGGTGCTCACAAAAACGCTGTTAAGCGCAATACTCACGGCAATCCCCTTAACATTGGACGGTGTTTTATCGGGATGAAGCCCCCCGGTAGAAATTCGTTTCACGAACCGATGATGGTTGTCGATATCAAAAACCAGGATGCCGTGCCCTCCATAGCCAAGATAATCGCGGATGCCGGGAACGGCTACGTATAAATACCTTTTGACGGCATTCACAGAAACGTGTTTAGAAGCAGGCTGAGCAACTAAACTTGTATATGCTGGTGAAAAAATTATAGCAATCAGTAAGAGGTGGCGCAGTGTTGTAACAATTGGTAATCCTGGTTTCATACTCTATATTTTTTTAAAGATATAATAAGATGAGATTTCGGAGAAAAAAGTTTGCAGCAGGCGAATTAAGTTGCCGGACCAAAATTAGCACGGCCGCTTAACGCTGGGTGAAGTGTTTACCCGCATATTTTGGTGCCTCGTTTCACTGCAAGGAATTTCATTTCAATGGTGTATATAGAAACAAGCACTGCCGGTTCGGGGAAATGTGATTGCGGCATTGTTGCTGCTTACCGGTATTATTGCCTGTAATAAAAAGCTCGATGTACTCGATTGCCTGGTACTAATGAAGCAAAGTTTCGATAGGATAAAGAGTGCCTTTTCAACGACCTGTATGTTATGATGGACCGCAATGTGCATAGGGATTTTTCAATGCAACTATATTGATTGGTTGTTCATGTCGATTGGGTAATTATGCCTGAGTTGCTTAGTCATATAAAAGCCATTCATAAACACTGATAAAAATATTGCACCTGCTCTTAATGTAATGATGCTCTTCAAGATGCGCTTCATAGCATGTGTAAAAGAGAAAGTTTTTTTCCATAGATGCCTGTGTGCGGCGAGAAGTTCATCGGCAGTGATTTTTTTCGGCTTAAAAGCAACATTGTATCCGTTATAGAATTGCCAGCCCTTGTCTTCAAGTATCCGGCCATCTGTTTTCAAAACTTTATAAATTGGAGTGCCTCTGAATGGAGTCATAATACTAAGAAATGGGACATCAATGCCAATTTCCATTATCCGGTCGGACATTTCTTCGATACTCTCTTTTGTATCATGGTCAAAACCTGCAATAAAACCTGCCATTACTGCAATACCCCGTTTTTGTATGGTTTGAACTGCCACTTTATAGTTCTCAATTTTATTTTGTTTCTTGTTAGCATCAGCCAGGGAATCTTTTCCGAAAGATTCAATTCCTAAGAACACTCCAATACAGCCTGAAGCTTTCATCAGGTCCAAAAGTTTTTCGTCTTTGGCAATGTCTAAGCTGGCTTGTGTAAGCCACCATTTTTTTAATGGTTTCAATTCGGATAATAATGAAGTAATGTATTTTCTATCGATGGTTAAATTATCGTCCCAAAACCAAACTACTTTTCTTTGCCACCAAAATTTAAAATTGTCATAAGAAGCATCTTTAATTACGTCCTTAACGGGTCTTAGCCTGAACCCCGGGTTAAGTGTAGGCACGGTACAAAATGAGCAAGTAAAAGGGCAGCCTCTCGTTGCTTGTATAACTTTCCTGATGAAAAATCTATTTGATAATAAGTCGAACCTGGGTGTGGGCACATCTTTTAAATCTGTAGCTTGTCCGTTGTAAACAGGTTTCAATTTGCCATTTTGAAAATCACATAACATTTCAGTCCAAATCGACTCAGCCTCCCCAGTTGCAATAGCATTAAAATGATTTAGCGACTCTTCAATATTAAAGGTAACGTGAGGCCCACCTGCGATAACAGTTTTTCCTCGTTTTCTAAATTCTTCTGATAACTTAAATGCAGCAGGCGCAAATCCACTAAAAAAGGAAATGGCAATCAGGTCAGCATCTGTATCCAGGTCAATTTTGTCTACCTGCTGATGAAAGACCCGCACTGTATGCTCTTTAGGTGTTAACGAAGCAAGATGAATTCCTGTTATGGGTGGAACGAAATCTATTTCGTGTCCAAATTCATAGCGTTTTAGATACGAAATGATTATGTCTATTTTCATGTATAGGATGTATTACTTTTTTTGAATGGGTAAACATTATTCGAATATGTCCGATATTCCTAATTAGTATTTCCATTGCTTCTTCGTAAAGCTTCATGATGTTTAATTTTCCTTCGTGAAAACCCGTTCCCTGCCATTCCCTATGATAATCATCCGGTTTTTTGCGGCATCGAATTCAATCACCATTCCCTCAGATTCGATTTTAATTTACCCTGTGCCGTAGGGTCCAGCGGGGCAGGGGATTGCCCGTTCATCGTATTATTAACGCTTTGTATTCTTTAAAAGAGCTTGAAATTCAAAGTAAATGAATAAAAAAAGGCTTTAATCTACTGGTCTTTAGCACTGCCAATGTATGCACAGATGTAAAATGTATAGCCTTTGCTGAATGATGCTTCTTTATTTAAACCCAAAAATTAACGGAAATATGAAAGTCACGATAATTGTCCATAAGAAGTAAATGGGCAGGTAGGAGGCAATAGCTTTTCCAACACCTGTGATGTTTGTCTTCTTTGAAAGTACCCTGAAGAATTGCGTAGTTACCAGCAGAAGATTTATTAGGATCAAGCCATTGCCTCCAAGCACCGCAACCCTGTTGGGCGTAATTCCCCATTCTGAAATCCGGAACAGTATGGCAGAAAACGTGACACCATTCACAATTACCGTTACAACAGATAACAGGAAAAGAATCCAGATTTCTGTTTGACTTTTGGTCTTGGATGTTTCCGCAACTGAAAAGAAAATGATGGCCATAACGCCAATTAACAAGGCATTAAAAATTAGTAAAAACTCCCGGTCGTTGTACGGGTCTTTACCAGAATATATCATTGCTACGAGATAAATTATTAGCATCACTAGTACCAGCGGACTGAAAATTTTGGCAATTACAGGTGAAACTTTACCAACTAGCTGCGGATTGGTTTGGGTAAGATAGGTGCCCACAAGTGGTGCAGCAGCCAGGCCAAAAATTGCCACATAATTAAAATAAACCGCTTCAATTTTATAGCCAATCAACGAGAACAGACCAATGGTAATACCGCTCATGATTGCGCCTGCTATCAGGATAAGCGTTGTCATAACAACCAGGTCGCCGTTATACTTCAAATAGCCAAGTCGCTTTTCATCATTTCTTTTGGGTTCACCAACAAAAGCAAATCCCAATATCGACCACAGAAATAAGGCCAAATGAATGCACGATAAAATTAAGGTATCGCTCTTCTTAACATCCGGAAGAAAATTGATAAAAATTAAGCCTGCGAGGGTGGTGAAAGCTATAAAAGCGATTTTGCCGGTAGATAATTTGTTCTTCCAGGCAAAGTAAGCTGATAGCGCCGGAAAAACTATAAACCCGATGTTCCTGGTATAGAAAAGTTCTTCATTTATCGCCAGGAGCGCCGGCAGTTTTGCAATAGCACCTGCTACCAGTGAAGCAATTATCACAAATAATAACTCACTGCGGGTGCCCCAGTTAATCTCCTCAGTTTCGTAATTCAATCTTTCGTTCCAGAAATCGGCAAGTGTATTGCCTTTTAGTTCCGGGTACAGTTTACTGAATGCCCGTTTAAAAGGCAGTTTATTAGTGCGGTACATCTTTTCGAGATGCCCGGGGTCATTCAGATGAGTAAGTATTTCGTCTTTCATGGTTTCTTTTAAATTAGTATGTCATTGTTTCAATTACTATAAGTCGGGCAGTTTAATTCCACATCGTGCCGTCTAATCCCAAAACAATTCCCATCCACAAACCGACGATGAAAACCATTACACTTAATATCATAGCAATGATCTTGTTCAAACCCATCCTGTCGTGAAAACGAATAATGTAGTAATTACATAACCCACCCATTGCCCCAGCTAACGGAACGATGATCAGCGGCCTTATCATCCAAAACTTTTCCCAATCCGGGTTAGGCTCACGGGCGGAAAGCAAAAAAAATGAGATCAATAATAAACCAATACATCCTCCCACCAACATTCGTTTAACTAATGAAATCGGATGAGGCTGTGATGTTGCATTGTTTAATTGTGTCATGTAATTGAGTTTTTAAAAGTTAAAATGGTTTTTGGTATGCAGTGAACGTACTGAGATATAAAGTATGGTTATTAAAATATTTGATTTGTCTTTCCTTTACTGCCTGGCAAAAAGAGTTTTATTATTCTAAAAAGATGTAACCTGGTTTTTGTATTTAAAAGTACTTTGAAAATCAAAGCTAATGCAAAAATTTCAATTTTGTATCAAAAGAAAATAATAATATAATTGACATTCCTATATACCTCCCTGCAGGATTCCGGTGGCAGCATTTACATACCTATAGCTCCCAATCGAAGAGTTACTTTTTTTTAAGCCACCGTTATAACTGCATTTAAAAAGTCTCTCATATATGAGCGGAAAATCTGCGGTGCTAATGAAAATTGAACCATTTTATCTCTGCAGAAAAGCTTTTAAAAAACTGCGAACACCAGGGTCAAAACGGGTAACTTTTTCAGATTGTTTAAAAAATTATCTGAAGCATCAATTTATTGAGGCTAAACTTAAGAACTTTTAAATATATTTGAAATCAGCCAATTAACTAATGCCTTACAAGGAGTCGCCTGGCTTCTGTTTGATATTTAATAAACAATCCCCGAATGATAAGAAATCTAGCATGTGTTGCTGTTCTGGCAAGTTTGATAATCGTTTCATGCAACGATCAAAAGCAATCAGCAACTTCAGCTCAATCGCCGGAGCCACCGGTAGCAGAGTACCCGGTTCTCACCATCAGCCTGCACACAACTACGCTCTACAACGATTATCCTGCTACGATACAGGGCCAGCAGAACATCGAAATAAGGCCAAAGATTGATGGCTATATCGATGCTATCTACGTAGATGAAGGCGCTACAGTGCGAAAGGGGCAACTAATGTTTCGTATCAATGCACCGCAATACGAACAGGAAGTGCGCACAGCACAGGCGGATATAAACATTGCCCAGGCAGATGTAAATGCTGCAAAGATGCAGGTGGAAAAGGTTCGCCCCCTGGTGGAGAAAGATATCATCAGTAAATTCGAGCTGCAGTCGGCCGAATACACCCTGGAGGCCCGGCAGGCAACACTGGCACAGGCCAGGGCACGACTTGCAAATGCCCGTATCAACCTTGGTTATACAAGAGTAAGCAGCCCTGTCAGTGGAGTTGTTGGCACTATTCCATATCGCCTGGGAAGCCTTGTTGGCAGCAATACTCCGCAGCCGCTTACCACAGTGGCTAATATCGGCAACATCTTCGCTTATTTCTCTATTAACGAAAAAGAATCACTGGTATTTGCCCGCAACGCCAAAGGCACTACCATACCGGAGCGCCTGGCCACGTTACCACCGGTTTCGCTGATATTGTCCGACGGAACAGAATATTCCCAAAAAGGAAAAGTGGAAACGGCCAGCGGCCTGGTAGTTACCCAAACCGGTTCTGTAAGCATGCGTGCCGTTTTCCCTAATGCCGGCAACCTTATTCAAAGCGGCAGCACCGGCAAAGTGCGGATACCGCAAACCATCGAGTCGGCCTTATTGATCCCACAAAAAGCTACCTACGAATTACAGGGAAAACGATTTGTGTACAGGGTGGGAACCGGCGGAAAGGTTAGCAGCACGGAGGTGAAATTACCCGAGGGAAACGACGGGCAATTTTTTGTAATATTAGAAGGCCTGCAACCAGGTGATCAGATAGTGCTGGAAGGTATTGACGGCCTCAGGGATGGCACTCCGATAAAACCGTCACCAGTTAATGCAGACAGCGTTTACCGGCCAATAAGATCTCTTTAGTAGCGGGCTTAATTTAATTCACGCCACCATTATCGACTGATTTCCCTTAATGCTTTAATGAAATGTATTTATGTTCAAAAAGTTTATAGACCGACCCGTACTCTCCACGGTTATTGCTATCCTGACGGTACTGCTTGGTTTGCTGGGTTTAACTACGCTTCCCATTTCGCAGTACCCGGATATTGCACCACCCACGGTACAGGTATTTGCTGGTTACCAGGGCGCAAATGCTGATGTGGTAATGAAAAGTGTTATCGTTCCCCTGGAAGAACAAATCAATGGTGTGGAGAACATGAGCTACATGACTTCTTCAGCCAGCAATGATGGCTCGGCGAATATTACCATTGTTTTCAAGCAGGGTACAGATCCCGACGTGGCAGCCGTGAACGTACAAAATCGTGTGGCAAGAGCTTCTCCCTTGCTGCCGCAGGATGTTACCCGGGCAGGGGTAGTCACCGTTAAACAGCAAAGTGGCGAATTGCTCATATTTGCGCTTTACAGCGAAAACCCGAGCTATGATGAAACTTTCTTGCAGAACTATGCTAATATCAACCTCCTGCCACTTATAAAAAGAGTTTCCGGAGTAGGCAATGCCTCGGTGTTCGAGCAAAGAGATTACTCCATGCGTATTTGGTTGCGGCCAGATGTAATGGCATCTTACGGGCTGGTGCCCGACGATATCAATGCGGCATTGACCGAACAGAATATTGAAGCGGCACCGGGCCAATTTGGTGAACAGGGAAAGCAATCATTCCAATACATTATCAAGTATAAAGGCAAGCTGATAACGACGGCAGAATTCGGCGATATCGTGATCCGGGCCGGCAACAACGGGCAGCTGCTAAGAATGAAAGATGTCGCGAGGATTGAACTAGGAGCGCTGAGTTATTCTGCGTCCTCCGAGGTGGATGGTAAGCCTTCGGTCGGATTTGCCATCAACCAAACGGCAGGCTCTAACGCCCGACAGGTAATTAATGACTGTATGAAAGTGCTGGACGAAGCCACAAAATCTTTTCCAAAAGGCGTGAAGGCCCGCAGCTTTATAAACGCCAACGACTTCCTGAATGCCTCTATTACAAAAGTGGTCGAAACCCTGGTGGAAGCTTTTATACTGGTGTTTCTGGTAGTATTCCTGTTTTTGCAGGATTTTCGTTCTACACTTGTACCCGCCATTGCGGTACCGGTAGCTATTATCGGCACTTTCTTCTTCCTTGGGCTGTTTGGGTTTACCATTAACCTGCTAACCCTTTTTGCAATGGTACTGGCAATTGGTATCGTGGTAGATGATGCCATAGTAGTAGTGGAGGCAGTACATGCCAAGCTCGATCACGGATATGACTCGCCCAAAAAAGCAACCGTGGATGCCATGAGTGATATCACGGGTGCCATCATTTCTATTACACTTGTCATGGCAGCGGTATTCATCCCCGTGAGTTTTATCGGGGGGTCTGCAGGCGTGTTTTTCAAACAGTTTGGTTTAACCCTGGCTATTGCGATCATACTATCGGCCGTGAATGCGCTTACACTCAGCCCAACGCTATGTGCAATTTTACTAAAACCACACCACGAAAACAAACTGCGCAACAAAGGCTTTTTCCAACGTTTTCATACCAGCTTTAATGCTGCTTTTGATGCAACTACAGCGAAATACCGGCGTTCCATTGGTTTTCTCGCAAAATATAAATGGATTGCTTTAGTAGGTATTGCCCTTTTTGCCGGACTCTTCTTTTTTCTTTTTAAGACAACACCCAAAGCCTTTGTTCCCGACGAGGATATGAGTATCGTTGTAGCGGATATCAGTCTGCCGGCTTCAGCTTCTTCTGAACGTACTGAATTAGCCATCAAAAGTGCGGAGAAAATCGTGCATACGCTGCCCGAGGTGGAAAGCGTTTTTCATGTAAATGGCTTTGGTATTTTTAGCGGGGCCGGAAGCAGCTATGGGGTGTTGTTTATCAAACTGAAGGGCTGGGATCAACGAAAGGGAAAAGACCAGGATGTGCAATCAGTGATCAGGCGGCTGTTTGGCATGACGGCTGATATAAAAGAAGCAAGGGTTACCTTTTTTGCCCCTCCTACGCTGCAGGGCTTTGGCTTTGGTGGCGGTATCGAGTTTCAGTTGCAGGATAGGAGTGGCGGCGATATTGGCCGCTTCTCTAAGATCAGTACCGAATTTTTGGCAGCACTGAACAAGCGCCCGGAAATTCAATTTGCCAGCACGGCATTCAGCACCAATTTTCCACAGTATGAGATAGCTGTAGACGTAGCAAAGGCGAAGCAGGCCGGCTTGAATGTAAGTGATATTTTAAGCACCATGCAAGGCTATTATGGGGGAGTGTATGCTTCCAACTTCAATCAATTTGGCAAGCAGTTCCGCGTATTATACCAGGCCGAACCGGAATTTCGCACCAACCCCGAAAGCCTGAACCGCATTTTTGTGCGCAACGCCGCCGGCACTATGGCGCCTATTACAGGCTTTATTTCACTTAATAAAGTTTACGGGCCGCAAACCATCACTCGCTTTAACCTTTATACGTCCATTTCTGTGAATGGCGCCCCTAAGCCTGGTTTTAGTTCGGGCGATGCCATTAAGGCGGTTAGTGAAGTAGCAGCGCAGTCATTGCCGCCCGGCTATGGATACGAGTTCTCCGGTGTATCACGGGAAGAAATTGCGGCAGGCGATCAAACTGGTTTTATTTTTATGCTGGTGATTGTATTTGTCTACTTCCTGCTTTGCGCCCAATATGAAAGTTATATTCTGCCCTTTTCCGTATTGTTCTCGCTTCCTATAGGGTTGGCAGGTGCCTTCCTGTTTGCCAACATGATGGGGATTAGCAATAATATTTATGTTCAAATTACCCTGATCATGTTAGTTGGACTTTTGGCCAAGAACGCAATCCTCATTGTGGAGTTTGCCGTAGAGCGAAGGCGCAGGGGCATGAGCATTGTTGACGCAGCGCTTGAGGGGGCTGTAGTTCGCCTGAGGCCCATTTTAATGACCTCCTTTGCCTTCGTCTTTGGCTTGATGCCGCTGATGTTTACCAATGGTGCGGGCGCCAACGGTAACCGGTCTATCGGCACGGGTGCAGTAGGCGGCATGCTGGTGGGTACCCTGTTTGGCATATTTGTAATCCCCACGCTATTTATCATTTTTCAATCACTGCACGAAAAGATCGTGGGCGTGAAAAATGCTGAGGTTACTTCAACAGGAGGTATTAATCACAGCGAAATAAATTAGTTAAAAAAAGATCAACAGAAAATATGCACATGAACCGAGGCTTAAAAAAATACCTGGCAATAGGAGTCCTGGCGGTGAGCATACTCGCAGCTTGTAAGATCTCCCAACCCTACACTCAGCCCCCTTCTATCGCCGGCAACCAATTCCGCGATAACCCGAAGGGAGACACCAGCTCTCTTGCCGGTCTGCGATACGCAGAGATCTTCAGCGACACGGTGTTGCAGGAGTTGATACGCCAGGGCATCACAGAAAACCTGGACCTAAAGACTGCTTATACAAGAGTCAGGCAGTCGCAGGCATATTATCTGCAAAGTGGCGCCGCGTTTTATCCCAGCTTAAATGCCAACCTGGGGGCATCTGAAAATAAGCTTACGGAGGCGCAGGGCTTTGGCAGCAAGAGCATTACTCAATTCCAGTTCGGTGTTTCTTCTGCATGGGAAGCGGACATTTGGGGGAAATTAAAAGCCAGCCGCCGGGCGAGCCAGGCTGCACTGCTACAAACCGAAGCCGGCGCCCGCGCCATACAAACCAGTATTGTAAGTGACATTGCCAACAATTATTACCTGTTGCTGGCGCTCGACGAGCAACTCGCAATCACCGAGCAAACTGTAAGAAACTGGGATACCACCGTAATTGTGATGCAGACGCTTAAACAGGCTGCCACGGTAACTGAAGCCGCCGTGGTACAAAGCCAGGCGCAGCGTTATGCCGCGGAAGTAACAATTCCCGACCTTAGACAATCCATCCTGGAAACCGAAAATTTTTTGAGTGTATTAACCGGTCGTGCACCGGATTCTATCCGCCGCACCCGCCTTCAGATACAACGAGCGCCCGATCTTTTACAAACCGGAGTGCCGGCCCAGTTGCTGGCGAACCGTCCGGATGTGCAGGCCGCTGAATTTGCTTATCGCAATGCTTTTGAGTTAACCAATGTTGCCCGTACCGCTTTTTACCCCTCCTTCACAATCAGCGGTTCGGCGGGATTATCAAGTATTACCCTGGGAAGCTTGTTTGAGACCGGTGCCATAGCCGCCAACATTGCTGCAGGTCTTACGCAGCCAATTTTCAACCGGCGTGCCTTAAAGACGAATCTTACGGTTGCAGAAGCGCAGCAGGAAGCCGCTTTATATAATTTTCGAAATAGCCTGTTGTTCGCTTCACAGGAAGTGTCGAATGCTTTTTCGTTGCATCAGCATGCCATGGAAAAAGCAACCGTGCGTACAAGGCAGTTAACCGCCCTCACTAAATCCGTGGAGTACACACAGGAACTATTGCGTAATGGCTTTGCCAATTATACAGAAGTAATTACTGCCCGCCAAAGTTTACTGGCTGCTGAATTGGGAAGCGTGAACGATCAACTGCAACGCTTGCAAGCCACTGTAAATCTATACAGGTCGCTCGGTGGCGGTTGGAGGTAGTGAGCGGTCCTTGCAGAATTATCCCATAAAATTATTAATGAGAATATCCTCGCATATTTATGCCAACAGTTCCAAACTGAAAAAAATAAAAAAGCATGTATTTTCTTCGCCCGAAAAATATCAACAACACTATGGATAGTATTATGGCTCAGAAGGTGTTAGATGGCATAAAAATGATACTCACTGGAAGTTGCTGCAATGCATCATGAGATACTAAGTTTGGAAACAGTCCATGAAAACAATTTTTATAAGAGTATTTCATTTTACATGAAATCTGGTTCATCCCTGCGCTAACGGGCAATTAAACTCAAATCAGCAGTATTTAAAACGGACTCCTGTAATTTGTTCACACAGGGTGATGAACTTCTCCTGCACAGGGGCATACCCAGCCGCTGGTAGATAATGAACTTGTGTTTTATGATGGAAATAGTGTCCGCTCACGGTTGCTCCGGGATCGTCGCTCACCGCTAGCCACACCTGGGTTTGAAAACCTTTTTCAAGGTTGCCAGGTGCACCTGCACCACCCATTTTTGTTGGTACCCAGCCGGGATCCACTGCATTGGCACATACATCTGTCCATTTACGGGCAACACCCATAGACATGATTAAGTCATGCAGTTTGGTATCAGAATAGCTAACATGACAGCTTCCTTTATTTGTGCCGGTTGGGAGATTATCCAGGTTCGGATTACCCTGGAGATGCATACCAGAACTTAGGTAGATCACGCGCCGTGCTTTTTGTATTAAACAGGTAAGGATGTAGGGAGCAAGGCTGTTCACTGCAAATGCCAGTGGCAGACCATCTGCACTAACGCTATTGTTTGATACACGATAAACACCGGCATTGTGAATGATAGCATCGAACGTGCCCAACGCGTTAGCTTCCGACGCCAGTGCCTTGGTCTCATCAATACTGGAAAGATCAGCAATCAAAACGCTATCTGCACCGGGTACTTTTGCTAACGCCTGCTTTCCCCTCTCGTTATTGCGTGCATGAAGCACAACGTGGTGCCCCAGGTTTATCAATTCCTTTGCTGCCAACTGTCCAAGTCCATCTGCCGAGCCAGTGATAAATATTCTTGCCATTTATTATTTGTTGCGGATCAATATCTACAATTTTACTTGTTTTTTTTCAAAAAAGCCATATCAATAACAAAGCGATACTTCACATCACCTTTCAGCAACCGCTCATAGGCTTCATTGATTTGTTGGATGTTGATCATTTCAATATCTGCAACGATATTATGTTTGCCGCAGAAATCCAGCATCTCCTGTGTTTCAGCGATGCCGCCGATGGCCGACCCGGCAAGGCTTCTGCGATAGGGAAGGAGGCTGAATGCGGCTACGGGAAGCGGATGTTCAGGTGCACCTACCAATGCCAATGAACCATCAACGCGTAACAGGTTTAAGTAGATATTAATATCGTGGTTTGCGGAAACTGCATCGAGTACAAAATGAAGCTTACCTGCATATTGATTCATTTGCCCGGGATCGTTCGACAACACTACCTCATCGGCACCTAGTCTTTTTGCTTCCTCATACTTCGACGCTGAGGTAGTGAAAGCAACCACATGTGCGCCCATCGCTTTTGCGAGTTTGATTGCCGAGACAATATACTCTTATTTTCCGTTATCAATATTGCCCTGGTCTGTTTATTTTGGGAATAACCTGTAACTGATAATTGCCTGATGCCGGTCTCTTTCGAAAGTAGTTTGCAAAGCTGAAAGCAGAACCAGCGGGCTGTCGCCTAGTATATATGTTTCCCCTAAATGTAATTTCTTCATCAGTTGCGTTAGCTCTCTAAAAAGGTAGTCGCCTATCCGCCTTTTGGATTTTATGTTTAACAACATTTGAGAACAAATCATAAGCGTGCCTGTCGAAATGAACTTATCATCAGTGCATCTTGAATTCGGAAGTATCTAAAGCGTATTCACATGCAAGATTATTGATCATTTAATGAAAAGGATATGGTCCATTGATTGGTATTTAAAAGACAGGTATAATATTTTCGATGTAACTTTCTCTTTTCAAATGATGCAACGATACCTGGTCACTTTAGTGCTTTTTTACATAATTGTGGGTAACGGCTGCAATAATAAATATGCGGCCAGCAACCGTGCATACCGGCAACAAGCAAAGGAATTTGCAAAGATGCTGAAACAGCGACCTGGTATGGTTGACAGTACGCCTGCCCCTGGCATTTGGGTGGGCACGGTCAATTTTGGAATGCGAAAGCCGGGTTTTGTGATCCTTCACCACACTGCACAGAAATCGTGCGATAGTACCTTACAAACATTTATTACACCCATTAGCCAGGTTAGTGCGCATTACGTTATCTGCAAAAACGGCACGGTGCACCATATGCTCAATGATTATCTGAGGGCCTGGCATGCCGGCAACAGCAGATGGGGAAACCTGGCAGATGTAAACAGTAGTAGCATCGGCATTGAAATTGATAATAACGGTTTTGAACCTTTTACAGAAGCCCAGATAAATAGTCTGCTGATTTTATTGAGGAAATTGAAAAAGGATTATAATATTCCAGCGGGAAACTTTATTGGCCATTCTGATATTGCGCCAAAAAGAAAGGTTGATCCCAGCAGGTATTTTCCCTGGCAGCTGCTTGCCCAAAATGGCTTTGGTGCCTGGTACGATACCACTGGCATACAATTACCAGCAAGTTTCGACGCAGTACGGTCCTTGCGTGTGATCGGGTATGATATACGGGATTCCGCTGCTGCAATTAGAGCTTTTAAACTTCATTTTGTGCCACAGGATACGATGGCGGTACTGAGTGAAAGCGAGCGGAAAATCATTTATAGTCTAAGTAATAAATATTGATACCGCAGTTCGGCGAATAGGATTTAGCAATGCCGTTAAAACTTTATAATTTATCCGCGGTATAGTTCCAGTCATCGAAAGTAGACGGGGAATGGACGTTCAACTTTTAAACGAAAGGGTTAAACCCGATTCATTGAGAGTTCAAAGTTGCGCATAGGTGCGGAACGGGTAATCGTGGCAGATCCGTCTCGTATCGAATGTATAAAGGACGAGAATTATCAAATAAAACGAAATTGTCAAAAGAAAAATTTACGCTAAGCCGATGATTAGAAGCGAACTGAAACAAGTTGCAATGCCCAGCCCTGACCTTTGGCAAAATGTACGCTGACGAACATGTGAATTATAAGGAAAGTTGCGGTTTAATCTCGAGGATCTTTAATTCTTTCCATGTAATTAGTGAATGCTTTGCCCAGGCTCTGTCCTGAACTTTCGCTACTGCCCCGAATAAAGTGACCGTTGACACAAAACCGTAAAGCAGGGTAACATAATCGAATATAGTCCTTGCGACTGATCACATCAATACTAATATCACAACGTATAGACCCAAAAGCAATAAAAACATTATAGTGCTATAGATAGCCAAAAGTCGGTTTTGCTTTTTAAAACCCTCTTTTAGCACACTGTTGAGGCGACTTATTGCGGGAAGCGTTTCGTTTTCCATTCTACCGTAAATAAGACATATATTTCTAAAGGAAAATTAAATACGATTTTATCGGAAATATTATAGAACCAATAAGTCGTAGAAAGCAAAAAGCAAATAATTCGATTCTGACTTCATTATAATGATCACCAAAACGCCCCTAAATTACCGCCTCTACCAAATAAAAAACCTGAAACACCATATGGGTAAGTGTTTCAGGTTTTAACCCGCGGAGAGTTAGGGATTCGAACCCCAGGACCTGTTACAGTCAACAGTTTTCAAGACTGCCGCAATCGACCGCTCTGCCAACTCTCCGGCGCAAAAGTACGGTTTGAATAATTTCAAGCCAAAACTTTTAAGCATTTATTTGCTCCGGATCCTTGTCTTTCACCACTACCAAATCCTTTAAGTCAACAGTGATGGGCATTACACCCACCTGCAGTACTACTTTTTTTCCTCTTAATTCTTTTACGATTCCTACCTGCCGGTTCTGTTTCATCCTTACTTTGTCACCAATTCCTATTTCTCCACCCACTTCCACAAACTTTTCATTCATCTTTTTCTGGTGCTTCTCTGTCACCATTTTTTCTTTTTGGTTAAATAGCAGCGCATGGATCATCTTCACTACCTTATCTTTATCCTCCGACTTGCGCCACTCAACTACCATCGTCTTTAGGCGGCGCTCCATATCCTTCAGGTAAGCAAACTTGTCCTCTGAAATTTTATTTTGATGTTTCAGCCGCTCTATTTCCTGTTCATGTTTTTCTTTATCAAGCACCTGCTGCATTTCTTTTTTCAACCGCTCATTTTCTTTCAGCAAATGAAACAATTCCTTTTTCTCGATGTCTATCTTTTGCAGGTCCTGCTCTGTCCGGTTCAGTAATTTATCGAGTGTAAAGTGATCTTCATCCACCAGTGTTCTTGCCTTTTCAATCAATCTTTTTTCCAGGCCGATACGCTCGGCGATGGAAAAGGTATAAGAACTGCCAGGTTTACCCACCACCAGCTTATACAGTGGCAATAGATTCTTTTCGTCAAACTGCATAGCGCCATTAATAATGCCGGGTACTTTGTTGGCCATCACTTTTAAATTGAGGTAGTGGGTGGTTACAATCCCGAAAGAATGTTTGTGCGCCAGTTCCTCCATGATCACTTCGGCAAAAGCCCCGCCGAGGTTGGGATCGCTTCCGCTTCCGAGTTCATCTATAAAAAACAAAGTTTTACCATTCGCATTTTCCATGAAATGCTTCATATTCTTCAGGTGCGAAGAATATGTGCTCAGTTCAAATTCAAGGCTCTGCGTATCGCCGATATGGATCATGATCTGTTTAAAAATACCCATTTCACTATCAGGATGAACCGGCACCAGCAGGCCGCTTTGCATCATCAGCTGCAACAATCCGACTGTTTTTAAAGTAACCGTTTTACCGCCTGCATTGGGACCGCTGATCACCAGTATCCTGCTTTTATCATTCAGGCTAAGATCAACTGGTATGGTGGGTTTATGATTATTTTTATTATAAATCAGCAATAGGGGATGGTAGGCCTGTATCAGGTGGATATGGGCCTTGTCATGTACGAGGGGGTAATTACCACCCAGTTCAACCGCCCATTTTGCTTTTGCGCCGATAAAATCAAATTCTCCTGCTACATCATGGTAGGTTTTCAGCAGTGGTGCATATGCGCTGATTTGCTGGGTTAATATCCGAAGCACTTTATACACTTCTTTACGCTCTTCATTTTCCAATGAAAAAATATCGTTATTCAGACTGGTGGTTTCTTCCGGTTCAATAAAAGCCGTTCTGCGACTATCGCTTTCTCCGTGCAGGATACCTTTAATCATCCGCTTTTGCTCGGCATATACTGCCAATACCCGCCTGCCGTTGATAAAACTTTCTTCAATATCCGCCAGGTACCCCAGCTTATTGAGCTTGGTAACCATCCTGTCGAAAATTCTGCGCAGCTCATTTCTTTTCCTGAAAAGATTCATGCGAATACTGGCCAACGCTTCACTGGCACTGTCTTTTACCGCTCCCGATTCATCCAGTATTTCGTCGATCATCACTATGATGTTCTTTTCGAAATAAGTGTTTTCGATTACTTTGGTGAGCGCAGGCCAGGCAATTCTTCTGTCATTATCAAACCACCTGAAGATGCTTCCAGTGTTTTCTACCAGCTTCCGGAGCTGCAAAAACTGCTCACCGGTGAGCACAGCACCCGGAATAGCCAGCAACTTGAGTTCGCGGGTTAAATTTAGTACGAAGTCATTTGGAAAGTATTGACCAGTTTGTAACAAGGACTTAAACTCATGCGTTTGCTTTAATTCCAGGTCAATAAAAGCCTTTTTCGTGTGGATCCGCAGATTCGCTGCCCTATCTTTAGCAAACGCGGTTTTACAGTATTCTGCCAGCAGGGTTTTTACTTTTTCATATTCCAACTGCAGCAACGCTGATTCCGGAAAAAATTTCATGGGTGTTCCTCTTAGATGTTTTTATTTTATTGCTGGCAAAGGTACAAAATCGGGATCGTTGTGCAGCATGTGCCGAAATGGGGGCTAAGTAAGGCTCCTGGCCTTACACTTTCTACAACATAGCTTTATAAGCTTTGTTTTAAAGCGCAATTACGCACCGCAATTAAGCTATAAATTTTAAAATAGCAAACAGCTAAAAGAGATTGGTGGTGATCGACTTTTAAGAAATTCATAAATAAGCAAAGCAGGCACCCTGGTATCAAGGAGTATGTGTGCAATAAAGGTGCGGTACCTGGTTGAACTAGCAATTCATTATTATGTGTGATAAAAAAAATCAGCAGTGTTCAACTGCTGATGATCGAATTTACTTAATTTGTATTGTTGCCAGAAGGTCTCTAATTAGGTTCCGGGAACAACATCGTTCGATTGTATACCAGATGCCGCATTGCCTGCAACTCTATAACTAATTATATTATTTCCATCAACTTGTTCCTGGTAGTATACGCCTCCTCCCGAGATATAATATTTTTGCTGATTAATAACCACTGAAGTGCAACCGGCGGGCAATTGACTGACCACCGTACCATTTGCGGGTACAACATTGTTATTGTTTTGCTCCACAGGCGCCTGGCTTGTATCATCATTATCTTCTGCATCTGCATTCGTTGTATTTAATACACCATCGGTACCCACCACTTCATAACGCACTTTATTATTCGATGTAATTCTTTCCTGGTAAAAGGTGCCGCCTAGTTCATAATACTTTTGACCATCAATTACCGTCACTTTTGCTCCCGTAGGCAAATGTTTTACTGTTGCTCCTAACGGTGGCTGAGTTACCACATAACCTCCACTTTGATAGGGGCGGTAATAAATACCGTCATAATAGTAATAAGGATCCCGCCCAATGAAGAACTCACTGTACCCAAAAGGCAAAATGCCGATTCTTACGCCGAAAGATGGTCCATAATGATTATAACGGTAAGGAAGCCGGTAAGGTGGATGATAGTAAATACGCGGCCTTACTACTGGCCTGTAATTATAATAGGGATTATATCCAATACCCACCGAAACAAGCGGGCGGGAGCCGTAATAATTGCCATGATAACGTCCGCGGTGCCCTTGGGCATATATGGCTGAAGAGATGATCAACGCTAAGCCCAATATTATAACCGACCGCAGAGCATTTTTTGAAGTTTTCATACAAATCTTTTTTTAATGGACTTGAAATTTATTTCAAAGTTAAAAATCAAAATGCTAAAATGCCTGATTTTAACATTTGTGAAAAAAACGAAGGACCCGATGGCTTAAAAAGAAAAAATCAGGGATGAAATCTTTAAAATGGCTCGGGGAATTACGGCCGTTGTAATAAGATGCATTTCGTAAAGAAATGGCAGCTTTATGTCAATATGTTTTTTTGTTCCTGCAAAAAGCTTTTAATTTTTGAGTAAATTTTTCATATGCTTTATACGAGATTCCTATTGGTGATGATACTTGCCTCCTTAATGGGAACAAACTCCTGTTCGCAACCGAATGCCGGTGATGCGGGATCTTCAGTATATGTAGGGAGCACACCCTGCGATAGTCTAATTCGATCCACACTGCAGATACCGCCAGGCCTTACCTGTGATTTCATAAAATGGAAAGTAAGATTGCAAAAGGATTCCGCCACATTTCAGCTGGCTGCACAGTATGGCGAATCAAAGCCCAATACCAATGGGTTCTTCAATGATGGCCATACCATATTAATATCAGGAAAGTATTTAGTTGAACATCCCACAAAGCCAATGGAAAACAAAATTTACCGACTGGAAGGAGTCTTACTTCAACAGCCGGTTTTGCTGGTTGAAATGGACGAGAATATTCTCCATTTTGCGGATGTCCATAACAACTTATTGATCGGGAATGGCGGGTGGGGATATATTTTAAACAAAACTCAATAAATAAATTTTCCTTCATGAAAAATCGCATTGTATTGCTCGGCCTGTTTTTCCTGTTTCAGTGCTACTCATGTTTGGCGCAGGAAAAAAATAATATCGTTTACGGCGTTTTCGACGGAAGAACACCTTGCCAGGAACTTGCAAAACAACTCAATGTAAAGACTGGCTCCGAATGCATAAAAATAAAATGGCGGCTCATTCTTTACAAAGATTCAATTACAGGAGCTCCTACAGTTTATAATTTGATGGGATTTGTTTATCGCAACGAAAATGTACGAAGAGGGAAATGGCAAATTATGAAAGGGACCGATACAAATCCGGAAGCAGTAGTGTACCAATTGGCTCACCAGGATAGTTCCTTTTTATTGTTGCTGGAGGCCGATCAAAATATCCTTCTTTTCCTGGATAGGAATAAAAAATTGATGGTCGGCAATAAAGATTTCAGCTACGCATTAAGCAGGGTAGCCAAGAAAATAACCCGGTGATAGTGGCATGCGACCATAAGCTATAGGGAGCAAATCGCTTTTCTTTCAAGAAAACTACCCCCAAGTGAGACAACAAAGCGTTCAGTTTTCTTCAATGATCAGTACACCCCAGGGTTCGAGCGTAAACGTTTCACTATTTTTTAAGACGCTATTGGACAATAAATTCCTGCCGTTTTTATAGTTATACGTAGCCTGGGCGGCAATGGCAGAATAATTAAAATAATAATGAATGGCCTTCCCCAATTGATTTGTGCCAGAGCGGGTAATTACCGGGAAAACTGCATTGTCATCCCTTGTAATTTTGGCCTTATTGACCACATCCTGCATAATTTTTCCTGCCAACGTGGGTGCAGGCATAAAACCAACATAAGTGGCTAATCCTTTACCATAGCTGTTTTCTGTTAACGCTGCATATTTTCCCCAAACTTCATGATCGTAATCGGCCAATACCTTTGCCGTCGTTGGTGTGATGAGCTCCATCCAGGATCGAAGTAAATTATCTTCTTTGCTCACCCCGAATGGATTGCCTTTTAGCCCGGTATTCTTCGGAATGGTAAATTGATTGTATGCAATACCGCAGGCTTTGTCAATGATACCCGGCTGTTGAATATTTCGCACCTGTACATTCTCATCAGAGAAGCCACTGCGAAAGGTATAAATAATATGGCCGCCGTTTTGAACATAAGTATTAAGTCTGGTCAATAAACTATCCGGGGCGGCATATAAAGCGGGCACAACAAGTAATTTATACTTTTCAATATTTACACTGGTTGGATCAACAAAGTCCACACCCACATTCATCTTGTAAAGTGCATCGTAGAAAGTTCTTAAAACTTCATTGTATTGTAAACCAAACCCAAAACTATTAAATGCAGTCTGGGCTTCGTTGCTAAATAAAATGGCTACTTCATTATTCTTTTTAAGATTCACCAAATGCTTACTCAGGCTTTCAAATTCTTTTCCGATAATCTTTGCTTCATTGTAAGTGGCATTGGGTTCAAAATCATGACTCAAAAGCCCTTTCCAGTAAGTCTCAGCTGAATTATGGATTGAGTGCCAGTGCCAATAAGATACCATATTTGCTCCGGAAGCAAGATGGCTATAAGCCTGGAGTCTCAACTGTCCGGGAAACGGTGTCCATTGCGGAAAACCTTGCGCTTCAGTTTCAATAAGCAGGTAATTTTTGCCACCTTTCATTGAACGGGCAAGGTCGCCCCCGAACGCTATTTCAATACCGGTAAGTTGATCCTGTGTGGGATGATAGATGTCAATCCCGGCAATATCCAATGGAACAGCTGCGGCAAAATGATCAACTTCAGTTTGTATGCCATAAGAATGCCCTCTCCAGTCCATGTCGAAATTTTGCGTCACAAATTGCCCCGGGCGTTTGTACTCATTTACGATATGTGTTTGCCAGGCAAGATAATCGGTCACCAGCTTCCTGTGAAACTTTGCAAATTCTGCGGCAAGGCTTGCGTTGATGGTACCTGCTGCAGATGGAAAGTCTTCCCAGGTGTTAATACGGTTACTCCAATAATTTAATCCAAAAACTTTGTTTATGGAATCCAACGAAATAAATTTTTTCTTACAATATTCAACAAACAGCTTTTGTACGGCCGGACCTGCAGTATTGTAAGACTTCGTTTCATTATCTACCTGGTAACCAATAATCGCGGGATGATTTTTAACATGCTCCATTAATTTTCGGATCACTCTTTCAGCGGCCTCCTTAAAGTGAATGTTAGTGATATCCATATTTTGCCTCGGACCGTATTGCGCCTGGCCTGTTGGCGTAATAACTAACACATCCGGATGCTTCAATGCGAGCCAGGTGGGAATGGCGTAGGTGGGGGTTCCCACGATGACTTGTATGCCAGCCTTGTGCATTGCATTCAGAACACGATCGATGTGTGTAAAATCAAACACTCCTTCCTGTGTCTCTAATGTTCCCCAGGTAGATTCTGCAATCCTCACAACATTTATTCCGGCAGCCTTCATCATCGCCACATCTTTGTCGAGTCGCTCAACCGGCATGTACTCATCGTAATAAGCTACGCCAAACAAAAGTTTTTCTGATACATAACCTTGGGCAATTGTCAAAAACGGGAGCAACACAATGAGTGATAAAACGGGAATCAGCTTTTTCATATATCTAATTTTTCAACGGGCATTTAAACCCCCATTTGCAACTGAATAAAATACAAGTACCAATGAAATCAGTACGGTCACCGGAGGGCAATCAATATGGCCTGGCAAGGCGGTAACGCAATTTAAGCATTAACTTAATGCTGATTTTACAAAGTTGAAGGTTGTAACCCCTGGCTATATTTTCCGTTATAATGTGCCAGATGATCTTGTCAATTTATAATGCCAGGTCAATCTGTAATGTTGTAAATTGCCGGAATTTATTTACAGGCTTTTCTCTCGCCTATAACATTTCCTTTTGCTTACCCTGTTAAAAAAAGCTTAGTAAATGAAATAAGACCAGTACCCGTTTTGAGATAACCAACAATGGATAAATCATCATTTAAAAATGTCCCTTATGTACACTTTAGAAAATGACACACTACGAGTTGTTATCAATTCCGTTGGAGCTGAATTGAGCAGCCTTATAAACAAAAGAACCGGCCTGGAATATTTGTGGAATGCTGATCCTGCCTTCTGGCCAAAAAAATCTCCGTATTATTTCCTATTGTCGGAGGGTTAAAAGAGAACCGTTATTTTTTTAATAATGAAAGTTATCCGCTCAACCGGCATGGCTTTGCCCGGGAAAAAACCTTTAAAGTTTCTAATATTTCACCTTCATCCGCATCCTTTGAACTCAATAGTGATGAAAGTACTTTGGCGGTTTATCCCTTTCAATTCAGCTTTGCTGTAAGTTATACAATTGAAGAAAACAGGCTGTCGGTTACTTACCATGTAAAAAATAGTGGCGATGAAGTAATGTACTTTTCTGTAGGAGGCCACCCCGCGTTTAAATTGCCAATTGCTGATGGTGTTGGATATAACGACTACTATTTACTATTCAATAAAACAGAGAATGCCGGGCATTACCCAATCAATGCAGAAGGATTGATTGAAAAAGTTGCACAACCACTGCTTCAAAATACCAACAGGTTACCTTTGTCAAAGTCATTGTTTTACAACGACGCACTCGTTTTTAAAGACCTTCAATCGAATGCCGTACAGCTTAAATCTGATCAACACCCCGCCGGGATCAATTTCTCATTTAAGGGTTTTCCTTACCTGGGCATCTGGGCTGCAAAAAATGCGGATTTTGTTTGTATCGAACCATGGTGTGGTATCGGCGATACAACAGTTACCAGCCAGGTCTTAAATGAAAAAGAGGGAATAGAATCTTTAAGCCCCCTTGGAGAATTTGAAAAAACCTGGACTGTAACCACATGGTAACTCTTCAATGACTCGTCAATTAAATGTGTTTGTTGGTGCATCGTGTTGTTATAAGCATAAGTACCAATCTTCAATCGGCATCAACGAATTAAAATGTGAGGTGCGGATTATTTATTAATTACGATTTAAACTAAACCCATCCTTCAATTTTTTATTTAAACAATCTATCGGGGTAGCGTCATTTTTAACCAGCTTATTTATATTTGTATTCTATGCAAAAAATAGCCTGTTTATTCTTATTGATAATTTTTGGTTCTTTTTCCTGTACAAGAATGCAATCATCACTTACAAAATCCGAGGTGATTGCGGTCATAAAAAAATTCGATGAAGGCTGGAAAAATAAGGATTTGAAAATGGTGGATTCCGTGTTGTCGCCTGGGTATATTTACTTCACGCAATCTGGTGGGGTATTTAGCAGGAGCAACCTTGTTCAAACTGCAGGCTCACCGGAGTACACGCTCGATACAGTTGAAAGGATGGAATATTTTGTTGAATTGTACGAGAATACCGCAGTGGTAAGCACTCGCTGGCAGGGAAAGGGAAGATACAAGGGTACCTATTTCAATGAGGACCAGCGTTGCAGTTTAACCATTATCAAAACTGCGGATATAGTAAAAATATTTTCCGAACATTGCACCCCTATCAGGCCTACCAGGTTGTTTCATTAATTCATAACATGATGCCCTCAACAGAATTTTTAAAATGAATAATGGAAATATTCTTAATTTTAGCCATGCGGCAAATTGCTTGTTGAGATGCAATAAGCAGCAGCCATCTTACCTCAGTTGTTTAACCTGTACTTCGTGTCGAGGGATAGAGTTATTATCGTTGCAGAAGCGTTTCTATAATTTATAAACTAAAAATACATCTCATGAAGCAACAAATACAATGGGTAGGATTCATTTTATTTTCAGCCTGTGTTTTTTCCTGTAATCAAAAAGCAAAGGATAAGGGAATACCTACGATAATTGCCAATGCAAATGGCGTAAAAGAATTTTCCAAAGTAAAATCAATTGAATTTACTTTCGACCTGCACAAAGATTCGCTGCACGTTGAAAGACACTGGAAATGGATGCCTGCTGCCAACACCGTAATATTTTATGATAAAGGCGACAGCACAAAGTTTACCGTGATGGATACTTCTACTGCTGATTTAAAAAAGTTAAACGCCCAGTTTACCAATGATCAATATTGGTTATTATTCCCGTTGCACCTTCAATGGGATGAGGGATATACTTTTACTGACAATGGCGTAACCACCGGTCCGGTTACTGAAAAAAGTTATCATAAATATACCGTCCAATACAATGGTAAAGATGGATTTACACCCGGTGATATGTACGAGCTATACGTGGACAGCAGTTCCCTCATCCAGGAATGGGCATTTCATAGATCAGGCGTTAAAGAGCCTACGATAATGGTTTCCTGGGGAAATTATGAAGATTTCAACGGAATAAAGATCGCCAGGTCACATAAAAGTAAGCAAGGAGATTTTCAATTGAATTTTACCGGAGTCTCCGTTTCAGAATAAACCATGAAGTTTCGCGGTAGCAGCAAACTTCAAACATCTGGTTAAAAATTAAATTACATCTCTGGATTCAATTTTTTTAACATCATTTTTATTTAGTTTTTATTGAACCGTAAGCGCTTTTTTTAATTCGGCTGCGGTAGATTGAACAGCCGGTTCATTCATGATCTCACGACGGTGCGAATGATATCCGGGGATATCAACTGTCTTTATACCACCGGTTACATAATTTTTCCACCCAAGCGTAGGGTCGCTGAATATTTCGGGTGAACGAAAGATAGTGAGCTGGCCAGGGTATGGCTGCGGTTTGTATGCTTTTGCAATACTTGCATTGGTTATCATAAAATAATATTCCTGGAATTTATCAGGATAGGGGATATGCAGCCGCTCACAAAATTTATAAATCATCACGCCAACAGCCAGGTACCCCATCATAGTTTTGTACTTCCATGTTTTTACTATGTTTTGCATCCGTCTCGATATAGCGTGTTTAATTTTTTTTGAAAGATAACTGGCCCTGTCGGCGGCATTTAATTGTGCAAGTATTTTCCAGCTGAATTCTGAAATAACAATGATGTCCTCTAAAGATGGATCAGGCTTTACAGCAGTGGCTCGTGTAAAGCTGTTAGTAGCAGGATATCTAAAGGTTGGAGAGATACTATTGAAATTGGCTAGTAGATCAACTCTGAACCCCTGGACGGTTAATTGCCGGGCCATTTCAAATGCAATCAAACCACCAAAACAATATCCTCCTAATAAGTATGGCCCGTTGGGTGATACTTTACGAATTTCATCAATGTATTTTGCAGCCATTACCGTTATACCTTCGTCGTAATAATGTTTGCCGTTCATGCCGGTAGCCTGTATGCCATAAACCGGCTGATCCTTGCCCAGATAAGTTGTTAATTGCCAGTAAAATAATACGGTACCTGCAGCCGCATGCAGTAAGAATAGTGGAGGCCTGGATCCATTGGGTTGGATCGGTACTAACCACGACACTGCATCTTCAGGATCCTTTGCACGCAACACTTTTGCCAATTGTTCTATAGTGGGCGCCTGGAACAAAATTGAAATCGGAAGTTGTGTATGAAAAGTCTTTTTTATACGGGAAAATATCCTGTGTGCCTGCATGGAATCTGCGCCGGTATCGAAATAGTTATCTGTTACACCTATATTTTTTATTTGTAAACAATCAAGAAATATCTTTTTCAATCTGGTTTCCGTGGCATTCCTCGGCTTCACCAATTTTTCATTTATTTTCTGGCGAGGATCTGGTAAAGCAGCACGGTCAATCTTATCGTTGCTCGTGAGTGGTAACGCCGAAAGAATAACAAAAGCAGACGGAACCATATAGTCAGGTAACTTTTCACTTAAGAAGTGCCGTATGTTTTCTGTGTTTGCCGGTTGATTTTCTCTTAAGACCAGGTAGGCCACAAGGCGTTTTACGCCGGTCGAATCATCCTGCGCAATTACCACTACCTGGTGAACGGATGGATGATCACTGAGTGCTGATTCAATCTCAGCCAGTTCAATACGATACCCGTTTATTTTTACCTGCTGATCGATCCTTCCAAGGTACTCCAGGTTTCCCTCCGGTAACCATCGCACCTTGTCGCCGGTTCTGTACATCCTGGAGCCGGGGTCTTTACTGAAAGGATTGGCTACAAATTTTTCCCGGGTTAAACCAGCCTCATTCAGGTATTTGCGGGCCAAACCTTCACCGGCAATATACAGTTCGCCTGTAAAACCTGGTGGAACGAGTTGTAAATACCGATCAAGAACAAATAGTTGAGTATTTGAAAAGGGTTTTCCAATAGGAATACTATCATAGTTCATTTGAAGGTGTACCTGGTGAATACATTTCCCAATAGTAGTTTCTGTTGGCCCATAGTGATTGAAAACACGTCCTTTATATTTCAATGTTGCCAAATGGCCAGGTAAGGTTTTTGGAAAGGCTTCACCGCCGAATATCATTACCTTTTTTGCCAGTATAAAATTATTGTTCCTGGCATAGGATAACCATAGAGAAGGCACTATCTTGATGCAATCAATGGAATTCTTGTGCAGGTAAAAAGCTAATTTATCACCTTCCATTATTAATCGCTGCGACATCACATGCAAGGTGGCTCCCACCAAAAAGGATGTAAACAGGATGGAATGGCCTGCATCAAAAACAAGTGGTGAAAAGAGAGCAAAAGAGGAGCATTGTTTAAGATCGGCCGTGCTGATCAATCCATAACAATGGTCAATTATGGCCTGGTGTTCAATCATAACGCCTTTGGGTTTTCCGGTGGAACCGGAAGTGTAAATTACATACGCAGCCTGCCGGGAAGATGGCCTTGATGTAAGATTGCTTTTTGGCTGTGATCTTATTGCTGCACTCCTCAGGTCTGTTTCTATATTTTCTATTTTGCATGAACCTTCCAATTTCCGGCTGGTTTCTTTGTTGCACAAAAGTATAGTAGCCCTGATGTCGCCGATCATGAATTTAATTCTTTCCAAGGGATAACCAGGAGATATTGGAACATAGGCTGCACCAGCCTTTAAAACTCCCATTATTGCAATGATCATTTCCATGCTGCGTTCAAAACATATGGGAATTAGCGTTTCTTCACCGCGCAACTTAGTTCTTAAATAATGGGCAAGCTGATTTGATTGTTCATTGAGTTCCTTGTAGGATATTTTTTTGTTTTCAAACACAACGGCGACCGACTTCGCAAATTGCTCCGCACTATTTTCAAATAAATCTATAATGCTTTTTTCCCTTGGATAATTCACTTTGCTTTCACCAAATGTTACCAGTAATTGATGAATTTCTTCAGAAGTTAATATTACCAGGTCGCCTATCCTTTGATCGGGATCTTTAATAATGGCACCAAGTAATTGTTCAAGATGGGCCGTCATCTGCTGAATGAATTGCAAGGCAAGCCGCTCGTAATCGTAGTTTACTTTTTCAATGTCTCCGGCAACGGGGTTGGTTACCGAAAGGACGATATTTAACGAATTTGTTTCATCCAGGCAGCTCTCCACCACCCATTGCGATTGAAGGTCCTGGCCAATGCCCGCTTTTTCATGATTGTTCCGGAAAACCATTGTTACATTGCAATCGGGATATTTCACCACCTGGCCGTTTTCATCCGTAATACCACCAAGCTGGCCTCGTCGCACGGCGATACTGCAAATATCCCGTTCAATGCGGTCCATCAGTTCAGTAAAGCAGGGGTTGTCAGACAGATCAGTTTGCAGGATAACTTTGTCAACCCAGGCGCCACCATCTAAGGTTTCTTTATTATTTGCAACTTTGGATAGAGAGGTAAATAAAACAGCGATTTTGCCCTGATCGTTGTACCGGTAAAGCAGGGTATTGAAAGCAGCCAGTGTTGAAATCAGTACTTTTGAATCATATTTTTCACCTAACTGTCGAAGGTACTCCATGCAGCGGCCGGTTAATAAAAAAAGGAACTGTCCCTGGTCATGATAGCTTTCGTGGTAGTAATTACCGCCTGCTACTATGGATGGTTGAAGTGAGCTGCCATCAATCTGATTTTCTTCTTTGAAGATAAGTTGCCCCGGGATTTTACTTGCGTTAAAGAATTTACTTCCGCAGAGGTTGTTTATCATAAAATAAGCTTTTATGAAATCTTAATGAAATCACATTTGCCTTCACGTATAGACAATAGGAGCATGCAGTTCTTACACACTGAACCCTCTTAACCCGGGAGCCAATTTTTAAAGAGAATAGAAAGTGAATAGCAAGTTGTCGTTCTCTAAAATTTCAATCGTTAATAATGGAATAAGGTTGGGTAATCGAAGGAAATAGATTTTTGCTTTTCGGTTAAGGTATTTACAATCGGGTAGCTATTGAATTTATTTTGCTCTTTAAATACTTATACTAAAGGTAAAATAATTACTGAAAAATTCAAACGAAAAATATTAAAAAAAAATCCGTATCTGAAAAATTTCATAGCCAGCATAAACCTTCTTTGCTGAATAGCACAGCCGCATAAACGAAGATAAAATTGATGACTATTATAAGGTAAAATCACGAAAGCAGGTGCCTCTGCGTCGTATAGATTAAAAGTATTTTTGATTCGAAAATTGATCCGGAAACTAATGAATGAAGTTATTAAAAGCTTCAAAAAGATTAGTAAGTTATAAAATTGTTAAATTCCAAGTAAAGCTTATATTTTTTTTTGATATTTGGCAACATCGTTAATAACTCTTTAGGTTTGCCTTGGTGGCGGTAGGCGCTAAATTTCATTACTAGACAACTACAACTATTTTTAAATTACTGTAATAAAAATTAGCAGCATTTGTTTTCGAAAAGCTCAAAGATTAAATTTCTTATTATGAAATCTATTTTAATTGTTTTGGTGATATCGTTTCCTTACGTTAGCTACCCACAAACCTCTGTAGGTGTTACTCAAACAGAACTGATATATGGAAGAAAGGACGGCATGGCATTGACCATGTTTGCACAGGTGCCTGGTAAATCGGCCAACGGGAAAGGAATCATTGTGGTCGAAAGTGGTAACTGGAGATCCAGTTATGAAAGAGCGCAGCGTTTCCTTAAAGAGTCAACATTTTATACGGATAACGGGTATACCATTTTCACAGTGTTGCCATCTTCACAACCCAGATATACTATCCCCGATGAGATCATCGACCTCAAAAGGGCCGTTCGTTTTATCAGGTATCATGCAAAAGATTATGGTATTGATCCAGATCATTTAGGCATGATGGGATTTTCATCAGGCGGGCACTTATCGCTTGCTGTTGCAACCGGAGATGAAACAATGGATTCCACTGCCATTGACCCGGTAGACAGGGTGTCATCAAGGGTACAGGCTGTAGCAGTATTTTATCCGCCCACAGACTTTCTAAATTATGGCCAGGAGAATGCGTCTCCATCTACTAACAGGAAGGCACTGATTCTAACAGGCGTGTACGGTGCTTTCGATTTTAAAGAATGGAATGATACTACCAGGTCGTATGTACCCATTGCAAATGAATCAAAAAAGCTGGAGATCGCCCGGCAGGTTTCACCGATTTATGCAGTTAGTTCAGATGATCCTCCGGCATTGATCGTTCATGGCGATGCCGATCCGATCGTGCCATTGCAGCAATCACTAAGTATTATCAAAAAGTTTGAAACAGCAAAAGTTCCCAACCGGTTAATTGTTAAAAAGGGTGGGGGGCATGGATGGAAAAATATCGAGGTGGAAGAGCAATATTTAATTGACTGGTTCGATAAATATTTAAAATAAATCTGTGTTATAATTTTTTAATACTAACGGCATTTACAGTTCCTGTAATGCATTATTTCTTCCCTGTTTTTTGATTCATTTCCATATAATCTATTGTAAGATTTGCCAGGGTTTGCACACCTAATTTTAAACCGCTTTCATCAATATAAAAATCAGGTGTATGATGTGAGCGAGCCAGCTTGCGGTCACCACCTTTTGGCATGCCTCCGAGTATAAAAAACATTCCTGGAACTTTCTGTTGATAAAATGAAAAATCCTCCGCACCCGTTTTGGGAGCCATCAACATAACATTTTCCTTTCCTGCGGATTGTTGTAAGGAGATCAACATTTTTTCTGTTAACAATGAATCATTAAAAGTTACCGGGTAATGTGAACTGTAAGGAATAATCACTTCGGCAACAGCGCCTGCACTTTCTGCGGTTTTTTCAGCAACCTGTCTCACCCGTTCAATCAGCATCTTTTCATCCTCATTGTTGAGGGCACGAATCGTTCCAAGCATTTCTACCTGTTCAGGAATAATATTGCTGCGGTTACCTCCATTGATTGCGCCGATGGTGACGACCCCTGCGTTTTCAGAAATATTCAGGTTGCGGCTGATGATGCTTTGCAAATTGTTAATGATCTGGGCAGCCGTAACAATCGGGTCAACTGATGACCATGGAGCTGCGCCATGTGCTGAACGTCCCTTTACGAGTATTTTAAGGTCATTCACACTTGCATAAATGCCACCCATTCTGTAGGTAATTTTGCCGACCTCTGTCTGCGAATTGATGTGCAATCCAAATATTACATCCACCTGCGGATTTA
This sequence comes from Ferruginibacter sp., assembly GCA_025963635.1. Taxonomy (GTDB): domain Bacteria; phylum Bacteroidota; class Bacteroidia; order Chitinophagales; family Chitinophagaceae; genus Ferruginibacter. The sequence goes on from JAOQAK010000080.1 coordinate 214,299, forward strand.
GCAATACACCTTCCTTTACCATCATTTCGGCGCCGCCTTCTTCGCCCCTTGGTACACCCTCTTCGGCGGGTTGAAAAATAAATTTTACAGTACCCTTCAATTCACTTTTTATAGAAGATAGTATTTCTGCAACACCCATTAATATTGCTACGTGGGTATCATGCCCACATGCATGCATCACGCCTGTCTCTTTGCCGTTATATTGTACTTTTACTTTTGAGGCAAAAGGAACGGGTGTTCTTTCGGTTACAGGCAATCCATCCATATCTGCACGGAGCGCCACCGTAGGACCGGGCTTTCCACCCTTTAAAATGCCCACTACGCCTGTGTGGCCTACACCGGTGGTCACTTCTATGCCTAATGACCGCAAGTGTTGCGCAATGATCGATGCAGTGCGGGTTTCCTGGTTGCCAAGTTCAGGATGTTCGTGAAGGTCTCTTCGCCACGCGATCACTTTTTCTTCAATTGTATTCGCATTAATATTCACTTTGTTTCTGAGTGAAGCGTTTTGTGAAAAAGCGGGTAATGCCAATACAGTTAGGAATGTTAATAATACAATCTTCATATGTGAATTTTAAAAACAACAAGTTATGATAAAATGACGTGTAAAATACCAGGGAACATTTCAATCCTCACCGGCGACTCATAACCTGGAGTGCAACCATTTGATAACACTCCATATTCGAAGTTTCAATCATTTCATTGAAAACTGGGCAGCATTGATATCGAAATCATATATTCGTTTCTCACCTTAAATAAAAGTGTAGAAAGATTATGATCAGGTTAGAACATTTCCAGGAAGGCGACTTCGCAGAATTGATAGAATGGATACATGATGAAGACATTTTGATGAACTGGTCAGGTAACCTCTTCAGATATCCGCTTTCAAATGAAAGTCTTGCATGGTATACCGAAGACACGAATGTAGTCAATGAGTCCGAAGCATTTGTGTATAAGGCGATTAACTCAACAGGTAAAACAGTAGGGCATATTTCGTTGGGCGGTATCAGCTGGAAAAACAGGTCGGCCCGCATTACGAGAGTATTGATCGGAGATGCAACGCAGCGGGGTAAAGGTTGTTGCCAGGGCATGATAAAAGAAGTACTGAAAATTGCTTTTGATGAATTGAACTTGCACCGTGTTAGCCTTGGAGTATATCACAGCAATACGCCCGCAACCAAATGTTATGAAAAGGCAGGTTTTGTTACAGAAGGAGTGCACCGTGATATACTCTGGTATAAAGATGCATGGTGGAGTATGCTGGAAATGAGTGTGCTGGAATCAGAATGGCATAAGTTGAATCCGTAGCTCAATCAACATCATTGACCGTTATAACAGGATGGAGATTTGTGAAATGAATGTCTTTATCAGCAGTATCTTTCTAAATTGTTAATAACCAGCATCGCAAGCAAAAAAAATGGCGCTCCTTGTACATATATACATTTTTTAATAGGGAACTAATGATTACCAGTATAAGTTGTGTACATTTACAGAAAATTACCAAAATGAAAATCTTTGTAGCCGGTTTACCTTATGATTTAGATGATGCAGAACTGGAAGAAATCTTTGAGAAATTTGGAACTGTTACATCTGCTAAGGTTGCCATGGATAAAGAAACGGGGAAAAGCAAAGGGTTTGCATTTGTTGAAATGCCCAATAGTATTGAAGCAAAAGACGCCATAGAAAGTATGAATGATATATCACTCGGTAAAAAACCTTTGGTGGTGAAAGAGGCCGAAGAACGTTCCGGTCCGGGTAACAGGCCTGGCGGTAATCGGAGTGCTGGTGGTGGTGGCGGATATAATAAACCAGGTTTCAACGATCGCAATCGTTATTAATTTTCACTAAGCAAATCTTTTCGGTTTGATAGCAACTACCCGGTTGAAAAAAAGGGTAGTTGTTTTTTTGTGCCCGGAATTTATTGTTGTTTATAGCGGCGCTTTCAACGCTTTGCTTGTGGAGCGCTATCCATTTTATATTTATCATTGAATGATTGTACCACGCCAGGTACAATTTTCCATCTTTATACCTTAATTTTTCACTGCATTGCATTCAACAAGCTTTTCCATTTAAGGAGGGTAAAATCAATTATTTTTGCGCCGCTGAAAAATAGCTAATCAATAAATCCTTTATCTAGTATGATCGACTTTTCCACGGTTTCTTTAAGCAAAATGGCCATTCATTTTGTAGGCAATAAAAGTAAAGAAGAAGGTGTATTTATTTCGGATAAAATTTTTACTTCATTTAATGAGGAAGTGGAAGAAAGTTTTTTAAAATATTTTATAGAACCTTTTAGAAAGGTGGCGGAGTTTTATAATTTTTACCATCCAACTGAAATTGATCTCAACGAAATCAAAAGTTTTTCGACAGCCTTATTCAATGACACGGCGACCTTTGAAGAAGTTGCAGAAAAGATCGCCAAATCCTTGTACGACAAGTCCGAACATCCGAATATCAATGGTGGAGAACTGTTTGTTGCATGGTTCGCCGGTTGTAATTTCAATGGAGAACCAGTGGATGCTATCGGTATTTATAAATCGGAATTAAAAGATACATTCATCAAGCTACAAAAGGCAGGTGGCGCTTACGATTACGAACTCGATGCAGGTGTCAATATCAATGAAATTGACAAAGGCTGTATCATCTTCAATACACAGCAGGATTTTATCGTAACGGTATTGGATAATATCAATAAATCAAAAGAAGCCAAATACTGGATGGATGATTTTTTAAAACTGATCAGTTGCCAGGATAGCTTTCATTTTACCAAAGATTACCTTGATGTTGCAAGAAAATATGTAACGGAAAGAATGCCTGAAGTATTCGATTTATCAAAGGCGGATAAAATTGATTACCTCAATAAGTCGATCAACTACTTTAAAAAGAATGATCATTTTGCTGAGGAAGATTTTTTACAGGATGTATTTCAACATTCCGAAGTAATCGATCATTTCAACCAGTATAAAGAAAAATATGCCAATGACAATCACGTAGTGCTTGACAATGATTTCGACATCTCCGGGCAGGCAGTAAAAAAGCAGGCGAAAGTATTTAAGAGCATTTTAAAACTTGACAGGAATTTTCACATCTACATTCATGGAAATAAAGACCTGATAGAAAAAGGTACCGATACAGATGGAAGAAAATATTACAAGATTTATTATGAAAAGGAAGAATAAATCAAAGCAATTGTTGAAGGTTAAAAGTTGAAGGTTGATGGTTTTCACTATTGGCAATTCAGCATTCACAATTGACGATTCACGATTTCCCCTTCGCCATTCACCATTCACGATTGCCCATTCATCGAACTCAGCATCTCCAATAACACCACCGTCACGCCATCTTCTTCATTGCTTCTTGTCAAAAAACGAGCGGCCTTTTTGATGTCCGGGTGAGCATTTTCCATAGCATAACTAAAGCCTGCTTTTTGTATCATTTCGAGGTCGTTCAGGTAATCGCCAAACACCATCGTTTCTTCAAAACTGATCCCGAATTTCTTTTGTAACACTTCAATAGCCGTTCCCTTATTCGCCAAAAGATGTGAGAGATCCAACCAGATACTCCCTGAAATCTTTACCTGTAATTCATCTTGTTTTTGCCTGAAAAAGTTATAGCTGTTTGCTTCAGAACCCGCCAGGTCGCAGAGAGCGATTTTTAAAAATTGATCATCTTCAACCTTCGAAAGATCGTCCACTACTTCATAACGATCATAATACATTTGTACATTTTCAATAAAACGGGGTGTTTCATTTTCGATGTAAGCACGTTTTTTCCCACAAAGAATTGTATACACATCGGGGATATGTTTTGCGACCAGCAATTGTTCTTTCACGATGGCCGGTTCCATTGCCTGTACCAAAATATCTTCACCTTTGTACACTACATAGCTGCCGTTTTCGGCAATAAAGATCACATCCTCTTGTATGGTATCAAACTTGTTCAACAGGTTGAAAAACTGCCGGCCGCTGGCAGCAGCGAACAACAGCCCTTTGGCTTTTATTTTATCGAAAACGCGATAAAAATCGCGACTTAATTCATGCCGGGCATTTAATAACGTGCCATCCATGTCTGCCGCCACTAATTTGATCTTTGATAAATCCATAGTATTAGTTTTTGCTTTACTGCTCCACATGATAATCTATCAAACTGCTGATAAAGCGTTGCTACTAAATTTAATTGGAGTGCAAAAGTCCGCTAATTTTGAAAATTAGCCCTAATAATTTCATATTTTGATTTTTGTGATGGGGTAAACTGTACATGTATGTGTTTACGAAATATTGAAATCAGGAGCTTTCGATACTTCGCAAGTTTCGGGTTTTAATGCGCTGCCAGATGGAATATTTTTGTGTTCTAAAATTTATGATATGCAAATACAGGAAAACATCAATTACAACCGCATAGCCGAAGCGATTGACTATATAAAAAATAATTTCCGGGACCAGCCCGATCTGGATGAAGTAGCCGGTAAAATTCACCTGAGCCCCTTCCATTTTCAACGATTGTTTACAGAATGGGCAGGGGTGAGCCCAAAAAAGTTCCTGCAGTTTTTAACGGTTCAACACGCCAAAGAAATGCTGAAACAACAGCAGTCTACTTTATCAGATGCAGCCTTTGAAACAGGTCTTTCAGGTACAGGCCGCCTGCACGACCTATTTATAAAAATAGAAGGAATGACACCCGGCGAATTTAAAAACGGTGGTGAAAATCTTTCCATCAATTATAGTTTTGCGGAAAGCCCGTTTGGGAATATTTTGGTCGCATCTACTCCGAAAGGAATATGTTATATGGCTTTTTCTGATGACGAAAATCGATCCCTACTGGAATTGCGCAGCATTTTTCCTGCAGCAAAATACAGGCAGATGGTAGACCTTGTTCAACAAAATGCCTTGTTCATCTTTACCCACGACTGGCAGCAATTAAAAGAAATAAAATTGCATTTAAAGGGAACACCTTTTCAACTTAAAGTTTGGGAAACCTTGTTGAAAATTCCGATGGGCCAGTTATCCTCGTACGGCAGTATTGCGGCCAGCATCGAAAATCCAAGGGCTTCAAGAGCAGTTGGGTCGGCGATTGGAGATAACCCCGTTGCATTTTTAATACCCTGTCACAGGGTGATTCAATCTTCCGGAACGTTTGGCCAATACCATTGGGGCAGCACCCGTAAAACTGCCATAATCGGGTGGGAAGCATCCAGGATTTCTTTAGCAATCTAATTTGAAGGCTTATTGCCGTGGCATAAAAAGGCCTGTTAACAACATAGAGGCTACCGGGTGCTTTGGTAGATGTTTCGTAAAACAAATGATAATGGAAAACATTTCTGCAAGACTCTCATCCATCAACTGGGGCCATATAACAGAGCAAATGAATGAGAAGGGATATGCTCTTGTGCCCCAATTTTTAAATACTGAACAATGCAGGGAATTAATACAGGATTATAACAATCCCGCCTTTTACAGGAAGACAGTTGTAATGGAACGTCATCGGTTCGGTTTGGGAGAATATAAATATTTTAATTACCCGCTGCCGGGTTTAATTCAAACCATCCGGGAAGGCGTTTATCCTTGGCTCGCTACCATTGCGAATGCATGGATGAATGCACTAAAAAATCCCCTGCAATTTCCTGCCACCCTCCAGGAACTCCAGGAACTTTGCAGGATGCATCAGCAAACAAAGCCGACTGTCTTAATTTTAAAATACGGTAAGGGCGGGCACAATAACCTTCACCAGGATTTGTACGGAGAAATTTTCTTTCCAATTCAGTTGGTACTGTTTTTAAGTAGTCCTGCCGAAGACTTTAAGGGCGGTGAATTCGTGTTAACCCAACAAACACCACGGGCTCAATCCAAAGCCATGGTAATGCAACCCAAAAAGGGAGATATGCTTTTTTTTACAACCAACTTCAGGCCAGTGAAAGGAAGTAAGGGATATTACAAAGTAAATATGAAACATGGGGTGAGTGAAGTATTGGAAGGGAACCGGTATACTTTGGGGATTATTTTTCATGATGCTTTATCGTAAACAAATGAGATCGCACGATTCAATAACTGCTGTAGAATTAAGATCACTGATCAGGAATAAGCAGGTCGCTTTTGCCGGTAATAGTGTATTGAAAATTTACGGCCGTTTAAATTGTAAATCCGGTAGGCGACTGAAGGTCAAAAACAGGGTTTTCTTTATCTCGGAGGAGGAAGCGATTTATAACGGCTACCGTCCATGTGGTCATTGCATGAAGATGCAGTATAATGAATGGAAATTAATAAATCTATCAATAGCAGCCCGTGAATAGGCTCACAGTTTACCTGGTGAGTTTCCGACGAATGGCATCTTCCGGTACAAATATTATTTAAATTGAATAGTAAATTGTAAACAAAAATGCAACAGAGCTTATTCAATAGGGTTCAAAATATCCTGCCTTATAAAGGCGAAGCCATCTTTTATCCTGGTTTTTTTTCAGCTGCAGAAAGTGATGAATACCTTATCCGGTTAACAAATGAAATTAACTGGAAACAGGAGCCGATAAAAATGTTTGGAAAAGAAGTAATGCAACCAAGACTTACTGCCTGGCATGGAGATGCGGCTAAACCTTACAGTTATTCGGGGATCACCATGCAGCCGCAAAACTGGACAAATGCCCTATTAGAAATAAAAGAAAAAATTGAGTTGATAGCTGGCGTTAGTTTTACCAGTGCATTGCTAAACTTTTACCGGGATGGTAAAGACAGTATGGGTTGGCATCGGGACAATGAAAAGGAACTCGGCCTTAACCCGGTGATTGGTTCAGTAAGTTTTGGAGCCGAGAGACCCTTCCAGTTTCGTAATTATGCAAATAAGGAAGAAGTGGTATCCATTAACCTTACTCACGGCAGTTTTTTATTAATGAAAGGCGAGACCCAACACTATTGGGAACATCGCTTGCCAAAAGCGAATAAAATAAACGGGAAAAGAATTAACATCACGTTTAGGGCGATTCTTTAGTCACATGCCACGAATGCACGAATGAATACAAAAATATAGCCTGCGGAGCCGCTGTATCACGGCGCACTTAACGATGCTGAGACCCACCTGAGAAATTTAGATGTAAGTATACCTGCAGGGAATCTTGATTTAACAGGCGCTTACGACCATCTTTCCAACTTATTTTTTTACTTCTTAACATATTTCCCTAATGCCTTGCCTGCATCTGCATAAGCTTCGGCAATTCTTTCACCGGTATCAAAGTCGTATCCGCCGAAGGTTCTGCCCAGGGCATTCTCCACGGAAATGATTGCGATCACTTTACTTTTATTGGCTGTTTCCACAATTATCGCGTCTGCATTCACTTTTGCGTTTTTGCGAACAATGCCGATATTAAACCCAGGCTCAGTGAATTTGGTTTTGAATATGATGGTGTACTTGGCAGTTTTGCTCTCCGACATCCCACTTGCCTTGGTAAATAATTCTATAAATTTTGGTTCAAAGCGTGCCTGGCGGTCGCTTACCCAGCTTTTGGCCCAGTTATCTCCCCGGCCGGGCTCTTTTTTATTGTATTCTTCTGTCTTCTTTTCGAGATACTCCTTTTCGGTATCGAATTTACCGACAGCCATATTGTCGTAGGTAAAGTCGAAATTGATAGAGGTTTCGTTCTTCACGGACGAAAGGTCTCCTTCCGTGACTTTAAGTTTTTGTGCCTGGGAGGTGGTAGTAAAGGATTGTATTGCTGCCAGTGCAATACATGTGAGCATCATTTTCATATTCCAGCTGTTTTAATGGATGATAAATTGACTATTTGAAATTTTAAAAGTAGGGAAATCACTACTAATTACTGCTAAAAATATATATTTCAATCTGTATAGCACTGAAAAAATATATATATTTTTCCTACTTCATAAAAGCAAACGTGAAGCGTTGAAATTGCCGTTATTTTTATATCTTCCTGTGAGCTTTGCACAAAAAATTAAAATCTGCAATCTTTATTCTAATTTAGCCGTTTTTGCAGTAAATAATTTGACCTATAATAAATTGGCCCATGATACATGTAGGAGACAGAGCCCTTACCTTAAATGATTTTTCTGAAATCTTGTTCAAAGAAAAGGGAGTGGTTTTAAACACGGTTGCCGTAGAAAAAGTGGCAGTGAATTATCGCTTTTTACAGAAATTTTCTTCCAATAAACTGATCTATGGCATCAATACCGGTTTTGGTCCGATGGCTCAATATAAAGTCAGTGAGGAAAACCTTTTACAGCTTCAATACAACCTCATCCGCAGTCATAGTTCGGGTGGCGGAAAGCTGGTATCTCCCGTGTTGGTAAAGGCGGTAATGATCGCCCGGCTTAACAGCCTGATGCAGGCCTATTCGGGCGTGCATACCGAAGTAGTGGAGCTTTTGAAAGAACTCATCAACAAAAATGTTTTTCCCTGTATTTATGAACATGGTGGTGTAGGTGCCAGTGGCGACCTGATTCAACTGGCCCATCTTGCGTTGGTGCTGATCGGCGAAGGCGAAGTGGTATATGAAGGTGAAATATATCCTACTATGGATATTTATAATAAGTTGCAGATCAAACCGCTTTCCATCCATATCCGCGAGGGGCTGGCGATATTGAACGGCACATCTGCCATGACAGGCATCGGCATGGTGAATATTATACAGGCCCGTAAATTACTGGAGTGGTCGGTAATGTTGTCGGCCATGATCAATGAAATTGTTGAGGCATTTGATGATCATTATTCTTACGAATTGAATATTGTAAAACATCATAAAGGCCAGAATAAGATAGCGGCAATGCTCCGTGACATCTTAAAAGATAGTAAAATGATCCGCGACCGCTCGGAACATTTGTATAATCCCGATAACCTCGACCAGGAAGTTTTCCAGGATAAAGTGCAGGAGTATTATTCGCTGCGATGTGTAACGCAGGTACTGGGACCGGTTTTCGATACCATCGCACAGGCAGAGAAAATTGTAGTAGACGAATTAAATTCTGTAAATGATAACCCAGTGATCGATCATCTCAATGAAAATATATTTCACGGTGGAAATTTTCATGGTGATTATGTTTCGCTGGAAATGGACAAGTTGAAGATCGCCATCACCAAATTATCAATGCTTTCTGAAAGACAACTGAATTATCTTTTAAATGAAAAGCTGAACCAGAAGTTTCCACCATTTGTAAACCTGGGTGTTTTAGGATTTAATTTCGGCATGCAAGGGATGCAGTTCACCGCAACTTCCACTGTAGCGGAAAATCAAACACTGTCTTTCCCCATGTACGTTCACAGTATTCCCAATAATAACGACAACCAGGATATTGTAAGTATGGGCTGCAACGCCGCCCTGATGACAAAAAGAGTAATCGACAATACATTTGAAGTGCTTGCCATACAAATGATGACGGTGTTACAGGCAATTGATTATCTCCATTGCGTGCCACGTTTGTCATCCACCACCCGCGAGATTTATACCGCGATCCGGAAAATTTTTCCTAAGTTCATAGAAGATTTGCCTAAGTATAAGGATCTTGAAAAAGTGAAGACCTACTTCGAGAATTCCGACCCTGTAATCTCTTTCAGAGGGGATTTATTTGTGCCGGCAAGTGGCAACGGCTTGCTGAAAGAGCTGTAAACAAAAATCATTAAATTACAGGAGGACGATAAAAAATGAAATGTGCATTGGTTACAGGCGGTTCAAGAGGTATTGGCAGGGCAATCTGTTATAGAATGGCTTCGATGGGGTATTACGTAATTGTGAATTATAAAAGCAACGACACAGAAGCAAACAATACCCTGCTACAGTTAAAAGAAAATGGCGGCAATGGTGAGATCCTAAAATTTGATGTAGGCAAAAAAGAAGACGTGCAGACATTGCTCGGCAACTGGATCGAAAAAAATAAGGATAATTATATCGAGGTATTGGTGAATAATGCCGGCATTAAAGAAGATGGCCTGATGATGTGGATGAAAGATGAACAATGGGAATCTGTTGTAAATACCAGCTTGAACGGTTTCTTTTATGTTACCCGGATGGTGTTAACCAGCATGCTCCACAAACGATACGGCAGAATTATCAATGTAGTATCCCTTTCCGGATTGAAAGGCCTGCCGGGACAAACCAATTATTCAGCTGCCAAAGCAGGTGTAATAGGCGCCACCAAAGCATTGGCGCAGGAAGTGGCAAAGCGCGGGGTAACGGTAAATGCAGTCGCACCCGGTTTTATCAAAACAGATATGACAGAAGGTTTGGATGAGAATGAATTAAAGGGGATGATCCCGGTAAAACGATTTGGTTTACCCGAAGAAGTGGCTTCGGCAGTAGGTTTCCTGGCATCAGCGGAAGCGGGTTACATTACGGCGGAAATAATCAATGTGAATGGTGGTTTATATTCCTAACCAGGCCCCGGATCGTTATAAGATCCATCGATTGAATCAGATTAAATTAAATAAAGCGTTCCCAAACCAATAGCAAATTTCGACAGATCACCCAATATATATGCTAACCAATTGAAACGAAGAGGCATTCCGTATACTACAACGCATTTAACCTTTATAGCAATTCATCCATCTTTATGGTGGGCATATATGAATAGGCTGATATTTTTATTCATCATTATGATATTTTAAACCTGGCGCAAACTGCAATGAATAGAGTAGTGATCACTGGCATGGGAATCTATTCCTGTATTGGGAAAAATCTTGACGAGGTAACCCAATCTCTGTATAATGGACGATCAGGTATTGTACTTGATCCTGATCGCAAGGAGTTCGGCTACCGTTCGGGCCTGACTGGCTTTCTCGAAAAACCAGATTTGAAGGGAACGCTAGACCGGCGGGCACGTATCATGCTTCCCGAACAGGGAGAATACGCTTATGTTGCTACCCTGGAAGCATTGAAGAATGCAGGGATTAGCCAGGATTACATTAATGATCATGAGATAGGAATTTTGTATGGCAACGACAGTTCGGCTAAATCGGTGATAGAAACCAATGACATCATCCGTGATAAGAAAGATACCATGCTGGTAGGTTCAGGTTCTGTATTCCAGACAATGAATTCTACCGTTACTATGAACCTGGCCACCATTTTCAAGTTGCGGGGCATCAATCTTACCATCAGTGCTGCCTGCGCCAGCGGTTCGCACTCGATCGGTATCGGCTACCAGTTTATTAAAGCGGGCCTGCAGGATTGTATCATTTGCGGAGGAGCACAGGAAATCAATAAATATTCTATGGGTTCTTTTGATGCCTTGTCCGCATTTTCAGTTTTAGAGTCTGAGCCGGAACATGCATCCCGGCCATTTGACCGTGATCGTGACGGTCTTGTGCCGAGCGGGGGCGGTGCAACAGTGATACTTGAGAGTCTTGACTCTGCCGTAAAAAGGGGCGCAAATATTTTGGGCGAAATTGTGGGATATGGGTTTTCATCCAATGGCGGGCATATCTCCAATCCTACCGTAGATGGTCCCGTACGATCATTGAATATGGCTTTAAAGGATTCAGGGTTGCGCTCATCGGAGGTGGATTATATCAATGCACACGCTACCTCTACGCCGGCTGGTGATTTAAGCGAGGCGAAAGCCATTCACGAAGTTTTTGGCAGCAGCAGACCGTTAGTAAGTTCCACAAAATCAATGACAGGGCATGAGTGCTGGATGGCTGGTGCAAGTGAAGTGATCTATTCAATGCTGATGATGCAGAATGGGTTTGTTGCACCCAATATCAACTTCGAAAACCCTGATGAAGAATCCGTTAAATTGAATATTGCAAAAAAAACTGTTGAAAAAGATATAATTGTATTTTTGTCCAACTCGTTTGGTTTTGGAGGAACAAACTCGTCCCTCATTATTAAAAAACCTTAAATAGAAGCTTATGAACAATACTGAAATTATAGAGAAAATCCGGCAATTCATGATCGAGGAATTTGAAGTGGAAGAAGAAAAGATCACTCCTGATGCCAATTTAAAAGACACGCTGGGACTGGATAGCCTTGATTATATTGACCTCGTGGTGGTAATAGAAAGCAACTTTAAATTTAAAGTAAAACCAGAAGATTTTGTGGGGATCAAAACTTACGAGGACTTTTGTAACTATGTGATTTCACGTGTCAATTCAAAAGAACTCGTTTAAATGTCATCATGGCAAGGTAAATCCCGGGGAAACAAATTAGGTTACGGCATTTTTGTATGGGTATTGAGGAATGGCGGAGTTTTACCAGCTTATTTTCTTTTAAGATTTGTAGTTGTCTACTTTTTATTATTCTCTAATAAAACTTCCAGGCCCTTATTCAGTTTTTATCATCGGAGAATTGGCTTTGGACGGTTACAATCTTTGGTATATCTATACAAAAACTATTTTCAGTTAGGCCAAAGCATAATTGACAAAGTAGTGGTAATGTCGGGTATCAAAAACAATTTCACATTCAATTTTGACGGAGAAGATAATCTCAGGAAAATGGCAGGCTTGCAGCGTGGAGGGATTCTTTTGAGTGCTCATATCGGTAACTGGGATATTGCGGGATACTTATTGAAACGGCTTGAAACAAAGATCAACATAGTAATATTCGATGGGGAATATCAAAAAATAAAAGAATATCTTGATTCTGTTACTGGTAAGCCGCCCGTAAATGTAATTGTAATTAAGAATGATTTGTCGCATATTTACGCCATCAGCGATGCACTTAAAAATAACGAACTGGTATGTATTCATGCCGACAGGTTTATAGAAGGGAATAAAACAATGATGGGCGAATTATTCGGTGAAAAGGCACGTTTTCCGATGGGGCCGTTTTTACTGGCAACAAAATTCAATGTGCCGGTGTCTTTTGTTTTTGCAGTAAAGGAAAGCAGTTTGCACTATCATTTTTTTGCAAGCGAAATCAGGGAATGTTCTGTTGGGCCAAAGGAAGAAGTGATGCAGGCGATGCTAAATGATTTTACAAGAGAAATGAATAATAAAGTAAAACGATACCCTGAGCAATGGTTCAACTATTATGAGTTTTGGGCTAAACCTGCAATTGCATAACATGACCAGCCTGACTGATAATATCATTTCGTTTATTCCACAAAGGCCCCCTTTTGTAATGATAGACCGGCTGACGGGGAACAATGAAAATGCTACCTCCAGTAGCTTTTTGGTAAAGGCTGATAATATACTGGTTGAAAACGGCCAACTGCCGGAAGCCGGCCTGGTAGAAAACATCGCACAAACCGCCGCCGCTAGGGAAGGCTATTTAGCGGGACTTCAAAACAAACCGGTAAGGGTAGGATATATTGGGGCGGTAAAAAACCTGGTAGTGTATGCGCTGCCTTCGGTGAACGATGAATTGAGAACTGAAATCACTATACAAAATCAAATATTCGATGTAACACTTATTCGCGGAAGTGTGCGATCCAGGGAGGTGTTGTTGGCAGAATGCGAAATGAAAATTTTTATTTCTCAATCAAAATAAACTTAATCATGAAACGTATGAACAAATTAAACTGGCTTATTGCGTTTGCATTTTTATTGGGCACTGCCCAAACTGCTAACGCCCAAACTGCAAAGGATGTATTCAATTCATCTGAAACACCTGTTTTTTACCTGGGAGTAGATTTTACGCTTGCAAAGCTGATTGATGCTCCTGAAAGTCCACTGGATGTGCGTGACCGGAATTACCCGGCCATCAACGACTTGATAGTGAACGAGCCCAAAAGATATGATCTTGCGGGAGCTTTTCACAAAAGCAACATCGATCATGATCTTTCCATGGTGACTAAAAGAAACGCTAAGATCAATGCAGAAGAAATTAAATCGACCAATTCTGCCGATTATAACCGCCTTAAGGAGGAAGACATCAGCAAGCTTGTAAAGGGTTTTGATTTTGAAGGCAAGAAAGGAGTAGGGTTGTTAATTGTAATGGAAAGTATGAGCAAGGCAAATAAAGGGGCTGCCATGTGGGTAACCCTAATAGATATGGGCGCTAAAAAAGTGTTGATGACAGAAAGGATGATCGGCAAAACTGGTATGGCCTTCGGATTCCGCAATTATTGGGCAAACCCTATCCGGGATGTAATAGAAGATATTGAAAAGAAGAAATACAAGCAGTGGAAATCAAAATACGGAGGCTAAATTCTTATTTCTGATTGCTGATTTTTTGATGTCTGATTTTTTTCGACTTATAATTCTCTTAGAAATAGGAAGTTTGTGCTGAATTTTATAGTGCAGGATTTTATTTTGGTGATGGTTGATGTTCTTATATCAGACATCAAAAAATCAGACATCAGACATCAGAATCAGCCATCAGAAATTATTTTTGTCTATGAAAAAAGAACTGAGTAACAGAACAGAGGTTTTGGTGCGTTTTAATGAAGCGGATCCCCTTGGCATTGTATGGCACGGGCATTATATCCGTTATTTTGAAGATGGCCGGGAATCATTTGGCAAAGATCATGGCCTGGGCTACCTGGAAGTTTACCGGCAGGGGTTCATCACCCCCATTGTGAATGTGCAATGTGATTATAAAAAATCTTTGCGGTTTGGCGACAAAGTAATTGTCGAAACGATTTATATTCCCTGCGAAGCTGCAAAAATAAAATTCAAATACAGGTTGTACAATGCCGAAACAAATGAACTGGTAGCGGTTGGTTCTTCGGTGCAGGTTTTTTTAGACAAGGCGGGTTCTGTATTGCAGTTGAACAATCCGCCGTTCTTTGAAGCGTGGAAACAACAACAGGCGTTTATTTAATTTATAAAGATGAAAGACGTTTTTATTGTTGCTGATAATATTGTTTCACCACTTGGACTAACCACCCATGAAAATTTTACTGCCATTACCAAGGGGTTTTCGGGAGTGAAACAACATACTAATCCTGTGCTTAGCGAAGACTCGTTTTATGCTTCGCTATTGGATGAAAACATCGAACTGGTAGCAGGCGAAAGATCTCACTATACAAAATTTGAACAGTTGCTGATAGCTTCTATCAGCGATGCCCTGGAAAATTCCGGTGTTAATATTGCCGATCCAAAAACCATTGTAATCATTTCTTCCACCAAGGGAAATATCAGCCTGGTGGAAAATACGGTGGTTACCCCTCAAATAAAAAAGCGCCTTGCCCTGCATACTTCTGCCAGTTTAATAGCTGAATATTTTCATTGTGCCAATACCCCGCTGGTGGTTTCCAATGCATGCATTTCAGGGTTGTTGGCGATTTTAGTGGGTAAGCGACTTATTCAATCAGACCAGTACGACAATGCTGTAGTGGTGGGCGCAGATGTGATCTCCAAATTCGTGCTCTCCGGCTTCCAGTCATTCCAGGCCATTAGTGCTGGCCCATGCAAGCCTTTCGATGCAGACCGCAACGGCATCAACCTGGGCGAAGGGGCAGCTACTATCGTGCTTTCCTCCAATGAAGAGTATTCACAGGGGATTAGGATTACGGGCGGAGCAGTGAGTAATGATGCCAACCATATTTCAGGTCCTTCCCGTACGGGCGAAGAACTTGGGCAAGCCATTATGAAAGCCATGGAAGATGCTGGCGTTACGGCCGGCTATATTGACTTAATTTCGGCCCATGGCACTGCTACAGTTTATAACGATGAGATGGAAGCATTGGCGATTTCGCTGACTGGCCTGCTCTCGGTACCCGTTAATAGCTTGAAGGGCTATTATGGGCATACATTGGGCGCTGCGGGAATCATCGAATCAATCATAAGCATTCAATCTTTACAACAGGATATAATTTTACCAAGCAGGGGTTTCAGCCGGCTGGGAGTTACAAAACCTTTAAATGTATCGGTTGAATTGCAGGAGTCGCCATTAAAAACCTGCCTCAAGACCGCTTCAGGTTTTGGTGGATGCAATGCGGCGCTTGTTTTTAGTAAAAGCCCCCCTGCCCCCCGAAGGGGGGGTCCTGGCTTATGATAAAGTGAATGACTTTTGTTCGATGATAGATGGTTGAAAGTTGAAAGTTAAAAGTTGAAAGTTGAAAGTTGAAAGTTGTGGGTTGATGGTTGAAGGTTAAATACGGAAGGCTGAAGTTGACGACTGACGGTGGAAGCAAATATGAATCGGCATTCACCATTCACCATTCACAATTCACCAGGCGTAAAACTTTTAGTAAGTGAATGATTTTTTAAAATAGTATAATACATTTAAATTTTGATGAGCTTTTTTACAAAGGATAAAAAAACTGCTTTCGAAGCAAAAGAGGCGGCACAATGGATCGCATTTGGACCGGTAATTTTCCAGGCGGCAAGGGTATTAAGGAATTCCGGAATCTTATCCGTTATTGAAGAAAGCGGCAGTGAAGGGATATTGTTGGCGGAAATTGTTGAAAAAGTGAAACTCCCTTTATATGGAGTAAGGGTTTTACTGGAATCCGGTTTAAGCACCGGGCTTGTGTTGGTAAATGATCACAAATATACTTTAGCAAAAACCGGTCATTTTATTTTGAATGATCCGCTCACTAAAACCAATATGGATTTTGTTCATGATGTATGTTATAAGGGCCTTTTTGCGTTGGACAAGAGCATAGAAAACGGCAGGGCAGAAGGACTAAAAGAATTTGGCGAATGGCATACGATTTATGAGGGTCTTTCGCAATTGCCGCCGCATGTGCAAAAAAGCTGGTTCGCTTTTGACCATTTTTTTTCGGACGATGCTTTTATGAAAGTATTACCAAAAGTGTACAATAACGGTGTCAAAAAGCTGCTTGACATTGGTGGCAATACGGGTAAATGGGCCATCGCATCTACAAAGTATTCCCCTGAAATAGAGATCACTATTATGGATTTGCCCGGACAGTTAAACGTGGCCAAATCCAAGGTTGAAAAATTGGGACTGGAGACCAGGATTTCCTTTTTGCCGGTCAATATCCTGGACCAAAACGAAAAATTTCCGAAAGGGTTTGATGCCATCTGGATGAGCCAGTTTTTAGATTGCTTTTCTGAAGATGAAATTGTTTCGATTTTAAAAAGATGTTACGATGCGTTGGATGATAACGGAACGGTAATTATCCTGGAACCCTTCTGGGATCTGCAGCGTTTCGAGATCGCTGCGTTTTGCCTGCAACAAACCTCGCTGTATTTTACAGCCCTCGCAAATGGCACCAGCCAGATGTATAGTGCTGAAACTTTTTTATCTTGTATTGAAACGGCGGGTTTTGAGGTGGTTGAACAGGTAGATAATATTGGGTTGAGCCAAAGTTTGTTGAAATGCAGGAAGAAAAAGGTTGAAGGTTGAAGGTTGGTGGTTGGTGGTTGGGCGTTGATAGTACGCCTGTAGAGCCACGCTGCGGCGTGGCTTACTCAGATCCCAAACATCCGAAAAACCTTCAATTTCCCCGTAATCATAGATCCACAATGGTATGTCGTACAAGGGAGTGACACAACGATGTTCAGCAAGGAAACACAGCTAGTAGAACATAACTAGATCGGTTATTCAGAGGCTTCCATTTTTAGATGGAAAGCCCGCACAAATATTAAACATCTTATTCTGCCTGGAAGGAGCTACCTAAGCCGTTGTTGCTCTTTCCCCATTGTTTCGGGTAAAAGGAATAAGATTAAACCACAAAAAAATGAACTCAGAAAAAGTAGATGTATTAGTAATCGGAGCCGGACCGGCGGGTACAGTTGCCGCCTCCATCATCAACAAAGCAGGTTTCAAAGTGAAAATTGTGGAGAAACTAAAATTTCCCCGTTTTGTAATAGGTGAGAGTTTGTTGCCGCGTTGTATGGAAGCTTTGGAAGAGGCAGGGTTTTTAGACGCAATAAAAGAACGCGGTTTCCAGGAAAAATTTGGGGCAAAATTTGTAAAGAATGGCAAGATCTGCGACTATCTTTTTGCCGACCAGTTCACTCCCGGTTGGAATTGGACCTGGCAGGTGCCAAGAGCAGAGTTTGATAAAATACTGGCAGATGAACTGGAGAAAATGGGCGTACCCGTTTGCTATGAAACTACGGTAACGGACATCGAGTTCAATGGCACTGATTCGATCACTACTATTGAAGACAAGGACGGTGTTAAAAGCATTGTTGAAGCAAGGTTCCTCGTTGACGGCAGCGGCTATGGCAGGGTGATCCCCCGCCTGTTTAACCTCGACCGGCCCTCAAACCTGGTTCCCCGGAAAGCCTTATTTGCGCATACCGTCGACAACAAACGTTCTATGGATGATGAGCCCAACCGCATCACCATCATCGTGCATGCTTATGGCGTATGGGTTTGGGTGATTCCTTTTTCAAGTGGAATTACCTCGTTGGGTTTTGTGGGTGAACCAACATTTTTTAACAAGCATGAGGGTTCAAATGAAGAACAACTGAGGGCATTGATTGCATCAGAACCTTACCTGAGTGAGCGCTTCAAGGATGTAAAGTTCGTTTTTGAACCGCGGGTATTGGAAGCATGGTCGTCCACTACGTCCAAATTTTATGGCGAAGGTTATGTGCTTACGGGCAATGTGACTGAATTTCTCGACCCTGTTTTTTCCTCGGGGGTTACACTTGCCACCGTTAGCAGCCAGTTGGCTGCCAACCTGGTGATCAGAAAACTGAATGGCGAAACCATCGACTGGGAGAAAGAATACACTGAAATTATGATGCAGGGAGTAAACACTTTCCGCTCTTATGTAATGGCCTGGTATGAAGGAACATTGGATACTATCTTTTTTGCCGACAACCAGGTGCCTGCTATAAAAAGCATGATCTGCTCCGTACTGGCCGGTTATGTTTGGGATACCACCAATCCTTATGTAAAGGATCATGAAACCGCTCTGCACAAGCTTGCTCATATCATTGGGCTACGGGATTCAATGGCCGAAAAAACAAATCCATAGACTTGCCTGCACCAATTTATATTACCGCCAGTACCATAATTAGCAGTAACCGTCTTGTAAAAAACGGGCAAACATTGTATGAATACACTGAGTTGGATACAGCCGGGTTTTTAATGACGGCCTACCAGCATTTGGGCGTAAAATACCCGAAGTTTTACAAAATGGATCATCTTAGCAAACTGGGCTGGCTTGCTGCTGAATTTTTATTAAAAGCCAGTTTTGAGTCAGCAAGATATGCACCGGAGCAAGTTGGCATCATTTTAACCAATGCCAATTCAAGCCTCGATGCGGATCTGAAATATTTTGAATCCGCACGGGAATTTGCAAGTCCTGCCTTGTTTGTATACACGCTACCCAATATCGTAATCGGTGAAATTTGCATTAAACATAATTTCAAAGGAGAGAATGCTTTTTTTATATTTGAAGAATTCGATGCCGGCTTTATACAGAAATATGTGAGCGGGCTGATGAATAGCAATATCTTGCAGGCTTGTATTTGTGGATGGGTTGAATGCATTGGGGAAGAATATAAGGCAGTATTGTTTTTTATTGAAAAAGGGGCGGAGAATGAACCTTCCGCTGCCGTTAATGATGTTGCGGACGATCTTTTTACAACGGATAATTTAAATAAAATATATCATTCAGACAATGGATAAATTAATACAGGATTTGAAGGTGCAGATCATTGCCCAGTTGAATTTGCAGGATGTGAAGCCGGAGGACATCGGCGATGATCAGCCACTGTTTGTGGAAGGTTTGGGATTGGATTCAATTGACGCCCTGGAACTGATCGTTTTATTACAACAACAATACAAGATCAAGCTTTCCAATGCCGAGGATGGGCCCAAGGTATTTCGTTCGGTAAGAACCATTGCTGAATACATCCGGGAACACCAGCCTCAAAATACTTAACAATGAATGCTCCTGTTTTTATTGCGGGTATGGGCGCTATTTCGGCAATCGGGAACAATCTATCCGAATGCCTGAATGCGCTTGAAAATCAACAGGCGGGGATGGGAGAGATGGCATACCTGCATTCTGTTCACAGCAAAACCTTGCCTGTGGCAGAAGTAAAGCTTAGCAACGATGCCCTTTCAGAGCAATTAGGTTTATCCAAAATAATTAGTCGCACTGCAATGCTGAGTATGGTGGCTGCAAAAGAAGCGCTCGAAAATGCGGCGATTGCGGCTTTGTCGAATTTTCGCACTGGGTTTATTTCTGCCAATACAGTTGGCGGCATGGATAGAACGGAGCAATTCTTCAACGCGTTTTTACCAGATCACAAAAAAGGCAAACTGCGGGACGTGGTTCACCACGAGTGTGGTTATATATCTGAACTGGCTGCAGATTACCTGGGCATCCGCGATTATGTTACTACCATCAGTACGGCCTGCTCATCCTCAGCTAACTCAGTTTTTTATGGCGCAAGACTGATCCGGAACAATATTCTTGATGTAGTGGTTGCTGGTGGCACGGATGCACTGACAAAGTTTACCCTCAACGGTTTTAATACGCTGATGATCCTTGACCAGGATCCCTGCAAACCTTTCGATGAAAACCGGAAAGGATTGAACCTTGGCGAAGGCGCGGGATATGTGGTGATGGTATCTGAAAAGGTGGCGGCTGTGCTAAAAAAAGCTCCCTTTTGCAAGTTAAGCGGGTATTGCAATGCAAATGATGCCTACCATCAAACGGCTTCTTCACCGGATGGAACAGGATCTTACCTGGCGATGAAAGGCGCATTGGACCGAGCCGGGCTTCTTCCCGAAGCAATCGACTATATCAACCTCCATGGCACCGGCACACAAAACAACGACATCGCGGAAGGCACTGCCATAAAGCGTTTATTTGGACCAGTATATCCTAAAATGAGTTCTACCAAATCTTTTACCGGCCATACATTGGGCGCCAGTGGGGGATTGGAAGCAGTATTTTCAGTACTCGCTTTAAGAGAAAATATTATCTATCCCAACCTGCGTTTGCAAACTCCCATGAAAGAACTTCCCTTTGTGCCGGAAACTTTGTTGCTAAAAGACGTCTCGGTTAAAAATGTGCTCTCCAATTCCTTCGGCTTTGGCGGAAATTGTTCATCCCTGATCTTTTCAAAAATATAAGATGAAGCTGTATATACGGGCAACAGGCAATATTTCACCGCAAAAAACATTCGGGCACCCTGGTTTGCTGGCGGAAATAGTTGAACACAGTGGTAACCGCTTGTATTGTGTGGAACCGGATTACAAGGCATTTATCGATGTGAAGCAGATAAGAAGGATGAGCCGTATTATTAAAATGGGTGTTGCTGCTGCAATGGAATGCCTGCAAGAGGCTGGAGTGGAAGTTCCCGATGCGATTGTTACCGGCACCGCATACGGATGCCTTGAAGATACCGGTATCTTCTTATCCAAAATGGTGGAGCAGCAGGAAGAACTGCTTGCACCTACCGCGTTTATACAATCTACTCATAATACGGTGGGTGCACAAATTGCACTGATGCTGCATTGTAATGGTTACAACAATGTGTTTGTGCATAGGGGATTTTCTTTTGAAAGCGCCTTATTGGATGCTATGTTATTGCTGAAAGAGGGTGAAGCAGCCAACGTGTTGGTAGGTGGATTGGATGAAACCACCGATACCAGTCATGCTATTTTATCCCGCTTTGGGCTGTACAAAAAAGAGCCGGTATCTAATCTTAACCTATTAGCGCAATCAACCAAAGGCACCATTGCGGGCGAAGGTGCGGCCTTTTTTTTACTTGCCAGTCAGCCGACCGCAAACGACTTTGCTGTGCTCGAGGCATTGACTACCTTTTACAAGCCTGCCAATATACAGGAAACAGAACAACATATTGCATCATTCTTATCTGGACAGTCCATTGTGTCTTCGGAAATTGATTTGCTTATTACCGGCAGAAATGGAGATATGGAAGAGGATAAAGTATACAGCAAACTTGAGCAATCTGTATTTGATAAAGTACCAACTGTAAATTATAAACCTCTTTGTGGCGAATACCCTACTTCATCAGCTTTTGCGCTTTGGCTGGCGTCCAATATTATCCAATCAGGCAGCTTGCCGCCATCGCTTGAACATACCGGCAATGTTCCCGGGAAGATAAAAAGAATATTGATCTACAATCATTTCCAAAATACACATCATTCCTTACTATTGATCTCGGCATGTTAACTTTCAGGAATACGAATATCGTTTTCATTTTACTGCTGGTGATTGTTGTATGCATTAATATATTCGTGGATCTTCCGTTTATCATTTATCCTTCAATGGTATTCATCTATTCTGGCATTGTTTTTTATGGATGTTATTTTGTTGAGTCCGGTTTTTTTTTACCGATGATCTGCTTTGCCAATACCGACAAAAAAGAAATTGCAATTAGTTTTGATGATGGCCCCGCAAATCAATACACGGCGGAAGTTTTGCAGGTACTGAATGAGCAGGGGGTAAAGGCTGCTTTCTTTTGCATTGGCAAACGAATCAGGGGAAATGAAAATTTATTTCAGCAGATTCACCAGGATGGTCATCTTATTGGTAACCACAGTTATTCTCATCATAGCTGGTTTGATCTTTTTTCGGCCAAAAAGATGCTGAAAGATTTGACAATGATGGATCATGAAATGGAAAGGGTAATAGGGGTGCAACCGAAATTGTTTCGTCCGCCATATGGCGTTATCAATCCGAATTTGAAAAAAGCAATTATTGATGGTGGATACACCCCGGTGGGATGGAGTGTACGTTCAATGGATACGGTAATAAAGGATGAAAAATATTTATTGGATAAGATCAGTAAATCAATAAAACCCGGCGCTGTTTTTCTGTTTCATGATACCAGCAAAACCACCCTGGCTGTTTTGGCCGCGTTTATACAAAAGGTTAAAGACAGCGGCTACGAGATTGTACGATTGGATAAAATGTTACATTTGAAACCTTATGCGTAAAGTATTTTTTATTATCCTGGCCCTCTTTTTTATAGTAAATGCTTCCTATGCCCAGTATGCCGGCTATAGCCCGGTAACGGATATTGCCAGGTTTACGACCGAGTTCTCAGCCGCCACACAGAAAACACAAACCATTAAGAGCAATTTTGTGCAGGAAAAAAATCTGAGTATGCTCACTGAAAAAATTGTTTCAAAGGGGAAATTCTGGTTTAAAAGGAATAACCTGGTACGTATGGAATACAATCAACCCTTCCAGTACCTGATGATCATTAATAAGGATAAGGTGTTTGTTAAAGATGGGCAAAAAGAAAACAAAGTTTCGGCGAGATCCAATAAATTGTTTCAGCAGGTAAATAAGATAATGGTCGATTGTATGCAGGGTTCGATGCTAAGCAATGCAGATTTTAAAACAAAGGTATTTGAAAGCAAAACCGGTTACCTTGTTGAATTGGTACCTGTTGTAAAAGGATTGAAGGAACTGTTTAAAAATATAAACGTGGTGGTCGATAAAAAGGATTATTCAGCCAACAGTATCGAGATGCAGGAAGTTGGCGGAGACTATACTATCATTCGTTTTGCAAACAAAGAACTGAACACAAATATTCAAGATGCGTTGTTTACTATTCAGTAGTTGCCTGCTGCTGATGCTTGGGTGTACATCCGCATACAAACATCTTCAGTCCACAACTGGTGATGCTGCTGTCTTACAACAATTTAAACCCACATTTTCAGTTGCATTGTACAAAGCAGGAGTGGATGTGATGGGCAATCATTTGAGCGGCCTGCTGATGATAAAAAGGATGCCCGACAGCAGTGTACGCATGGTATTTTCAAACGAAATCGGGTTTAAGTTTTTCGATTTTCAATTTTCAAAAGATAGCGGCTTTAAAGTTTTTTCCATCATTCAGCAAATGAATAAGAAGGCTTTGATCAAAACACTGCGGAAAGATTTTGAATTGGTAATGATGGAGAACATCAATCCGCAAGATGTGCTTATCCGGAAAAATGAGGGATTGATTTATTATACTTTCCAACGAGAAAATGGCTATTATCATTACATAACCAATACCGAAGGAACCGAACTTGTGCGACTGGAAAGATCATCCAAAAGAAAACCGGTAATGCAAGCGGTGATGAAGGATTATGTTAACGGAATACCGGATAGTATTGGCATCACTCATAAAAATTTCAACTTCACCATCGCCTTAAAACGAATACCTAAATAATGTTAGCAGGAGATTTTTTTTATATTACCAGTTTGGAGCAGGAGAGTGGCAAGATCAATGCCGTACTGGAAATAAATGATACTCATAGTATATTTGAAGGCCATTTTCCCGGGCAGCCGGTGGTGCCGGGTGTATGTATGATGCAGATGGTAAAGGAAATACTGGAATCGGCACTAACAATAAAGACAAAACTGGTAAGTGCCGGGCAAATGAAATTTTTAACGATAATAGATCCCACTGAAAATAATAGCATCCATGCTACCATAAAATATACTGTGGAGGAAGATGGAAAGATCAAGTTGGGTGCTTCGCTTGTGGATGATACGGTCGTTTACTTTAAGATGGATGGGGTTTTAGCCCCCCTGCCCCGCTAGCCAGCGGGGGTTCTAAACCATGCTGATGGTCGGTTCTGTTGCAGATCATTCACAGCCTAATTTTTTTTCATTAACGGGATAAACGGATGCTTAGCCGCTTGATCCTTAAGCTTGCCCTGATGTTGAACTTAAATAATTGGTTAACTTAGCAAGAGCAGAGTATCACATATCCTCACATTTTCACATTACCGCTATATTTTCTATAACCACGCTGATAAAATTATTGAATGAGACAAACTGGATTAAAGCCTTACTATGATGTTGGGGTAATCGGCGCCGGAGTGGGAGGGTTAACAGCAGCAGCATTGTTAAGCAAAGCGGGCTTTTCTGTTTGTGTTTTGGAAAAGGAACCGCATGTGGGGGGCTACCTGGCTGGCTTCAGGCGAAAGGACTTTATTTTCGACACCGCCATCCACTGGCTAAACCAATGCAACCCCGATGGACTGGTAAGCAGGTTATTCGATGCCCTTGGGTCCGATCATCCAAATGCAATTCAACAAAAAAGAATACGAAGATATAAGGGCGATGGATTTGATTATCTGCTCACGAATAATCCAGATGAATGGCGCAACCAGCTGATCAGCGAGTTCCCCGAAGATCAAAAAGGCATTGAACAGTTCTTTAAAGCGGCTAAAAAACTGGGGAAGTCATTTAAAAATTACAGCCGCGTCTTTCGTTCGGAAGAAAGCATGTCTTTTTTTGAGCGGATAAAGAATAAAAGAAGATTACTGGAGTTTGTAATTCCTTTCATCCCTTTTATAAGATTTAGTGGTGAACAGGGATTAAAAAAAGGACTCTCCAAATACTTTAAAAACGAGGCAATCCATAAAATATTTGCTTCGGAAACAGAACTGCTTTCCTGCCTGGTACCGATTGGATGGGCCTATTACGGGGATTTTCAAAGTCCTCCCAAAGGTGGTGGGCAGGCAATTCCGCAATGGTTGCAGCATGTAGTTAAGTTTTATGGTAATAAGGTAAATTGCAATTGCAGGGTAACCAGGGTATTGCTTGAAAACAATAGGGTTACAGGCATCGCCTTTCAGCAGCGGGGAAAAGATCTGAGTATTCAATGCAAATATATCATTGCCGCCAATGATGTGGAAACATTGTATGAGAAGATGCTGCCACCGGATGCCATCCCTGCAAAGTTGAAAAATAAATTGAAAATGGCGGAGATGTACAGCTCTTCCGTTACTATTTCAATTGCCCTGGATTGTCCTCCCGAAGCGCTTGGGTTTAATGAAGAACTTGTTCATATCGCCAGCGAAAAAGGAAGCTTTCAGGATCATTCCAGTGGCGATCCGTTAAAAAGTGAAATCAGCATTTTAGCGCCTTCCCTCCGCGACAAATCCCTTGCGCCCGCAGGGAAGGGAACACTTACCCTTTTTATGCCGGCTTACATGGATTTTAATAAGAACTGGTTTACCGAACAGGATGAACAGGGGAACTATACCCGTGGTGAAGCCTATCAAAATTTGAAAACGGAAATCGCTGAGCAGATCATTGGCAGGGTGGAAGAGAGATTTGCTCCCGGGTTGCGATCGCATATCCTGTTTTATGAGGTAGCCACGCCGGTTACCCATCACCGGTATACGGGCAATAAAAACGGCACCATGATGGGCGCTAAACCCGGGCGGGAGAACATGCAGAATAAAATCGCCCATTATCAAACTCCCGTGAAAAATCTTTTGCTGGGCGGGCATTGGGCAGAGTTGGGAGGTGGCGTGCCCATTGCGGTGAAGGCGGGCACCAATTCGGCATTGCTCATTCTTAAAAAAGAGAACAATGCTGCATTCCGTTCATTGGCTGGTTACATTGATAGTAAAATACCCCTCGAAACACTGCTGAAAGATCCGTGTTTCAAACCATACGATAACTCGTGGGTGCAGCCGTTGACGCCTGCTCAAAAACAAGAAGCCCTCCCGGAAGAAGATAAATGATGCTGAATGTTGTTTAAGACCGATTTGTTGACCAGCATTGGTTTTTCAATGGTTCATCGTTGTAAATATGATTTTGTTATTTTTTCTTTTTGGTAAAAAGAAAAAATAATCTCCCTTGTACATTTACAGCAATGAGGAGCAACCAAACATCTTTCAAAAAACGATTTTGATTGTGATTCATCATAAACTCTATTTCAATATGCCTTTCACCAGGTTTGTTTCCTCTTCAAAAAACAAATGGAGTTGGTTGTTTCTGAAAGGCTTTTTACTTTCAATAATTTTCAATTCCTGTTCCTTTTCAGGCAAATCGACCAAGCGACTGTATGAGTCTTACCGCCAGAAAATTTTTGATGTCGTAATCGTTCCGGGCGTGCCTTTCAGGAATGGAACATGGGATAAAACCATGAAGGGCAGGGTGTATTGGGCAAAGTATTTATACGACCAGGGAATCACGAAAAACATCCTGTTTTCAGGTTCGGCGGTGTATACGCCTTATTATGAAGCCATCATCATGCAATTATATGCAATCGAATTGGGCGTACCGCGGGAACATATATTTTTTGAAACCAGGGCAGAGCATAGTACAGAAAATGTTTATTATTCTTATGAAAAAGCCAGGGAATTGGGCTTCAAAAATATGGGCCTGGCGTATGATCCGTTCCAGTCAAAATTATTAAACAGGTTTATCAGAAAGCAATTTAACGGCGAGGTTGCCGTGTTGCCCATGGTAATGGATACCATGAAAGCCCTGGAGCCAATCATGATTGATCCCGTTATAAACGCCCGGGAAGCCTATTACAAAGATTTTGTCTCCATTAAAAAAAGAGAAAGTTTTTTTAAGCGGTTGAAAGGTACCGTGGGCTACAACATTAAGTATCGCAGTAAGCAGAGTGAATAAAGGTTACGCCTTTCTAAAAGGTGTAACCTTTATTCACTCTACTTACATCAGTTCCCTCCCTTCAATATCGTAAAACTATCTAATGCCAGCTGGTATTGTTTCGCATAGCGCATATGCTCATCATAGGTAGTGGCAAAATTGGAATATCCCCGAAGATCGGGCTTGGCTACAAAATAAAGGTAGGAGGTACTGGGAGAATTCAATACTGCATCAATGGTTTTGGGCGAAGGCGTACAAATGGGCCCCGGCGGCAAACCGGTATGCTGGTAAGTATTATAAGGCGATGGATATTGAAGGTATTTATAGTAGATCCTTTTCAGACCAAAGTCCTTCATCGCGAATTTAACCGTGGGATCGGCGGCTAATTTCATACCGGTTTCCATCCGGTTGAGGTACACGCTGGCAATCTTTCCTTTATCAGCTTCCTGGTTGGTCTCCTCCTCCACAATACTTGCCAGTATATATGCCTGCACAGGAGTAAGATTCAGTCCGGCGGCTTTTTTCTTCCGCTCATTATTCCAGAATTTTTCCTGCTCGTTGTACAGTTTTTTAAATATACCCTTTGCAGAGGTATTCCATAAAATGCTGTAAGTGTTTGGTATAACTGCTGTCATCACTGTATTGGTATCCAATCCATATTTTCTTAAGGAATCCCCGTTATTCAGCATTTCCATGAAAGTAGTGGAGTCGCATTCAAAATTACCCGCAATTTTTTTTGCAAGGTCTTCTTTTGTTCTGAGTTTATTGATCACAAGGTTTACTGCAGTTTGGCGCCCTGAAACCAGTATCTTAATAATGGTGTAAATGCCGGATCCCTTTTCAATCACATATTTGCCGGGCTTCACTTTTTTGTCGTAATCCAGTCGCAAAGCAACCCATTTAAATGTACCCGGATTTTTTATAATGCCTTGTGTGGTGAGTCCTTCCATAACGTCATTAAAACTGCTGCCCGTTTTGATATAAAAGCTTTTTTTATTTTCACTAAAACTGGTATTACTGCCAAATAAGCGCCAGGCCGCAAAAGCAATAACGGCAAGTATCACCAACACTATTCTACGGGCATTTTTATTTGCTGAAGCCATGGTTTCTTATTCTATTCGAAATTTGCTAAAAGTAAAATAAAAAACCCCGCCATGTACAGGCAGGGTTTATAAATTTAGTATAAATTAAAACTTACGGTTTTTTTATAGTATCAACCGGCGCTGCGCCTGGCAAAGTCACGCTGTTTTGGGGCAGGGGTGCACTGGCCGGTGCTTTGTTGATGAGTTCATCATTTTTGGATGATCCGCCAGCAGTTTTTGGAATAAAGATGGGAGAAATAACACATAACACTCCAACGATTGCGGCGAAAATCCAGGTGCCTTTTTCGAGTACATCGGTAGTTTGTTTTACACCCATTAACTGGTTGCTAAAACCGCCCAGGCTGCCCGACAGGCCACCGCCTTTTGGATTTTGTACCAATACTATCAAACCCAGTATGATGGAGGCAATAATAACTAAGATTCCGAATAAAATTAACATTTCAATGTTCTTTTAGTTGATCAATTTTGGCTGCAAAGTAAGTGCTTTTGGAGGGATTGAGCAAACTTAATTTTTTGTAAACTTCGATCGCTTTGGCCACCTTCCCCTGTTGCAGCAATACTTCCGCCATCGCTTCTGTTAACACCGTAGCATCTTTATTGGATTGCTCGGCCAGTTGCTGGATCGACTGGTCTGTTTGCCCGCTTTGTTCCGGTAACTGATCGCCATGGATCTTTTTCATCGTTTTAAGCCATTCGGTAAAACTTTTAAGTTGTTT
Organism: Ferruginibacter sp.; assembly: GCA_025963635.1. Lineage (GTDB taxonomy): Bacteria > Bacteroidota > Bacteroidia > Chitinophagales > Chitinophagaceae > Ferruginibacter. The sequence goes on from JAOQAK010000080.1 coordinate 243,261, forward strand.
ACCTAATTTATCAGACGGCTTTATTTCACCGCTTAATTTTATTCCAAGACTGGCGAAATAATCTGACGTGTGTAATGGCTCAAATGAAATACGATCTTCGGTTACATTGGATGTGTCAATATTTAACCTGAAGTTCATCGGTGCAATTTCCTGTTCAGGGATTTCTGATTCTGCTTCAGGCTCATTGATGAGCGGTGTGGTTTCATTATTGAAATGCCCGGTTATGAGGGGCTCACCTGGTTTATTTTGTTGTTCCGGAACATTGGAAACAAGCGGCTCAATACCTGTTGTTTTTGCTTCCGTTTCAATGGGCGGAAGTGATAAGGTAGGCTGATCGCCGGGAATCGCTTCGGATTTCTCTTCAGTAGCCTCCTCAACAATATTTTGGCCTGTTGAAATGATTATTTCCTGTGATGCAGATGTTACCGGGGCTAATTCCAGCACAGGATCAGTTGATATTGCAGGAACATCCAGATCATCCTGCTCTGTTTCTTGTGTTTCCTGTTCTGCGGCAGCTGCGGCTTCTGTTTTCTCTTTTTCAATCTCCGGAACAGGATGATTTTCCTCCCTGGGAATAATTTCCTGCGAATCAGGAGCTACCGGCAGCAATTCTAACACCGGCCCGGTTGATAGTGCAGGGACATCCAAATCCTCGGAAGCTTTTGCTTTCCCTTGGGCAATAATAGCAGGAACTTCTGTGTCGCTTTCAACAGAATGTATATCATTGTTTACCAGGGCAAGGTCAACAGATGTTGCATCTCCGGCTGCTGGTTCAGGATGAATGACGGTATTGATCTCATTGCGTTCCTGATGCTGAACTGATTCAGCTTGCACAAGTTCTTCCGGATGGGCAGGTGCAGGAAATTCGTTAGGTGCAATGTCGATTGGAGCAAGGATTTCCTTTGTTTCCTGCAATTGAAATTGTAGCCAGTAAGGATTGTTAAACAGGATAGAGGTTTTGGCCGCCTGCTGTTCATATTCTATTGTATTCCTTTCAGTCTCCAGCAATAAAAAGAACTGCGCCGGAGCAAAATAAGGATGGTCTTTTGTAACCTGTGTAAGATATTCACGGGTGCCAACGTCCGACAACTTTCGTTTAAAGATCGATTCAAAAAGTAAATTGCTGTCACCCATATGCCGAAGATAAATGATAATGCTACAATGCGAATAATTAATCCTTTATTTTACCAGTTGGAAAATATTTTATTAAATATTCCGTCCACTATATTTTTAATGATATCGGGAAACAAGGCTGCCTGTGCAGTTTCCAGTGTTTGGTTAGCAGGGAAATCGAAATTATTGGATAGATCGGCCTCAAAATTTTTCTTTTCATCAAGGCTGTTCTTAAAGATAAGGTGAAAGGAAACCGACAGCCGGTTGGTGCTTGCATTGTTCCCCGAAATACCACTGGTAGTTACATTATATTCAGAAACATACCCACTAATATCATAATGTGCGTCATCATCATTGGTTTGGCGCAACCGGGTATTACCGATTACTTTTTGCTTCATCTTTTCCGTTAACTCCTGGCTCAGTTGCGGGTTAACATAGCGGGCTTTATTGGTAAAATAATTTACCCTAAAGGTCTTTACTTCCGGCGGAATCGGGGAAGTGTCCTTGAATGAATATTTACAGGTGGCGAAGCTAAATACGGCAAATACCAACAGGCAAATCGGCAATAAAAATATCCTCCTTGTTACGACCTGCGGATTGCTTATTGCCAGTTGTTTTTTGCTCATTGCCCAATGCGTATTGCCTATTGATTTAATCTTCGATATCATATTCTTTCAGTTTTCTGTACAAGGTTCTTTCACTGATCCCCAGGTCGGAGGAAGCATCTTTGCGCTTGCCTTTATGTTTTTTTAATGCTTTAATGATCAGCTCTTTTTCCTTGTCCATTATACTCAGCGATTCCTCAATAGCTTCATGTTGGTGAATATCTTCTCCTTTTTGATTGATAAAAACAGGTTGATTGGTGTGTCCGTAGTTATTAGTGGAAACGGATGGCTTATGATCGGGCAAAATACCATCTATATTATTGTTGTACATCGGGATATTTTGTGCAATACCCGGGTTTTGCAATATTTCGAAGAACATTTTTTTAAGTTCATTCACATCCTTCTTCATATCAAAAAACAACTTGTATAGTATCTCGCGTTCGTTGGCAAACTCCTGTTGACTCAGCGCTGCTTTTCCACCGACCAATACGGGTAAACGGCTAAAATTATTCTCCGGTAAAAAGTTTTTCAGGTCTTTGGCAGAAATGTTTTTCTCCTTCGACAATACCGATATCTGTTCCGCGATATTCTTTAGTTCCCTTACATTACCCGGCCATGGATAATTCATCAGCATCACTTTAGCATCTTCTTCCAGTTGGATCGGGGCGCCTTTGTAACGGTCGGAAAAATCGGCCGCGAATTTCCTGAAAAGCAGCGGGATATCTTCTTTCCGGTCTCTCAAAGACGGAACCCGGATGGGCACCGTATTTAGCCGGTAATACAAATCTTCCCTGAATTTTCCGGACTGTGTACTTTCCAGCAATTCCTTATTGGTGGCAGCGATTACCCTAACATCGGTTTTCTGCACTTTACTGCTACCCACCCTGATGTATTCCCCTGCTTCCAGTACACGTAACAAACGGGCCTGCGTTCCCAGGGGCAGCTCTCCAATCTCATCTAAAAAGATGGTACCACCATTTACGGTTTCGAAATAACCTTTCCGGCTATCCAGTGCACCAGTAAAAGAACCTTTTTCGTGTCCAAACAGTTCGGAGTCGATGGTGCCCTCGGGAATGGCGCCGCAGTTTACGGCGATAAAAGGATTATGTTTTCGGGCGCTGAGCGCATGGATAATCTGGGAGAAAACTTCTTTACCAACGCCACTTTCTCCATTGATCAGTACGCTCAGGTCGGTATTGGCAACCTGTGTAGCCACATTCAGTGCATGATTCAGTGCCGGCGAATTGCCGATGATTCCAAAACGGTTTTTGATTGATTGTAAATCCATAATATAAGGTCCGCTGAAGAGTAAAGAATTTCAACGCGTGTCTATCTGTATCTTCCGGATGCTGCCGGAAGCTTTGTTTTTAAAATAATTTTTGATTCCAATTTCCTTCCGCAATATGAAAGCTATTTTGTTTACAACCTGCTTCAATCATATTGCACAACTAAGTGCCTTCCCCAGGAGGGTACCCGCTGTACAGCTGTGGATATTCACTATTACATAATCTCCCTTTTGAAAGTTCTCTTTAGGGAAAACCACTACTTTATTCTGGTCAGTTCTTCCATGAAGATCGGCTTCCGTTTTTTTTGAAAATCCCTCCACCAGCACTTTAAAAGTTTTGCCCACATCCTTCTGCATGCTTTGCAATGAGTGCATACGGTGCAGCTCAACCATTTCCTGCAGGCGCCTTTTTTTTACCGCTTCCGGTACGTCATCTGCAAAACGGCGTGCAGCCAATGTTCCGGGCCTTTCGCTGTAAAAATACATGTAGGCAAGATCATAATGGCAATATTCCATCAGGCTTAATGATTGCTGGTGATCTTCCTCGGTTTCGGTACAAAAACCCGTGATCATATCAGTTGATACTCCACAATCGGGGATGATCTCGCGGATGCGGTTTACTTTGGCGATATACCATTCCCTCGAATAAGTACGGTTCATCATTTGCAATACCCGGCTACTGCCACTTTGTACGGGGAGATGGATGTAATTACAAATGTTATCATATTTAGCGATGGTGAACAGCACCTCGTCGGTAATGTCTTTTGGGTGAGAGGTGCTAAACCTTACTCTCAACAATGGAGAAATCAGGGCTACCATTTCCAGCAATTTGGCAAAGGTTACAGGTTCGTCAACAATTCCATCGATTGAGTGGGGCGCTGTCCAATGGTAGCTGTCGACATTTTGGCCGAGTAAGGTTACCTCGCGGTAGCCATTTTCAAACAATTCCCGGCACTCGTTGAGAATACTTGCCGCATCCCTGCTTCTTTCCCGGCCTCTTGTGAACGGCACCACGCAAAAAGAACACATGTTGTTGCAGCCCCGCATGATACTTACAAAAGCATTTACCCCATTGCTGTTGAGGCGGATGGGAGCAATGTCAGCGTAGGTTTCATCGCGGCTTAACAATACATTGACCGCTTTTTGACCGGTTTCTGCATCTTCAATCAGCCCGGGAAGGCTTCGGTAAGCATCCGGACCTACCACCATATCCACCAGCTTTTCTTCCTGTAAAAATTTTTCTTTCAGGCGTTCTGCCATACAGCCCAAAACGCCCACGAGTATACCAGGATTGGCTTTTTTCAGTTTTTTGAATTCAGTAAGCCTTTTACGTACGGTTGATTCTGCTTTTTCGCGGATGGAGCAGGTGTTTATAAATATCAGGTCGGCCTCCTCACAGTTTTTTGTGGCGCCAAATCCTTTGCCATGCAATATGGAAGCCACTACTTCACTATCAGCAAAATTCATTGCACATCCATAGCTTTCAATATAAAACCGTTTCCGGTAGAGGGTCTCATCCACTTTGAAAGGGGCAAAGGCTTCGCCCTGCCTGGCTTCATTATGCGTTTTTAGATCCGTAGTTAGTGTCGTTTCCATCATTAATTTAAGTGCGCAAAAATAGGAAATAATGTTGTTATTGTGTCAGATTGGCAGCGAAAGATATGATTGCTTTAGCATTTGATAGGGCAGGTGGCTTAGAAGAGGAGATGATTCTAACAGCAAACACTTTCTGACAATGATGCAGAGGAGTAAATAATTGAAATAAACAACCCCGCTGATGATGGGGGGTTGTAAATATTATAACATAAAAACGTCTCTCCGGTAATTTTATATGGAAGAATAAGGAGTGAGCCGGATATGCAAATGGTTTATAACCATCAACCATCAACTTTCAACCGTTTACATCATTGCTTTCGCAGTTCAACATTAGTAGTTTTTATTTCTTTTCTCTTATCAAAAAACATCATTTTGATTGCGACAACGATCATTAAAACGGCAAAGCATTTTTTAATCGTTTCCTGCGATAAATTGACGGCAATCTTGCTACCGAAGTAACTGCCTGCTACAAATCCTACGGCAAGCAACCCCACAATTTTGAAGTCGACATACCCCTGTTTATAATAGGTTAATACCGCCAGGATGCCCACGGGTAATAATATCAGTGCAAGCGAAGTTCCCTGCGCCGAATGCTGCGACATACCGAGAAAATAGATTAAGGCCGGTACAATGATCAGCCCGCCACCTACTCCTACGAGTCCGCTTAGCATACCGGCGGCGATACCAATCAAAATAACGATCAATATAAGTTGTGTACCCATTTGTTTATTTTTTGAAATCATCTTTTGTTGGGGAACTTTCTTTTGTAATACGCAATGGCATCCTGGATGATTTCATAGGCAGTTTCTTTATCCTGGAACTCATCTATCTCCACAACTTTATTCTCCAGCACCTTATAGTTCTCGAAATAATTTCTCAATACTGAAATAAAGTGTTTGGGTAAATCGTGCACACTGGTAATATGGTTAACAGTAGGATCGTTGGTGGCAACGGCGATAATTTTATCATCCTTTTCCCCGTTATCAATCATCTGCATGTTACCGATCACGGTAGCTTCAACAAGGCATAAAGGCTGAATGCTTTCGCTGCACATTACGAGTATATCCAAGGGATCATTATCATGCCCTAATGTTTGGGGAATAAAACCATAATTGATAGGGTAGTGGAAAGAGGAATGAATGATACGGTCTAAAAGCAATAAACCGGTTTCCTTATCAATTTCATATTTAGCCCTGGAACCCTGTGGGATTTCTATCAGGCCATTTACAATTTGGGGCGATTGCTTTCCATAATGGGCACCGTGCCAGGGATGTAGTACGTACATGTTAGTTTGATGATTGTTTTTATTGTTTCTATGAATTATTTTACTGTGGTGTTATTCTGTTATAAGGTTGATGAATTTAAAACCCAACCAAACCGCCATAATGCCCAGCAATACACTTCCGGTTATATTCAGTGCGAGCATTCCATATCTGCGGGCTTCAAAAAGTAGGAAATTATCCAGCGAAAAGGCTGAGAAAGTAGTGAAGCCTCCACAGATCCCGGTGGCTAAAAACAATTTCCAATTGCCGGCGAATGCTTCATTCTTTACGCTGAGTGCCATCACCAGGCCGATAATAAAACTCCCGGTAATATTAATCAACAAAATAGCGAGTGGAAAAGCCCGTGGTCCAACCAGCAATGCACTTGCGTATCTCATCATGCTCCCTATTGCGCCGCCCAACCCAATTATTAAAAAGTTCCTGATCACGTATCCTGCTTTACATGTTTCCGGAAAAAGTGTATTTCAAATCAACGAACCACTGACCATCAACTCTTACCATCTTCACCTTGTTGCTTTTATCTTTTTTGTATGAGTTGGAATAATTTACAATGCTCACGGAATCGCTTACAGGGCTGATCTCATTGATAATAATATCTGCATTCTTGTAATTTTCAAGTTCTTCCCTGCTTTTTGATTCATATTCTTTTTTAAAGAGATCGAAGTACTGCTTGTTGGTTTCTTCTTTCAAAACATAGGTTTCCGCCTCTTTAAAATTATTTTCAAGAATATCTTTTATAAAAGCGCGGGCAACTTCGATATCCGTATTGGGAACTTTCCTTTGGTTACAGGAAGCACTAAGTAACATTAAACCAACAATTGCAAACAAGAATTTCCGTTTCATAGTTAAAGTTAAACATCTTTGCTTATCAACCATAAAAAAGGGTGCATTTCAATGCCATCGGCAACAAGGGTTGGGAGAATAACAAGTTCAAATACAAATTATCACGGGAGCAATAAAGATATTCAATGAGAGAAAACGTATTTGTTATTTTCAAGAAAGTATTGCCGGCTGCTGGCGTTTGCTCGTCATAATTTTATTCCTTTGATAAGCAGAACAGATTTTATGGACTGTTCCTTTAAGTATAAAAACTTTTTCCTTTCCTCGTCCTGCATAAAATTGTCAAAGTCTTGCTCTGTCGCAAATTCTACAAGATGAATTTCATAAGGTGCTTCTAAACTGCCTTCCACGATGACGTTTTCGTTTGGTCTCACTCGCAGCAACAGTTTTCCGTTGTATTTCAAGATAGAGGGAATTGCAATATCTTCAAATTGATTGAAGATACTTTCCTGTCCTTCCTGTAGGTAAATGAGTTGGGTAATAAAAATCATAGATTTTGCGCTTTGCTATTTTAAAAGTCAGCCAGAGCAACTAACACCTGGTTTTAAATGTATTGTCTCAGCCATTCTTTTGCTTCCTTATCACTGGTAAAACTTTTCATTGGTATGGGTGGTGGCTTCAAGAGGAACAGGATATTCATTATAAATTTTGCAAGTCCTGGTTTCGAAACCATCGCCATGGCTGAATAAATAACAGGCAGTTGTTCAGATGCGTAGTTCCTCGTCTCTTTATCCGGGACGGGAGAATTGGATAAATAAATTAACAAGGGGACTCTTTTATTACCGGTAATTTTTTTACCAGGGCTACATTGCCGGTAATATTCTCTACAGTCCGTTTAGGGTTTTTCGACAGTGAAACCAAAATACCTTCATCAAACCAGTAAGTTGCTATTTCGCCTTCATAAACTTGTCTGTCTGTTGGCTTTGTCATCAGTAATGATTCTTGTTGGTGTGAATGTATTTCGGCCTTAAAGTTACAAGGTATAATGACGAGATGCTTTGTACGGGAAAGAACCGCTGGTTTCCCTTAACCAGTGCCAGGGTGCGGAACTAGTGAGCGCCATGATTTGTATCAGGATACCAATGGAAATCACGGAGGTACATTTTTGAGAGCTATTATTCGTCGGTAAGAAGCGTCCGGGTATCAGTACATTTTTTGCTCTACCCGTAATATAATTTATCATGTCCGGGCAGGATTTCAAGAGGGAACCGCGGGCTAAATAATTCAAAATCATACAAACTGGCACTCACTCATCGCGCCAGCACCATGCCTGCCGGAACAGTGATACTAAAAGTGGTACACTTTCCAAATTCAGAAGTCACATTGATATCAAAGCCCTGGAACGAAGCAATGGTTTTCACAATGGACAATCCCAGCCCATATCCTTCACTGCCACTATGTGCCGACTTTTTAAAGCGATTGAATATTGACCCAAGCTCGTCCGGGCGAATACCAATTCCTGTGTCAGCTACCTGCAAAATGTATGGCTTGCCCTGGGTATATCGATCGGTAATATGAATTGTGCCCTTTGCTTTATTATACCGGATGGCATTGTTAATAAGGTTATACAGTAATTGAAATAACAAGTCATGGTTTACCTGGCTCATAATCAACTTTGGTGATATGGCATTTATAAAACTGATGTCTTGAATTTCCATCCGGTGAGAGAGTTCATCCTTTACTTCTTCTACCAAACTAAATACTTCCACCGTATCGTTCATGGCAAACTGGTTATTTTCAATGCGGGAGATATACAGGAGTGAATGAACGATCTTCTTCAAACGATTCAGTGTTTTCATCATCGCCAATATCTTTTCCTGGTGTTCTTCTGCCAGGCTTTCATCTTCCAGCAGGTTCTCTATATTGGTTTTTAGAATACTGATTGGCGTCATCAATTCGTGGGAAGCGTTTGAAGTAAACTCACGTTCTTTGTCAAAGGCTTCTTGTATCTTTTCCATAAGACTCATCAATGACCGATCGAGCAACTTAAAATCTGAAGTAGATGTCCGGACCGGGAACAAAGCCTCTTTGAAAGGGAATTTTCTATGCACTAATTTTGAACTGATAATCTTTGCAAGCGGCCTTAATAGAACATGCGTATAAATAAGATCTACCAAAATGCTTATCACAATCAGTCCTATCAATATATATAACGTAAAGCGTTGCAACAGCGAATTATATTGACCAATTGTTGAAATCGTTTTTCCTATTTCAAGCTGGTATCGTTTATTGTTGGCCGTTAGGTGGTGTGTGAGTACGCGATAATTTAATGTATCCGCTTCAATGATGCGTTGGGAGCTTTCGATGGTATCCCTTAGTGCAACCGTTGATGAAGGTGAAAGCGATATGTATTCTTCCTTCAGCATGGTATAGCTGCCGTAGCTGGTATCACCCTGCAGGTAATATTCTATCCCGTTTTTTTGAATTACAGCGAGCACCTTTTTCCTTTGCTGGCCCAGGTAATAATTGGTGTATTGAAAAGAAGCCCGGTTCACCAATAAAGGAAGCAGCATAACAAAAAGAACTACAATGAGTAATTTTGAAAGGGTGATAAACAGCGTAAGTTTAGTGAGCAGTTTCATTAACGATGATCAGATTTTTATTTTATAGCCTACGCCTCTCAGGGTTTGCAACCAATCCACCGTCGCGTATACTGACATTTTCTTGCGAATATTTTTGATATGCACATCAATATAGTTGGAGTCATAATCATCATCTGAAAAATTGCCCCAGATATGTTCACTCAATTGGAAACGGGTAAGTGGCCGGTTTTTGTGAAGCAGCATATAGCTTAGCAAATCAAATTCCTTTCGGGATAAATCAATGTCCGTCTTTTCGTGCAGAACAGCTCTTTTGTTAAGATCCACACTAAACTCTCCTAACCCGATCACGGGATCATTGTTCCCTGATTTGCGCCGGGAGATCGCCTGCATCCGCGATTGAAGTTCGAGCAGCGAAAACGGCTTCGGAAGATAGTCATCGGCTCCCAGGTCGAGCCCCTTAATTCTATCTTCAAGATCGCCCCTGGCGGTTAGAATAATGTAGGATGCATTTCCACATATCTTCTTTGAATCACTGAGCAGTTGCAGGCCATCACTATCAGGTAAGCCAAGATCAAGCAGGATGAAATCATACCCGTTCTCCTCCATGCACCTGGTAGCCTCGCTTGCAGAATAAGCATTGTCACAGAGATAAAATGCTTTCTCTAAAAAAAAGCACATGTCTTTTGCCATGGCCCTCTCATCTTCAACAATTAATACTTTCATAGATATTAGAACTGGTAATAGAAACTCAGGGTTACAAATGAATTGCCTTTTCCTGCATCGCTTTGTGCCTGTTTGCTTAGTAGCGAAAACTGGTAAGCAGCTTCTAACACATAATGAGCCCGGTTATATGCAAGCGGCAATTTAAAATTATATGATAATACATTGAACGAAGTTGCTGAAACGGTTTCAGTTGTGCTGCTTTCCGGAGAAGTGCCTATAATGGGGCTCAGTATATTGCTCAGCAAACTATCTTTTAATCTTTGCCGGGTAACATAGGTTTGGTAAAAGTGTTGTGTACCGGCAACGACATCGGCAGAGGGAGTAATGGTCACAACATCTTTCTTTCCAAGGCTGCAAACAGTGATTGATTTTGAAAGGCCGCCTGTAACAAATGCATCAGCTGTTTTTCCAAATGCATAGTCACCGCGAAGCGCTACATTCACCCAGTCTTCGTAAGTAAAACCTACGCTTGCATTATCAGCATTGCCAGCCTGCAGCAAAGGTGAATATGCCGGGTAAAAACTGTGACTGTAATTTAGATCGGCAGACAGCTTCTTGCCGGGTTTGAACGTTACGCCGGCGCCGGCACTGGTTGCCGATACTCCATTGTTTTTATCATTCAGTAATTTATACGACAAGGCTGTAAAATAAATGCCTGACTTGTGCCGGTAGCTTACGGCAAGTGCTGCATAGGGAGTACTTTCGGCTGATTTTTGGCCATAGTAACTGGCATTATTCGCGTATACAGCACCGATGGTTAATGTTGATTTGGGAATGGTTGTATCCCTGGCAGTTAGCGTGGTATCGCCTGCGATAGTTGCCGTACCGGCAGTTTGGGCAGAGCATGTGTTGCTGAAGATGATGGTGATGATTGTAATTATAATCAATTTCATGAGGTAAACATTTTTGAGGTTAAAGACGGACTTTAATAATCGGCTTTATAATTTTTGGCCTGATAATTTGTATAGGCTTCACCGAACTCACAACGGGGAGGGGTAGTGCTTGTTTGCGGGCTTTTGGAACAGCTTTAATGATCCCATCACCCGGTTTAGTGACCGTATTGTCCTCGCTTTTAGGGCTGGGGGGTAAGGTGTCAGTGTGGTTGCCGGGCATACCCCCAATGCAGTTTTCAAAACGGAGGCGGGGGTTGCCGTTGTTGCCACTGGCCAACTGCGGGGCATTTAGCAGGATAAACACTCCTATAAAATATCTAAGCACCAATAAGCCTTTCATACCTGTTTTTTAAGAACAGGTTTGCACCAATAATGCAAACCTGTTGTGATAAACTTATTGAATTCTGATGCCTGTATTTACCTTCACATTACCTGTTGCCTTTATTGCGACGGGAACTGGTTTTATCGAAGACGCTACCGGTGAAATGGTTGCTATCCTGGTTGCGGGAACAGTATTTATTTTCTCGTGTATCTTAACCACTGCGGGTTTTACCTGTTTGCCGGCCACAAGCGCGCTATTTGCAACTACAGCTACCTCGTTTTTTACGGATTGGCCATTGTTTTGAATAATGATCGATTTTGCGGAGGCACCGCCTGTTAAAGACGCATTTTTCGGTACTTTATTGTCTTTTTCACTTGCTATCACCTCCATTTTTGCCGCTGAAGCTACCGTAATCTCTTTTTCTGCTGCAGGTTTTTTTACAACCTGGTCTTTTTTGGCTTTAACGGTTGCATCCATTACATTTTTTTCACTTACAATAGCAGTCTTCCCTTTTTCACCGGCAGAAGCAGCGGTTTGCCCGGTGCTATTTACAGCATTGCTACTCACAGCGGACGATGCAGACGCAGTTCCGGAGCTTTCAATCTTGCCGTTTCCATTTTCGGTTTGCACAGTGGATGCAGTCTTAACCGTTTCATGATTCTTAATAGTTGTTTGCGCAAATGTTGCCATTGATAATAAAACAGCAGTTGAAAATAATAGTGTCGTTTTCATAATCTTTATTTTTTAGGTTGAAATAGTGAATTACAAAACAAACCTAGCAGCCCAACATGAAGGGAAAATGAAAAATGGAAAAAATGTTGTTGATAGAAAATGGTTCAGTGAATTTCTTCAGGACGTAGTGAATAAGGATTTTGTTGTCCACGCTTGTTCTGGTAAGACATAAAATCTTTTTATAAGCGGTGTTTTCTTTAAATACCAATTTGGGATAAGCTATCAATAATTTCGAAGGGGCAAAAAAACACACGCGGGCAGAAATGAATTATTCCAGATGCTATCCTAATTTAATTATGCCAGGATGGGTAGGAGTTTTCATTAAGATTACCCAGCTATAAATCTGAGAATAAGGAGGGATTTTCATTATAACCAACCTGACCGTTTGAATAAAACATACAGCAAAATACAAATCGAAACGGTTCCAAGAAGTACAGTATAAAAGCCATATTGCCATTCAGTTTCAGGCATTACTCTAAAGTTCATGCCCCAAAAGCCAGCCACCATTGTAGGCACAGCAAAAATTGCAGCCCACCCGGCGAATTTTTTAGAGGTATCGTTTTGCGAAATAGAGATTAGCGAAAAATTAGCGTCCAATGCGGTATTTAACAACTCCCGTGTATTATCCACCATTTCATTAATACGCACCACATGATCATAAATATCCCTGAAGTAGGGTTGCGTCTCTGCTGAAAATGATTTGATATCAAACCGCATTAACCTGCTGCAGATATCTACCAGCGGAGACACTGCTCTTTTTACTTCCAGCAATTCTCTTTTTAACTGGTATATCTGCTCAGTGGTATCACGACTTGGCTTTTCTTTAAATATTTTATCCTCTATTATTTCGAGTTGCTGTTCCAAATCATGCACTACAGGAAAGTAGCGATCTACAATAAAATCCATGATGGCATACAGAACAAAGCCTTGTCCTTTACTTAACATTTCAGGCGTAGCTTCACACCGGGAGCGAATTTCGGTATAAGCTACCGAAGGGCCATGCCTAACGACCACAATAAAATTTTTGCCCACAAAAAAATGCGTTTCGCCAAATTCAATATGTCGTTGCTGATTTACTTGCGCTGTACGAAGAACAACAAATAATGAGTCCCCATACAATTCTATCTTGGCTCGTTGATGTGCACGATGGGCATCTTCAATGGCAAGGTCATGCAGGTTGAATTCTTCCTGCACTCTTTGCAGTATTTCCCCGGAAGGTTCGTGCAACCCGATCCAAACAAATTTGTTTACATCTTTGAGTACTTCGTGTACATTATTTAATTCCACATCTGCACAGCGCCTGCCGTCAGCATAAGCAACGCAATTAATGATTTCTTTCATACTTTTTGGCAAGTTGGGCTATGATGCTGAAAGTTCGGATTTTTTAATTAAAAATTTGAAAATGAAGTTGCAGGCGACTGTGGATATAGCAGGATGGAGGGCCCTGTAACGAAACTGGTTTTCAATAGCAATGAAGAAATCTGGACACGATAGAAAGAAATTGTCAGCGGCCTTAGACTGAAGTGCTATCATTACAATTTTTTGATTGTTCCAATTGTGTAACTAATGTGACAGCCCATTCCCCTTTTGTATAACATCTTTGTAATCTCTTAAAGGATTATCATGGAAATACCACGGAAGCAAAGAAATGTATGGTTCGGGCAGACTGGGCTCCATTGAATATGTTTAAGAGGAACGGGTATGCTGCGGTAATCGCTGGCGACATTGTGAGCCCCGTCAATATTACTAAAGGCATTAAGATAAATATCACCACCAGGTAGGTGCATTTCTGAAGGAGGCCGTATTGCGGACCATTGGCAGCGGGTGGAACCTGCATACGCAAATGGCTCATAAGATCACGCCGGAACGATTGCAGCGTAAACTCTTTAATCCGAGGCCATAGGTGATTGCCAAAATGCCCGGAGAAAATTCCTGTAATCATGTAAACCGCACCAGTGAGAACAAGGAACCAGGCGGCCAAGAAATGAAGGCTTCGGCCCCAGCCATTTTTATTGAAAATATCATAGGTACGGCTCGCGCTGACCGGCGAACCTGCGAGCTTTTTTCCTAACCACCATGGTGGTAGTTTCTGCTAATGGGTAATTCAAAGAGTGCGGGGGTCAAATCGTTTCCTACTTCTCCCCAGTATAGTCGTGGATGGCACATGAGAATCACGAATCCGCTAAAGGTGAGCGCAAGGAAACTCAGCGTGATGATCCAGTGAGTGCCTTTTACCCATCGTTTATGCCGGGTGTTTTCCCGCCTGATTGTATGATGAGAGATCATTTGGGGGAGATAAGTTAGTTTGACACCTGTTAGCTGTTAAAAGTACATTTTTTTGATATATGCTTTGGCAAAACTATTCTTCCTTGAAATTGATATTTTTTCGTGCTGTTCCACAAGGATGGAATATTTAGTAGCCTTGAGATTTTTAGTGAACGATAGAATAGATTAATTTAGTAAACATCAAAGGCAATTTAAAACATCCAGTATGGAAAATTTTTCAACCCGAGATTTGATTGTGGAGGTAGTTAATAAACTATTTGTCTATACAGATTTGCAGGAATGGAACAAACTTCAAAAGGAAGTATTTACCAGGGAGGTTTTTTTCGACATGAGTTCTCTTGGCGGCGATAAATTAACCACAACAGCCGTACAAATATGTGAAATTTGGAGAAATGGATTTGTCGGCATCGATTTCGTAAATCATCTTGCCGGGAATTACCTCGTAGAAATTACCGGGGATGCCGCCGATGTTTTCGCTTATGCAACTGCAACGCATTACAAGCGGGCAGCTACGAACGGTAAAACACGGGAATTCGTCGGTACCTACAATTTGCATTTGATAAATAACGCGACGGGATGGAGAATAGATAAATTTAAGTATAACCTGAAGTACGCAATCGGAAATGTCGGCTTCACTTGATTACTCATCGCCGAACAGAGATGAAAATATCAGCAGCTACACCACATATCGCATTTTTACTCTTTAAGCTCCTTAATGGCAAAGGTTATATCATGCAGAATAAATGCAGATGAAATTTAGATGCCCATCTTGCCTGTACAATGGGGTTAGCAATAATGGTTTAGAACCGATCGGAAAAATCAATTTTTTTGAAGCAATCTTCTGCAAACAAGCCAATTTCTCCATCATTTAGTCTTCGGAAATGCCTTGGCCATTAATACACGAGCATCACCATCGTGCAGTATCCGGCACACCTCGGCCAGGCTAAGTTTACTTCCCGGCAATATATCCTCCATCTTAACCTTTCATCACATATAATTCTCTCATCAACGAAAAAGTTCGTAATCTTATAAGTCGACTTCCAAAACTCAATCAATACAATATGAGAGGGCTTTTATATTTTGTTGCTGCGCTCGCAACAATGCTCATCCTGCCGGGCTATAGTTTTTCACAGAATAATGGTAAAATTTCAGGCACAATCACCGACAGCAGCAGGAAGCCGTTGAGCCTGGTAACAGTTCGTTTCTATAAACCAGGCAATTTGACGACCCCTCTTCAAACTACGCTATCCACGGAAGATGGCGCTTTTCAGTTTAATAAAGTAGACTCAGGAAATTTTGTCCTTACATTTACTCATACAGGCTTTGCTGAAAAAAGTCAAAATATAACGGTGAAGCCGGGCGGCGATTTGCAAATTGATCCGGTAGAACTAACCAAAAGATCTGGTACGCTGAACGAAGTAGTAGTAAAAGCCCAACGGCCGTTGGTAGAGCAGGGTGATGATAGAATTATATTCAATGTTGAGGATGATCCGGCGACAAAAACAGAAACTGCGCTCGACATTTTGCGTAAAACTCCTTTTGTAACGGTAGATTGAGAGGACAATGTAAAGGTGAATGGAAAGTCGAATTTTAAAGTGTTGCTTAATAACAGGGAGACTTCAATGTTCGCCAGGAATATCAAGGAAGCGTTGAGAGGATTTCCCGGGGCGCTAATCTCCAGGATAGAAGTGATCACCAGTCCTTCTGCAAAATATGATGGCGAAGGAATTGGCGGTTTGATTAACATTGTGACCAAGAAAAAAGTGGTGGGTTATAACGGCACGATTTCTTCTTTTTCAAGAACAAGCGATAAGCTGGACAATCTTTCATTAAATGCAAATGCGAAGTTCGGGAAGATCGGCACCAGTGTTTTTTATAATGTGGGAGCTTCCAGGGCAGTGCCACAGGAAAACATCAATACCACCGTTCCTACTGTGCCCACTGCCTTTAGTAAAAGAACATTGGCGGGTGACAAACGCAATAGCGGCAACTGGAATTTTGGTAATGCAGAATTGAGCTGGGAGCTGGACACGCTCAATACCGTCAGCGTGTACACGAATATCGATAGTTGGTCGAACAGGACGGTGTCTGATCAAACCATTACTACCGACTTTCTCAACGATCCTTCCCTCACAAGTTATTATAGTCTGGATAACAAGAGTAACAATCCCGGTGTAAACGTAGGCACTGATTACATCAAAAAATTCAGGAAAAACAAAGAACGGGAATTCAGCCTAAGATTTTATGGCGAGTTTGGCAAAAGTGAATCTCACCTGAACAGCACCCAGGACAACCCTGGCACAGACAGATTCCTGATGAATAACAGCAATGCCGTAAACAATCAATATACCTTCCAGGCCGATCATAGTGTTTCTATAAAAAAGGCTGGCAAACTTGAAGCAGGAGTGAAGGCCATTTTGCGCCGGGCCAGTTCTGATTTTGAAAGCCTTATCAAATATGATCCGATGGCTTCCTATAAATTTAATCCTTCCAACACCGATAATTTTAAATATAAGCAGGATGTGATCAGCATTTACAGCATGTTTACTTTTAAAATAAAAAAATCCAACTTCCGCTTTGGCACAAGGATAGAGAACACCAGTGTAGATGGAAACTTTATTACCTCCAACACGCTTGTCAAAAACAACTACCTCACCGTATTGCCAAATATACAGTTCACGAACCGTATGAGTGAAGTGATAACAATGGTATTGAGCTACAACAAAAGACTATCACGTCCGTATATATGGGATCTCAATCCATTTGTATTTAACAACGATTCTCTCAATATTTCCTTTGGCAACCCGCATCTTGGCCCTCAAACCATTCACAGTGTTTCTGCGCAACTGAGGTACGGCAAAGGATCAACGTTCGGTGGCGTTAATGTAGAAGGAAGTTATAGTGATAACAAAATACTGGAATACGCTTTTTTTGATCCGCAAACCGGGATAACAAAAAACACCAGTCTCAATATTGGAAAAGAATTTCAGTCGAGCCTGAATCTTAATTTAAACACTAAGATCACGCCGAAATGGAGCCTTTTTGTGAATGGTTCATTGCGCTATAGTACGGTTACCAACAATGCAAATAAAACACAATCGAACAGCGGTTTCGGGTGTAATTTTTATTTAAATACCGCTTACAGGTTCACACCAAAATTCTCCATCAGCAGTTTCCTTGGATTGTGGAAAGATCCAATCACGATTCAAACCACCTACCCGTTCAGCACCTGGTACAATATTGCCGTCAATTATAAAATATTAAAAGATAAATTGAATATTTCTGTAAGAACCGTTAACTATTTTGAGAAAACCCGCGACTATCGGACGATTGTAAAAGATCCAAATTTTTACACGACCAATACCAATAAGCAAATCAGGCGTGGGGCAGTGCTTTCACTCACATGGAACTTCGGCAAACTCACCGAAAATGTGTCGAAAAAGAAAGGCGTCAATAACGACGACCTTCTGACGAAGCCCCAGGCGCCATCAGGTAATTGACAATCGTGGAGAATGTGCGGTATTAATTTGCCTGAAGATCCGCCTTATAACTTGTTAATAATTCGTTGATTTCCTTCACCACATCAGCCTTCCATTTCTCTTGTTGGGCGCTACCGTTATTATCCTCCAGATGCCAAATGGTACCAGCGTTCCATTTAAAAATTGTATGTGCGAAATTTATTGTGGCTTTACCATTCTCAACAATCATAGTAACCTCTGTGAGTGTTTGCCCTTTTACTGAAAATCCATCGGTTTTGGGTGTGGATTTCAAGCCGGCCTTCACCAGGATCATGCCGGTAGTTTCATCTTTTGACTCAATTACCTTGGCGGGATCCCCCCAATTTTTTTCAATCCACAGCAGTGTTTTAGTGAATAAGGCTGCCCTTGTCTTTGTGTTATTTACAACTTCAGTCTTTTGCGCTGCTGCTTTCAGGGAAAAAAATAAAATAGTCGCAACGAGTATACTTTTCATACCATAATTTATCAAACATCAAGCCACGCTGCAATTGACCCTGGCGCCTTCGGGGGCCTCGCTAATGCTGAAAAGGATCAGCGGGGTGCAGGTTTTCAACAATTGAATATTTATTTTTTTCGATGGCTTATTTTATTCATCGCTTGCAAATCAGGAGATTACTTTCTAATTTGTTGCAACCAGTTTTTGGGGAGATGGTGTGCTTCAGGCAGCATTCAAAGGTTCAAAGCCGGACAATGCCATGTGTTTTTTGGTAACTCTTCAACATTTCTTCTGGCCTTAAAAATAAAGCCGGACCACTGTATTCTCAACAAATTCTTACATGAAAAAATTCATCCTTTTTCCGCTGACTTACATTGTCATATTGGTAGCCTCCGCACAGGAGTTGCATATTCACCATATCAATGTAGAAAATGGAGATGCAACCCTGGTTGGTATTTACGATTCGGCTCTACAAAAATATACGGCCAAAATATTGATAGATGGTGGGCAGTCGCCGGCGCAAAAAATGTTATTGCCCTATATTGGAAAAATGATAGGGAGCGATAAAGCATCTCATCATTTCAATTACATCATCCTAACGCACTATCACGATGATCATTATAACGGGCTGCTGGCGGTACAGGATGGCAGGATCACAGCGGACAGTATTATTGATCCCGGTGGTTACCGGGTATCTTCTTATTTCAAGCATACCGCAAACGCCGGCAGAAGGCCCGACAGTTTAAAGAGGGCTCTGGCGTGGTTAGCAGCGCTTAAAACTGCATCTCATCACTTACCGGAACCTTTTATAAAAGGTAGGAGTGCGATTATGATACGGTTTGATACCACTAAATTAACATCCATTGGCCATAAGATCATCCTTGGAAGGGTAGGCAACAAAAATGTGGAATTGGAATGTATTGCAGGGTGGGGAAATACGCTTTCTGCCAATGGACAGATCACCCCGAATCCGGCCCCTAAAAAAAGTAATGCGAATAATTTTACACTTGCTTTTCTACTTACCTGTGGCCAGTTTCGTTATTTTATCGGGGGCGATATGGGAGGAAGCGGTGGTACCTATATCAACCAGGAAATTGCGGTGACACAATTTTTGAAAAACGAATTTACCGGGGATTCGTCTGCCGCAGGGGACACAATAATGAGCGGACATGTTTGTGGGTTTAAGGCAAATCACCATGGTAGCAACAATAGCAACACGGCTATGTTTATGGAAGAGATGCACCCCGCCATCGTTGTAAGTTCGGGAGGTGATAATAAAGGCTGGCACTTACCTAACCCGTTCTATATTACCCGGCTTGAGTTAGTAACACCACCTTCTATATCAAACGAACTTCCTGCGGGAGTTTTTAACAGGGCGGTTTACTTTACTAATCTTTACAACTTCAGCACCAGCTTTCGTTCCCTGGCTACAGCGAACAACCTGTTTAAAAACAAGCCCGGTGTGAGCTATAGTTTCGGGAACGATTCTCCCACCCGTAAAGGCAGCTACCTGCTTAAGGTAACTGGTGAAAATGGTTTAGGAGAAGAAAGCCGGTTTGAAGCCGGGCGTGTAGACATTGCCAAAACGGTTCCCTACAAAAGACTGGCCTTATTTTTTTGTCACAAAAAGTGATTTGCTTTTTTTCTCGAACCCATCTTTATCAATCCGACCTCTTTATTGTATCTACCCCTGTATTCCAGCGGCGATATTCCGGTAATTTTTCTAAATACTTCCCGAAACGCTTTCACATCCGAGTAACCAACATCATACATCACTTCGTTGATTGTTTTTCTGCTGGTTTCAAATGCTTTTTTTGCCGATTCAATTTTCACTCTTTGTGCGTATTCAACGGGAGTATTTCCGGTTGCTTTAATAAACCTCCTGTCAAAGTTTCGTCGGCCAACAGCGAACCTTGAAGACAGATGTTCAACGGATATCTTTTCATGCAGTTTGCTTTCGATATAGGCCTGTGCTTCTTTTACCATTTCATCGCCGTGCAACTTTTGCCCCGTAAATATTGTAAAGGCTGATTGACTTTGGCGGTCCATTTCAATCTCAAATACCTTGGAACAAAAAATGGCTGTCTGCCTGTCGTAATACTTCTCTACAAGATAAATCAAAAGGTTCAAAAAAGAATACGCACCGCCATTTGTATAAATGCCATTTTCATCCGTAATCAATTTATCAGTTTGTAAATTCACTTTAGGAAACATCGTTTTAAAACTATCCGCAACGGCCCAATGTGTAGAACAACTCCTTCCATCCAGCAAACCTGATGAAGCAAGGATAAAAGCACCGGTGCATATACTTGCTATTTCAGCGCCATCTTTATATTGTTTTTCGATCCAATCAATGAGCAATTTGTTTTCGTTCACAGCTCTTTGATAATTATGGTTCAGCGATGGGATAATAATGAGATCGGTTGTTCTTATCGCTGCAATATTTGTGTGGGGCTTTACCGTAAATAACCCCTCGTAGAACTCCACTGTTTCGGAAATACCAGCCAGTTGAATGGTAAACAATTCTTCTCTGCCCGTTTCCTTCCAATACTCGTTGGCCCTTGTAAATAATTTGTAAGTACCAACTATACTGCTTAAATTATTCTGTCCTTCAGGTACTATTATCGTGAGATGTTTCATTGAGCTGTTTTCATCAAAGATAGAAATTTACTATGTCCGAATCAACCCACTATAAAGTCCATCTTACACCCCCGCCATGTACTATTTAGACAATACATTTGTGTATCAATTGACGGCAACACCAAAATATTCATCATTAAAAATAAAGCTATGCAACAACAGAATTTCGCTATGAAGCTTTCAGTGGATCAATCCCCGGAAGAAACCTTTGCGGCGATCAATAATATTTACGGTTGGTGGTCAGAAGAATTTGAAGGCGAATCACAGCGGTTAAACGATGAATTTGCAGTTCGCTTCGCGGACGTGCATTATTCCAAACAAAAATTGATAGAGGTTATTCCCGGCCAAAAAGTGGTGTGGCTGGTTACTGGTAGCGATTTGAGTTTTCTGAAAAATAAAAGTGAATGGACGGGCACGAAAATCAGTTTCGAAATCTCTAAACAGAATGGCCAAACTCAAATCGATTTCACTCACCTCGGTTTAGTCCCTGGAATTGAATGTTTCGGTGATTGTTCAAATGGATGGACCCACTATTTACAACATAGTTTATTGGATTTGATAACTACCGGTAAAGGACAGCCCAATATATTGGATCAAATAATAGAGAATAAATCAAAAACTATTAATACAATGGATAATAAAAGTTTCACTACTACTTTCTTGGTAGATCAAAGTCCAAAGGAAGTATTCAATGCGATCAACAATGTGCGTGGCTGGTGGTCTGAAGAAATTGAAGGCGGCACCAGTAAACTCAACGATGAGTTTAGCTATCATTTCAAAGACGTTCATTCCTGCAAAATGAAATTAATCGAGGTCATTCCGGACAAAAAGGTTGTTTGGCTTGTGCTGGACAACCAGTTTAATTTCATCAAAGACAAAAGCGAATGGATCGGCACAAAAATTATTTTTGAAATAGCAGAGCAGGGTGATAAAACCCAACTTCAATTCACTCACCAGGGTTTGGTTCCGGAATATGAATGTTTTGAAGTATGTGAAAATGCCTGGACGGATTATATCCAGAACAGTTTAAAAAACCTGGTGACATCAGGGAAAGGACATCCTAATCCGAAAGAAGATTAGCGGTTATAAAAGGAGCGCTGCAGGCATATAATGACCAAGTGCCCGGAATGGAGTGCAATGGTTGTCTATATGGCAATGCATTGTTGAGCGGAGTTTTTTTAATCTTGAAGTCTATTTTTCAAATCCATTCGTCCATGCAAAATCCTCAAAACTTCGATTTCAGCAGACTTTGTTATCCTGTAAAAGATAATGTGCTTGCCTGCTTCCAAACCTAAAATGTCATGACCGATTTCGTGATAGTTCTTTCCCATATCAGGATGTTCAGATACTTGCTTGCATGAATCTATTAACATCATATAATATTTGTCAGCCTGATTTTCAGACCAAACTTCATAGGTGTAATCCCAAATCTTTGATAAATCTTCTACCGCTTTATTTGTTAAAAAATATTTAGCCATTTTTACTCTTAGCGGCTTTTAGATGTCTGAGATGATTTTTCGGATTAAAACTATTAGCAATTCCGCTATCAATTCCTTCCTGAATTGCTTGTTTTAAAGACTTAATTCTACTTTCTTCTTCTTCTAATAAACGTAAGCCAGCACGAATTACTTCACTGGCATTTTTGTATCTTCCTTCCGAAATTCTGCCATCGACAAAATTTTCAAAATAGTCTCCTAAGGAAACAGACGTATTTCTTCCCATGATCTTTTTTTTAAAGTTACCAAAAAATGGTAATTCTATGACTTTTGAATCCATTTTTTTAAAATTCTACCTTAGTTCATCATTGTCTTCTCCGTAAGAACTGGGTCTGCATCATAATGTAGCCTGGCACACAAAATCGCCTGCCCTCATTTGCACTAACGGGATATTTTCCACAACGATAAACCCCCTGGCATTAAACGATTTATCTCCAATACCCACTTTAGTGGTTGCAATAAAATATCTGTGGAACGGCTTATCGAACTATTTAAACTTACTTTTTGGCAGCAGTCCTCAAAAAAGTGAACCTTCTTTTTTGCAGTTAACGGCTGATAGATCATTGTTGCCCATTGCTTCAAATGTACACGGGAGTGACACAACGATGTTTAATTGAAAAACAAATGCCGGTAACCAAAAAATTCTTAGCGGTAACGAAAAAAGGGGAATGCACGTTTTATCATTGACGATTCACCTCCATTTGTCGATCATGAGTAGCTGCTTAGACTGTCCTGTTTCTTACTCAAAGCAATTAGTTCATAAATAGTATTTGGACATCCAGGTCTGTTCAGTTTCAAATACTTTTTATACTTGATATAAGCTGTATTTGCGCTATTTTTATACCCCAATTATTTACAGGCCCTGTAGCACGGTGTGTTTTGTTTCTCAATTAAAAAAAACTTAGTAGTGATGAAAAGAATTACCAGTTCAATTGTTTTGTTGTGCATATTCCAATTCAGCTTTGCCCAGAGCCTGCCGGCCAAATTGGATACGCTTATCTCGGCTTATGCAAAACTGCATAAATTCAATGGTTCGGTATTGGTAGAAAAGGGTGGAACTGTTTTACTGGATAAGGGATATGGTTATCGCAATGCGGCTGAAAAAACATACAATGACAAACAAAGCATCTTCCAGTTAGGTTCTATCACGAAGCAATTTACATCCGCTATAATCTTAAAGTTGGAGGCCGAAGGTAAGCTGAGCGTAAAGGATAAGCTGAGTAAATATTTTCCACAATTTCCCAAAGCCGATAGTATCTCGATAGAGCAATTACTGACACATACGGCTGGCATTTACAACTATACCAATAACAGGGATTTCATGAACAATGAAGTAACCAGGCCCGCAAACAGGGAAAAAATTATGGCCCTGTTTAAAGATAAACCGCTCGACTTTTCGCCCGGAACCGGGTGGAATTATTCTAACAGCGGCTATTCTCTCCTGGGATATATTATTGAAGCGGTAACAAAGAAGCCATACGAACAGGTTGTTCGCAGTTATATTTTCACGCCCTTGCAAATGACGCACAGTGGCTTTGATTTTACCAATTTGAAAAGCAGGGATAAAACAAAAGGGTATTTCAAACTAAGT
>JAOQAK010000088.1 GCA_025963635.1 Ferruginibacter sp.
CTGGTTAGTTATTCACACAAAATTGTGGATTCTAAAAAGAAAAAAAGTAACAAAAAAAGAAAAGGTAATAATAGTAGCTTATCTTTTAATAAATAGACAATACAAATCTAAAGGACACAACGATGTTTAATTGAAAAACAAATGCTTGTTACAAAATAATCTAAAGACATTTATTCACGATTGACTATTGACCTTTGACGAAACCTACTTATTTCCCTTTATTGGCAAGTTGGCCACAGGCTGCGTCGATGTCTTTGCCACGGCTTCTTCTCACCCTCACATTTACCCGGTTTTTGGCGAGATGGTCCGTAAACCGCTGCGTGGTATCCTCATCTGGCTTAATGAATTTTGCGCCATCAATTGGATTGTACTCTATTACGTTTACCAGGTGAGTAGGAATCTGGCGGTAAATTTTCGTCAATGCTTCTGCATCCTCGATGGAATCATTTACATCTTTAAACAGAATATATTCCAGCGTGATGTCATTTTTGGTTTTGTCGTAAAAATAATTCAGTGCTTCGATGAGCGTGGCAATGCTGTTGCTTTCATTGATGGGCATGATCTGGTTCCTTTTTTTATCATCCGCCGCATGCAGTGATAGTGCCAGGTTAAAGCGCACTTTGTCATCGCCCAGTTGCTTAATTTGCTTTGCAACACCTGCCGTTGAAACCGTGATCCTTTTGGGACTCATAGCCATGCCTTCATTGGAGATCAGTTTATCGATTGCCTTTAAAACGTTTTTGTAATTCAACAATGGTTCACCCATTCCCATAAAAACCACGTTGGAAAGCTTTTTATCAAAGGTTTTTTCCGATTGCTGGTTGATGAATGCTACCTGGTTATAGATCTCATCATAGTCAAGGTTGCGTTTGCGCTCCATTGTGCCGGTTGCGCAAAATTTGCAACTAAGGCTGCAGCCGATTTGTGATGATACACAAGCGGTATTCCTTTTTTCGGTGGGGATCAAAACACCTTCAATCATATGACCATCATAGGTCATGAACCTCGATTTAACCGTGCCATCGCTGCTGAACTGGGTGGTATTTACGGTAAGCGCCGGTAATTCGAATTTTTCGGCGAGATGTTGGCGCAGTTCTTTCGAAATATCTGTCATATCCTCAAAGCTCTGGGCATTTTTTTTCCAAAGCCATTCATGAACCTGCTTAGTCCGGAATTTCTTTTCCCCCACCGATTCAAAATATTTCATCAATTCCTCCAAACTCAGGTGGCGAATGTTCTGTTTAACTGCTATCATTCGGCAAAGATACCGTATGTAAATTTATTGCCAAACGGCCGCGGACGCATAGTATGGAAGGAAGTCGTCCCGGCAACCGTAATGTCTTGATAATTAATAGGATTGAAGAAAATACGATTACGGCTGCTTACGCCAGCTTATACAACAACTTTTTAATTAGCTTGTAATTTGTAAGAATAGATAATGCGAGTAAGATAGTGGCGATAAGGATTACACTCCAGTTCACAAACGGTGACAACTCTTCCCTGCCATACATCACAAAATGCTGGAACCCGAATTGAAACAAAGCCGTGAAAAATAATGCAGCCAACACAATCGTGATATACACCGGGATCCATCTTTTTGCCACTGTTTTGCTCAGCCATTTTGGGGAGTAGCCCAATGTAAGCAGCAGCTGCAGGTTGTCTTTGCTTTTGGCGATCATTAGCTGCAGGTAAAAGGAAAACAGTAGCATAGCCAGTAAGATCACCAATACGCCAAATCCGCCCAGCCCGCTTACAATGGCTTGTAGTATTTGTTTCACCCTTCCAAACTTGGTTTTGTCTTTATTGACCCGGTACTCTTTTTTTTCAAGATAATTCAATAACTGTGGGTTATTGGCGTCGATGGTTTTAATATAAATACGCGATGGATTTACCTGCGAAACGCCACCGAAATTCTTATTGGCCCATTGCATAAAATTGTTGGGCACTAATACTGAATTGATCCGGTCACTTAACGCCACAATCCTTGCCCTGAAATTTTGCACACCATAGGGCGTGTAGCATTCCAGAATGATGGTGACCGAAGACATAGTTTTGTCTGATAACTGGGGCAGATCCTGGCTGGGGGCAAAAACATTGTACATCTCCATAAAGTCTGAAGAAAAAATAATCGGTACATCCGCCTGTCCTTCTTTCCAGGTAAACGAGGCGGGAACGGTGTCGAGAAACTTTTCATCCAACGATTCCAAAAAAAGATCGGTGCTAAATGGTATAATGTTCCCCGCACTTGCTTTTACACGAAACTGGTTGGAGATCAACGGCGCTGCATCTTCAACAAATGGCTGGGCTTTTAAATCTTTGATATCTTCCGGTGTAAAGCGGTTATCCTTCCCCATATTGTCATTGGTAATGGTTTTTGTAACCGATATGAAGTCTGCACCTTCTTTACGACTGTTCTTTTCTTTCAGCAGTTCATTGATATTAATAAACATTTGTACAGAGCATAACAATAATACAACACCCACACCCAGCCCAAAATAGCTCAGCCAACGGGAGAGTGTATTTTGGCCTGCGGATAAAAACGGTGCGATATTTTTGAAAGAAGACATAGTTAGAAGAAAATTTTTTGATGTCTGATGTCTGATGTCCGTCAAGTTCGCAAAGTCTTTCCTAAATCAGACATCAAAAAATCAGACATCAAAAATTTAAAGATGAAGAGTTCTTTCAGATTTAAAATAGGTGATTTCTCTCAAGTCGGCCAAAATGATCGTGGCATTTCTTTTATTGCTTTCTTCCTCCATCAGTTCCATTGCTTTTTGGCGGTTGAGTTCATCGAGGTGACTAAAAGGTTCATCCAGCAACAAAAAATCAAAGGGTTGTTGCAAAGCCCTTATGATAGCGATCCTTTGCTGTTCTCCATAGCTGCAGGTTTTACAGAGTTGATGGAGTTTATTGTCGATCCCCAGCCTTTTCGCCATGGAAAGAATATTGTTTTCCGGATAGAAAGGCAATAGTGATCTTTTTATTTCCAGGTTTTGCAATACCGTGTGTTCTGTAAATAACCTCAGATCCTGGAAAACAATGCTGATATGTTGCATGCGCCATGCAGAGAATTTTTCCGCATCGAATTTCCGGATATCACTTTTGTCATAAGAAATCTGCCCTTTATAATCATTTCTCAAACCGTATAAAAAATGGATCAGCGTGGTCTTCCCACTTCCGCTGGGAGCGATGATGTGAACGTTTTCTCCTTTTTGAAATGAAACCGTTTTATTCCATACCTGCGAGTTACCCACCTGGTCTATATCAAAAAAAACCGGTAAAACCCTTTCCAGTAATATCTGCATTGGTAAATAATAAAGAACTGCCAATCCGAAAGAATTGGCAGTTTATAAAAAGGTGTTTATTTGGTTTTAACCGGTGCCGTCAACCGCGAAGTATCGGGGAATTGAACATCTTCAAATGCCGCCATTTCTGCCTGTTTTTTTCGATGCGCTTTATACAACTGGCTTAGTTTTGCAGCATATTGATTGAGTTGCTTGAGACTATTGGTAGATTTATCGATGAGGTTGATTTCAACGGTTTGCTGTATGCCGCCATCGCTGTAATTGCCTCCTTTCCAAAATACATTGTCCCACATTTGAAGCGTTGCATCATAAGCTATTTTGGCAGTACTATCTTTAACAGCCTCGTTTTGAAACGATTTCAATAAGCTTTGAATATTGAGGTAACCACCAAAAGGTTCACCGCTGATTTTTTTAATAAAGTCGAAGTCTGAACTGGTGCCGCCCAGGTATTGGTCAACATTTTGTTTATTATTGCTCAACGCGAAATAAGTGCCATTGGAATTGAAGGAGAACGGTGATTTGCTACTGTCACTATACACTCCATTACCAATGCTTTTACCGGCATTTACCAGTTTATTAAAAGATTCTTTGTCCCCGATAGATGTGGCGAAAATAAAATTAAATTGTGGTTTTGGTGAAATGCTAATATTTTTTTCCTGGTCTTTGAATTTAAAGGTAGTGGTGTCCGGCTTCATCGTGAGGTCCGAAAGCCCAAAAAATATATCTCCCTTGTTAGCTTTGATAAAATCATCCACGGTAAATCCAATTTTTTGTACACCGATATTGATCAGTCCGTCCAGACCAGTCATCTTTATCAAATCCCTGATCGCTTCTGGTTGAAAATTCAGGGCCATTACAGCTACTACATCTTTTCCAGGCATTCGCTTTATCATATCTTCCTTCACCTTTCCACCCCTATATTTTTTAAAGAGTTTGAGCATCTCGTCACTTGCATAAGTGGTAGCATTTACCAGCATTTTGCCGTTGTCAAAATTTACT
The DNA here is from genome assembly GCA_025963635.1 of Ferruginibacter sp. Classification (GTDB taxonomy): domain Bacteria; phylum Bacteroidota; class Bacteroidia; order Chitinophagales; family Chitinophagaceae; genus Ferruginibacter. Next base: position 4,305 of record JAOQAK010000088.1, read on the forward strand.
GTGCCCGTGGTAACATATCCTTTGTAGAAATTTTGAAGATTCACCGCTGCAAGTGCTCCCGAAGTTGGACTACCCTTGCTTAATTCTTCTGTGTTTACCCAAAATTGCATATCTCCGGCTGCTTTCATGAGGTGCGTAAATTTTTCATCTTTGGCAAGACTGTTACTTTCCGCTAAGGCAAAGATTGATTTACAGGTTGCCCCAATATCTCTCGCAGAGCGGCTGCGGATATCAATGGAGTCCCGCATCATCCTTCTTGATAATTCATCCATTTGAGAAAATTGCGGAGCATCAAATACATATACAAATGTTTCTTTGTTCCAGCCAACACAAACCGGCGATTTGCTGATAAATTGCACACCGCCTGCTTCACTGGAAGCGCCGTTATTTGTGATCTCCTGGTTAAAGGTTTTGAATTTAGCTTCATCTTTAATCTTTCCTTCAAAAGCGATATAACCGCCAATACTATCCTTGATGGCAAAAAACATGCAATCTGTTTTTATATCTATCCCTGCATTTTCCGGATTGTCTAAGATACTTTTTAGGGCAGCCGGCAAAGTGGAATCGTTGCCCATCTCAACAAAAAGCGGGTTTTGTTTTATTTCCTCCCATGGAAGCTTCGAGGAAAGCGATTTGCCATCCATCCGGATAACGATGGCTGCTTCTTTTGGGATTAATTTACCCTGGGTATTCGATTTGGAGCAGGAAGCAAATATCATTGCTACTGCGCCGAAGAGTACTAGCTTAAGAAAGTGGCTTGTATGCATATGTTGGTTTTTATCGAAAATTAGCGCTTTTACTTATACGAATTATAACATTAACCGGTACACCAAATAAAACAAAGGAGGTTTATTTGGGTAACCCGATTTTAAGATCATGTTTTATTATTTAAAGTATTCAGATAATCTTTCAAACACCACTACCTCCTGTAAGCCGGTAGCTAACTCCTTTACAAGGCAATAATTCTGTTCCATTTCTTTACTGCCGATAATTATCGCGTATTCAATTTTCTTTTTCTGGGCATAGCTAAACTGCTTACTTATTTTTGAAAATTCGTGGTACATTTCGCAGGAAATACCTTTCTCCCTCAGCTGCTGCATGACCTTAAAAGCAAACAGGCTTTCTTCTTCACCCATATTAAAAAAAATTGCCTTGGTGCCTGTATGCACTTCATCGGGAAAAAGGGCAAGTTCTTCCAATACATCATAGATCCTGTCTACGCCAAAACTGATGCCCACACCTGCGATACCCGGCACATCAAACAACCCGGTAAGGTCATCATATCTTCCGCCCCCGCCAATACTACCCATCTGAACCCCGGAAGGAGCTTTTGCCTCAAAAATAATTCCCGTGTAATAATTGAGTCCCCTGGCAAGTGTAAAATCGATGGTAAGGTTGATGTTGCCCATTTGTTGAAATAAGAACTCCACTTCCCGCATGCCGTCTTTTCCGGAAGGTATACTGCCGAGGAGTGCTTTGATTTGTTCCAGTTTTTCCTGGTTGCTGCCGGTAATGGAAAGATATTTTTCAATGATGCCTATTTGTTCTTCTGTCAGTTCGCGGATCAGCAATTCTTCTTTCACCTTATCGAGCCCGATCTTATCCAGTTTATCGATGGCAATCGTGATGTCCATCATCTTTGCCGCACCACCACACAGTTCTGCCAAAGCAGTCAAAATTTTGCGGCTGTTGATTTTAAGCTCATAACCGGCAAGTCCAAGCTTACTAAAAACATCGTGATAAATATTCGCAAGTTCTACCTCGTTCATAAGAGAGGTGCTGCCTACAATGTCGGCGTCACATTGTGTAAATTCACGATAGCGCCCTTTTTGCGGACGGTCGGCCCGCCACACCGGCTGTACCTGGTAGCGCCTGAAGGGAAAGGTAAGCCTGCCATGGTTCATAGCTACATACCGTGCGAAGGGAATGGTAAGATCATATTTTAAAGCCCTTTCAGTTAGTTCACTGCTGCTTTTACCGTTGATCGCTTTTTCAAAACCGGCCTGGGCTTTTTCAATGTTTTTGGGATTGCTGATGCCGTTGTTCAATATTTTAAAAATCAGCTTATCTCCCTCTTCGCCGTACTTGCCCATTAGCGTGTCGAGATTCTCCATCGCGGGAGTTTCCAAAGGCTCAAAGCCATATAACTCAAAGACTGATCGTATTACAGAAAGAATGTAATGGCGTTTTCTGACAACTTCTGCTGAAAAATCTCTCGTGCCCTGCGGGATACTTGGTTTGGCCATTATTATTTCCTGTTAATTATTAAATATTTTATTCTAAACCGGAATACGGGTTGTTATTCGCCCCAATGATTTTTTATCAATGCTTCACATGCGGCATCGATCAATTGATACGCTTTGTGGTAACCAGGTTCTGTACCATACCATGGATCAGGGATGTCCATATTTTTCCCCGGGTAAGCTTCGTTTAACAATAGGTCAACAATGGATGCATTGTATTTATCTTTCCCTATCCACTTCATTTCTTCTATTACATCAGACGCCATCGCATAAATTTTATCAAAACGATCGAAATCTTCCTTAACAAAATGACGGCATTTCTGGCTGCTGATATCAATGCCGTTCATCTTCGCAACCTTTTGAGAGAGATAATGCGGTTGCTCGCCCACGTGATAACCATTGGTGCCGGCACTGTCCACCTCCCAATTCAATCCTGCCTTTGTAGTCTTATCCCTTAGTATTCCTTCTGCAAGCGGACTTCGGCAAATATTGCCGAGGCATACCATCAAAATTTTCATGCAGCAAATATAAGCTGTTAGCCGCAAGAAAGGTATTTGATCGGGCAGCCGAAAATTGATCTTCGCTATGGTTGAAGTAGAAATCTGCAGCAAATAATTTTGATTGCCTGCTCATCTTCAGGGACATTAATAATCAGTTTTGTGGATTTATTTACATGCAGCATCTTATTGCAAACGGCGCCGGTTTTGATTCAGATTTTTTCACCACAAAACCAACCAACATGAACAGCGAATTAATCCTAAAGAGTGATGTATTGGACATCCTTTTTGAAAAAAGAAATAAATCTTACGGGGCATACACCCTTCGTAAATTTTATAACCACCGTTTATTTAAATCCATCGCAATTATGATGGTAGCCGTAATCGTGCTTTCTGCATTTACCTTTCTTCCAGGGTCTTCAACAAAAGGCGACATCACTTTTGAAGAGACTGAATTGGTGAATGTCGATATCAAACCAAAACAGCTTTCCGTTAAACCTCCTGTCAGGCAGTCAGTCGTGAACCCGGTATCTGCCGGTAAGTTTTTAAGCAGAATAATTATCGTGGATAAAACTGAGTCTGCAGACGTCTTGCAGAACATTGAGGAACTGGCAATCGGTAGCAATACCAATATTGTTTTAAATGGCACCGGTCCTCAAATCATCATGCCTGCTGCTGATGGCAATGACGCCGGCCCTGCAGTAGCGATCGTTGAAGCTGTTGATAAAATAACACCATTGGAGACTGCGGAAGTAATGCCTGAATATCCGGGCGGTTTGGAGGCGCTCAGGAAGTTTCTCGTAAGAAATCTCAACAATCCACGGGATATGGAAGATGGGGAACTGGTAAGTGTTAAAATAAAATTTGTGGTAGGTTTCGATGGAAAACTAAAAGGTTTTGAATTATTACAAGATGGAGGAAACGAATTCAACGAAGAAGTGATAAGGGTTTTGAAGAAAATGCCGGCATGGATACCAGGGAAGTCAAGGGGCCAAAACGTATCAGTTTATTATGCAATTCCTGTTAAGTTTGTAGGGCAAGGGTAATTTTCCATGATTAATTTAGTAATTTGCCACTTCAAAGAACTGTGCGGGAATTCCCTCACAGTTTTTTGCTAAAAAAATTATATATGGCTTTGGAAGAATTTGAAAAGGAGCAACTTAGCGAAAGAGACAAAGGCCTTATCCGCATGCGTACGATTACCAATTATGGGATGGGTGCGTTTATGATAATGGCAGGATTTTTTTTTATGTTTCCTGTTAAATTGACGCAGGCATATATTAATCAATACGATCCTACCTTAATTAAATTGTTTGCCGTTATATGCTGGTTGTACGGAGGTTTTAGAATTTATCGCGGGTATAGCAAAAATTACTTTAGAAACTGATGATGACTCTTATAGCAAAAAGATTGCCTTTTATTTTTTGTTTGATATTGATTGGGTGTGTTGCATTAATAGGTTGTAAGTCAAAAAAGCATGCCCCGGTTACGGATACGCTTACCAGTGGTACCATCCACATCAGTGTTGATGAATCGTTTAAACCCGTTATCGATGAACAGATTAAGGTATTTGAAGGATCCTACCCCAATGCGAAAATCATTGCCCATTACAAGCCGGAAGCTGAATGTTTAAGAGATATCCTTACTGATTCGCTTACAAGGATGGTGATAGTTACGAGGGGGCTGTCTGCTAAAGAAGAAAGATATTTTAAAGATTCACTGGATTATCTCCCCCGTTGGGATGAAATTGCTACAGATGGTATTGCCATTATTGTAAACACCCATAGCAACGATACAATTTTCAGTTTTGACAGATTACAGAAACAATTATCAGGTTTGGCAGGTAAAAAGGAGCAGATAGTTTTTGATGGATTAAGCGCTACCAGTACCGTACGCTTTGCTATTGACAGTGTTTTAAAAGGAAAGCGTTTTGATACCAGCGTGGTAAGGGCAGTAAATAACAGCCAGGCAGTGCTGGCTTATGTAGCTGCCAATGAGAATGCAATCGGGCTTGTTGGAATTAGCTGGATCGGCAACCCTGAAGACAAAAGCCAGGTGGAAATGTTAAAGAAAGTAAAAATGGTGTATGTTAAGTGCGACAATTGCGGCGATTCACCGTACGTAAAACCAACCCAGATGAGTATTATGACGAGAAGGTATCCTTTGGTACGTGGTTTGTATTTTATCTTAAAGGAAAATTATGCAGGTCTTGGTTCTGGGTTTCTGAATTTTTTGCAATTTGAAAGAGGGCAGTTGATATTTAAAAGGGCCTATTTGGGATCGAGTAAAATGGGCTTTGCGATCCGCAATGTGAAGATCAATGAAAAATTAGAAAAAGAATAATTGGCATTTGTATCAGTTTCCATTTAAAATTAATAACATTGTAAAGTCTTAAACGGTAAAAAAAAATGAAGAAGATCAAATCTGGATTGCTGGTTTTAACTGCTTTGGTTCTTTCAAACGCCATGAAAGCACAAACTATTGATGAAGGCAAGAAGTTTATGTATTATGAGCGATTCCAAAGTGCCAAAACACTGTTTCAGAAACTGATAGCCGCCAATCCTAATAACACTGAGGCAATTTACTGGTTGGGCATTGCTACCATATCAGAGGGTGAGTATGGTCCAAAATCGTTGAATGAGGCTAAAGAGCTATACAGGAAGGCATTGGAAACAAATCCTAATAATCCTTTGCTGATAGCTGGGATGGGAACGATCGAACTGAGGGAAGGTAAAAAGCAGGATGCCCGTAACCGTTTTGAAACAGCACTTTCGCTAAGTCAAAATAAAGATGTTAATGTATTATTGGCGGTTGGAATGGCCAATTCCGGATTTGACAATAAAAATGGTGATCCTAATTATGCAATCGAAAAGTTGAAAATTGCTGCAGCCATGAAAAAAATTAAGGAGCCGGCAATATATGTCTATATGGGAGATGCTTATCGAATGTTGATGGATGGCGGTAATGCACAAACATCCTATGAAACGGCTTTGGCCACTGAACCTAATTATGCCCGGGCTTCTTACAGAATCGGTAAAATTTACCAGACCCAGGGAGCAGGACAGGAAGAGATCTATATGAAGTACTTCAATGAAGCCATTGCAAAAGACCCCGCCTACGCCCCCGTTTATAAAAACTTGTCCGACTTATATTACAATACCGATGTAACTAAATCGGCAATGTACCTTGATAAATATCTTGCTAACACCGATGAAGATCCAAAAAACTGTTACTACAGGGCTTCTATGAAATATGCACAGGGTTTGTTTAAAGAAGCAGTTTCTATGGCTGATCAATGCCTGGCACAACCCAACCCTTATCCTAAATTATATGGAATTGAAGGATATGCTTATAACAGGTTAGGTGATTCAACAAAAGCAAAAACTGCTTTCGATAATTACTTCAAAAAAGCTGACACATCCCAAATTGGTATGGGTGATTATGCCACGTACGCCAGTGTGCTCCTAAAATTCCCCGGTAACGATTCATTGGCAGGAACTTATGTGCAAAGGGCTGTTCAGTTAGACACGCTCGAAGCAAATAAGGTGACCTATTTAAAAAATATAGCAAACTATTATCAGGCACAAAAAAAGTTCAAAGAATCTGCTGATTGGTTTAGCAAGGTGATCGGGGTTAAAAAAGAGCCATCCAAAACAGATTTATATTATGCCGGGTACGACTATTTCAGGTCGGGGAATTATAAACAGTCTATTGATTTATTTAACCTTTATTCCCAGAAGTTTCCTGATGATGCCTTCGGATTTTATATGATGGGTAAGGCCTACTGGGCAATTGATTCAACAATGGCACAAGGCCTTGCGAATCCTTCTTTTCAAAAAGCAATTGATGTGGGCCAGGTAGATAAAGTGAAATATAAGAACCAATTGATCGGGAGTTACAAATATTTCGTTGCCTATTTCGCCAATATTAAGAAAGACAAGGCAACTGCCATCGCCTATTGTGATAGTGTGTTATCGATCGATCCTACGGATTCAGAAGCATTGAATAATAAAACCGTAATCGGGTCTATGAATATGAATGCACCGCCGCCAAAACAATCCAGTAAGCCTGCGGCAACTAAGCCCACAGGTGATAAATCAGCATTGCTAAAACAACATGCACCAGCAGCCTAAAGCGATATAATTCATTTAATATAAGTCGATCCTCGTTCTAAAAGAATGGGGATTTTCTTTTTGCGATGGTAAGATTGTTATTTGATCACCCTACCTTATTTTTGCACTATGCAATTTTTTATCCTTCAAGCCAATAATATCAATAACGCCTCCAATTATTTGCCCATTGGGATTCAATTGTTTTTCGCAATTGGGTTTATCGCCACCATGATGCTGCTCACCCATAGTTTCGGACCCAAAAGGCATACCTCCGATAAACTGCAAAACTTTGAAAGTGGTATTGAAATCCGGGGAAATGCCCGTCAGCCGATGGCTATCAAATATTTCCTGGTCGCAATATTGTTTGTACTGTTTGATGTAGAAGTGATTTTTTTCTATCCCTATGCGGTTAATTTTAAAGCGTTGGGATGGCAGGGATTTATCGCAGTTACCATGTTTGTGGGCCTGTTCATGGCCGGCTTTATTTATATCATAAAAAAGGGAGCTTTGAACTGGGAGGATTAAAATGCAAATGAATTGGCAGATGTGAAAAAGGAAATAATCTTCAAAGAGAATTTTGTTTCCGCTCAAAAATCTGAATTGAATTGAGCAATTTTCAAATTTTCAAATTAAAACTATGCGTCCAGTACAATATAACAATAAATTAAAAACCGTAGAGCCCCCCGCCGGAGTGATGGGCGACGGTTATATGGCAACTTCCTTAGAAAAAGTTGTTGGCCTCGCCCGAAAAAATTCGATCTGGCCATTGCCTTTTGCTACTTCCTGCTGCGGCATCGAATTTATGGCTACCGCTGCAAGCCATTATGATTTAGCACGGTTTGGTGCAGAAAGAATGAGTTTTTCGCCCCGCCAATGCGACCTGCTTATGGTAATGGGTACGATTTCTAAAAAAATGGGACCGGTTTTACGGCAGGTGTACCTGCAAATGGCGGAGCCACGATGGGTCTTATCCGTGGGTGCGTGTGCATGTAGCGGAGGCATTTTTGATACTTATTCGGTATTGCAAGGCATTGACCAGGTAATACCGGTGGATGTGTATGTGCCAGGCTGTCCGCCAAGACCCGAAGCAATTTTGGATGGCTTCCTGAAAATACAGGAGTTGGTCGGCCAGGAAAGTTTGCGCAGAAGAAAAAGCGAAAAATATAAAGATTTATTAGAGAGTTACGGAATTCAATAAGGTGATTCAACTGGATTGGTTGAAATTTTAAAATGATTAAGTATACAAATGCATGCCTTTAACAAATGAATTGATACAGCAAAAATTAATTGATCAGTTTGGAGATCAAATCACGGAATGGACGCAGCCTTACGGAATGTTAACCTTTACTGCACCCAAAGAACTCAATTTAAAAGTGCTGCAGTTTTTGTATGATGATCCGGAACTTCGATTTCAATTTTTAACTGATTTGCAGGCAGTACATTTTCCGGATAGGAAAGGTGAGGAACTAATGGTGGTATATCATTTACATAATCTGACGGATAATATCCGTATCCGGTTGAAAATATACACCGATATAGCCACTCCCGATGTGTATAGTGCAACTGCTTTATATAAATCGGCCAATTTCATGGAAAGAGAAACCTACGATTTTTTTGGGGTCAATTTCGTCGGTCATCCTAATTTAATTAGAATTCTAAATGTGGATGAAATGGATTATTTTCCATTGCGCAAAGAATTTCCTTTAGAAGATCAATCCCGGACAGACAAGGATGACGATATGTTTGGGCGATAGTTAATAGGTAAGTTCAGGCACATACATGGCAAGTGCCATCGCATGTTTTAGAAGCAAAAATATTAAAGGCAAATAATGAGTGAACACATTCTTTTACCGGAAGGAAGTATAGAAAAACAAACTACCACGCTCAACCTGGGTCCCACACATCCTGCAACCCACGGTGTTTTCCAGAATATTCTAGAATTGGATGGAGAACGTATTTTGAAGTCAACTTCTACAGTAGGTTACATTCACCGGGCTTTTGAAAAACTTGCAGAACGAAGGCCGCTGTACCAAATCACCCCGCTTACCGACCGTTTAAATTATTGCTCATCACCCATTAATAATATGGGATGGCATATTACCTGCGAAAAATTATTAGGCATACAGTTGCCCAAACGGGTGGATTATCTCAGGATCATTATTATGGAATTGTCAAGAATTTCAGATCACCTGATATGTAATTCGATAGTGGGGGTTGATAGTGGCGCCTTTTCTGGTTTCCTTTACCTGATGCAATTCCGTGAGTTGATCTATGAAATATATGAGGAAGTATGCGGGTCAAGGCTTACTACCAACATTGGTCGCATCGGCGGCTTTGAAAGAAATTTCACGGAAACAGCCTTCGCGAAACTTGACCAGTTTTTAGCTACTTATCCTGCGCAGCTAAAGGAGTTTGAATCCATGTTCAACCGTAACAGGATCTTTATGGAGCGCACCATCGGTTGCGGGCCTATTTCGGCAGAAAAAGCATTGAATTACGGATTTACCGGTCCGAATTTACGGGCCGCCGGGGTGGATTATGATGTAAGGGTGCATACTCCTTACAGCTCTTACGAAGATTTTGAATTTACTATACCGGTAGGAAGTACAGGCGATTGTTATGATCGTTTTTTTGGTGCGCCAACAGGAAATGTGGCAGAGTATCAGTATCATCGAACAGGCCTATAAAAAAGTAAAGGAGTTTAAAGGCGCAGAAGCAGAAGTGTTTCATGCGGATGTGCCTGCTTATTATTTGCCGGAGAAAAAAGATGTCTATACCAAGATGGAAGCTCTGATCTATCACTTTAAAATAATTATGGGGGAAACCGACATACCTGTTGGGGAAGTATATAGTTCAGTAGAAGGGGCAAATGGTGAATTGGGTTTTTATCTGATCAGTGATGGAGGAAGAGCCCCGTACCGGCTGCATTTCCGCAGGCCATGCTTTATTTACTACCAGGCATTTGAAGAATTGGTGAAGGGCGGTATGCTCAGTGATGCCATCATCACTATGAGTAGTTTGAATTTGATTGCAGGTGAGTTGGATGCGTAAGGAAAAAAGGGTTACTTGGTCTTTAATATATTAATCAACATATTAAACGAAAAAACTCTGTCGTTGAGTTTATGATAGCATGATACAATTTTCAGCCGAAAAACTAAATAAGGTAAACGAGATAATGAAGCGTTATCCCGAAGGGAAACATAAAAGCGCACTGCTTCCCGTGTTACATATGGCACAGGAAGAATTTGGCGGATGGCTGGATACGCCTGTGATGGATTATGTTGCCACCCTGCTTCGCATAGAACCCATCGAAGTATACGAAGTGGCAAGTTTCTATAGCATGTACAATTTAAAACCTGTTGGTAAATACTTGTTTGAAGTTTGCCAAACCGGTCCCTGTATGATCAATGGAAGTGATGATATTATAAGCTACATCAAATCGAAATTAAATATCGGTATTGGCGAAACCACGCCGGATGGTTTGTTTACTTTGAAAACAGTTGAATGCCTTGGGGCATGCGGCTATGCGCCGATGATGCAGCTGGGCAAAACTTACAGGGAACATCTGACTAAAGAAAAAGTAGATGCAATAATAGACGAGTGCAGGGCAAAAGCAAATTGATAATGGGTATTACAAATGCTATATTAAAAGTTAAAGAGCACCGCAAATCCGAAAAGGTTGCAGAGGTGAATTTTTTGATTGATAGTGGCGCAGTATATAGTTTGGTACCCGGCAAAATTTTGGACGAGCTGGCTATTGAGCCTTACAAGGAAATGAGTTTTTCTTTAGCTGATGGCTCTACCTTAAAAAGGAAAGTGTGCAGTGCTTATTTTGAGTACGAAGGAGAGGGAGGTCCGGCACCGGTATTGTATGGAGAAGAAGGCGACGAACCCCTTTTAGGAGCAACCACTTTGGAATCTTTGGGGTTGGTATTAAATCCTTTTACAAGAACATTGCACCCGATGAGAATGCTGCTTGCTAAATTGAAAAAATAAAACGTTCAAACAAATGAAACTTACACCCTACATTAATTTTGCGGGGAATGCCGAAGAAGCATTAAACTTCTATGCAACCGCATTCAATGGCACTGTTCAGCAATTGGGCCGCTATGGCGATAGTCCAATGGAGTGTGATGAAGATTGGAAACAGAAGATCATCCACGCACGCCTGGTATTTGACGACAACATGATCATGATCTCAGACGCATTCAAGGGAATGCAGGTATCTACCGGTGGTAATGTGCAATTAAGCATGGAGATAGAAAATGTAGATTCACTGGAGAAAGTATTTAATAAAATGGCTGAAGGCGGTTACATAACGATGGCTTTGCAGGATACTTTTTGGGGCGCCCGCTTTGGAATGCTGAAAGATAAGTTTGGGGTAAGCTGGATGTTTAATTGTGAAATAAAGAAATAAGCACTTGAAATAACAATGAGTAGAAAACTATTACTGGAGAAAGAGCATATTGCGGGTATTCGCGGCTATGAGGTGTATCGCCGCGAAGGTGGTTATCGCAGTGTTGAGAAGGCCTTGAAAATGGCGCCCGCTGATATTGTTGAAGAGGTGAAAAGGAGCGGCCTGCGAGGCCGTGGAGGTGCAGGTTTCCCTACTGGTATGAAATGGAGTTTCCTTGCAAAACCAGAAGGAGTGGCCCGTTACCTGGTTTGCAATGCCGATGAAAGTGAACCCGGAACTTTTAAAGACAGGTACCTGATGGAATTTATCCCTCACCTGTTGATCGAGGGAATGATCGTTTCATCTTTTGCGCTCGGTAGCAATGTGAGCTATATATACATCCGCGGGGAATATGCGTGGATTACAGATATTTTAGAAAACGCCATTGAAGAGGCAAAACAAAATGGATGGCTTGGGAAGAATATTTTGGGAACCGGCTTTGATTGTGAAATTTACCTGCAACGCGGAGCCGGCGCATATATCTGCGGCGAAGAAACCGCTTTGATTGAAAGCCTGGAAGGTAAAAGAGGTAATCCGAGGATTAAACCGCCGTTTCCTGCTGTGAAGGGTTTGTGGGATTGTCCTACTGTGGTCAACAATGTTGAAACATTAGCCGCAATAGTCCCAATCATCAACGAAGGCGCTGAAGCATATGCAAAAATCGGGGTAGGAAAAAGCACCGGCACCAAATTGATGTCGGCCTGTGGGAACATCAATAAGCCTGGCATTTACGAAATAGATATGACCATTTCTGTAGAGGAATTTATTTACAGCGATGAATATTGTGGCGGAATACCCAACGGTAAAAAATTAAAAGCCTGTATACCCGGAGGTTCGTCTGTTCCTATTTTACCGGCAAATTTATTATTGACGACAGCAAAAGGGGATAAACGCCTGATGAACTACGAAAGCCTTGCTGACGGAGGCTTTGCAACAGGAAGCATGATGGGCAGTGGTGGCTTTATTGTATTGGATGAAGACCAGTGTATTGTTAGAAATACAATGACGCTTGCAAGGTTTTATCATCATGAGAGCTGTGGCCAGTGCAGCCCCTGCCGTGAAGGAACGGGATGGATGGAAAGAATTTTAAAAAAGATCGACAACGGAAGGGGAGAAATGAAGGATATAGATTTGTTATGGGATATTCAGCGTAAAATAGAAGGCAATACCATTTGCCCATTGGGCGATGCAGCGGCATGGCCGGTTGCAGCAGCAATCCGGCATTTCAGGGATGAGTTTGAGTGGCATGTGTTGAACCCGGATGAATGTTTGAAAAGAAATTATGGATTGGCACATTATGCTGACCCAGTTCATGTGCCGGTAATGGCATGATAAATTTGCCACAGGTATTTTCAGGTCAAAAGCTTTACAGGAAGAAGAAAGAATCGCAATACATTACATAAAATTTACAGCCGCATCTCTCATGCATTGGGCGGCAACTAATATATGGCAGACGAAATAAAAACATTTAAGGTAACCATTGACAACATCACCATAGATGTTCCGGCAGGTACAACGGTGCTGAATGCAGCCCGTAAAATTGGTGGCGATGTAGCGCCGCCGGCAATGTGCTATTACAGCAAATTGCAGGGGAGCGGCGGTAAATGCCGCACCTGCCTCGTAGAAATTGCCGCAGGTTCTACCGTAGACCCAAGGCCGATGCCCAAATTGGTCGCCTCCTGCCGTACTACGGTAATGGACGGTATGATCGTAAAAAATATTACCAGCGAAAAAGTGAAGGATGCAAGGGCGGGCGTGGTTGAATTTTTATTATTGAACCATCCTTTGGATTGCCCTATCTGCGACCAGGCGGGCGAATGTCACCTGCAGGATCTTGGATATGATCATGGAAAGGAAGGCACCCGGTATGAATTTCCGAGAAGAACCTTTGAAAAGGAAAATTTCGGGCCCTATATTCAATTGCACATGACAAGATGTATTCTTTGTTATCGTTGCACTTATGTTGCCGATCAGTTAACCGATAAAAGGGTGCATGGTATTTTAGACCGGGGAGAACATGCGGAAATTTCCACCTATATTTCCAGGGCTGTCGACAATGATTTTAGTGGTAATATGATTGATGTTTGCCCGGTAGGGGCGCTTACGGATAGAACCTTCCGGTTTAAAAATCGGGTGTGGTTTACCAAACCGGTAGATGCACACCGTGATTGCGAAACGCCGGGTTGTTGTGGCAAAACCACTCTGTGGCTTCGGGGAGAAGAAGTGTTTAGAGTAACAGCCCGTAAGGATGAATGGGGTGAAGTACAGAGTTTTGATGGCAAGCCCGGATGGATCTGCAATACCTGCCGCTTTGATAAAAAGAAAACAACTGACTGGATCATTGAAGGCGTTACAAAAATCAACCGTCATTCAGTGATTTCCCAGGGAAAATACGACAACCTGGTGATTCCAAAGGAAACCATTAAGGAAGTGATGAATGGCAGGAGCCCGCATTTACTGATGAATATCCACGATGAGAGTGAAGTAAACGAACCGGATATCCACCTGAGTAAAATTAACGGGCCAGCCCATTCAGATAATTTTAATAACCACCAGCCTTAGCCGGCCATTGCGCAATTGTAAAATGAACCACAATGGTATTCAGTACAAGGGAGTGACACAACGATGTTGAGAATTGATTGAATGCCGGCCGAAAAATATTTATACAAATAAAGTATGTTATTATCCATCGATTCGTTTTTGATTCTTGAGAAATTGGTTTTAATTGTTGTGGTAGTGATGTCATCATTGGTGATCGCCATGTATGCCACTTATGCGGAACGAAAAGTGGCTGCTGTGATGCAAGACAGGCGGGGCCCCAACCGTGCCGGCCCTTCGGGGATTTTTCAACCGCTTGCGGATGGATTAAAATTGTTCTTTAAAGAAGAAATCATACCTGATTTTTCCTCGAAATTTTTATTTATTCTGGGCCCCTGCCTGGCGATGCTGACCGCTATGATGACCGGCGCTGTTATTCCATGGGGCAATAAAATTCATTTTTTCGACAGGGATATTCCATTGCAGATTGCCGATATTAATATTGGGATACTATATGTTTTTGGCGTGGTAAGCATGGGCGTTTACGGTATCATGATCGGTAGCTGGGCAAGTAATAATAAGTTTTCCCTGATGGGTGGCTTAAGGGCGGCCTCACAGATCATCAGTTATGAACTGGCGATGGGCATTGCCCTGATAGCCTTGCTGATGACAAGTGGCACACTCAGTTTGAAAGAAATAGTTGAGCAACAGCAAGCTCATTGGTACAGTTGGAATATTATCAAACAGCCGCTGGGCTTTTTAATATTTTTAATTTGCGCTTTTGCAGAATGCAACCGTACACCTTTTGACTTGGCTGAAGCAGAAAATGAATTGATCGGCGGCTATCATACAGAATACTCTTCCATGAAGCTTGGCTTTTACCTTTTTGCAGAATACATTAATATGTTCCTGAGCGGTTCGGTAATGGTGAGTTTGTTTTTTGGCGGGTATGATATTCCTTTTGTAAACGATGCGGCGCTGGCCGACAACATTGGTGTTAACTGGATCGCGTTGATCCATACCGCACTGTTTTTTTTCAAGGCGGCCTGCTTCCTGTTTTTATTTATGTGGGTGAGGTGGACCATTCCGCGGTTCCGCTACGACCAGCTAATGAATCTTGGCTGGAAAATATTGATACCACTGGCCCTGCTAAACATGCTGGTAACCGGGGCCGTTATTTTATTTCAACAAAATAACTGGCATTTCTAAACAATAAAAATATATTTGCGCAACTTTTGTGTTGCTATAAATACAAAATATATATGCAAGCATTAACCAATCGTGCGAAAGCAGTAGAGAGAAAGCCAATGAGTTTGCTGGAGCGGGCTTACCTGCCGGCTATTTTTAAGGGCATGTCTATTACGTTTGGCCATATGTTTAAGAAGAAGCCAACCATAAATTATCCAGAGGTTACCCGGCCTTTTAGCCCGGTATTCAGGGGGCTTCATATTTTAAACAGGGATGAAGAAGGAAGAGAAAATTGTACGGCCTGCGGATTGTGTGCAGTAGCTTGTCCCGCCGAAGCCATTACAATGGAAGGTGCTGAAAGAAAAGCCGGGGAAGAACATTTGTACCGGGAAGAAAAATACGCGGCTAAATATGAGATCAACATGTTGCGCTGTATTTTTTGTGGTTTGTGCGAAGAGGCCTGTCCGAAAGACGCTATTTATTTAAGCGAAACCTTTGCTCCGGCAAATTTTCAGCGTAAGGGCTTTATATATGGGAAAGAAGATTTATTAATTCCAAATCCTGTGACCGAACCCGAGGCTTTTGCCAAAGCAAAAGGTGAACGGGGGAAAAATAAATAGTAGTTTAAATATCGGTTTCCAGGCAGGAAGAATAAAACGACTTATGAGTATAGTAGAAATATTGTTTTGGTTTTTAAGTATCCTGGCTTTAGGTGGGGCCGCGATGGTGGTAGCCAGTAAAAGCCCGGTACATAGTATTTTATATTTGATTCTCACCTTTTTTGCCATCTCCGGGCACTATATCTTATTAAATGCGCAGTTTTTAGCAATCGTAAATGTTATTGTTTATGCGGGCGCTATCATGGTGCTGTTTCTATTTGTGGTAATGTTAATGAATTTGAATGCGGATTCTGAGCCACAACAAAAAAATAAATGGCTCCTGTACATAGGAGGCATTGCAGGTGGAAGTTTGTTGCTGGTAATTGTAGCCGCATTAAAACAAACTGCCGCAACCACCCAACTGGTTCAAATGAACAACGGTGACGCAGGATTGATAAAGAATTTGGGCATGGTATTATTCACAGAGTATGTTTTTCCTTTTGAAATAAGCAGCGTATTATTTTTAAGCGCAATGATTGGGGCCGTGGTAATATCGAAAAAAGAAGCTTAAGATTTATCATAGTGAAAAAATCGAGCAATGGTTGTTAGAAAGCCTGAGGTTTCGCAGGCCTGTCAACTGGACGTTCTTATAAAATTATAATTATTCTATGCCGGTATATTATTACATTTTCTTAGCAGTCGCATTGTTTTGTATTGGCATAATAGGTGTATTGATCCGCCGCAATGCCATTATCATTTTTATGTGTGTAGAGCTGATGTTAAACGCCGCTAATTTATTATTGGTGGCATTTTCAAAAATGCATCACGAAGTGTTGGGGAGTAATCAACAATCCGCAGCAGGTGATGCCCAGATCTTTGTATTTTTTATTATGGTAGTGGCAGCGGCAGAAGTAACTGTGGGGCTTGCAATCATTGTAATGTTGTATAGAAACACCCATTCGGTAGATGTGAACTTTCTCAACAGGTTAAAAAATTAAGGGATAGGCATTAGTGCAGCTTGGGTACACACAGCATTAGTATTGAAAGATTTTTTTATTTAATATAAAACTGCACTTTGATAATTGTAGTAAAAATCTCCTTTAGGGGCTTATGAATAATATTTTACAAATAGTTTGGCTGATTCCATTGTTGCCGTTAATTGGTTTTTTGATCAATGGATTGGGAAGAAATAATTTATCTAAAACACTTGCAGGAGTTATTGGAAGCGGGGTGATCCTGGGTTCTTTTCTAATCAGTTTATATGTATTTTTTATTGTGAAAGATGGCAATACACATGTTGCCCATTATTTTGATTTTATCAATACCGCATCTCTAAAAGTAGGATTCGATTTCCAGGTGGATCAACTTTCTTCACTTTTTCTCCTGATCATCACCGGGGTGGGTTTTTTAATTCATGTATACTCTACTTCTTACATGCATGATGAAGCCCCAAAAGATTTCGCAAAATATTTTTCCTTCCTCAACCTATTTGTGTTTTCCATGCTTTTACTGGTCATGGGCGGCAATTACATTATCATGTTCATTGGATGGGAAGGAGTGGGGCTTTGTTCTTACCTGCTGATTGGTTATTGGTTTAAAAATAACGACTACAATAATGCAGCAAACAAGGCCTTTGTGATGAACCGTATTGGTGACCTTGGATTTTTGCTGGCGGTATTTTGGTTAATTGCCAAATTGGGTACAGCCGATTATCATACCGTTTTTGCCAATGTGTCTAAACTATCCTCGGTTGACATTACAGGCATTACCTTGTTACTATTTGTAGGTGCTACCGGAAAAAGTGCACAAATTCCGTTATACACCTGGTTGCCTGATGCGATGGCGGGTCCAACCCCCGTAAGTGCATTGATACATGCCGCAACAATGGTTACTGCCGGCATTTATATGATTGCACGGAGTAATGTTTTATTTACGATGGCACCAGCTACGCAAACCGTTGTAGCGGTCGTGGGACTTTCAACAGCCATTCTTGCTGCGACTATTGCGTTAAAACAAAACGATATCAAAAAGGTACTGGCATATTCTACTGTCAGCCAGTTGGGCTATATGTTTTTAGGTTTAGGCGTGGGCGCTTACACGGGTGCAGTTTTTCATGTAATGACGCATGCTTTTTTTAAAGCGCTGTTATTCCTTGGAGCAGGCAGTGTGATTCACGCCATGGGCGGAGAGCAGGACATGCGCAATATGGGTGGACTTAAAAAGTACATGAATATCACCCACATCACTTTTCTTTTGGGTTGTTTGGCAATTGCCGGGATGCCTCCTTTTTCAGGATTCTTTTCCAAAGATGAAATACTTGCGAATGCATTTGAAAAAAATCCGGTGTATTGGATAATTGGAGTTTTGGGGGCAATGATGACTGCCTTTTATATGTTCCGGTTATATGCAATGACTTTTCTTGGGAAATTCAGGGGCACAGATGACCAGCAGCATCATTTGCATGAAAGCCCTGCTGCAATTACTTTCCCCTTGATCATCCTTGCAATTTTAGCGGTGATTGGTGGATGGATCGGTATACCGGAAGTTTTTATGCACGGAGGTCACCGGCTGGAAGCATTCCTTGAACCAATATTTGCACAAAGCAACCTGATCGCATCAAAAGCCGAAACATCTCATTCGAAAGAGTACATGCTGATGGGCATATCAGTGCTTGCATCATTAATTGCCCTGGTGTATGCATGGAATAAATTTAGTCAGTATAAAAAAACTGCAGAGGAGGAGACAGGTCTTGGGAAAGTATTGGCCAATAAATGGTATGTGGATGAATTATACGATTCAATTATCGTAAAGCCAATCCAATCAATGGCAACTTTCTTCAACAATGTCATTGAAAAAAATATCATCGATGGTTTTGTGAATGGTGTGGGTAAGGCAGTCAATTACGGGGGCCGCCAGATCCGCTTATTACAGAGCGGACAAGTGGGCACCTATGTATTATTGATGGTATTTGGTATCCTGATCTTATTTATTATTCAATTGTTTTTGTAAAATATTTTCTGATGTTCGGTAATGACATAACGCTTCCACATTTATTGATCTTTTTTCCGTTAATAGCGGGAGTGATTACCTTCTTTATAAAAAATGATGGTGGAGTAAAGGCATGGAGCTTATTGTCTGCCATTATAACATTCATTATTTCTATTGCAAGTCTTTATTATCGCAACAACAATGAGCTAAGTGGTTTGGCCTTCAATTATGAGTGGCTTAAATACATGGGTGCCAGCTTTGCGGTGAGTTTGGATGGAATGGGAAGACTACTTACTTTTTTAACGGCATTTTCTTTCCCGGTTATTTTTATTGCCACTTATCGAAACAGCTATAAAAATTTGAAAGCATTTTACGGGCTGATGTTATTGTCGCAGGCAGGTTTAATGGGAGTATTCTTATCATCAGACGCGTTATTATTTTATTTCTTTTGGGAACTGGCGTTAATCCCGGTTTATTTTTTATGCAGCCGTTGGGGAGGAGACAAAAGAATTCACTCCACATTTAAATTTTTTATTTACACGTTTACCGGTTCCTTATTAATGCTGATCGGGATAATTTATGTTTATCTGCAAACGGGCGGCACAGCTTACTCGGAACATAGCTTTGCGATGCAGTCATTTTATTCGGTCATATTTATTCCATCACAGCAAAGTTGGCTTTTTTGGTTATTTTTTATCGCCTTCGCTGTTAAAATGCCCATATTTCCTTTTCATACCTGGCAGCCCGATACATACGAGCAGGCGCCCACCGCTGTTACAATGGTATTAAGCGGTATTATGGTTAAAATGGGTGTATTTGGTGTGATTCGGTGGCTACTACCCTTGTTTCCCCTGGCTGTTGCCAAGTTTGACAATATCGTAATTGGATTATCCGTAATCGGGATGATTTATGCCAGTTTAATAGCCATTAAACAGGATGATCTAAAAAGGTTGGTTGCTTATTCTTCCATTGCACACATTGGTTTGATGTGTGCGGCTATTTTCACTACTAAATCGATGGCACTTGAAGGAGTGATGATACAAATGTTTAGTCATGGTATTAATATCATCGGAATGTGGATAGTAGTGGACTTAATCGAAAAACAACTGGGAACGCGAAAAATTTCACAATTAGGCGGATTAGCCCATAAAGCACCGGTTTTGACGATCATGCTGGTGGCAATTGCGCTGGCAAACATCGCATTACCACTTACCAATGCTTTTGTAGGTGAGTTTATGATGTTTGGTGGCCTGTTTAAATTTAGTGCATGGTATTCAGCAATTGCGGGTTTGAGTATAATCCTGGCCGCCGTATATACTTTAAGCATGGTGCAAAGGGTTTTTTATGGTTCGGTGAATGCTTTAACCGAAACGATGAAAGAAATTTCTTTAAATGAGCAACTGGTATTGGGTGTTATTGTGATAGCGATATTTATTGGCGGGATTTATCCGCAGCCTTTTTTTGAGTTAACAAAAGATACAGTAGCAGGAATTATTACACGATTTAAATAATAGGGATCTTAAATAAATTGCGCCTGAGGGCGGAATTTGGGCGAAAATATGAATGCAATTATATTAACAGCAGTCTGGGGAATCGTAATGATGTTTGGAGGCGTATTCTTCAAAAGCAAGGCTACACCTAAGTATTGGGCCATTGCAGGTTTGACGCTAATCATTATCGCCAACTGCCTGGAACTTCGATCCGGAGAACCATTCTTTAATGTGGATGTAAAGTACATGTTGTCCTTTAACAGCTTCAATTTAACTTTTATTACGGTTGCGTTAGCCAGTACTTTATTATTCTTCCTTTTAAGCGGCCGTGATATTGAAAAGGTCGGCGCAAATGTATCTGAGTATTTTGCTTTGATATTTTTTGTTCTTTGTGGTGTTTGTCTGGCCGCCACCTTCAATACCCTGCTGATTTTATTCTTGGGTATTGAAATAATGTCAATACCCCTCTATATTTTAACCGGCAGCGACAAACGCAATCTAAAAAGTAATGAAGCTTCTTTAAAGTACTTCCTGATGGGCGTATTTTCTACGGGCATAATGTTAATGGGGATCGCTTTTTTATATGGCGGCAACAGTGAAGGTTCTTTTTTCATAAACAATATTAATGTGGGAGATGGAAAAATGCCCGCAATGATTGCCATTGGGATGGTATTCATTATGATCGCCATGTCTTTTAAAGTATCCGCTGCTCCTTTTCATTTCTGGACACCCGATGTTTATGATGGAGCCCCCACAGTTTTTACTTCATTTATGGCAACGATCGTTAAAGTGGGTGGGTTCATTGCCTTTATTCGGCTGTTTGAAAACTCTTTCGGGAAAGTTCACGGCCAATGGCAGGTGTTGATTGCCATCATTGCAGCGGCAACCTTGTTTATCGGTAATCTTACGGCTGTATTCCAGCAAAGTGTAAAACGTATGCTGGCATATTCAAGTATTGCCCAGGCCGGGTTTATGCTGCTTGCTATTTTCGCCCTGAACGACACAGCCAAAGAAGGTCTGATTTTATACTCAGCAGCTTACAGTTTGGCCACCATCGGCATATTTGCAATATTGATAAAAATGCCGGATTACACAATCCAGGGATTCAATGGACTGGGAAAGCAGCAACCCGTTTTGGCCGTTACCGCCACGGTATTCTTACTATCCCTGACAGGAATTCCCTTAACGGCTGGTTTTCAGAGTAAGCTCTTTATGTTGATGGCGGCGCTTAGGTATGGCAAACAATATTGGTTGGTTTTATTTGCTGTTTTATGTGCAGCGGTAAGTGCCTATTATTATTTCAAAATTATACAGGCAATGTTTTTTAAGGATGCCGATCAGCATCTGGGCGAAAACACCTCAACCGCGTTAGGAAATGATATCACACCTGCCTTTAAATTACTTCTGATGATTACCGCCCTGTTAATTATTGTACTCGGTGTGTTCCCGTCGCTTGTTACTGATTGGTTGCATTATTAAAGCCTTCGTCGAATCTCCATAAAATTATTATCAATGCGAATATTTTGATAAACTAAATGAGATAATCTACTGTCAATATCACATGGAATTACCGAAGCAAATATTTTTGTGTATAAGTAGTTTTTGAGAATTAACTTTAGTGCGAATTATAGCTTCATGAAGACAGTAGATTCTATTTCGCTTTCTTATAATACCATTAAAAGCAACCGCTTAAGAACGGCTATTACAGTGATCATAATAGCGTTAGGCATTATGGCCCTGATTGCGATCATCACTGCAGTTGAAGCCGTCAATCAAAGTCTTACACAGAGTTTTTCTACCATGGGCGCAAACGCATTTAGTATCCGGTATAAGGAACGCAATGTGCATTTTGGTGGAGGCGATAACCGCAATACCGCCAAAAAATCAAATCGGAAATCGATAAGTAGCAAGAAATCCAGCGAAGGCAAATTGATCACTTTTGACGAGGCAAGAGCTTTTAAAAGGTTGTATTCTTTTCCAGCCCGGGTAGGTATTGCGTTGAGTGGCCCCGGAGGGATCATCGTTAACACAGATACAAAAAAAACTAACCCCGATGTGCGGGTGATAGGCGGGGATGAAAACTATTTGCAGTTGAACGGGTATGAGTTAGCTGACGGAAGGGATTTTAATGAAACTGATGTTGAAACCGGCAGAAGTGTTTGCGTTGTAGGAAATGTAATTGCTCAAAAGCTGTTTGGTGAAAATACGCAACGTGCTATTGATAAAATTATCAGTGTTGCCAATGTTAAATACCGGATTATTGGGATTTTAAAAGATAAGGGAAGTAGCGCTTTCATGAATGCAGATAAAGTAGTGATCACTACCTACAATAATATAAGGCGTATTTATGGTTCAGAAGGGAAATCCTACAATATTGCGGTAATGGTCAATGATCTGCAAATGATGGATGTAGCGGTAGGAGAGGCAATTGGTTGGTTTCGCCCCGTTCGTAAATTGGATGTAAAGGAAGACGACAATTTTTATATCGACAAAAGTGACAGCATCGCCCAGTCGTTGATGAAGAACCTTGGTTTTTTAAAATATGCCACATTAGCAATTGCCTTAATTACACTGATCGGAGCAGCAATAGGCTTGATGAATATCATGCTGGTAGCAGTTAATGAAAGAACCAAGGAGATCGGCCTGATAAAATCTCTGGGAGGGAAAGCTTCGGAAGTAAGGGCGCAGTTTTTGTGGGAATCTATATTGATCAGCCTAATGGGGGCAATCGTTGGTATCGTATCAGGCATCCTGTTTGGGAACATTGTTGCGGTTATTTTAAAAACGGGTTTTGTGGTTCCCTGGGTATGGATTTTAATCGGTGTAATGGTATGTACTTTGGTTGGGTTATTGGCAGGGATTTACCCTGCCTATAAAGCTGCAAAACTTGATCCCATCGTGGCTTTGAGATATGAATGATGCTTGCTTTTTTTTAGGGAATTTGTCCTGAAAACACGGAATTATTAAATCCCCGCGGGTCTTTTCAAAAAAGTTTTATTTTTTTTTTCGTGGGGATGATTCATTGAATTAATTTATTAACTTGTGCCTCACTAAAAAAATTTCTAATCATTTTTTTATGGTGGAAATAATATTTTGCTTAGCATTGTAGAACGAAAAATTTAATCAAACCTCATTTCACTTTAACAAACTAAAAATTGAACGTTATGGCAGAAACAAAATCAACTGCAAATGTAAAACCATCTACATCAGTACAGGTAAAAAAATCCAGTAATGCTATATCATGGGTTGCGCCATTGGTTTGTATAATCGTCGGATATGTATTCTGGAGGTTTATTCTTGGAGATCCATCAGGCTTTACTAAACCAGGCCCAGGTGCTTTTTGGCCCTCACACGAAGGTCCAAAAGGGAATATGCATAGAATGTATTTGGGAGGCATTATCGTACCAGTTTTAATTGGCTGTCTTCTAACCGTTGTTACTTTTGTGATAGAGAGGATGTTAACCATTTCCAAAGCTACCGGTACAGGGAGCAATGCAGACTTTGTTCGTAAAGTACAATATCATCTTGCAAATAAGAATGTAGATGCTGCTTTGGCTGAATGCGACAAACAAAAAGGATCTGTTGGAAATGTAATGAAAGCAGGTTTACATCGCTATAAAGATATGATCACTAATTCTGAATTGTCTACGGATCAGAAAGTACTGGCCATTCAAAAGGAAGTAGAAGAAGCTACGTCACTTGAGTTGCCAATGTTGGAAAAAAATCTTGTATTCCTTTCAACCCTTGCCTCTGTGGCAACTTTGATCGGTTTGTTAGGAACCGTGGTAGGTATGATTAAAGCATTCTCTGCTTTAGGTGAAGATTCTGGTGGTGGTGCTGCTGCAACCCAGCTATCAGTTGGTATCTCTGAAGCCTTGTACAATACCGCTTTGGGAATTGGTACATCTGCTTTAGCCATTATCTTTTATAACGTATTTACAACGCGTATCGACGGTATCACCTACGGTATCGACGAATCTGGTTTTACTTTAACCCAAAGTTTTGGTTCGCTGTATAAATAATTGTATGGAATTAGCCATCGTTTGCATCTTATAGTAAAACACTAAAATTTTCTCAAATGCCAAAAGTTAAAATACCAAGGAAGAGTACGGCTGTGGATATGACCGCGATGTGCGATGTTGCTTTTTTGCTGTTGTCTTTTTTTATCCTGGCAACAAAAACCAAACCACCCGAAGCCGTTAAAGTAATGACTCCTTCGTCAGTGTCTACAAAAATTGCGAAGGAAAATGCAATAATGGTTACGCTTAATAAGGAAGGTAAAATCTACCTGATGTTAGGCGACAAGGCAAAAAAGGAAGCAATCCTGGCTGATGTGAATACAACCAAAGGTCTTGGGTTAACTCCCGCCGAATTAGCAAAGCTGAGGAAGATGGAATTTATCGGTATGCCTTTTAATAAAATAAAAAGCATGTTGCAATTGGCAGAGCCTATGGAACCCAAGAACATGGATGGCATTCCTTTAGGAGACAGTACTCATAATGAACTGACAGATTGGATCGGTAGTGTCGTACGTTCCTATTCGGGAGAAAGCATGGACAATCTTAATCTTTTGGTGAAGGGAGACAATGCTGCCAAATATCCCGCATTCAAGTTAATAAAGGATGCGTTTAAAAGGAATGACATATTTAAATTCAAAATTGTTACTAACCCCGAAGGAGTTCCAGCCGATTCAGAATTGGCGTTGAATCCTCCCGGGGGTGTGAGCACGGAAAACAAATAATTATCGTAACATTTGCTCCAACCAGGGCAATTAAAAATTACCGTTATGGCAGAATTGGATACATCGTCCGGTGGCGGACATAAAAAAGGACCTGGCGTAAAGAAGGCCAAGAAAGCGAGTACCCGGGTAGATTTGACCCCGATGGTGGATTTGGGGTTCCTGTTGATTACGTTCTTTGTATTTACCACTACCATGAGTACGCCTACGGCCATGTCTATGAATGAGCCAAAGGACGATCCGGCTAATCAGCTGAAGGTTAAAAATTCAGGTGCGATGACCTTGTTATTGGGCAAGAACGACCAGGTATATTATTACTTTGGTGAGTTATCTCCTACCGAGGCATCAACCCAATTTAAAAGTAGCAATTTTAAGGATATCCGGCAGATAATTCTGGATAAAAAGAAAGCTACACCCATTGGTGATTTAATGTATATCATTAAATCGGACAAAGAAGCTACCTTCAAAAATGCCATCGATATATTGGATGAAATGGCTATTAATGCCGTACCTCCCGGCCACTATGCAGAGGTAGATATGAGCGATACTGAAGCGCAGTTAATCAAAATGACTGAAGATGCCAACGGTATAAAATAGTTTATGGAATTGGTTAAATTTTGAATCTAACTCACAAAGCATTTTACAATGGAAACAAATAAAATTTTAAACGCCGATATTCTCGATATTATATTCGATGGTAAGAACAAGGAGTATGGTGCATATGAGCTTCGGAAAACGTATAATAAGCGCTTGACGAGGTCAATCATTATTACACTTTCCTTAGTACTGTTTGCTTTCATTGGTACTGTACTTTCAAATATGATCGAAAGGAATTCAAAGGAAGAGATTGAGGTGTTGGATACACAAATGGCTGAAGTTAAGAAGAACGATGCTCCACCGCCACCACCTCCGCCACCTCCTCCTCCGAAGGCGCCACCGCCACCCGAGATTAATCAGGTAAAATTTACTCCTCCTAAGATCGTAAAAGATGAAGAAGTAAAAGAAGATGAAAAGATCGAGGAAATTAAAGAAGACCAGGTAATTAGCACTAAAACTGTAGAAAGCGAAAACAAGACACAAATAGTTCAGGCGCCCACTGAAGACAAAGGAACACAAATTGTTGAGGCTCCAAAAGCTGATGAAGAAGATAAAGTGTTTACCAAGGTAGAAAATGAGGCACAATTTCCAGGGGGACAACAGGCATGGATCAGGTATCTTCAAAAAAACCTTAATGCAAATGCTCCGGTTGATAATGGAGCCCCAAGCGGCACTTACCAGGTTATAGTGAAGTTCATTGTGAGTAAAGATGGTAGCATTAGTGATGTTCAGGCAGAAACAAAGCATGGATTTGGGATGGAAGATGAAGCAGTGAAAATTATCAAACGTGGTCCCAAATGGACACCGGCGCTTCAGAATGGCCGTAATGTAAATGCATACCGCCGCCAGCCAATTACGTTTATTGTCGAGGAACAGTAATTGTCTTAACACTTAATAGTAATATCTTTCCCCCTGTATTTTGCAGGGGGATTTTTTGTGAAGACGCATTAATATGCTGTTTTTCTGCTCTATCACCTTCTACCTGCCACACCAGAAGAATGACATGCATTAAGCTACCAGATATCCCTACCAAAGAGGAAATAGGGAATCATCGGTAACAGATAGATATGGAGATAGGAGTTTCCTTTTTATATATAAGGTATCTTTGCCTTATGCATAAATTATCAGGATGGGATGATACAATCGTTGCGTTGGCTACTCCGCCGGGAGTTGGCGCTATAGGTGTATTACGGTTAAGTGGCCCCGAGGCTTTTAAGATTGTCAATGGAATATTTCCCTCAAAAAATCTCACAAATCAACTATCTCACACTATTCATGTGGGCCTTCTTCAGCTTGGGGATGAAAATATTGACGAAGTGGTAATCTCTTTATTTAAAGGTCCCAGGAGTTATACCGGCGAAGATGTTATCGAAATAGGCTGTCACGGGAGCCCCTACATTCAGCAGCAGGTGATTGGAGCATGTATTCAGGGTGGCGCTCGCCTTGCGAGGCCCGGAGAATTTACGCAGCGGGCTTTTTTAAGGGGCAAATTAGATCTCACCCAGGCAGAAGCTGTAGTTGACTTAATTGCCAGCAATACAGCGGCATCTCAAAAAGCAGCGTTAAACAATATTCGTGGGGGTTTCAGTAACGTATTGAAGACAGTGCGAGAACAACTTATAGGTTTTTCTGCAATGATTGAACTTGAACTTGATTTTAGCCAGGAGGATGTGGAATTTGCTGACCGAAAAAAATTTAACAGCCTGATTGAAGCTGCACTTGCAACTACTGATCATCTATTGAATTCATTTCGGTTGGGGAATGTTATAAAGAATGGCGTAAACGTTGCCATCATCGGCAAACCCAATGCAGGGAAAAGCACCTTGTTAAATTCGTTGCTTAATGAAAACCGGGCTATTGTAAGCGAAATACCTGGTACAACAAGAGATACTATTGAAGAAATACTCAACATCCGGGGGATTTTATACAGATTGATTGATACGGCAGGGATACGGGATCACAGCACTGATGCAATTGAACTGGTTGGAATCGGAAAGAGCATGGAAAAAATGCAATCTGCAGATATAATCCTCTATATTTTCGATCTAAACGAATTAGATCGGGCCAAATTAGCTGAGATCAGCAGTGAATTTGAGAAGTCTGGTAAGCGGTATATATTGGTAGGCAATAAAGTAGATTCAATGAGCGGGTTATCAATCAGGGAAAAATTCAGTGCCGCGGGCGACATAGTTCTTATTTCCGCCAAAAATAAAATCGGCATTGACGAGGTTAAAAACGGACTGTTCTCACGCATTGTCGACGGCCAGCTTGCTGTTGAAAACGTCGTTATAACCAATCTGCGTCATTTCGAAGCCTTGCAGCAGGTACACAAATCGTTGATGGATATTAAAACTGGAGTGGATAATATTATCTCTGCGGATCTGTTAGCGTTGGATATCCGTCGCTGTCTTCACTATATATCTGAGATAACAGGTGACATTTCGAACGAGGATGTATTGGATTTTATCTTTTCAAAGTTCTGTATCGGTAAGTAATTTGGTGAATGATGAGACGAAAAAATGCCCTTACTGTGCAGAGAAAGTTCAGATTGAAGCTATTAAATGTAAACATTGCGGAGAAACTTTGACAACGATTCAAAGACATCAAGTCAGCAGGAAGGAACCACTATTACAATTAAGGAATAAGTATTAAAAAATGGAACCCTGGGATAGCAGCTTTGCTAAGTCTTTTAATTCCGGGTGCCGGACAAATATACAAAGGCAATATGGGTTCTGGACTTTATGCTAGTGTAGCAGCAATTTAATTATGCAACATAATATTTGGATAGCTTTTTATCTGCGTCTTTTCTTTTAAAAGACCATTGTATTTTTTCTTTGCTTTGTTTCGTTGTTGTGACCAGCAATCAATTTCTCTTTCCAGTACATGCGGATTGCCTATTCTTCTTGCCAGGCATTCCCGATCCACCATATTAATTCTATTTCTGCCATATTGGGCCAGCTTCCATGTTTAGGCGTGTAGTAAAAATCTATTTTTTTAAAATCTGGTCTGCTTGCTTCTTCGAAAATGTTTCATAAAATGAAGCCGCAAAATGTGTATTAAGGTTGTCCAATGCCAACCTTACTTTTTGGCTTGCCGGTAATCATGATCTATCAATTGTTTAATAAAGCAGGCAAAATCATTCTTTTTCCTTTGAAACGTTACTTTTATTCTTCGCTTTCCAGCCAATGGTTCTATAGCGACAAAGATATTCCGGGTACCTTTTCGACGATATTGCCATCATATTTTGCCGAACTGCCAGGTTTTAAGGGTGTACTTTTTCTTGCGTCTTCTATCAGCTGTTTACTTTTTTCATCCACGCAAACAACCGGGTATTGTTTATTATGGCTACCTGAATATAATGTTAGTAGCTTATACATCCTTTTTCGATACTCCGGTGTAATGGCTGTTATGCACCACATTTTTTTTAACCAAGGCTTACATTCGTTTTTTTTAGTATTAACCGGATTGTTTCCCGGTTAATACTTTCCAGTCCTTTATGCAGGCTTACTTTTTCAGTAAGCAACTCTAATGTCCATCTTGCTCTGCCTGAAGGAGGATCACTACAGGCTAAAGCTATTATCTCGGCCTTCTGTTTAGGCCCATATTTACTGGGTTGGCCACTACGTTCTTTTTCTTGCAAAGACTTTTCGACCCCTTCCTCTAGATAGCGCATTCGTGTTCGCCAAACCGTAGTACGCTCCACTTCAAGGACATCCACAATCTCTGCATCCTTCTTTCCTTTATGCAATAGTAAAAGAATATTCACTCTATCATACTCCCTTTGACTCCTTTTACCTGAACTTTTGAAAGAACGCAAAAATGCTAATTCCGAGGCGCTTAATTTTACTTGCTCACGTTTCATAAATATAATTTGGTAAACAAGTTAAACAAATTATATTTATGTTGCTAAATTATATTGTTATTATCCTAGTGAACGGCCTACTGATGCAACTTCCAGTGAATGAGTAAGCCGATTATGGACAATTACGCTTCCAGGCAATGGAAGGACCTGTGTTTTATTTTGTAGCCTTCTGAAAGATGATGAAAATATTATTCTATCAAAGTCCCTCTGAAATTCGGTTCTAACATCGATATTTGTCGAGGTCGTGCTTTTGCCTGTTCTAGCGTCTGAGTAAAGTTTATTAAGGTCCATAAAATTTCTGTGTTATTAATGAGGTACTATTAGTCTTCTATGTAATGAGTTTTATAGTTGTTTTTTGTTGGCTATTCCAAATGGTATATGTACTAAGGGGATTTTACTAAGCTTTGGATCCAAATGAACAAGCTGATCATCAAAATAGATATGAGGCTTTATAATGTCCAAAACTCTTTTCTTTTCTATACCGTCTAATAGAAACATTTCATCTACAGTAACACCCCAATCTTTTAAAGTATTTATTGCTGCGTATCCCACCGGCTAACCCATCCCATGGCTTAAAAAAAAGCCCGAAGGATTAGGCTTCAGGCTTCCAGTTTTGCGGTAGTAATTCTTGTATGTT
>JAOQAK010000089.1 GCA_025963635.1 Ferruginibacter sp.
GAAGAGCACGCTATGTATTCTTCATCATCTGTTTTAATCATAGCAGGCAAACTTTATGGATTTAAAGAGAGTAGTTGTTACCGGATTGGGTGCCCTTACTCCATTGGGAAAAACTGTTGCCGAATACTGGCAAGGGTTATCTGATGGCGTAAACGGGTGCGATTTTATCAAACAATTTGATGCTGCTAAATTTAAGACCAGGTTTGCCTGCGAGGTTAAAGATTTCGACCCCACCGTTTATTTAGATCGTAAAGAAGCCCGTAAAATAGATCGGTTTACCCAGTTTGCATTAATCGCCAGCGATGAAGCTGTGAAGGATGCAGGCATCAACAAAGAAAACGTTGATGTGGACAGGGTAGGCGTAATCTTTGCGAGCGGCATTGGTGGATTAATCACTTTCCAGGAAGAGGTAATAAACTTTGCTTCCGGTGATGGTACTCCACGTTTTAATCCCTTCTTTATTCCAAAAATGATTCTTGATATTGCCGCAGGGCAAATCTCAATTCGTCATGGATTCAGAGGGCCAAATTATGCGGTGGTAAGCGCTTGTGCTTCTTCTACAAATGCAATTATTGACGCCTTTGATAATATTCGACTTGGCAGGGCCGATGTTATAATCTCCGGTGGCAGCGAAGCCGTAATCAGTGCGGCAGGTGTTGGAGGTTTTAATGCTATGAAGGCATTGAGTGAAAGAAATGATGACCCGGCAACTGCCAGTCGCCCATTCGATAAAGACCGTGATGGTTTTGTTGTAGGCGAGGGAGCGGGAGTAATCATATTAGAAAGCCTTGATCATGCACTCGCAAGAGGTGCAAAAATTTATTGTGAAATTGCGGGCGGTGGCGCCACCGCAGATGCACATCATATTACCGCTCCGCATCCCGAAGGCTTGGGCGCTCAAAATGTTATGCGGGCTGCATTGAAAGATGCCGGTATAGCTCCCTCCGAGATTGATTATATCAATGTGCATGGCACATCTACGCCATTAGGCGATATCGCCGAAACGAAAGCGATCCTGAATGTTTTTGGTGAGCACGCATATGACTTAAATATCAGTTCTACGAAAAGTATGACTGGTCATAGTCTTGGTGCTGCCGGCGCAATTGAAGTGCTGGCTTGTATTATGGCGGTTACAAAGAATATTGTTCCTCCTACTATCAATCATTTTACAGATGATCCCGAACTTGATCCCAAATTAAATTTCACTTTCAACAAGGCGCAACATCGTATCGTGAATGCTGCGCTTAGCAACACTTTTGGTTTTGGTGGTCACAATGCTTCTGTGATCGTAAAAAAATACAAACCTTAGCTGGACAAGTTTTCTCTATTCAATTTATACCTAATTACCGCTGGCTTGTGTGAATGTTCGGCTGTACCTATTGCCTGCTGTTGGACCAAAAAATGCAACCCTTGTGTTGGCGTGCTTTATTTTTTATTTGCTCGGCCTTAAATCTTTTGGCCGTTTAAGCCTTCCGGGCACATTAGCATATTCGTATATTTTCTGGTTATCTTCCTCTTTTTAAATTTTTTCATTGCATCAAATAACATTAATTTCGGGAAAACATCCTATCTAATTTTGCAGTTTCTCAAAGACCTCTTAAACGGAGATATAAAAAAGAAAGAGTTTAAAAAACAACTCAATAATGTGCTGGGTTTTACTCCCGGTGAACTCAATTTATATCGAACAGCATTAAGCCACCGGTCAGTTAGGGAAGGGGCGGATGAAAATAATGAACGGCTTGAATTTTTAGGCGATGCAGTGCTTAGTTCAATTGTAGCTCATTACCTTTTTATGAAGTATCCATACAAAGGAGAAGGTTTCTTAACTGAGATGAGAAGCAAGATGGTTAACCGTCAGCAGCTTAACGAGATTGGTATAAAGATGGGTTTGAAAAAGATTACCATCTATAACCGGCACGACAGCTCCCTCAAAATATCCCAGATTTTTGGTAATACACTTGAAGCGCTCATTGGGGCAGTGTATCTCGATAAGGGATATAATAAAACTCAGAAGTGGGTAGAGAAATACATTATTTCAACCCATATGTTTATGGATGATCTGGAAGGGATTGAGATAAATATCAAGAATAAGTTATACGGCTGGGCTAATAAAAATGGGAAGGCGCTTGAGTTTGAAACGCTCAATGAAAAATTCGAAAATGGACGCCGTTTATTTACTATCGGTGCCACGGTCGACGGCGAATTGGTTGCGGAAGGAAAGGGTTACAATAAGAAAGATGCCAGCCAGATCGCAGCCCAGTTAGCAGTTGATAAATTAGGTTTATAAATGTTCTTCAATATAAAAGATTACCCGGCGGTTCACTGCTACTTGTTTTCCAAACCTCCATTTAAAATCGGCCTATATCTCTTTTGATTTAACCACCAGCACCTGCAATTTGAATGAAGCTACTCAGCACTTTTAACCCCCAACCTACAGAATTATGACCTTTGGCATACTTGGAAGCGGAAGCTGGGGAACAGCGCTCGCAAAGATTTTAACGGATAATGGCCAAACCATCTATTGGTGGAACAGGAGCCAGCAATGCATTGACCAAATTATCGATCGGCGGCATAATCCCCATTACCTGAGTAACGCCTATTTCAATACGGAGCAATTAAAATTATTTACTGATTCTGGAGAAATTATCCGGCAGGCCGATTGTATCATTATTGCCATTCCATCAGCTTTTGCGGGTGCAACATTGTTAGGGATGGACAGAAATATTTTTGCAGGCAAGAAAGTCGTTAGTGCCATAAAAGGAATTTTACCTGAACACAATTTGTTATTGAATGATTTTCTAAAGAATGAATTTGATTTTCCGCTGGAAGATTACTTTGCAGTGTTGGGGCCGTGCCATGCTGAGGAAATTGCTTCCGAAAAATTATCGTATCTCACCTTTTCAGGGATTGATACGGAGGTGAACCAGCAAATTTCAGGATATTTCAAAACAGGCTATGTCAACACTATTGAGAATGATGATATATATGGAGTTCAGTTTGCCGCTGTTTTGAAAAACATTTATGCGGTGGGAGCGGGGATGTCGCATGGATTAGATTATGGCGACAACTTTCTAAGTGTGCTCATTGCCAACAGTGCGGATGAAATGGCGGGGTTTTTAAAAAAAGCAGGCATTAAAAATATCGAAGTGGGGCACGTAGAAGCATTGCCGTCTATTCACGATCATCGCACAAACAATTATGCGGCTTCTGTTTACCTGGGTGATTTATTGGTAACCTGCTATTCATTATATAGCCGCAACCGAACTTTTGGAAATATGATTGGCAAGGGATATTCTGTGAAGTTTGCACAACTTGAAATGAGCATGGTGGCAGAAGGTTATAACGCAAGTAAATGCATGTACCTGGTCAATCAAACCATCAAAGCAGAGATGCCTATCGCAGAGACGGTATACCGTATTTTATGGGAGAATCTTTCCCCGGCGGAAGGGTTTAAGAAAATAGAGGAGACCTTGATATAGTGGTAATAGTTAGTAAAAGAATTCAAGGGTGGATTGAAAAGATTTCAATACAATATTCTCGCCTTTTTAATCACTCAGAAAAATAGGTCTGCTGCAATGCCATCTGCAAAAAGCTTCCCTGCCTTTGTCAAAATCAATTTTGATTCTTTAATTTCAAGGTGATTGGTCCTGGTGTATTTCTCACTAGCCCGCAATAATCCGGCACTATATTTTTCCCCAAATAAAACCTGCACTCTTTCCAGGTTTACCCCTTCCATGGTTCTCAGGGAAGTCATGATATATTCATTTAACTGCTGGTTCATCGTTAGCAACTCTTCTTCAAAAGGAATGCAATCTTTTTGCAGGGATTTTATATACAAGGCGTTATTGGCAATATTCCATTTCCTTCTTTTGCCATCGTAAGCATGTGCGGAAGGACCAAATCCATAGTAGGTTGTGCCCTGCCAATAGCTGCTGTTGTGCTTGCTGCGCATACCCGGAAGGGCGAAGTTGCTAATCTCATAATGTTCATACCCCGCTTCTTCCATCCAGTCCATTAACAATAAAAACTGTTCGGCCTGTCTTTCCGGATCTACAGCCGCCTTTTTATTTTGTGCAATCATTTTATTGAGAGCTGTTTTAGGTTCAACAGTAAGTGCATAACAGGAAATATGTGGCACCCGGTGTTTTAAAACCGTGTGTACATTTTCTTTCCATTTTTCATTGCTTAATAAAGAAGATCCATAAATAAGATCAATTGAGTAGTTTGTAAAGCCGGCATGCTTTATATCTTCTATACATTTCAGGCTATCTGCACCCGTATGCGCCCTGTTCATCCACCTGAGTTCTTCGTCTGAAAAAGATTGTATGCCCACGCTAAGGCGATTGATCCCGGCACTTCTCCATTGTTTAAGTTTGCCCGGAGTTATATCGTCAGGGTTAGCTTCCAATGTAATTTCAGCATCTTCTTTAATCAGAAAATTTTTATGCAAAGCATCAAATACCATAGATAACTCCTCTATTTCGAGGATGCTGGGCGTACCACCACCGTAATAAATGGTTTCACAGGTTTCTTTATCGTTGTTAACTGTAGTATGCCCGGAGATAGCGGTGGTGAGGCAAATCTCTTTCACTAAAGCAGCGATAAGGTCCTTTTTTAATGCAGTTGATGTAGAAAAATGGAAATTACAATAATGACACGCCTGCTTACAAAAAGGGATATGGATGTAGATGCCTGACAAAGATTCTTATTTTACGATTTTAGACTTTAGATTTGAATGCAGCAATGACAATTTCAAGGTACTTTTTGTACGTTTTACTTCTTATCACAATAATTGCAGTTTGTAAACCATCGGCGGTTTCAAGCCAGCAATTACCGGCAAATAATAAATACCGGCTGGTGATAAATTATACAGACAAAGATAGTTCCTTTAATCCGCAGGGATTGCACCTGCAAACATCCTTTGGCAGCCGTATTGAGTGTTTCAACTATATTAACCAGCTTCCTTCACTGTTGAATATGAAAGGTTTTGCTGCCGTGTCGGTTGATTCAGTTCATTACGATTCCAGTTTTGCCATTCTTCAATTGTACCTGGGCACCCAACAATTTCTTATTCATCTCCGAACAACGGGAATTGATGAGAAAGCGCTCGATAGCAGGGGAGAGCCTGGTTACTTAGCTGTAAATACCACGCAGCTGCAGAAAATAAAAGAACATGTTCTCAGCTATTATGAAAAAAATGGCTACCCGTTCGCCTCAGTTTCACTAGATAGCATACAGGTAACTTCCGATGCGATCAAGGGATCGCTGCGGGTAAATAAAGGCCCTTTGTACCATATTGATAGCATCCGGATAAGGGGAAAGGCAAAAATTTCTAATTACTTTTTTCAACGCTATTTGGAAATACCCAATGGCAGTATTTACGATAAAAGTAAATTGGAAAGGGTGAGCAGGCGAATTTTAGATCTGCCCTACCTTGAAGAGCAGCAGCCATCAGAATTAACAATGTTAGGCACCGGATCCATTTTAGACTTATACCTGGTACCCAAAAAAAGCAGCCAGGTTAATTTTTTGGTGGGATTTTTACCGGCTAATAATCAAACCAACAAATTGCAGTTGACAGGTGATGTAAATTTAAACCTGAGAAATAGCCTTGGCTATGGCGAAACCATTTTGCTTAATTGGCAGCAGCTACAGTTAAATTCACCGCGGTTAAATATTGGCTATCAACAGCCTTACATTTTTAAAAGCGACTTCGGGCTGGATTTTAGGTTTGATCTTTTTAAAAAGGATTCCACTTTTTTGCAGTTGAATGCACAATTAGGCATTCAGTATCTTTTATCTGCAAACCAATCAGGCAAGATATTCGTTCAAAGTCAGCGCAGTTTTTTGTTGGGCGCCGGCGTAGATACCAACCTGGTGAAAGCTACAAGGCAATTACCTCCGAATATCGATGTGAAAACGATC
Organism: Ferruginibacter sp.; assembly: GCA_025963635.1. Lineage (GTDB taxonomy): Bacteria > Bacteroidota > Bacteroidia > Chitinophagales > Chitinophagaceae > Ferruginibacter. Next base: position 5,926 of record JAOQAK010000089.1, read on the forward strand.
AACCTGGGTTTAGATTATGAATTAAATACAACAAATTACAGGTTCAATCCAAAGACCGGGAATGAATTCAGGATATTAGGCTCGATAGGTACAAAAACCATCAGCCCCAACAACCAGATCATCGACCTGAAAGATACTGCTTTCGATTATAAGTCTTTGTACGATTCAATTAAGTTGCAGACCTACCAGTTAAGGATGAAACTTTCAGCTGCACACTACTTCCCCGTTGGGAAAAAAAGCACGGTAAAAACAGTTTTGAACGGGGGACTGTTCAGCAGCCCGAGTGTATTTCGCAATGAATTGTTCCAGATTGGCGGGTACAATCTTTTGCGGGGTTTTGATGAAGAAAGCATCTATGCCTCAAAGTATGGTGTGCTTACCTTTGAATATAGAAGTCTTGTTGGGATCAACTCCTATTTATTTACGTTTGTGGATTATGGATGGGTGAAGAATCGCTATCAATTAACCAATACCACAAACAATTTCATTAGTGCCGGCCTTGGATTAGTATTCGAAACAAAGGCAGGTCTGCTGAATATGAGTTTTGCCGTGGGCAAAAGAAACGATACTAAATTGGATCTCAGGCAGTCTTCGAAAATTCATTTTGGATATATTAATTATTTCTAGGCAAAATCAATTTATTTTTGCGGCTTAATTTATTCGCGTTGAAACAGGTCTGTGCTTTTCTCTTTTTTTTTATTTTCCCTGTTTTGCTTATTGCTCAACTGGCGGATAGTGTTCCGAAAACAAAAGACTCTGCGATTCACAAAGACTCAGCGGCGACAACCCGGGTCGATTCTGCGGGTTTACATCCAGACACCACAATTAAAAAGGCCCCTGCTGAGAATCTCTCTGCAACTTACTCTCTGGTTATTAGAAATCTATTGAAGCAGAATCTCTTTCTGAATTCCAGCGGCCAGCCCGTTTCATTCGTGAACCAGGTTAAAAAACATTCTATCCAGGATAATCTTTTTTACTTATTAATTGGTTTAACCACCATACTTGGATTCTTTCGTTTCTTCTATACACGATATTTTAACAATCTTTTTAGAGTATTCTTCAACGCCTCCCTTCGTCAGACCCAATTAACCGACCAGCTTTTACAGGCTAAACTTCCTTCACTTCTTTTTAATATATTATTTATTTTAACCGGCGGTATTTATATTTATCTGTTACTCGAGTATTACGGTTGGATTTCCATGGCTAATTTTTGGCAAGTGTTGGTTTACTGTATACTCAGTCTTGGTGTCATATATCTAATTAAATTTATTAGCCTGAAATTCACCGGCTGGCTTACAGGATTCGATAAAGTGACCAATACTTACGTATTTATTATATTTTTAATAAATAAAATTTTAGGGATTCTGCTTGTTCCGTTTATAATCATAATAGCATTTTCAACGCACGTATTAACTACTGCCGCGGTGATAATTTCTTTATTGTTTACTGGCTTAATGATTTTGTTGCGTTTTTTTAGGTCTTACGGTCTGTTGCAACACCAGTTAAAAGTAAGCAGGTTCCATTTTTTGATGTATGTGGTAGGGATAGAAATTCTGCCAGTATTATTGATTTACAAGGGCCTCGTACTTTTATTAACTAAAAACCTATAACTTTGTTAAGCTATTCAAATATAATGTATCCAGTATGGTTAGCAACAGAGAAAGTAACCCCGAGTCAAACGATAACGTGGTAAAAAAAGTGCTCATCACTCAGCCAAAGCCAGATGGTGATAGGTCTCCATATTTTGATTTGGCCAAGAAACATAATATTGAGTTGCACTTCCATCCGTTTATAGTTGTAGATAGTATTCCTGCAAAGGAATTCAGGAAGCAGAAAATAGAAATAACGAATTACACCGCTGTGATATTTACGAGTCGTCACGCTATTGATAATTTCTTTCGTGCATGTGATGAAATGAAAACCAACATTTCACAAGACACAAAATATTTTTGCATAACGGAAGCGATTGCGCTATATCTCCAAAAATTCATTTTATACCGCAAACGGAAAGTATTTTATGGTGCAGATGGTACCAACAAAAGCCTGTTTGACGTAATTAATAAACACAAGGACAACGAGAGATTTTTATATCCCTGCTCAGAATCTTTTGACAGTGAAATTACCAATTGGCTAAGGGATCATAATTGTGAATATGCTACCCCTGTTTTGTACCGGATAATAAGCAATGACATTAAAGAGGTGATCGCTCAAAATTTTGATGTAATATGTTTATTTACGCCCGGCGGAGTTAGAAGTCTGTTGGAAAACTTCCCTCAATTCAAACAAAATGGTACTAAAATCGGTGTATTTGGAGCCAATACATTTAAGGCGGCTGAAGATGCCGGACTGACGCTACACATAAAAGCCCCCCAGCCCCAGGCACCCAGTATGGTGAGTGCGCTGGAACTATATCTTACATCTCTTAAGAAAAAATAGCTGCACGATTTCTCCTCTAACTAAAAGAATTTTATAGATTAAATTTCTCCTCAACAACATTTTTTTACACTTTATTGGTAGCCATTTTTTGTTCTGTCCCCGGTAAACAACAAGGGATAAGGTCTGTTTTCATTGAAATTGTTTAAATCGTTGCATGGATAAAAAGTTCACCAACCGCTTAATTAAGGAAACAAGTCCTTACCTGCTGCAGCATGCACACAATCCTGTGGATTGGTATCCATGGGGAGAAGAGGCTTTGTCGAGGGCTAAAAACGAAAACAAGGTAATACTGGTAAGCATTGGTTATTCGGCTTGTCATTGGTGTCATGTGATGGAAAGAGAAAGCTTCGAAAATGAGTCGGTCGCAGCAATGATGAATGAGCACTTCATCAATATCAAAATAGATCGGGAAGAGCGGCCGGATCTTGACCATATTTACATGGATGCAGTACAGGCGATAAGTGGAAGCGGAGGATGGCCTCTAAATGTGTTTTTGACGCCAGCCACAAAGCCATTTTTTGGAGGAACCTATTTCCCACCCGTTAAGGCATATAATAGGTCATCCTGGACGGAAATTTTGCAGGCAATATCCCAAGCGTGGAAAGATCGGAGCAATGAAATAGAGGCACAGGCTGATAATTTAACTGAGCATTTGAAAGGTTCCAATCTTTTAGCTCAAACGAAGAAAGATATATCGGTCAGTGATGGTGAAAATAGCATCACAATTGACCAGTGTGATTCGATGTTTAGCGCTATCATGGAATCAGCCGATACCGAGTGGGGAGGCTTCGGTAAGGCTCCTAAGTTTCCTCAAACATTTACTATTCAGTTCCTGTTCCAATATTATTATTTTACCAATAATGGCGAGGCTTTAACACAGGCATTGCTTTCGCTAGACAAAATGTTGATGGGGGGGATTTATGATCATGTTGGTGGCGGCCTGGCACGATACAGCACTGACAGGGAATGGCTTGCACCACATTTCGAAAAAATGCTCTACGATAATGCTTTGCTCATAAACATTTTGTGTGATGCTTATCAACTCACTTCGGATAAAAAATACGAAGAAGCTATCCATAAAACGATTTCATTCATCAAGGACGAACTATTAAGCGAACAGGGAGGTTTTTATGCCGCTTTAGACGCTGATAGCGAAGGGGAGGAAGGTAAGTATTATGTATGGGAGAAAGCAGAAATCGATAGATTGCTGGGGAATAATGCGGAATTATTTGCTGAATTTTTTGACGTAAGTGAAGAAGGTAATTGGGAAGGGAAAAATATTCTCCGCATCTTAAAGCCAGTTGACGTATTTGTCGAGGAAAAGCAGTTGCAAAAACAACCTTTTTTGCTGACCATTCAAAATTGCCTTGACAAGTTATCACAAGAAAGGAGCTTAAGGATTAAGCCAGCATTGGATGATAAGATACTCCTGGGTTGGAACGCACTGATGATAAAAGCCGTAGCAAAAGCAGCAACGGTGTTGCGGCAGGATGCATACAGGAATATGGCGATAGACAGTTTCAATTTTTTACAAACAAATTTTCGAACTACAGGAACAATTTCGCTTTTACATACGTATAAAAATGGTATCGGAAAATATCCTGCATTCTTAGATGATTATGCTTACCTGATTTCAGCTGCTATTCAACTTTACAATGCTACTTTTAATACTCGTTACCTGCAGATGGCATATGATTATTGCAATTATGTTATTGACAATTTTGGGGATGAAGATGCTACATTTTTCTTCTTTACTGAAGAAAGGCAAAAAGATGTTATCGTACGAAAAAAAGAGATCTATGACGGAGCTACTCCATCCGGAAATGCTATCATGGCAGAGAATTTGTTTCGTCTATCCGTTATATACGATAAAGTCGAATGGAGGGAACGGGCAGAAAAAATGTGTGGAATAATATCATCCTTAATAATAAAATACCCCGGTTCATTTGGGATTTGGGCAGCCCTGTTACTTCAAATGCTCAAGGGAGCGAATGAAGTCGCAGTAGTGGGAAAAGATTTCCATGTAGTATCTAATAATATATTGTTAAACTTTGTTCCAAACCTTGTTTTGATGGCTTCAGACAGAGAAAACGAGCATTTCCCACTGTTAGCAAACAAGGCCGGAAAAGTAGCCGCTACACAGATTTTTCTTTGCAAAAATTATGCTTGTATGGCTCCCTTTTTGGACTCAAATTTAATGTTAAAACAAATTGCCAAATCAGATAAAATAACAAGATAGGGCACAATATTTTCATATCACAAACGTTTTTAAAACCAACGTGATCCGACAGGCCCCAAAAAAACATATATTGAAAAACAACGAGACGAACATAATTCAAAATAATCATTACATTTGCCTTTACCCTCAAAGTTAAAAAAAGATGAAGAATAGTTCATTAACTATTATAGCTGTGATCGCTATTACGTGTATGTCTGGCTGTAAAATGCTAGGCAAGAATAAGAAAGGGAAAGACTTACCAAACGATGGACAGTTATACGGCGTGTCACCTGCTAAAAGCTGGACTCTTCCGAAACCGCCGGGTATGGTTTACATTCCGCCAGGCACCTTTCATATGGGGCCAAGTGATGAGGATGTGAACTTTGCTTACACTGCAAGAAATAAGCAGGTTTCTATTAGTGGATTTTGGATGGATGCCACCGAAATAACCAATAATGAATTCCGTCAATTTACTAATTGGGTCAGAGACTCAATTGCTGCCAAGCAAATGGGATATATAAAACAGGCTCCTGACGGAAATGAATACATTGATTGGAAAAAAGCCAAAACAATTAAATGGGGAGATAAAGCAACCATGGAAAAGATTGATGCAATGATCCTCACTCCCGACAATCGCATTTTCAATAAGAAGGAACTAGATCCAATGAAACTGATTTATCATTCAGAAACATTCGATTACAAGGAAGCAGCGAGAAGAGAAAATGCAGGCGTACAACGTTCTAAATTCATTGTTAAGAAAGACATTCCAATTTACCCGGATTCATTATGCTGGGTGCGAGATTTTGCTTACGCATACAATGAGCCTATGGCTAAGAAATATTATAGTCACCCAGCCTATGGTAATTATCCTGTTGTGGGCGTCTCGTGGAAGCAGGCGACTGCATTCTGTGAGTGGAGGACACAATATTTAAATGGCTTTCTGGAATCAAAGAACAGGGCAACTGAGTCCGACTTCCGTTTACCGACAGAGGCACAATGGGAATATGCCGCAAGAGGCGGCCGTTCACAGGCACCTTATCCATGGGGCGGTCCTTATTTGAGAAATAAAAAAGGTTGCCTTTTAGCTAATTTTAAGCCTGGGCGAGGTAATTATCCTGAAGATGGTGGATTTTATACCGTTAGGGCAGATGCATATTGGCCGAATGATTTTGGTTTGTACAATATGGCTGGCAACGTTGCTGAGTGGACATCTTCTTTATATTATGAAGGTGGTTATAGCTTTCAACATGATATGAACCCTGATATTCGTTGGAATGCTAAAGAAACTGACCCTCCCCGCATGAAACGGAAAGTTATTCGTGGCGGAAGCTGGAAAGACGTTGGTTATTTTCTGCAAACCGGTACCCGTAATTACGAATACCAGGACACAACAAAATCTTATATTGGTTTCCGTTGTGTAATTGATTTGCCTCCTGTAATGAGAAAAGGTAAATAAAGATTTTCCTAAAACTAAAGCCTTCGTATGAGGAAGTACTTATAATTAATTTATAAGATGGTAGTATAATGCATTTATAATAAAAAGTAAATTAAATTTCAATTAAAATCAAAAAAATTATGGCTGCTGGTCAATCTCGCCCAATCGATCGTCTTCTTAACATCTTTGTTTCCGCGGCTGCCGTGCCGGTATTATTAGGGGCTCTTTTCAAAATCACCCACGCACCTGGTGCGGACAGTTGGTTGAAAATTGGCTTATACACGGAGGCACTTGTGTTTTTTTTCTACGCTTTGCTATATGTTTTTTCTCCGCCACCCGAAGGTCATGCACCGATTGCAGTTCCTGTTGAACCGGGCAACCCTGCTTTAAAAAGTTTGGATAAAATGTTGCAGGATGCTGACATCACCCCTACAAATTTAAAGAGGCTGAGTGAGGGGTTTTCCAAATTGGGGGTTACCGCAGGCGGATTGTCTGATATCGGCGATGTGGTAAAATCGACCAATGAGTTTGGTACCAAGACCCGTGAGGCTACTGCCGCTGTTGCTTCTATGGCAACCGCATTAAACAATGGTGCTTCTACGATGTCTTCTTTTAATAATGCATCTGAAGGAGTGAAAGGATTTCATGAACAGGTGCAGGTACTTACCAAAAATCTGGGCAGCCTGAACACTATCTACGAACTGGAACTAAAAGAAAGTAACAATCATCTGAAAGCATTAAATAGCTTTTATGGTAAGATGGCTGAGGCAAGCAGCGTGATGATGAATAGCGTTGATGATGCTCATAAAGCCAAGGATCAAATAAGTTTATTGGCGGGCAACCTGGGTAAGTTGAACTCTGTTTATGGAAATATGCTGAGTGCTATGCAGGTAAAAAGTTAAAGAGGGCAATGATCTTCTTTAACGAAACCAGCGTTATTGTATTTCGTTACATCTGATGACCAAACGAATCAAAAAATCAATCACAAAATAATCGTAAATCTGAAATACTATGGCTTTACCTAAAGAGCCCCGGCAGAAGATGATCAACCTGATGTATCTCGTGCTAACAGCATTGTTGGCGCTTAATGTGTCAAGTGAGATTCTGAACGCCTTTAAAGTTGTTGATATCAGCTTGCAGAATTCAAGCAGTAATCTTGCTGCAGCGAACAAAACACTATATACATCTTTGTCTGATAAATTAAAAGATCCTAAAACTGCTCAGAAGGCTGCAATTTGGCAACCCCTGGCAGAGAAGGCAAGGGTGCTGTCGGATACAATGACCAATTATATCGAGAACCTCAAAAAGGCATTGAAAACGGAGGCAGGTCTTGAAATGAGAGAAGGTAAGGAGTCTTTTAAAGAGGATAATCTTGAGGCCGCTACGCATCTATTCGCAACAGAAGGTAAAGGTAAAGAGTTGGAAGCAAGGCTAAAAGCGTATAAGGCGGCCATGCTTGCTATCGATCCCCAGATAAATACAAAGTTTGGTAAAACATTGCCCGTAGATGTGGATCCTCCTGTTGGGCAGGATGGTACGAGGAAGGATTTTACAAATGGGTATTTTCATATGACACCCACTGTTGCAGGGTTGACGCTCCTTAGTAAATTTCAAAACAATATTAAAAATGCCGAAAACCAGGTAGTAACTTTTTGTCATGAGCAAATTGGAGCAGTGATTGTAAAGTTTGATCAGACCGGTGTATTGGTTGGGCAGAGTTCCAACTATGTAATGCCCGGGCAGGAAGTTACCATAACTGCTGGGATAGGGGCTTATAGCTCTGGGTCAAGACCTGATATTTCCATAGGAGGTTCGGGTGTTCCTGTAGTAGATGGCAAAGGAACCTATAAGGTAACCGCAAGTGGAGCAGGGCCGCACAAGGTGCCTGTAACGATCCGGTACCTTGACCAGGATGGTGTGCCACAAACAAGAACGCAAGATGTTGAATATGTAGTAGGTACACCCGGCGGTGCAGCTGTAATGTTGGATAAAATGAACGTGTTTTATATAGGTGTTCCGAATCCTATAACAATTTCTTCAGGTTCCGGCTGGGATAAAACAACTGTATCTATGACTGGTGGAACGCTAAGCGGATCTAACGGAAACAGAATCGTAAACGTTAGCACTCCCGGCAAAGCATCAATAACAGTAACTGCAGATGGGAAGAGAACATCTTTTGATTTTAGGGTCAAGGAAATCCCTAGCCCTATATTCAAGGTGGGGCCGGGAGGAACGAGGATGACCGCGGGAAGTTTTAAAAGCCAGCAATATTGTCGCGCTGAATTGGAAAATTTTGACTTCGATGCAAAATTTAGTGTTCTGAGCGCTACCGTTTATTTTTCCGGTGCCAATTTTCCGAATGTTCAAACACAGCCTTTATCTGGAAATAATTTAGGGCCATTATCGAGTTATATACAAAGGGCGGGACCGGGATCAAGTATTACATTTGATAATGTAAAGGTTCAAGGTCCCGACGGCAAGCAACGTACTATACAAGGTGTAGGGATTGTGTTATATTAAAATTTTAAATTATCATGCTATGATAAAGCATTCTGTAAAGTGTATTGTATTGTTTGTTTTTCTGTGTTTAAGTATCAACCTTGTGGAAGCACAGAAGAAGCCTGCAAAAAAGCGTACCGTTCAAAAACGTACCAATACCACAAAAACAACGAGGGGCAGAACCAAGGCCAAGATAACTCCTACGGCCCAGATTGACTCTGTGTCTGCGGTAGTAGCTGTACCTCCCCCAGCTCCAAGAGTGGATAGTTTGCCGGTACCACAAATAAAAAAATCGCTTCGCCCTGATGAAGCAGTAGAAACAAAGGATATTCGGGATAGGACTCCACTGGCATACGAACACATTAGGGTAGACGACGCCGTTTACCGTCATAAGATTTGGCGTGAAATTGATACAAGGGAAAAGATGAATTTACCTTTTCGTTATTCAGCCAATGAAAACAACGGGAACCAGCGATTCATTTCAATACTGATGAAATCTATACAAGACAGTGCAGTGACGGTTTTTGATGCAATTGATGACAGGTTTACCACGCCTTTGACAATTGCCCAGGTTGCGGAAAAAATATCCGGCGGTATTGAAATCGTTGATATCTACGATTCTACAGGAGCAAAAGTGGGTACAAAAGAGGTGGTGAGAGAAGTAAACCTGGATTCATTTTATAAGTTCAGAATAAAAGAAGAGGTGATATTTGATAAGGAAAGCTCCAGGTTATTTTGGAGGATACTTGGTATAGCCCCTTTGAAAAGAGTAATCACGTCCACAGGGATAGATTTGGGGGATACAGAATTGTTTTGGGTGTATTATCCCGATATGCGACCCATATTCGCAAAATACGAAGTTTACAACGGAAAGAACTATGGAGCAAGGATGAGCTGGGAAGAGCTGTTTGAAAGCCGGATGTTTAGCGGGCGTATTATTAAAAGTACACTCGATAATCCCTTTGATTTGCCGATAAAACAGCAAAAAGGTTTCCAGGAGAATGGCGTTTTTCAACTTTTGGAAGGAGAACGAATTAAAGAAAAGGTATTTAATTACGAACAGGATTTGTGGAGTTATTAATTCATAAACGCAACTACTTAAAGCCTCCGGTTTCCGGGGGCTTTTTAATACCGGTCAATTTCTTTTGGGAGGACTTATTACACTTTCCTGGTTGTACTATACGAAGAATAGGAGAATAAATTACAAGAGAAAAAGTCTACCGTTCCTATATTTGACTCCGTATTCTGAGATGTTTTCGAAGTTGAAGAGCCGCCCGGTTTTTTCTTAGTTTGTTGCTGGCCGTTAAATGAATTTGAGACTATGAGAAAAGTTAAAGGCTAAAAATACCCTCTTTAGGGTATAGGCGGAACAGAATTCTTATTTATATTTGTCTCGGTTTTTCATAGGATATTGGATTTTAAAACGGGGCTGGATTTTTATCCTGGCCCTTTTTTATTATCAACTTGAAGCATCCTCCTGCGAGGCAAAATATTCTCTAATCAATGTGGCTCTTGATATTCCAATTACTTCTGCCAGTTCCTCCTTTGATTTTTCCTTTATATTTTTTACGGATTTGAATTTTTTTAGCAGTATGTCAATGGAGGTCTTCCCAATGCCTTCTATCTGTTCTAATTCATTTTTAAATGAGCCTTTGCTTCGTTGGTTGCGGTGGAAAGTTATTCCGAAGCGATGAACCTCATCCCGGATCCTCCTGATTAATTTGAGGCTTTCACTATCCCACGGTAACTTTATTGATTGCTTATCTCCATAAAAAAAGATTTCTTCTTCATTTTTTGCAAGTCCAATCACGGTGGTTCTTCCTTCAAGGTTTAGCTGTTTGATGCTATCCATCGCCGCACTTAGCTGGCCTTTACCGCCATCAATAATCACTAATTGTGGAAAAGGCTTTTCTTCTTCTGAAAGGCGTTTATAGCGACGCAATACGACTTCCGACATGGTGGCGAAATCATTGATACCCTTGACTGTTTTTACATTAAATTTCCTGTAATCGCTCTTACTTGGTTGCCCGTTTTTAAAACAAACCATCGCTGAAACGGGGTAGCTTCCCTGGAAATTCGAGTTATCAAAACACTCAATATAAATGGGGATATCTTTAAGCTGCAGATCTTTTTGGAGTTGGATGAGCACTTCATCTATTTCCCCCGAAGTTTTATTTTCCAGCAAAAGCATTTTATTTTTCTTTAACTCTTCTTTAAAATAATTTACATTTTTTTCTGAAAGCTCCAATAGCTTTTTTTTGTCGCCCGCCTGAGGCACCGTCCTTATAATTTCTTCCTCGGGGTAATCAATTGGAAACGGGATAATGATTTCCTTTGCTTCACTGTTAAACGTATCTCTAAGCTGAGCGATTGCAAAACTTAGCACCTCATCCGCAGGTTCATCTAATTTCTTTTTAAGTGTAATTGTTTTTGTTAGTACAATACTTCCGTTACTTACTGCCAGGTAATTTACATAGGCGGTGTCTCCCTCTTCCAGGATACTAAATACATCAACAGTGCCCGTACGTTCATTAACAATGGTGGACCTCGCTTTATAATGCTGTAAATGATCCAGTTTTTTTTTGAGCAATTCAGCCTTTTCAAATTCAAGCTGTTGTGCGTGGTGCTGCATCTCCGATTTGAAATGCTGAATAACAGGTGAAAGATTCCCCTTCAGCAAATGCTTTAGGCGCTCCACCCCCTCGTCGTAATCTTCAATCGTTTGCAAGCCTTCGCAGGGCCCCTTGCAATTACCAAGATGATATTCTAAACATACTTTAAACTTCTTCTTTTCAATGTTCGAACGGGAGAGATTAAGCTTGCAACTGCGCAACTGGACATTCTGTTTAATGAAATTTAGTAATTCCCTTACTTTGCCCACGGAAGTGTAAGGACCGAGGTATTGCGAGCCATCACTTATTTTCTTTCTTGTGAAAAAAATACGTGGGAACGGTTCATTTTTAATGACGATGAATGGGTAGGATTTGTCATCTTTCAGGTTAATATTAAATAGCGGTTGAAACTTTTTTATTAATGAATTTTCTAGCAGAAAGGCATCCTGCTCACTATTTACGATGGTAAATTCTATTCTTCGGATACGATGTACCAGTTCATGCGTTTTGTAATTTACATACGTTTTAGAAAAATAGGAACTTACCCTTTTGCGAAGATTTTTAGCCTTGCCCACATATAATAAATCACTATTTGCATCATAGTATTTATAGATGCCAGGCTGTAACGGGATTGTGTTTGCTATAGCAGCGAATTCCTCTTGTGTCATGTTAGAAAAGTACTACTGATTGAGTCACCAAAATTAAACACAGCTTCTTAACAATTTCCTTTCTTTCAGGAAATCGGCAGCGAAATCAGTGTTAATAAATGAAGAATTAAAGTTAGTAATCATGGATTGCCGCTAGGCGTTCATCGAAAATCCCATTTAAACATTTTGTCCTTCAATAATTCCATTGTGCCATCAGGTTTGTTTAAGAAAGAAGAAATCTTTGCAAATTTGCCGGCTTGCCACGTAAGCTGCTCCGTAGTAGACTGGTCACCTTCTTTTACACTTTTAACAATATATACCTTCACAACGTCGCCTGTTTGGGGATCGATATAAACATCCCAGTGACGTATTGGTATCGAAGCAGGGAGGACGGTGATTGGATCGTAGGTAAATGTGATCGCATTTAAAGTCTGGTCGTTAAACTTTGTTTCTTTAAAGTAAGTCGTAAAGTTGGTCTCATTGATTTCTGGTGTAAGGAATGGTTGCAGTTGTTGCCTCAACTGACTTTTTTGCAGCCATACAGAATCGGCCTTCTCTTTAACCGCAGTTATGAGCAATGGAGTAATTGGGAGAGAATCCAAAATAATCATTTGTCCTTTGATAAAGGATGTTACCGGGAAAAATGAGTCAGTCTTTGCTGTATTGAGTTCTTTCGAATTGCCGCTCTTTTCCGTGCTGTTTGAGCAACCAATCCCGATAAGGACGGCTATTATAATGATGCAGTGTTTCTTCATTAAACAAAATTACTTAGAAATGTTGCTGCAAACAAAAAGCCAGGGCGCATACGATTTAGCGAGCAATTGCGGAGGAATTATATGAAAAATAAGAAATGGATTACGACAAAAAGAGAGTTTAGATGTGTAAAGTGATCACTTCAAAGTTTTTGATATGCCAAACTTTAATCCATAAGTTAGAAGCTTCTCTTCTACTGCTATTTTTTTGTTATTGGTGGAGAAAAGCTGGGTTCGGAATTGCGGTCCTAACTGGTAGGTAATTCCATTGGATGATTTATAGCTTACAAATGTTTCAACACCAGCATTCAGGTTCCACCTGTTTAGCATGGAGGTTTCTTTTATATAATACCTCCTATCGGAGGAGATAAGGTAAGATTTGCCTAACGGTACGTAGGTCGGTTGAATGGTAGCGCCGATATTCCATTGTAAATTTTCGTTGCCAATTAGCTTAAAGTCCAAACCTATTGGTAAGGAAATCTGCACAGTTTGATTGTGAAGTTTGATTGGTTCAGGTCCGCTTTTGTTGGAATATGGAGTGGTTCTATACTCTTCGTACGTCATGTTGGTTTTGTAATCATGCATGCTTAAGCGTGTTGCCACCGGATGGGTATTTTGAAACGCATTGGAAGTGTAGCGTGTATAGTTCAATTGCACTCCTGCTGTTATCTTAATTCCCTTTGAGATCGAGTATTGCAGCCCTGTTCCAATTTCGAAGCCCAGGGATGGTTTTTGAATAACATCATCGTTGATATCTCCGTTAGACGCAATTGCCAATGGTGGCGTTGCGTTGAGTGTAGTGCCAAAATTATAATCGTTATAAAGACTCCGGTATACCACGGAAGGCGTAGCATACATTTGCCACGAAAGTTTGTTAGCCCACTTCCTTGAAGCAGGGCGGTTATACAAAGCATAATTCTCAATCCATTCACGTTCCCGCGTGGAAACGAAATCCTGTGTATTCTGTGTAGTGGCCGTTAAATTATTGTCAGCATATGAACTTCTGTTTTGTATAGAAACTGCAATCTTCCTGTACCGGTCGCTTGAACCGTAATCTTCGGGGAGCACATTTTCTAATATATCATTAATGGCAATTTTTTGCACCTGCGTTAATACTGCAGGTTCATCACTAATCGTTACTATTTGATCATGGCTGATGTTATCGGGTTGCCTTTGTGTTGATTTTTGAATCACACCAACCTTTGCTACTGTTTGGAATGGCTCTGTGAACAAAGGAACATTTACGCTGGGCTGGTCTTTTGAAACAATAATTTTACCAGATAGAGCTGGCTGATTCGCAACAGCCATTTCCAATGCCGGGCTGCCTGCAGCTTTGATGCCGGTGAGGATAGGGGTATTAGTACTAACGGCATTTTGTCTTAGGTTATTTTTTAAGGCAAGGCCGATAGGGGTATTTTTTATTGAACTTGTTGGTGCTTCTGTGCCAGTTTGCCCGGTGAGAGTAGTAGAATTAACTAAAGGTGAATGATTTGGGGTGTTTGCCTTTCCATTGGTTAATTTTTCAGTTGAAGTGTTGTAAAAACCAGTATTTTTTGTATTCAAATATCCGACAAGAAGTAAAGTAGTGATGAGCGTAATGCTCATTGCGACTGACGGCCATTTCCGTCCGGGATGTATATTGTTATAAATGCTGTGCCATATCCGTTTGGAAGGATACATTCTGAATTCTTCCGACTTTTCTCTCAGCAATTGTTCAAAATCGTCCGTATGTAAATTTCTCTCCATCTTTCACAAGGTTTCGTTTAGTTCCGTTTGTTAGCTTTGGTAATAGTTTTTATTTTATGGCGGTGGCACCAAAAAAAGGTGTTTTGGCACGGGGTTTTAACATTATTTTCTTTTTCACTAAAACATCTTCCAACATGGCCTTTGCTCTTGTGTATTGAGACCTGCTCGTACTCTCCTCAATATCCAGCATATTGCCGATTTCTTTATGAGAGTAACCTTCTATCGCGTACAAATTCAAAACGGTTCTATATCCAATCGGCAACAACCTGATGCATTCAACCACTTCTTTTGCCTGCATGATGGACGGAATGCCTTCTTCCCTGATGCCGACACCACTTGCAAAAGTGATATCAACACTGTCGGAAAATTTTTTGTTCTTTTTAAGTACATTAATGCAGGTATGTACCACTATTCTCCTGATCCATCCTTCCAGCGCTCCTTCGCCCCTATACTGATGAATTTGCGAAAAGACTTTAATAAAACCCTCCTGTAACATATCTTCAGCATCCTCCCTGTTTTTTGCAAAACGATAACAAACCCCCAACATGCGGGGGCTAAATCGACTATACAATGCCTCCTGCGAGGCTGCATTGTTTGTAAGACATCCGGCCAGCATAAGCTCTTCTGTCATATTTGTGTTTTGATTACACTATAAATATAGACAATTAAAGGAAATAAATTGCTGCATTTCAAATAAAAATTCGACCTGAATTTCAGTTGGCGAGCTAAGCTGGTACGCTCCGTTTTTGTAGATTTGAACCCTTAAAAGGTGCTCTCGACGGCACCTCCACAAAAATGTCCTGTAAAACATATTAAATACATTCTACAGGACATGATGATATTTATGCAGACTGCCGTTCTTCCCTTTCTTTAATGACATAAGCGGATAAAGAATTTGCGCCTTTGGCAGAACTACGGTTGCTTTCTGAGTAGACTGTCTGCCGGGTAATTTGCTTTAATGGTGTCCCGTACCTCGTTGGCCCAGTCGATAAGGCTGTTTTTTTGATTTTTACTAAGAGCGGCGTACCGGTGAATAATCGTATAGGAGTATAACGGCATTTCATCCTTCTTTACCTGGTCAATAACCTCTTCCATCTTCTTGTATTTTCTTCTAATCCTATAGGAAGCGAACTCAGAAAAATTAAGTTCGTTCTTTCCTTCCACGATATGATCATTTAACCACCAGGCAACAGGTTGAATATTGGCATACCACGGATAAACCGTGTTATTACTGTGACAATCGTAGCAGCTGGATTTTAGTATCGCCTGAACACTGTCCGGAACGGGATAAACCTTAGTGATATCATTTGCAAAAGCAGCAGGGGCAATATTGATATTCCTGGCAGGGCGAAAAAATTGTATGATTATAAATATTGCTAATAATATTAATCCAAGCCGTTTTAAGTTTTTTTTCATTTGGGTATCGTTTAGGGATAAAAAATCAAATCAGTATATCGCCGGTCATCTCCTTAGGAATAGGTAAACCCATCATTGTTAAGATAGTAGGGGCTACATCTCCTAATTTACCGCTCTTAACTGTACCCTTCCATTCCCTATCAATCACAAAAAACGGAACCAGGTTCAATGTATGTGCTGTATTTGGTGAGCCATCTTCATTTATTTCATAATCCGCATTGCCATGATCAGCCAGGAGGAAAACGGCATAGTCATTTTCCAGTGCAGCAGTCACTACTTTCTCAACACAGTTGTCTACTGTTTCTACCGCTTTAATAACCGCGGGCCAAACACCCGTATGACCCACCATATCTGCATTTGCAAAGTTGAGACAGATAAAGTCCGCTGTTTTATTTGCTATCTCGGGAACAATCGCATCTGTCAATTCAATGGCACTCATTTCGGGCTTTAAATCGTACGTAGCCACCTTAGGAGATGGAATCATTATCCGCTTTTCCCCGTCAAAAGGTTTTTCCCTGCCACCACTAAAAAAGAAGGATACATGTGGATATTTTTCAGTTTCCGCTATCCGGATCTGGGTTCTCCCGTTTTGCTGTAATATATCACCCAAAGTATTTTTCAAATCATCATTTTCAAATACGACCTGCACATTTTTGAAAGTTTGGTCGTACTGTGTCATGGTGGTATAATTCAACTCTAGCTTTTGCATTCCAAACTCGGGTATACTTTTTTGAGTGAGCACTTCCGTGATCTCCCTGCAACGATCTGTTCTGAAATTAAAACTAATGACTACATCGCCATTTTCAATTTTTGTATTGGCTACTTTGTTGTTGATAATAGGTTTAATAAATTCATCGGTAATGTTTTCATCATATGATTTTTTTACGGCCTCCAAAATATCATCAGCTCGTACTCCTATTGCATTTACCATTCCATCATAAGCCAGTTTCACCCTTTCCCAGCGTTTATCCCTGTCCATTGCGTAGTATCTTCCGGTAATGGTGGCGATAGCGCCCGTTGATTTGTCCAGGTGATCTTTTAACTCGGTTAAAAAGCCTAAGCCACTTTTTGGGTCCGTATCTCTTCCGTCTGTAAATGCATGCACTAAAACATTTTGTAAGCCTTCCGCTTTGCAAAGCGATGCTATTGCTTTAACATGATTGATGTGTGAATGCACCCCTCCATCGCTTACCAGTCCTATCAAATGCAAGGGCTTATTGTTTTGTTTTGCAAAACGAATTGCATTCAGTAATATTTCATTTTTCTGGAATTCACCATTGCGGATACCCACATTAATTCGTTGTAATTCCTGGTACACAATCCTTCCTGCGCCAAGGTTTAAATGCCCTACTTCGCTGTTGCCCATTTGGCCTGGCGGCAGGCCTACATCTTCACCGCAGGTAATTAGGGTGGCATTGGGATAATTTTTATAAAGGGATGTTACAAAAGGAGTATTGGCATTTTGAATAGCATCGCTGCTTTTAACCTTACCAAGGCCCCAGCCGTCCATAATAAGGAGAATAGTTTTTTTAGGTTTCATGCTTCAAAGCTAACTTTTTTATAGGTTTTGAAAAAAGCTAATTATCTTTTCATGCTAATACCATTCAAAAACAGCTAACCTTGGCACGTTTTTGGCAAATTCGTATCCGAAAAATAAATTGTATAATGAAACATTTTTTCACACTGGCTTTCTTGTTTGTTGCTTTAACATCTTTTAATAAATATATTGGTATTGATGATGTGATTGCCGCGATGAAAACCGGTAATGCGAGCACGGTTGCAAAGTTTTTTGATAACAGCGTAGAGATAAGTATGCCCGACAAAAGTAACAGTTATAGCAAAAGCCAGGCGGAGTTGGTGTTGAAGGATTTTTTTGCATCCAACCCTGTTAAAAGTTTTGAAATTATTCACAAAGGAGAGAATGCCGGCTCCCAGTATTGTATCGGTACCCTGCAAACAAAAAGTGGTGCTTACCGTACTACGATCTTCATGAAACAAAAGGGCGAACGGCAGGTGCTGCAGGAGCTGCGTTTTGAGAACCGATGATCCAACAAGCATTGATGTACTCTCGTTGCAGCCTGTAAACAAAACGCTTACAGGCTTTTTTATTTTATAAATTTGCGCATGATAAACTATGATCAGCAGCTTGCCTTTCTGGTAAAAAATGCCCTCGCAGAAGACATCGGCGATGGCGATCATTCAACTTTGTCTTCAATATCACCTACGGCACAGGGAAGGGCCGTTCTGAAAATTAAAGAAGAAGGGATACTCGCTGGTGTAGCAGTAGCAGAAAAGATATTTCGTATGGTAGAGCCTGGTATTGTCTTCACGGCTAATAAGAAGGATGGCGGCGAGATGAGGTACGGTGAAGAAGCTTTTTCAGTAGCTGCAAAAGTGCATACTATCTTGCAATGCGAGCGGCTGGTGTTAAATTGTATGCAAAGGATGAGTGGTATTGCTACGCTTACCAAAACATACGTTAAAAAGTTGGAGGGTTATTCAACCAGGCTGCTGGACACCCGGAAAACAACGCCGAATTTCAGGCTACTGGAAAAAGAAGCCGTTCGCATAGGCGGAGGGCTCAATCATAGGTTTGGATTATTTGATATGATCATGCTTAAAGACAATCATATAGATTATTGTGGCGGAATTGAGAAGGCAATCGAAAAGGCTTACGCTTATGTACAAACGACAAAACGGCCATTGAAGATTGAAGTGGAAACCCGTAGTATTGACGATGTAAAGAGAGTTATGGCGACCGGAAAAATAGATCGCATTATGCTGGATAATTTTACACCGGATTTATTGGTGGAAGCATTAAAGATCATCAACGGCAGGTATGAAACGGAAGCAAGTGGTGGAATCAACTTAAATAATATCGAAGCCTTTGCAGCTACCGGCGTGGACTATGTTTCCAGCGGCGCAGTTATTCACCAGGCAAGAAGCCTGGACCTAAGTTTAAAAGCGGCGTTAATAAATAAATAAATAAATGCTAAATAAGCATAACTTAAGGAATTGCGAAGGAAAGTTTAAAATAAATTTTTCAAATGGCTAAAACAAAACCGGGTGCTTTTGGAGGATTGGTGTACTCTACTGATCCAAATTTTAAACCGGCCCAGGAGCATGCCGATGAACCGGAAACACTGTTACCTGCACTGCAGAAATTAAAAGTAAGGTTGGATACCAAACATCGTGCAGGCAAAGCCGTTACCATCGTGGAGGGATTCATTGGCACAACACAGGACAAAGAAGAACTCGGCAAAAAGCTAAAAACTTTTTGCGGAACAGGTGGCTCCGTAAAGGATGGTGAAATGATCGTGCAAGGCGATAACAGGGACAAAGTGCTGCAATGGCTGCAGAAAAACGGGTATACTTCTTCAAAAAAGTAGCGATGTATTCAGCAAGTATATGAACCATTGTGAACAGGAATGGATATCGACTAATTGGGATCAGGCGTTTGGCAATATACTTAGAGCACCGCTGGGGCAATTTTTTACCTGTTCTGCGATGCGGTCTGTTTCGGCCTGTGTCATGTCAATCCATGGATGTTTTTTTGGGTTAAATACTTCCGATAAGCCCCTTACACAAATTCCTGAATGAATACATTTATCGGGTTGCCATAAGATGGTAATTCCATCTTTCGTATAGGTATGTGATTTTATATGCATTGAAGTAAGATTTCATAAATATAACTTACCCAATTTACAATAAAAGGTTATTTTTTTGGTTAATTTTATAACTCAATTTGAAAGGATGATCTCAAAAATATCAGAAGGCGTTACCGTTAGCGTAGAAACTTTCTACCAGCCTGATTATAGTAATCCTGCAAATAGTGAATATATGTTTGCTTATCGCATTACTATTGAAAATAATAATTCATATCCAATAAAATTATTGCGTCGCCATTGGTACATTTATGATGCAACTGGTAGTTTACGTGAGGTAGAAGGAGAGGGGGTGATAGGAGTACAGCCACAAATAAATCCAGGTGAAAAATATCAATATGTTAGCGGTTGTAATCTCCGTACCGAGATGGGAAAAATGTACGGCACCTACTCCATGGAAAATGTTAATAATAAGAAATTATTCGAAGTAATCATACCGTCATTTGAAATGACGGTCCCTTTTAAGATGAACTAATCACGATTTTCGGGTATTTTGTCTTATCTTTAAAATAGAGGACAGGCCACCAATAACCTGGCACTTTATTCATTGCACGATTGCACATCTTCAAAATCCCAATATTTTTTAATGGCGAAAATAACTTTCGATAATCGAAATAACCAATTCTATCAGAGTCTCAAAATTTCCGTAGATAAATATTTTGAAACAAGAGGCGTAAAAAAAACCGGTGACTGGCGGTTATTCATCAAAACAATCACCCTGGTAAGCGCTGCAATCGCTATGTATTGCAGCCTGATGTTTTTGAATATAAATACGCTTCCGGCCCTGCTAATTTGCGCCCTGCTTGGTTTTACGTTTGCAAGTATAGGTTTTAGTGTAATGCATGATGCCAACCATGGCAGCTATAGTTCAAAGCCATGGTTAAACGATATGCTTGGCTTATCGGCAAATGCATTAGGAGCAAGCTCATTTTTTTGGAAACAAAAACATAACATCATTCACCATACTTACACCAACGTTGACGGGATAGATGATGACATCGCAAAAAGCCCCATCATCCGGCAATGTGACACCCAGAAATGGGTTCCCGCTCATAAAGTGCAACACTTATACCTGGTTCCGATTTATGCCCTTTCTTCTATATTTTGGGTGTTTATTATGGATTTTACCAAATATTTCACAGGGAAGATTTATACCACAGAAGCCTGGAAAATGAATCTTAAAAATCATCTAATTTTCTGGATAACTAAAGTGTCTTTTTTTGTGGTGTATATATTCATTCCAATAATGGTTTGGGGATTTGGTCCTTGGTTGTTAGGTTTTTTAATTTTACATGCTACCATGGGCTTAACGCTTTCTTTAGTATTTCAGTTGGCTCATGTAGTTGAAAATACGGAGTTTGAAAATGTGGCACTCGATGAAACAAAGCATATCGAAACCGCATGGGCCGAACATGAATTAAAAACAACTTCCAATTTTGCAATGGGGAATAAAACGATTTCATGGTTTGTGGGAGGATTAAACTACCAGATCGAACATCATCTTTTTCCACGTGTCAGCCATGTACATTATCCGGCAATCAGTAAGATCGTTATGCAGAAATGCATCGAATATAATTTACCCTACAATAAATATGATACTATGATAGCTGCCCTGGTTTCTCATTTCAGGGTAATGAAAATGTTAGGGAAAGCGCCGGCGAAAGTAAAACGGCGGCATGCCCAGGAAGCAGCATAGCATTATGGCTTATATTTAGCCTGCTGAAAAATTATTTCCGCATCAAGGTTCAGTAATTGCTGCAAACTGGTTTCCGGGTTTTGTTGCATATACTTTTTTACTATCTGCCAACCAGCAAAGGAACCGATATTGCCTGGTGCACCTTCACCCAGCTCCGGTGTTTTAGGGCTTTCGCCAATGTAATTTTTGATGATGTTTTTATCCGTAACCTGCAGGTAAGAATTTTTGACAAACAGATCCCAGATAACCGCTTCATGTGCATAAGCATCTTCCAACTGTTTTTTTGTAAATCCAATCAACCGATATTCTTCGGCGCGGGGTAAAAATTTACTTAACAAGAATAGTCTTTTTCCTTTTTCAACCATCTGGCTTACCATGGGTTTATCAGTTGCCTTTTCAGGATAGAGATCGTTAACGATATTGTTGATACAATTCACAGGAATGTATTCAGGCTCAAAACGGTTGGATACATATTCAGGATAGGTTTCCTGCACCAATGCTGATTTATACAAGTGAAAATTTTGTCCAAGATGATGCTGAAGGCCAATGATCAGTGCATCATCAGAAATAATATCTCCATAACCATCGGCAGGACCGATATAAGTAATGAGTCTTTCCGGCACTTTGTACTGCGGAAAATAATATTTTACAAATTGCAGCCCCTCCTTTATATCCTTTTCAAACGGCGTAAAGTCGTTGAATAATTTTTCTGCACTGTCATACACCGGGCGGTATGCCTTAATAAATCCATTCACATAGTTAGCTGTGGTATCAGCCGGCCAGGATGGGTCTACATTCAATATGGTTGATAAGAAAGCGGTGGTAAAGGATGGATCTTTAGCCTGTAATTTACTGATGTAACTGTATAGATTTCTTGCAGTAGTGTCGAATAGATTCTTTTCAAACCGGTCCGTGGAGAGGCTGATTTTTATGTTTGAAACATCCGGGATTTTTTGATGGTTATTACAGGAAAACAACACTGCGCTGAGTAAAACAGCGGTTACGGATACTCTCATACTTATAATTAATGGGAATGAATGTTTTAACTTTACAAAGAAATAAAATGATTCTTAAACATAAAGTTA
Source organism: Ferruginibacter sp. (assembly GCA_025963635.1). Taxonomy (GTDB): domain Bacteria; phylum Bacteroidota; class Bacteroidia; order Chitinophagales; family Chitinophagaceae; genus Ferruginibacter. Next base: position 28,133 of record JAOQAK010000089.1, read on the forward strand.
AGTCCCTTTAAAGGGTTTGGATATGAAAATATTTTTAGCGCAGCAAAACTATCATATTGGCAATTTTGAAAGCAATACGCAGAAGATCATCTTAGCTATTGAAGAAGCAAAAAAGCAGCAGGGCGACATCATTGTATTTAGTGAGTTGAGTGTATGTGGTTACCCGCCCCGTGATTTCCTCGAGTTTGACGACTTTATTCGTAAATGTTATGCATCTATTGATGAGATTAAAGAGCATGCAGATTCAATCGCGGTAATTGTAGGGGCACCCGACCGCAACACCGTGAAAGAAGGGAAAGATCTTTTTAATGCGGCTTACTTTTTATACAATAAAGAAGTAACCGGAATTGCTCATAAAACCCTGCTGCCCACTTACGATATTTTCGATGAATACCGCTATTTTGAGCCGGCATATGAATGGAATGTAATTGAGTTTAAAGGGAAAAAAATCGCCCTTACCGTGTGTGAGGATATTTGGAATCTTGGACATAATCCTCTGTACCGAATTTGCCCAATGGACGAGTTGACGAAGCAGCAGCCCGATTTAATGATTAACATCTCCGCCTCTCCTTTTGATTATACACATGATGAAGAAAGGAAGGCCACCATCAAATCGAATGTAACCAAGTACAAAATACCCATGTTCTATTGTAATGGTGTAGGTAGCCAGACAGAAGTGGTTTTTGATGGTGCTTCACTCGTGTATGATAAACATGCCAACCTGTGTGGCCAGCTTCCGATGTTTGAAGAATGCGTGCAGGGGTTTACGTTACAGGATGATGGAACAATTGCCTGCCCCGTTGTTGAATCTGCAGAGTATATTCCTGAAAAGCAATTAACACCCGTTGGATTGGAAGAAGAGCTGAATATATCGCAGGTGCATGATGCCATTGTAATGGGTATTAAGGACTATTTTACCAAGATGGGTTTTACAAAAGCGATCATCGGAAGCAGCGGTGGCATTGATAGTGCAGTAACCATCGCACTGGCTTGTTCTGCATTAGGTGCAGCCAATGTGAGGTCTGTTTTAATGCCCTCTCAATATTCAACCGGTCATTCGGTGGATGATGCCGTACAACTGAGCGTAAACCTGGGCAATCCCTACGACCTGCTGCCAATAAAAAATATTTATGATGCTTTTTTGACAGAATTGAAGCCAATCTTTAAAGACCTGCCCTTTAGCATTGCCGAAGAAAATATTCAAAGCCGCAGCCGGGGTAACCTGTTGATGGCCATTGCTAATAAGTTTGGCTATATTTTGCTGAATACATCCAATAAAAGTGAACTGGCAACCGGCTATGGCACTTTGTACGGAGACATGGCCGGTGGGCTCGGCGTGCTGGGAGACTGTTATAAATTACAGGTGTATGCGCTGGCAAAATATATCAACCGGCAAAAGATGATCATTCCTGAGAATATTATTGACAAAGCACCTTCTGCTGAATTAAGCCCGGGTCAAAAGGATTCAGATTCCCTTCCTGAATACGATGTACTGGATAAACTTTTGTATCAATACATCGAAAGACGACTTGGACCAAAGGAGATTAAGGCACAGGGCTTTGATGCCGCTCTTGTGGACAGGGTTCTTAGAATGGTTAACATTAATGAGTATAAGCGCAACCAGTTTTGTCCCATCATACGCATTTCACCTAAGGCGTTTGGCGTTGGAAGAAGGGTGCCGATTGTAGGAAAATACCTGAGTTAAATTTATTGAAGAAATTGAAGTCGGTTAAAATAATGAGGTTACTTTGATTTTAATATAGTTTCGTTTTATTCAACATCAATGGTTATTAAATTGAATTCTATGGATGTTTTAAAAGAGAAATTTACCATAAGCACAGATCAATCCAGGCTGAACGTTTTATATATTCACCAGTTTCTCGAGCGCTCCTATTGGGCTCAGAACATACCGTTGGGGACAGTCAAAAAATCAATAGAAGGTGCAGTTTGTTTTGGTGTATACGACGGTGAAAAACAGGTTGGTTTTGCCAGGGTAATTACCGATAAGGCAACTTTCGGTCACCTGGCAGATGTATTTATTGATGAATCGTATCGAGGCCTTGGTTTATCGAAATGGTTAGTGGAAACTATCATGAATCATCCCGATTTGCAGGGGTTCAGAAGCTGGCAGCTAGGCACCAGGGATGCTCATGGACTTTACGCTAAGTTTGGCTTTAGAGCCCTGGAGAATCCCGAACGAATGATGAGAAAGCATGACCCGGACGTTTATAAAAACAAAGTCCCTGGTCTGCCTTAGTGAGCGAATTATAGTTCGGGAAGGTGCTTTCTTTAGTAAATGCAAATTATTGTATAACTCATCACGCTATAATTTAATCACCATTACATTCCTTCTTTGGCCTGCTTTATATTTGAACTCAAATCCCATTTTCTCGAAAGTTGATTTAAACCCCATGAATCTATAACCTGGCGAATCCTGCTCAACCGGGTAAGCTTCTACGTATTTGGCGCCATTATCCTTAGCATATTCCAGGGCAGCCGGAATGAGCTGTTGCGTTAATCCCGAGTTCCGATATTCACGCTTGATAAAAAAGCACACAATGGACCACACATCTTTTATTGATTCGTCGCCGGAAAGATTTCGGTAATGTGAACGGAGAGCAATAGAACACCAGGCAATTAATTCGGACCCGAAATAGTTCAATAGCCCAACAGGAATTCCGGCATCTACATAATATTTTAGCGAAGCTTTTTTATCCTCCTTTTTTGAACGGACTGCACCCTCTTTCATGTTTCGCCAAACCATGCACCAGCAATTGTGCGGCCCTCCCCTGGTTTCAAAAAATTCTTCAAGCTTTTTCCAATTACCCGAGTTGACGGGCTCGTAGGTCAATTCATCATTCCTCACCTGCAGGGAATTTATATTTTCACAGAAGCATATCGCCACCAACACGCTTTAGCGACATTAATGTGTAATATTCAATTGAAAGCCAGCGTTCACTGTAACTGATCCCGAAGGTTGTACAGTTAACGAAAAACAACTTGCATTCGCAGTTACCGTTACCGCATGCTGCACAATTACGCTTACGCCTGCGGTTGGCACCACTCCTCCCAGCCAGGTGGCAGTACTGTTCCAGGCGCCATTTGTCTTCGTAATGTAAGTGCCGGCAATAGAGAAATTATTGTTAGAGATATCAAAAAATACATTGTTATCGGACATGATCCTGATGCGGGCTGCATTCGTAGCCGAGGCTGGTATCACCACCTGCTGAGAGCCGTTGTTTGGTGTGTTAGCCAATAAAGTCGTAGTATAAGTATTTCCACCATCTGTCGATAGCTGTATGCTCACCGTGCTACAATTAATCGGTGCTGCAGCGGTTCCTGCAGGGTTCCACGTGACTGTTTGGGAAGTGCCTGCTCCCCATATTTCGCCGCCATCCGGTGCGGTAACAACGAAAGGCCCTGTACCGCCAATTGCATTAATTTGAAAAATATTGGAAAATCCCGTTTGACAACCGCTACCTCCCGAAACAACACCACCTCCGCCAGTACGATTATCTCTTACGGTCATCCTGAATTTGATGGGCCGGGCTACTCCAGGTAAAGTTTCACCTTTTAAACCACTGGGAGTCGCGGACGGGCTGCCTGGGTAACCAGCTAAAATCACCGCCATATCCGGAAAAGTTCGGCTGCCAGAGGTTTTAGGGGTACGTGGTTTAAAAAGTGGGGCACTGGCAGAGGTTGCACCGCTGTTCCACTCACCAGGTGGGCCAAGATCCCATTCTTCCCAGCTATAAGTCAAGGCATCGCCATTTGCATCGGTAGCTGCACCGTTTAAAATAAAGGGGGTATTTAGCGGAATACTTGCGCCATTGTTACTCATAGATATGATCTGCGGCAAGGTATTTCCGGTGCCGGTTACGGTGGCACAACCCCCATCCGTTAGTAAGAAATTGCTTATTTCATCAAAACTGATCGCATGAAAAAAGGCGTCGCTATGCGGTTGAATATCATCCGTCAGGCAAATACCCGCATAAGCCATTATACTATTGCCACTACCGGGCTCGTAAGCGGTAGCGTCGTTTCTATTTGATCCCTTACAGGCACCTAAATCGCTGTTAAAAGGATGATTAGCACCAAACTGGTGACCCATTTCATGCGCCACATAGTCGATGTCATATCCATCACCTGTAGGTGTACTCGACCCCGTGACACCGCTAGCTTTTATTGATGATTGACAAACAACTCCTATATAGGCCACACCTCCTGCGCCAGTACTGAAGGTATGCCCAATGTCGTAGTTATTGTCACCTACGGCAGAATCAATCACATGCTGACTCTCATCCACAAGTGAGTTGCCATTGGAATTGCTTTTAAACGGGTCGGTAGCTGCATTCGTAAAAATGATTTTATTTTCTGTTCCTATCAGCACCATTGTTACAGAAAGCTCTTTTTCATATACCCCGTTTACCCTGTTAATCGTAGTAGTCATCGCCGAAAGTGTTTGCGCTATGGTAGGCGTGGCAAAACCAGTGGCAGCAGCGGCATACTGGTGAGTACAGGCTAATGCCAAACGGTAGCGATAAAGAGATGTTCCCCTGCATTGCCCGGCCAATGTAGTATTCGATGTAGTTGGCCTGTTTGTTTTGGCGGGTAACCTTAAAGGGGATAGTTCCAGGTAGGGACTGGTTTTTGCAAGGTCTTCCTTTAAATATGAAATATACAAATTTGTATTGCCCTGCGCATAAGGATCGATAAAAACAGCGCCGGTAACGGGTGATAAAATCATGGCGTGAAAACCAAGATCTGTCCAGTCCATTTTAATTGTTGCAGTACTGTCAGTAATTCCCTGCCCTGAGTAAGATTTTATTCCTGGAAATTGTGCGGCTAATTCAGGAGCCATTGCCGGGGATTCCCAAACAGTGAATTTTGCGGTATCCCCACCTGGCATAGGGATTTCCATAATAACGGTGTTGGATGGAGTTTTAGCTGCCTGTCCGGCCATTGGAATGGTTTGCAGAAAACTTAATAAAGCCTTATTATCCAAACTAAGGGTTCTGTATTTAGCGGGGTAGATGACCCTTTTTTGCAGTGGTTGTATCGTATTTTGAGTCGCAGGCTCAGAAGTATTGGAAAAGAATTTTTGCTGGGCAAAGCAACTGTTTCCAAGGAGGATAAAAAAAATGCCTACAATTTTTTTTTTATTAACCAAGTGGCTCATGCGGTAAAATTATGGTACATAACAATATTGCGAACGGATGTACCACAATTTAATAAAATTATAGCATACATAAATCGAATGGGTATATCGACCCTTCATTCACAGTATAGAGACTGCAAATCATAAATCAACAAACCCGGGAATGAATTAATTGACTTTTTCGACTACTACCGCCGTTCCATAAGCCAGCACTTCTGTAATTCCCTGCATTACTTCATTGGCGTCGTAACGCATATTAATAACGGCATTGGCACCCACATCATTGGCATTTTGAATCATAAGGCGGTAAGCCTCTTCCCTGGTAGTTTCGCAAAGCTGCACATAAATGGATAGCTTTCCTCCAAACAAGGACTGAATCCCTCCCCCGATATTTCCAAGTAAACTCCTGCTTCTTACGGTTATTCCTCTTACTACACCAAGGTGTTTACTAATCCGGTAACCTTCCAGGTTGTTGGCAGTGGTTATTAATTGCAGGTCGATCATTGTATTTTTTTTTAAAGGTAAGCGGGTTTTAACACATTTTAACTTCAATACCATTTGTGGTTAAGTTTTTGTAAGTGCATTGTTCGTATTTTCGCCGGCATGTTAATCTTGTTGATTAAGTAAACAATAGCAACATAATCGCTTGAATAAAACACCGGGCTATTCTTTTTTAACACAACCTTACCTCCGAGGTAAGGTAAATTTTTTTTATGCTACAAACAGCTGAAGATATTCGCCTGCTGAATGAGAAGATAAATCATTCTGCAGGTTTTGTAACCAGGATCAATGATGAATTAAGTAAGGTAATTGTAGGCCAGCATGGGATGATTGAACGCTTATTGATAGGTTTATTGAGCAACGGCCACGTTTTGCTGGAAGGCGTGCCTGGCCTTGCAAAAACCTTGTCCATTAAGTCATTGGCGCAGGCGATACATGCTAATTTCAGCCGTATCCAGTTTACGCCCGACCTGCTGCCCGCAGATGTGGTTGGTACTATGATCTACAACCAGGCGAAGAACGAATTCATGGTTCGTAAAGGACCTATTTTCTCCAATTTCATTCTGGCAGATGAAATAAATCGTGCCCCGGCCAAGGTGCAAAGTGCATTGCTGGAAGCGATGCAGGAAAGGCAGGTGACCATCGGCGATACTACTTTCAAACTGGATGAACCGTTTTTGGTATTAGCTACCCAAAATCCTATTGAGCAGGAAGGTACCTACCCGCTGCCCGAAGCACAGGTAGACAGGTTTATGCTTAAAGTCGTAATCGACTACCCGTCTAAAACAGAAGAGCAGCTGATTGTTCGTCAGAATACATTAGGACTTACTACCCCGATCATATTTCCAGTGGCATCCACCAGCGAAATTTTAACGGCCAAGGAATTGGTTAGACAGGTTTATATGGATGAGAAGGTCGAGAATTATATCCTTGATATTGTGTTTGCTACAAGGTACCCGGATAAATACAATTTGCCGAAACTCAAGCCGCTGATTAGTTTTGGCGGATCTCCGAGAGCCAGTATCAACCTGGCGTTGGCTGCCAAGGCTTACGCTTATTTAAACAAAAGAGGGTATGTTATTCCGGAAGATGTAAGAAGTATCTGTAAAGATGTATTGCGACATCGTATTGGTTTAACCTATGAGGCAGAAGCTGAGAACGTAAATGTGGAAATGATTATTAACGAGATTTTGAGAGTGGTGAACGTGCCGTAGAAAGCCCCCTCAATCCCCCAAGGGGACTTTAGAAGAGTATGTGGCCTTGAACGACTTTATTTATTGGATTGAGTTCATTAATTTTTTTTGAAGCCTGATTTAGAAGAAAAATGGTAATGATCAAAAAGGTTAACTGAACTAAAACTATCACTGAAGAATAGCACAGAAAAATTGTTCCATGATTTAAAAAATCATTGTAGTTGCTAAATGGATTTATTAACAACAATCAAAAAGCTGATTTGAAATAACTAAACAATCAACGGCCAACAATCAACGAACATCGATCAACCATCAACAAACAAGATCAACGATCAACAATGTTAACCACCGACGAAATATTAAGAAAGGTTAAAGAACTGGAGATCAAAAGTAAAAAGATCACCACGCACTTATTTACAGGTGAGTACCATTCTGCGTTTAAGGGTAAAGGAATGAGTTTTCGGGAGGTGAGGGAATATTATGCCGGCGATGATGTGCGCTTCATCGACTGGAATGTAAGCGCAAGATTCAGCCATCCTTTTACAAAAGTATTTGAAGAGGAACGGGAACTAACCGTGTACCTGTTAGTGGATATCAGTGCCAGTAATTTATTTGGGACGGTGAACTCGAGGAAGCGGGATATTCTTACAGAGATAGGAGCGGTGCTTACCTTCAGCGCCATTAACAACAATGATAAAGTAGGCGCCATCTTTTTTAGCGACAAGATTGAAAAATATATTCCTCCCAAAAAAGGGCGGCAGCATGCACTCTACATCGTACGACAGTTGCTAACGGCAGAACCGCAGGGAAAAAGTACCAACATGGAAGAAGCGATTAAATTTTTTAACAAAGCTTCGCACCAGAAGAGCATTGCTTTTTTGTTAAGTGATTTTGTAGATGCCGTGTATGAGAATGATCTGAAAGTAATTGGTGGCAAACATGATGTGATCGGGTTAAGGATTTATGATAAGATGGATATGCAGTTGCCCGAAGCAGGTTTGCTGCAGGTGCAGGATCTTGAAACCGGCAAACAGCAATGGATCGATAGCAATGATACAATGGTTCAGTACACCTACAAGCAACGGTTTATGCAACAGAGCGAATTGTGTAAAAATTACTTCCGGAAGGCCGGTGCTGATTTGCTGCATATACGCACTGATGATGACTATGTAAAAATTTTGCAACAGTTTTTTATTAAAAGAAGCTGACCTTGATAAATAATAATTTGATAACTGATAATGGATAAAGGAAAAACGCGTATTCTTATTTTAACCGGACTAATGGCCTGTTTTTCTTTCCTGCTATCATATGCACAGCCCGCAGTAAAATCTTCGATAGATCGGAATGAAATATTAATTGGTGAACAGTTTAAACTTAAAGTGGAAGCCAGTTTTACAACAGAACCTTATCAGATCAATTGGCCTGCAATACCTGATTCTCTGGGACATTTTGAAGTAGTCAGCCGCGGCAAAATGGACTCGGTGTATGATAACAGCCGCCTCACAGGTTTGGTACAAACAGTTACCTTAACAAGTTTTGATTCCGGCAAATGGGTATTCCCATCTTTCAGGGGCAATATCATTTCCGCAAAAGGTGATTCGGCCTATAACTTTTTTACTGACTCTGTTCCCATCACTGTTTCATTTTCTGTATCGGATACCACCGGCCAGTTAAGAGATATCAAACCCATATTAGAGGTAGCCACTTTTAACCCGGTTTGGTATTGGGTGGGAGCTGCTGTTTTATTGCTAGCGCTGGTGGTTTTTTTGATTTGGTTTTTCAGGTATTGGAAAAAGAATAAGTCATCCATTCCGGTGCGCACCAAAGTTTCACCTTATGATGAAGCGATGGAGGAGCTTGAAAATTTAAAAGCGTACAACTTTTCACTTGCTGCCGACATAAAAATTGCCCATACCAAAATGGCCGAAATATTAAAACGGTATTTGTCGCGTGTTCAAAAAGAAAATTATCAAAATAAAACTACCGGCGATATACTGATCATGTTGCGAGACCAGTTCCTTGATAAGGATTTGCCCGCAAAAGCAGCAGCCAGCCTGCGCTGTGGAGATGCGGTGAAATTTGCCAAGTATTTGCCTCCTGCTTCGGAAACCGAGGCCAGCATACAATCCGTACGGGAACTGGTACAGGATATCCAAAAACTCATCACCCCTAAACCTTAACCGTTTTGCTCTCCGAATATCTTGATACCATCAGTTTTGCGGCTCCGCAATTATTCTGGCTGGCTTTATTGCTGCCTGTGATGATCTTTTGGTATATAAAAAATAACAACCGCCAGCAGGCGGGTATCAAAGTTTCATCCTTAAAAAGTTTCAAAGGGATTTCTTCGTGGAAAAATTTGCTGCGACATGCTCCTTTTGTTTGCAGGCTATTGGCAATTTCTTTTATAATTATTGCATTAGCACGACCACAAACAAAAAATGAAGAGCAGCAAGTAGAAGGCGAAGGCGTAGATATTATTTTGTGTATTGATGTGAGTGGTAGCATGACCGCACAGGATTTTACACCCAACCGTATGGAAGCAGCAAAAGCGGTGGCAGAAAATTTTGTTGAAAAAAGACTAACCGACCGGATTGGTATCGTTATCTTTTCCGGGGAAAGCTTTACGCAATGCCCACTTACAACGGATAAAGCCGTACTGAAATCCGCTATAGAAAATATCCGCAATGGTTTGTTGGAAGATGGAACAGCAATCGGCGATGGTTTGTCGACCGGCATTGATCGTTTACGCAGCAGTAAATCTAAAAGCAAAGTGGTTATCTTATTAACCGATGGAGAAAATAACGGCGGTTTAATTGGGCCAGACAATGCGAAAGAGATCGCCAAAGCTTTTGGTGTAAGGGTTTATACCATCGGTGTAGGCACAGAGGGATATGCTCCTTTCCCGATTAAAACTGATCTTGGTGTAATCATACAACAGCAAAAAGTTACCATCGATGAAAAATTGCTGAAGGCTATTGCCGGCGAAACGGGCGGCAAATATTTTCGTGCTAAAGACAATGCCGGGCTGGAAAATATTTATAAAGAAATTGATACGCTCGAAAAATCAAAAGTAGAGATTACATCGGTTACAAGGTATACAGAAAAGTTTTTTCCTTATGCGATGATTGCGCTGGGCTTTTTGCTTATAGAAGTGTTTCTGCGGTTTACAGTTTTGAAAAAGTTTCCTTAAACGAATTTGTTCCGATACCACACCATTTGCCTAATGGTTTTAGGGGATTTAGTTGTTGGATATTTGTCTGATTAAACATTCGAGAACTTAAACTGAGAAATAAGTCTTACTTCAATTTCTTTTTTTCTTGATAAAAAAAAGAAACAAAAAAAATCAAGGCTGCGAATAAAAAGGCTGAAAATTTCAATAGGATCCTAAAATCAAGGAACTCGCCGCCCGTAGTATAATGATTTGAAGTTTCTACCCGGCTCAAACAGCCTTGATTTCTTAACGGACGCTATTGAAATTTTCTAGCAGTTTTTATTCGAGGCCGCTAACACGAAGCGTTTGCATTGCTTTCGAATAGTTCCATTAATAGGTTTCGCACGGGATTGATGATCTCGATGATTGCTAACAGTGATCGCTAAAATAAACCCGGCCAATGTTCAATTTTCTCCAACAGTAACCGGGTTAGCCGCCTCTTTTGGTTCGCTACCGGCGAAGCCGGTATTCAAAAAATGCGCAGCATATTTTTTGAAAGAAGCAAAAGCAGCGGCGTTCCGGTTACGCAGCCCGCCGGCTGTGGAGGCAAAAGTAGCAAATTGAAAAAAGTTAACCTATTCAGAAAAGTACAGTTGCCAATCATAGACGTTTCTTGCACCCACTAAGTACAACATCATTAAAGTCGCTCAATGGTATGTCGTACAAGTGTGCGACGCAACGATGTTTCATAGCAGCACACAGCCGGGACAATCAATAACACAACCTTCCAACATTTGGGGAAGCAATTATTCAGTGTTGCATAAAATTCACCCGATTCATTTTATTTAATGAAATTTGCACCCTATGATGGCAACGGTTTATAAAAGTACGGGCAGCTGGTATATCGTTCAGGACGAAGACGGTAAAGTATTCAATGCCCGTATAAAAGGCAAATTTAAGATAGACAATATCACTTCTACCAACCCCATTGCGGTAGGTGATGTTGTGCTCGCGGACATGGAAAATGAATTGGAAAGTACGCTCACAATAACGGACATCGCCCCACGCAAAAATTATATTACCCGCTCTTCGCCACACAACAGGAACCAGCATCATATTATCGCGGCTAACCTCGACCAGTCTTTATTATTCGCAACCTTAAAAGACCCGAAAACCTCGCTCGGTTTTATTGATCGCTTTTTGATCACTTCCGAAGCCTACCATGTTCCATCGATCATCGTATTTAATAAATCGGACCTGTACAAACAAAAAGAACAGGATCAGTTTGCAGAAGTAAAAGAGATGTATGAAGCCATTGGTTATAAGGTTCAACTGATGAGCATTGAAAAAAATATCGGCGTGGAAGAAGTGAAAGATTTGCTGAGAAATAAAACCACTTTATTAAGCGGTCATTCGGGCGTGGGCAAATCGTCTTTTATCAATATTGTTTTTCCCGAATTGAGCCTGAAAACCCAGGATGTAAGCGGGTGGAGCGGCAAAGGGTTGCACACCACCACTTTTGCAGAAATGTTTAACCTGTCTTTTGGTGGAAGGCTGATTGATACACCGGGCATCCGCGAACTAGGACTGGTAGATATTTCTAAACAGGAATTGTCCCATTATTTTCCTGAAATGCGGGCCCTCATCAACCAGTGCCAGTTTAACAATTGCATGCACATCAACGAACCCGATTGCGCTGTTAAAGAAGCCGTAAACCTGGGCACCATTCACCCCGACCGCTACTATAGTTACCTGAATATCCTCGAAAGTATCGAAAAGAAATCCTATTGATCAGAAGGCTCTTCGCTCAAGAAAATGTGCCACTTCCATCACCACATTGTTTTCGCGTAACACGCTTTTAACATGCCGTGGAAAAACAGACACGCCGTTAAATATATTGTAGTGCAAAGTAAGCAACTGGTTTTTATACCTGAAGTCCCAGTCGAGGGTTTCTGTATCATCCACCTGGTTAATGAAGTTTATTTGTAATTCGCTGGTTAAAGTGTCTGCGATGGCGTAAAATTTTTTAATGCCACAATTGTCATCAATCACCGCCTCGGTGTTGCCTAACTGGTTTTTTAAATAATAATCCATGGGATTTGAACGGTTTAGTTTTGGGTGGAGGGTACAAATGTTTTTTCATTCCTAATAACTGTTATTTGCATTTTTTAGTATATAAAATGCAAGATATTATTACAATGTTTGAACATTAGAGTAGTTAGCGAACGACGTTCAAAGCATTTAGATCTTTGTGGGGCGGTCTTGGGCAAGTAGGAGCTAAATGAGGATTGAAATTGCGGAGATAATAAACTATCGCTGATGAATGCCTGGCGAACTCAATAACTCTTCCTTCCACCTTTATATTTTAATTTGCTATTGGCTTTGAGCGCTTTTTCATCGCCGGATGCCAGCTTTTCGGCGCCAATATTTCTTCCGTTGGCGGGGCAGCCATATTTATCTTTCTTTTGAAAAATAAAACAGCTGCACAAGAAGCAGGTACATGCAAAAGCAATTATCATCTTTTTCATGAGCTAATATTGAGGAGTAAAACGTTTGTCCGTTACCGTTCCGCTACACCTGCTGATTCCTTAAACCACCCGCTGTACATCAGGTAATTGTTTGCGATCCGGTTAATCTGTCCATTCACCAGTTCCTGGCTGATGTCCTTTACTTTTTTTGCCGGAACACCTGCATAAATGCAACCCGGTTCTATCACCGTATTTTCCAACACAACTGCGCCGGCGGCAATAATGCAATTGGAGCCGCATTGTACATTGTCCATCACGATAGCGCCCATTCCAATTAACACGTTATCATCGATGATACATCCGTGTACAATCGCGTTGTGGCCAATGCTAACATTGTTGCCGATGACTGCCTTGGTTTTTTCGTAGGTGCAATGTATCACTGCCCCGTCTTGAATGTTTACTTTATTGCCAATGCGCACACTGTTTACATCGCCGCGTATTACCGCGTTGAACCACACACTGCAATCATCGCCCATGATCACATCACCCACAATCGTGGCATTGGGCGCAATAAAACAATTTTCGCCCATCACGGGCAATACGCCTTTTACCGGAAGTATATAAGCCATAGTTTACAGTTTATCGTTTTCTTTTTCTTGTTCAAAGGGTCTATGTAAATTGTACCAAGCAAGGTTTGACCAACATCGTATCATTGATGAACATCGTTGTGTCCTTTAGATTTGTATTGTCTATTTATTAAAAGATAAGCTACTATTATTACCTTTTCTTTTTTTGTTACTTTTTTTCTTTTTAGAATCCACAATTTTGTGTGAATAACTAACCAG
>JAOQAK010000103.1 GCA_025963635.1 Ferruginibacter sp.
AGGGTATTTCAAACTAAGTGATACTGATTCGCTTGCTGCGCCAATTGTAGATTCAACGGTTTCGTTTTCGGCAGGCGCTATCTATTCTACCACGGGTGATCTTTACAAATGGCACCAGGCCCTGGAGAATAACACCATCTTAACCCAAGCAGAACAGCAAAAGGCCTACACTCCGGTAAAAAACAACTACGGTTATGGATGGCTTATAGATAGTATCGAAGGTAAAAGAAGAGTTGGTCATGGTGGTGGTATTCATGGCTTCACTACCAACATTGCCCGTATACCGGAAGATGATGTATGCATTGTGCTGCTTAGCAATGCTTCAGACGGCAGTATTGGCGAGATCACCAAAAACATATTTGCCATCTTGTATAATAAAGAATACACACTTCCAAAAGAAAGGGTGGCGATACAACTCCCCGAAGAAAAATTAAAACAGTATACCGGCGAATACGAAGTACAACCGTCGCTGCATGTAATTATAACCGTAAAAGACGGGCATTTACTCGCTTCACCAACAGGGCAAACTCCAAAAATTTTGTTTGCTGAAAAAGAAGATCTGTTTTTTGAAAAAACAGAAGATGTACAACTTCAATTTACAAGAAATGATAAATCGGAGGTAGATAGTTTTATCCTTTACCAGGGTGGTGGAAGAATTCCATGTAAGAAGATTAAATAAGTCACTCTTACCGGTACATTTTTCGAATTACCCGGTGAGTCACTCCCAAAGAGTGACTCACCGGGTAATTCAAAGGCTTATTATGTATCCACCTTTTTTTCTTTAAACGCCTTTGGCGTTACACCAAATTTGGATTTAAAAACGGTTGAAAAATAGGCCTGGGATGAGAAGCCAACCTTAAATGCAATTTCCGCAATCGAAAGATTTTCGTTTAGCAACAAATATTTTGCTTTCTGCATTCGAACTGTCAGTATATAGTCGTTCACATTATAGCCCAACACTGCTTTTACCTTCCTATAGAGTTGTACCCTTGATATGCCAATCTCCCTGCAAATATCATCCACGCCAAAATTTTCATTGGCAATATTGCTCTCAATGATCGATGAAAACTCGCTTACGAATTTGCGGTCAATTTTTTTGGAGGTAGAACTTTTAAGTCCCTCATTGGGTAATTCGCTGCTGTAATGATCTTTTAAAGTTTCCCTGTTTCTTATTTGGCTGCGGATAGTTTCTTCGAGGTATTGTAAATTAAAAGGTTTAACGATATAAGCATCCGCATTCAATTTCAATCCCTCAATTTGTTGTTCCATGCTCCCTTTGGCAGTTAAGATGATGATGGGGATATGAGAAGTGCGGATATCATTCTTTAAGATTTCAGTGATGGCCATCCCATCTTTTCCGGGCAGCATGATATCACTGATGATGATATCCGGAACAATCTCGTAGGCAAGATTTAAACCAGTATTTCCGTTTTCTGCTTCTATTATTTCGTAGGTCTTATTTAGCTGTTCTTTAAGAAAGGTCCTGATCTCGTTGTTGTCTTCAATGAGCAAAATTGAATAGTCTTTAGTTGTTGTGGCAGTATTTTCAGGCGCAACAACGGGTACCCGTTCCAGTTCGTTGGTGTAAATTTTGGCTTCTTCATAATTAAGATGATAGGGGTTGGATTCTTTTTCTATCTCATTTTCTTCGAGGTGAGCGTTTCCTAAAGGCAGCATTATTTCAAACCGTGTGCCTTTCCATTTTTCGCTTTTCAGGGTGATGGTACCATGATGTAGTGTAATAAGCTCTTTTGAAAGTGCTAACCCCAGGCCTGTACCCCTGGTAGCACCTTCATTTCCTTCGTAAAAAAGTTCAAATGCATGTTCCAGCGTTTCCGGCCCCATGCCAATACCTGAGTCTTCTATGATAATGACTGCTTTTGTATTGCTTTCATCTTTACCAACCGTTACGGTAATTGCCCCTTGATCGTTGGTATATTTAAATGCGTTTGAAAGAATATTAAAGAGCACCTTGTCCAGCATATTTACATCAAACCAAACTTTAAGGCCCGGATCTTTTGTATCTACTCTAAAAGCAATGTGTTTTTTCATAGCGGTTTCGGTAAATGCACTGGTGATCTCGCTAACAAATACCGCAAGGTTTTCTTCCCGTGCTCTCAATCTCATCTTAGCATGCTCAATTTTTCTAAAATCCATTAGTTGGTTCACCAGTCTTAACAGCCTGATGGTATTCTTTTTTACCATTTCCAATTGTGCCTTTGCACTGAAATGCAATTTCGGGGAGGTCAATATTTCTTCCAGCGGCCCAAGGATGAGTGTAAGAGGCGTTCGCAATTCGTGCGAAATATTGGTAAAGAAAAGAAATTTGGCCTCCGTAGCTTCTCTTGCCTTTTTGTCTAATTCTATTAACTGGTTTCGCTGGGTTAAAATCTCTTCGTTTTGTGAGGCGAGCCGGGTGTTTATTTTCTTATTTTCCTTTAAAAAATAGAAAAGAATCAACCCCATCATCAATGCCAGCGCAAGCGACACTGAAATGGTGTAAATAATATTGGTCTGGTTACGGGTAATGATTTTTTGCTCGTCAATTTTTTGCTGGCTTCTTTCAATATCGTGTTGCAGCGCAGATAACTTCTCATTCTGGAGCTTCATGATGCGTACATTGGTAGAATCGATGATGGTGGTAGACAGGTTATATTCTTTATTATAGGAACTGCCTTCCAATATGTTTACTGCTGTCTGTATCGCTTCGGCGCCACCGGTTGGATATAAGATAGTTGCTTTTAAAATTCCTTTGTCAACCAGGTCGATTCCTTCATTTTCGCCAGGCAAGCCATCCACCCCAACAATACTTATTTTTTGTTCCTGTCCTACCTTTTTACAAACTTTATACGCAGCGTAGGCCAACCTGTCGTTGGTTGCAAAAATCAACTGGATATCGTCATGCGTTTTCAGGAATTCACCCAACTGTTCGGGCCAGGGGTCCTTGTCTCCCTCTACATTAAACTGGGTTACATATTTTATCCCCGGGTATTGTTTTATAAAATCAGTAAATCCATTATGCCGGTCGATGGCAGCAGACGACCCCGCCGGATCACCTTCTATTTCCAACACATTTCCCTTTCCCTTCAGCAATGCATTGGTAAAGGCACCTGCATTTAAACCTACTTTGTAATTGTTTGCCCCCACAAAAGCGGTGTAATTATTCGATAAAGTCCTTCTGTCAATAATAATTACCGGGATGCCTTGTCTATAAGCTTTGTCGACTATGGAGGTGATTGGTTTTGCCTGGTTAGGAGATACGAGTAGCAGGTCAACTTTCTCATCAACCAGTTCCTGTATTTGCTCGATTTGCTTTTCAGAACTGAGGTTGGCATCTTTAATAATAAAATTTATTTCGGGATGGAAGGATAATTCTCTTTCCATTTCCTTTTGCATCGTTTTTCTCCAACTATCCCCAAGGGTGCATTGCGAGAAGCCGATGGTATATTTTTTCTTTTCTACGAGTGAATTGCAGGAACTCAATATTACCAGCGCGACTAAAAAACAACAATCAATGAGCCGGTTTTTGGGTATTAATTTCTTTAGAAGCAACGCATTCATGTATGCAAGTTGTGCAAATTTTTTAGAAAATCAGTTATAAAAAAGTTTCATTTATAGTAATAACCGTTTAAATGGATAACCTGCGTATCGGCGAATGATACAATATCAAAATCATTTGTTACAATTTTATAAAACCCACCTTTTCCTGGCAAGTTATACTTTCTTACCTGATTGATTATCAATGGTAAGCGTTGAATTTTTGGAATCCTTACATTTTAAAACAATTGATACAATTTCGAAATAAAAAAATGAGCAGCCGGAGTACTTTGCTGTCCTAACCGTTTGCTATATGAATAAAAAACTTGTCTTCTGGAGTATTGTGGTAGCCCTGGGGGGATTTCTCTTTGGCTTTGATACGGCGGTTATCTCCGGCGCCGAACAAAAAATTCAGCAAGTCTGGCGGCTTAGCGATATACTGCATGGTCAGGCGATTGCCATTGCATTGTATGGAACAGTAATCGGTGCCTTGTTTGGCGGCATTCCCGCTGAAAAATACGGCAGAAAAAAAATCCTCTTTTTAATCGGCTTTTTATACCTCATCTCTTCGGCAGGCTCTGCGCTCGCAGATAATGTGTATTCCTTTATGTTCTTCCGACTCATCGGAGGCCTGGGGGTAGGGGCTTCCTCAGTAGTTGCACCCATGTATATTTCGGAAATTGCCCCGGCCAAAACAAGGGGACGTTTTGTAGCCACCTTTCAATTCAATATCGTATTCGGCATACTGGTCGCTTATTTTTCCAATTATCTCCTGCAAAATATCGGTGAAGACAGCTGGCGATGGATGCTGGGCATAATGACGATACCCTCATTAATATATGTAGCGCTCCTGTTTTTTGTTCCGGAAAGTCCACGTTGGTTGATTGTGCATAAAGGCGATTTTGAAAATTCCAGGAAAACTTTGGAGGTTTCCGATCCGGAAGGTGTAGATGAAGCGATCCGGGCAATTCACGAATCAATCGATGAAGAAAAGCAAAAGGAAACGCTTTCCACGTTTTTATCCGGAAAATTTAATGTCCCTATCCTTATGGCATTTTTGATTGCCATGTTGAACCAGCTCTCCGGCATCAATGCAATCATCTATTTTGCCCCCCGCGTATTTGAATTGGCTGGAATTGAAAAAGGCGCCGCATTTCTCCAGAGTGCCGGGATCGGGTTGGTGAACATGGTATTTACCTTACTCGGTGTTTCCCTGATAGACAGGTTTGGCAGGAAAAAACTGATGCTAATCGGCTCATTAGGCTACATTCTTTCGCTGGGTTTGATTGCCGCTGCTTTCCATTTTGAATACTCCTCCGGCATGATCGTTCCCTTACTCGTTTTTCTCTTTATCGCTTCCCATGCCATTGGCCAGGGTGCAGTGATCTGGGTATTTATCTCCGAGATATTTCCAAACGGTGTCCGATCCTATGGCCAGTCACTGGGCTGCACCACGCATTGGGTATTAGCGGCTATCATCACCAGTATTTTTCCTTTTTTAGCCAACAGGTTCGGGCCGGCCCCATTGTTCTTCTTTTTTGCGGTGATGATGGTGGGCCAGTTAATATGGGTAGTATTCAGGATGCCTGAAACAAAAGGCACATCGCTGGAACAATTGGAAAAGAAATTCATCATGCATTAAAATATTTTATGGAAAAAAGAAATCATCACCAGGTAGTTTGTTTTGGCGAAGTGCTGTGGGATATCCTCCCTTCCGGCGCTGTGCCCGGCGGTGCGCCCATGAATGTAGCCTATCATCTAAAAAAATTAGGTTATGAACCTGCGCTGATTACAAAGGTGGGGGTTGATAGCCCCGGTCAAAAGCTTTTTGATTTAATGGAACAGTATACAATCACCACGGATTATTTCCAGGTAGATCAGCAACTTCCAACAGGTAAGGTGTATGCTTCCATCCGCGATAATAACGAGATGGAATACGATATCGTGAAACCAGTTGCATGGGATTGCATCGAATGGGATGAAAGTTTTATTGAACTGGTCGAAAACGCAGAATTTTTTGTTTTTGGAAGTCTTGCTGCAAGAAATAAAATCTCAAAAAATACCCTCTTCAGCCTGCTGGAAATAGCTAAGAAAAAAGTGTTGGACATTAATTTAAGAGCGCCGCATTTTAACCGGCGGATCGTAGAAGACCTATTGCAAAAAGCTGATTTCATAAAGATGAATATCAGCGAGCTGGAGCTGATCACCGGCTGGTTTTCAAATTATACCGGTACGGAAGACAGGATGAAATCACTGGCGGGCAAATTCAAAATATCGGACATGGTAGTAACAATGGGTGGCGATGGCTCCATACTTTATATGGATGGAAAGATCATCCGTCATCCCGGTTTTAAAATAACGGTGGCCGATACCGTGGGCAGCGGAGATGCTTTTCTTGCCGGATTAATATCAAAATTGTTAGGCGGCGCCACACCGGCAGAAGCACTGGAATTTGCAGGTGGAATGGGCGCCTTTATTGCAACACATACCGGCGCCTGCCCGGAATATGATGCGGCCGAAATCACTGAGCTGATCAGTAGTAACCATCAAATTATCCAACAAAACATACCATCGTAATTACCAAGCACAAATTTTTTAATCATTCAAAAATTGCTATTATGAAGAAGTCTATTTTCTTAGCCTTTTTAATGCTGCTGGGGATATTCAGTATTGCCCAGCAAACCACCATCACCGGCAGGGTTATTTCAAAAACCAAGCAAGCGGCCCTTGCCGGCGTTACTGTTGAGGCAAACAACAAATCAGTAATGACGGATGCTGATGGTAAATTTTCAATTGCAGTACCGGTAGGCGCCTCCCTCAAATTTACTTCGGTAGGCATGAGAACCGCTATCGTTAAAGTAACTACCGCTTCGCAGGATATTGCGGTAGAAATGGAAGACGATTTACAAAAACTGGAGGATGTGGTAGTAGTAGGATATACCACTCAAAGAAAACAGGATTTAACCGGCGCTGTTGCCGTAGTAGACCTGGCTCCTGTTAAAAACAATAGTTCGGGCAATACCATGCAAGCCTTACAAGGTCGCGTGGCCGGACTATATATCGAGAAAGACGGTTCGCCCAACGGTTCCAATGGAAGAATTTTAATTCGCGGCGCCAATACCCTTGGAAACAATGATCCGTTGTATGTCATTGATGGTATTCCTACCACCCGGCCTGAAGTATTTCAAAATATGAACCCTGCAAATATTGCTTCGGTACAGGTTTTAAAAGATGCTTCCGCAGAGTCTATTTATGGCGCCCGTGCATCTAACGGTGTGATCATCGTTACTACCCGAAACGGCGGTAATACGAATGGTAAAGTTGAATTCCAGCTTAACAATAGTACTTCCATCCAGTCGGAAAAAGCCATGCGGTTCAAAATGCTGAACTCGTTGGAGCGGGGAAAGGCATTATGGCAAGCATCCGTAAATGACAAACAGGATCCTACGGCTGGCTACGGAGAGATATACGGTTTCGATTGGAACAAGGATTATAACAACCCGGTGTTAAATGGAGTAACGCTGAAACCTTTCGTGGGTGGTGATCCCAACACACCCGTTGGCAATACCGACTGGCAGGATGTAATGTATAAAACCGGCCTTGTATTGAACAATAGTTTAACGGCTTCGGTGGGCAATAAAAACTCATCTTTAGAAATAAACCTGGCGCATTTTAAAAACACAGGCATGTTGAGGTTTACAGGCTATGAACGCTTAAGCGGAAGCATCAATGCTATCACACGTGCCTTCAATGACAAATTAATATTCGGTGTCAATTTACGCATAGCCAATTCGGATGAAACATTGACCTCCCGGGATTTGGGCGGGGCAACCACCACCGGGCTTGCAGTTACTTTGGCGCCCACCATTCCTGTTTATCAAAAAGACGGGGTTACTTATGCCGGTGAATTGGGCGCAGGTTATTCTGATAGAAATAATCCCCTGCACATGCAAGACCTTGCGAAATGGAACAATGCAAATCGCCTGAGTTCATTCGGTAATCTTTTCGCAGAAATTCAACCAATCAAAAATTTATTTTTCAAAACGAATATCGGTGCAGACAATGCCACTTATTTGAATAAGGTCATAACACCAACATTTTCAGAAGGCGCATTAAACCGCACCACTAATAGTTTATCCTTTGATCAAAACCATTTTTTGAGCATCACCTTCTCCAATACATTGCGATACAATTGGAACCTGAATTCACAGAATCATTTTAAGTTTTTGGTGGGTACAGAGTATATCAAGACAGACCTAAACTTCCAAACCACTAAAAAGGAAGGATATGCAATTCAAACCGAAGATTATTTTACCCTCAATGCTGGTACGGGCAATACAACTGTAACCGGTGGATCAACTGGCAACAGGCTGTTCTCTCAATTTGCACGGGTGGATTACAATTTTTCTGATAGATACCTCGCTGCGGTTACAGTACGCCGTGATGGCTCATCACGTTTTGGGGCAGACAATCAATATGGTATTTTTCCCGCTGCTTCAGTAGGCTGGAGAATCGACAAAGAAGCGTTTATGCAGAACAACACTTTGTTCTCTGAGTTAAAAGCAAGAGTAGGGGTTGGCCGTGTAGGGAATCAACAAATTGGTGACCTGGCCCGTTTTGCTTTGTTTGATACAAGATACGGAACCACCCTGGCGCAGCTTGTTGGAGGCTTTTGGGAACAGTACATGAACATAGGAACTGCTTATTCATTGTCAGGTGCTAATACCGGTACATTGCCATCAGGATTTGTTCAAACACAAGCTGCAAACTCAGCCCTGAAATGGGAAACTACTGAAGAAATCAATGCAGGGTTAGACTTCTCAATTTTAAAAAATAAACTGTACGGTTCATTTGATTATTTCTCAAGAAACACTACCGGTATATTGATTACACCGCCTGTTGCTTCAGCTTTGGGCGAAGGACAATCTAAAGCAGTAAATGGTGCATCAAAAAGTAATAAAGGATGGGAATTTGTGATAGGCTACCAGGGCGAAAAATCGGGCGATTTTAAATATAATGTGAAACTCAATTTCGCTCATTTCAGAGACAAGATAACAGAGTTGCCGGAAAATGTACGCCCGGCCTATGCAGGCAATCTTGTTAATACAATTATTGGTCATTCGCAGTTTGATATTTTCGGTTATAAAACCAATGGCTTGTTTCAATCCCAATCTGAGGTAGATAAGGCGCCAACACAGATCGGAGCAGGACCTGGCAGAATCCGTTATGTAGATATCAATGGAGATAATGTAATTAATGACCTCGACAGAACCTGGATCGGCACTACTTTACCGCTATTGGAGTATGGCGCAAGAATAGATCTGACCTATAAAAAATTCGATATGTCAATCTTTGGATCAGGTGTGGGAGGTAGAAAAGGATTTGATGTGTATACCGTATTCAACAACCTGATGAGAAGTCGCGAGAATGTAGGGCCCGGCGTATTCAACGGCTGGACACCGCAACACACCAACACCAATGTTCCGGCACTAACGCTTAAGGACAATAATAACGAAGGCCGCACATCAGACTATTTCATGGTAAGTACCTCATACTTCAAATTTCGTAACATACAGCTTGGATACAATATTTCGCCAAAAGCTATCTTTTCAAGGTTGCGCATTTATGCAATGGCAGAAAACTTATTCTGGATAAAAGATAAAAGCTACTTAAGTCCCGATCCGGAAAGGATAGACCTTGATCCTGTGCCGATTCCGAAAATATTTACCATTGGTTTTAATGCATCCTTTTAAAGAATTTTAAATTAATCAAAATGAAAAATTTAATTATAACCGCGTTTACAATATCCGGACTCCTGATGTTTAGTTCGTGTAAAAAAGTATTGGACTATACTCCAACGGGTGTATTGTCATCTTCCGATTTGAAATCAACGACAGCGATTGAAGGGCTTGTTACTTCAGCGTATGCTGCCATAGGAAATGGTGATATGATCGGGCCCATTTACAGCAATTGGGTATATGGAAGTGTTCGTTCTGATGATGCCTACAAAGGCGGGGGCGGTACCGGTGATGTGGGTGAAATTGATGCAATGGAACATTATAACCTGGTTACGCCCACAATGGACGCATTTGTTTCACGCACCTGGAAAAATTTATTCAAATCCATTTCAAGGGCCAATGTGGCGCTGCGGGCTGTTAATTCCCTTTCTGATGCAGAGTTTCCAGCCAAAAAAACACGTTTGGGTGAATTGAGGTTCCTCCGGGCACATAGCTATTTTACCATGAAATTACTGTACAAGAATATTCCAATATTTGATGAAAATGCTACAGATGAACAAATTCTGAAAACTTCCAACGATTTAAAAAATGAGGAAGCATGGAATAAAATAGCTGCTGATTTCCAGTTTGGAATTGATAACCTGCCTCAATCTCAGCCAGAGTTGGGCCGGGTGAACAAATTCGCTGCACAGGCCTACCTTGCAAAACTGAGATTGTACCAGGCATATGAGCAGGATGATAAACATAAGGTTACCAGTATCAACCAGGCAAGATTGCAGGAGGTGATTACATTGACCCAGGCTGTTATTTCCTCCGGTAAATATGCGCTAAGCAGCGACATCGCTAACAATTTTTTACCTGAAACCGAAAATGGGCCCGAGTCAGTTTTTGCCATCCAGTTTACCATTAATGATGGTACTACTTCCGGCAGGCTGAGCTTTGAAGATGGATTGAACTACCCTCATGGTGCACCACAATATGGTTGCTGCGGTTTTCATGCGCCAAGTCAAAACCTGGTGAATGCACATACTACGGATGCAAACGGGTTGCCAAATTTTTCCACCTTCAATAATGGCATTGCAGATTTATCAACAGCAACGGTTGATCCACGCCTCGACCATACAGTAGGAATAGATGGCCATCCATACAAATATGATAATACAAAACCGTTCAGCAATAGCTGGGTGCGTGATGCCGGTGTATATGGTAATTTTCACTCGATGCGCTATCAGCAACTTGCAACGAGTCCATCTTACTTCAAACTTGGACCATTCATGGGTACTGCAAAAAATTATGATGTGCTTAGATTTGATGATATCCTGTTGATGCAGGCGGAAGCATATATCGAATCAGGGCAACCTGATAAAGCTTTACCGTTGATTAATCAAATAAGAACAAGGGCTGCAGCAAGTACGGGTAAACTCAAAAAGGCGGATGGAACCTTTGCTTCCAATTACAATATAAAACCCTATACTGCTGCCGGTTGGACACAGGCATATGCCCGGAAAGCCTTGCAATGGGAAAGGCGGCTTGAATTTGCAACAGAAGGCGCCCGGTTTTTTGACCTGGTAAGATGGGGGATTGCTGAACAAACCTTAAATGATTACATCACTGTAGAAAAAACAAGGAGAAGTTTTTTAGCTACAGCGAAGTTTACCGCAGGAAGAGATGAATACCTGCCCATTCCGCAATCGGAGATTACTTTTACCAATGGCTTGTATAAACAAAATCCCGGCTATTAATTATCAATAGAATGGATGATACCAGCAGGACTTTTTTGTTGGCATGCGGCACACATAAAATGCATGAAAGCTTCAAGAGATAAGTCCTGCTGGTTTCTTAATGAAGAACATCACTATTTTTACAAGGATAAATTTAAATATGAAAATCAGAAACTCAGCGACTGTAGTTTGCATCATAACAATGCAGTTGTTTATGGGCCATCTTTTGGCGCAGACAAAAAGAAATTTCATGAATGAACAACACCGGCCGCAAATTCATTTTTCACCTGCAGCGCACTGGATGAATGATCCCAATGGAATGGTGTTTTACAAAGGTGTATATCATTTATTTTTTCAGCACAATCCAGGCGCTTCCATTTGGGGCCCCATGCATTGGGGCCATGCTACCAGTAAAGACCTCATTCATTGGCAAGAGCAACCCATTGCATTGTACCCCGATAGCCTGGGAACAATTTTTTCGGGAAGCGCCGTGGCGGATATTCATAATACATCCGGGTTTGGACGTGACGGGAAAGTTCCGCTGGTGGCTATTTTTACGCACCACAATGATCATTTAGGTGCAGGAAGAAATGACTTTCAAAACCAGAGTATTGCTTACAGTCTTGATGAAGGGAAATCGTGGACAAAATATAGCGGTAACCCGGTGTTGAAAAACCCGGGTATCAAAGATTTTCGTGATCCAAAAGTAATGTGGCATGAGGCAGGTAAAAAATGGGTCATGACATTGGCTACAAAGGACCATATCACTTTTTATTCTTCCAAAAATTTAAAAAGCTGGCAGAAAGAAAGTGAGTTTGGCGCTGCGATCGGTGCACATGGTGGTGTATGGGAATGTCCTGATCTTTTCAGCCTGCCTTACCAGGGCAAAACGATTTGGGTATTGCTGGTGAGCATCAACCCGGGCGGGCCAAACGGAGGGTCAGCTACCCAGTACTTTACAGGTAATTTTGATGGCAAAACTTTTACTCCTTTTGAAACAGACACCAGGTGGATAGATTACGGAGCCGATAATTACGCAGGGATTACCTGGTCAAATACCGGCAGCCGCAAAATATTTATCGGGTGGATGAACAACTGGCAATATGCTAACATTGTACCTACAGAACAATGGAGAAGTGCCAACACCATACCCAGGGACCTTGCCATTAAAAAAGTAGGAGATCATTATTACCTGGCTTCACAACCGGTGAAAGAATTGAGTGTCATCAAGGAGAAAACAAAAGTTTTTGAAAATATTGCAATCGGCAACTATGATCTTGGGAAAAGCATTGGCTCATTGAACGGTGCCGCCAGGATTGATATTATTGCTAATCAATCAGAAAGTTTTTCTTTTACGCTATCCAATGCAGCCGGCGAGCAGGTGATCGCAGGCTATGATAAAGCCATCAATCAGTATTACATCGATCGTTCTAAATCCGGTAAGATTGATTTTGAAAAAGGCTTTGCAGCAAAGCACACTGCGCCCCGGTTATCGCCTAAAAATATCACTCAATTAACATTGGTGATAGATGATGCTTCAATAGAATTATTCGCGGATGATGGGCTTACTGTGATGACGGAAATTTTCTTTCCAAATAAACCCTACGATCAAATGCACATTCAGTCTGCCAGTAATTTCTTATTGAAGAAAATTGTATACACTGAGCTAAAAAGTATTTGGCATAAATAATACGATGCCTCATAATTGAGCAATCAATTTAAGAGTATCCCTATGCAAATGAGTACCCGAATTCTTGTTTCCCAGCAACATCTCCCAATAGCCTCAGCGTTGGTGGGACGTTGCGTAATTAATGGAAGTTGCTACTTATATCAGATTAGTGATATAGAACCCCCAGACGGTACTCCATACGCAACGTCCCCGACTCTGCACAAGTCCGTGGGGAGACGTTGCTGGGAAGAGGATAGACCGTATCTGATAAAGTGAGCATTTACCATCAATTTAGAGAATTTGCTATGCGATTGAGTACCCGATTTCTCAGGTCAGGCTTCCGTTTCTCCTTGGAGAAGAGTTGGGGGTGAGGTCAACGGGCGTCGAAGTAAACCATATCAATATCTGGTAAACATCCAGTAACTTCAGCTATCAAAATTTTTATCTCTCCACAGCAACCTATCAGTATTTATGGCATCAACTATTCTTCTTGTTAAAAACATGGTTTGTCATCGTTGCGTACTTGCTGTTGAGAATATTTTGCAAAATGAGTCAATCCCTTTTCAAAAAGTAGTTTTTGGTGAAATACATTTGATTGAAGAACTTTCGCCAGTACAAAGAGACCGGCTAATAAAAGAATTGAATAAAGTGGGCTTTGAACTGATTGATAATTATACCGGCGGACTCATCGAAAAAATCAAGCAACTGGTGATTAAGAGAGCCCGGAACGAAGTAGATGAAAAAGAAAGAAAATTAAAGCTCTCCAATTATCTTTCTGATAAGGTGAATCACGAGTACACTTACCTGAGTAGTTTATTCTCATCTGTTGAAGGAAGAACCATTGAAAACTACTTTATTGAGCAGCGGATTGAAAAAGCCAAAGAGCTGCTCATTTATGGTCAATTGACCTTATCGCAAATTGCATTTGATCTTGAATACAGCAGTGTTGCCCATCTCTCCACCCAATTTAAAAAGATTACCGGTTTAACGCCTTCCTACTTCAAAGAAATAGGGATGGCAAAACGTAAATCATTGGATAAAGTGTAATCCCAAAATTCTGTAACGCTTACCCAAAGTAATGTAACAGCAACCACCTGTTCGCAAGCTATTTTTGTGTTATCAAATAACAATTAAAAAAACACAATTATGAAATCAACAACAACAACAATCCGTCAAAATGCACAGAATGTAAAATGCAGCAATCCAAATTGTACTTGTTCCAACTGCAATTGCGGTCCCGTTTGTACCTGTTCAAATTGCAATTAAGTAGTTCTTTATAAAAGAACATTCGGCCGCTTCCACTGAAGCGGCTTTTTTTATTGCTTCTCGATAAGGTTCCCGTGGAATGGTGGTGGCGATTACCTGATGCAGATTCAAGTGCTGATTGCCAAAGATGATGACAACCCTGAAATATTTACACAACTGGTTTGATGGCTGCAGGCATGTGCTGAACATTACACGCCTCACCCTAATAACTATGAAAAAATTTGTGAGTTCAAACCTTTCCTTGCAACTGTTGCAAACCTTTGTACTTTATAAAGTAACTGTGCACACAAAATGAGGCATTCCGATGTAGGTAAACTGCAAGGCAATTTTTGTAACCATTAAGGAAACTTACATATCCCTGATATAAACATAAATGTTGTGAGGAGCTATCTCATCACCGCCAAAATAAGGATACTGCCGGTAGCCGGAAACAAGGGAATCATTCAAGGCTCTTGGTAAGGCAACATTATTTTCATCAACAGAAAAAAGATATTCTTTACCGGCAACACGAATCGTTGCTGAAATAGTTGCTCCGATAGCAACCTTTGAAATTTCCTTTGATGTTCTTATGCCGTTTGCATATACATAGGCATACAGTCGCAGGGCATTCCTGTTCCAGTTCCAGCCAATTCTTGCACTGTTCAGATGGTTGTCAATGCCCTCAGAAAAACCATACAATTTGTTGATGTCTTCCTGGTTGAGCGGATCAGCCGTTTTGTAAATAGCTGTGCTGTCAAATTTTACGCTGAAACTGATATGATCGCCGGTAAACTCTTTGAGCATGCTTTTATCGCAATAATGTGCTCCCTTTAAAATGGTGTATTTTGTATACAGCGATGCGGTATCGGTAACAACAGGGTTAGGGGTTGCCGGCATATCAACCAAATTTTTTTTGCATCCGGCAAGCAGCATCAGCTGCAGGATGATGAACAGGATCTTCACTGATTCTAATTTAAAAACTACTTATTAATTTTTCCGGGTTGGGTGAATTTTTGACGGCATTCAATATACCTACTTCGGATTTTCGGGCAAAATTATTGGTTTATTTAAGGTGCAGTTGTAGAAAAAGCGGCATTTAACAAGTAATTAAATAGCCACAAATGTTATTTTTTTATACTAACTCCGCTACTGAAAACAGGCTGCCCGGGGATTTATCACAACGTGATTATTTCTAGGGATACCATATCAAACCTTTTCTGCCCTGTCAAATGTAATTTTCATGATTTTACTCTTCTGCAAACCAAACATTCATCATCCTATTTAACCCGTTTGTGTTTTAGGTTTGCCCGGTAATCTTTTATACATGAACAGGATATTATACAAGCACCAACTCTCACAGGATGTATTTCTTATGCGCCTGTATGCCCCCATGATTGCAGAAGAACGGCTCGCAGGGCAATTCATCATCTTACAAACAGATGATAATTATGGCGAACGAATCCCACTCACCATTGCGGATGCAGATATTTCGGAAGGTTCAATTACCATCATCTTCCAGGTGGTAGGTAAAACCACCAAACACCTGGCGACCTTTGATGTGGGAGATGAATTACCAGCATTGGTGGGTCCCCTGGGAAAACCCACTCACATTGAAAACTTCGGAAGAGCAGTATGCGTTTGTGGTGGTATCGGTGTTGCACCGATGCACCCGATTGCACAGGCATTGAAAAAAGCGGGCAATCATGTCACAATCATTACGGGTGCAAGAACAAAAGATCTCATTATTCTTGAAAAGGAAATGAGTATGATTGCCGATGAATACATTGCCTGTACGGATGATGGATCTTATGGCAGAAAGTCACTCGTTACTGGCCCGCTGAAAGAGCTGTGTGAAAGTGAAGCGAAACCGGATATCGTCATAGCAATCGGCCCGCCGGTAATGATGAAGTTCTGTTCTGAAACAACCCGCCCTTATAACGTTTTTACCCAAGTATCGCTGAATACGATTATGGTTGATGGAACCGGCATGTGCGGTGGATGCAGGGTGAATGTAGGCAAGGAGGTGAAATTTGTTTGTGTTGACGGCCCCGAGTTCGACGGGCACCTGGTGGATTTTGACAACATGATCTCACGGTTAAGCGCCTATAAGGAAATTGAACGGACGCATTACAAATGTTTCGTTGAGAAAACTTTTAATAACGCTGCAAAAGCCGTAACCCTATGAGCTACAGAACCGCCGATGAATTGCACCAGGAAGCGCAATGTTTGTTAGATGAATACCTGCCCAAAGTTGCTTTCTTAAAAGTAAAAGAAAGGCAAAAGATTCCATCGCAGGACATGCCCGTGCAGCATCCGGAAGTACGTTCTCACAATATGGAGGAGGTTGCACTTGGCTACAGTTTCGAACAGGCAAGAGTGGAAGCCTTTCGATGTTTGCAATGTGCAAAGAAAAATTGCATAGAAGGCTGCCCTGTTAAAATAGATATACCCCGCTTTATCGATCATATTGCAAAAGGAGAAATTGAGCAGGCCATCGCTGTAGTGAAAGAGACAACCTTACTGCCTGCAGTATGCGGAAGGGTTTGTCCGCAGGAAAGACAATGCCAAATGCACTGTACGCTTGGCAAATCATTGAAAGATGTTGACAGCTCAGTGGCCATTGGCCGCCTCGAACGTTTTGTGGCAGACTGGGAAAGAATCAACAATAAGATCGTTATACCGACTGTTAAACCTGCCACGGGAAAAAAGGTGGCGGTGGTTGGCAGTGGGCCTGCAGGTTTGGTAGTGGCTGCAGATTGCAGGCGGGAAGGGCATCATGTAACCATTTTTGAAGCCTTCCATAAAATGGGCGGGGTATTGCGCTATGGCATTCCCGAATTTAGGTTACCCAATGATATCATTGATAAAGAAATTGAAACACTTGCCGCTATGGGCGTAGAAATAAAGACCAATTTCGTGGTTGGCCGTACAAGAAAGCTTACCGACCTGATAGACAAAGATGGATATGATGCCGTATTTATAGGAACGGGGGCCGGACTCCCGATCTTCATGGGTATTGAAGGAGAAAACCTCAACGGTGTCTTTTCTGCCAACGAATATCTTACACGCATCAACCTGATGAAGGCCTTTGACAAAAATGCAGACACGCCGCTTTATCCTTCAAAGAGGGTGGTGGTGCTGGGAGGCGGCAATGTAGCGATGGACGCGTCAAGAATGGCAAAGCGCTTGGGTGCAGAAAAGGTTTTTGTGGTGTACAGGAGAGGGGAGAACGAAATGCCGGCGAGGAAAGAAGAAGTGTTGCATGCAAAAGAGGAAGGCGTCACATTCCTTTACCTCAGGAATGCAAAAAGAATACTGGGAGATGAAAAGGGATGCGTAAAAGGGATTGAATGCCTGGAATATGAACTGGGTGAACCGGATGCTTCGGGAAGAAGGTCGCCAGTCGTTGTAGCAGGCAGTGAATTTTTATTGGAAGCAGATACAATTATCGTAGCTGTAGGGAATGGGAGTAACCCGCTCATCAGCCAGACTACGCCGCAACTCAATGTGAGCAAAAGGGGCAATATCGTGGTGGATGAAACACAAAAAACATCGATGGATAAAGTATTCGCAGGGGGAGATATTGTTTTAGGAGCTGCTACGGTTATTCTCGCTATGGGCGAAGGAAGGAAAAGTGCCGCATCAATCAATGCTATGCTTTTAAACAACCCATGAAAAAAACAGCCACCATTTTGGTGACTGCTTTTCTAAAATTATTTTACTTTAATCACTGGCCGGAGCTTATAATCCCCGGTACCTTCTTTCAGCACTGATAGTGCAGCATCGAAATCAATTACAAGCGTTTCAAGCGTTGAACTAAGTTCTTTACTGATTTTGATCTTTAAGCCGGATTCTGAACCGCTTGGTATCACTAACGGGTATACGACTCCGTTGTCTTTCACCGTATTATTAGGACCTAACACAAATCTTATCTGTCTAACGGTGTTGGATGGAACCAATGCCGTAGCCAATGCGGTGTCAACGCCCTGCAGGGTCAAAAGGTTGTAGATGCCGGGATGTGTTGTTAAAGTTACCCATTCGTTGTCCGTAACATCATCGGAGAATTTAATTCTTACTTCACGGATGTCTACGTTTACTTCCTGGAAAGCTACGGGGTTATCAGTTAACCGTACGTTTAAAGTGGTGTTTTTGTTGTCTTTGCCACAGGAATAGAATCCAAAGGTGGCTGCACATACGGCGATAGCAATCAATAAATGACTTTTCTTCATGATTTAGAGGTTTGTTTCTCTAGCTTGTTAAATAATCGTGCCAACAACTGTTATCTCCATTTGGTAGTTAGCCATAAGTGAGCAAGCGCAGGTAAACTGTTGTTCTTTGGGAGATGTGATTTTGAGCGCCCCATGTTGTCAATTCACAACAGGATGATATGCGAAACTGTCCGTAATATTTAAAAATTGCACAGACCGCATCGCTTTCTAACACCTTAGGTGGGTATAACTTTCCGGCATATATTTTTAGCAGCAAGTATTTTTTCCGTGTACAGAATAAGTACAATTCCTATGGTGTATGCTATAAGGTCAAGCCAGGCAAAAGAGGTACCCATAACCGTTCTCGCAAGTTTTGAGTGTTGCAGTCCAAGCCTGTTTACAAGATGAAAGTATTGTGAGATTTCAACAACATATGAAAATAATAGTACTGATATTGCAGCACGCAAAACGGGTACATGCAGGAACGATTTCATACAACAATACATCAGCACTACCACCAGTAGGTCGCCGATATAGGGGCGGATGATTTGGTCATGCGCAAATCTGGCTATAAGCACTTCAATCCCGAAAACCAATCCCGTCACAATAAAATAGCATTTGTTAAACTTCAGCAAACTGTTCATTGGTTGGATTTACAATGCCATTTAATTATTCAATAATGTATTCGGTTTGGGGAAGCAGTATCCCGATGCATGTTCATTTGTTCTCAACATTGGTTTTGATATACTAATATGAATGCATACCGACAAAAAAAGCAATCAAAAAGCAGGCAGCAAGCAGTAGCAAATTCTTCTTTACGCAATTGCGTAGCGAAGTTAAGTTATCGAAACATTTAATCGAGAACAAGCCGCCGGGCACATTTGCATTTGCAATGTGTTTACGTATCGGGAGGGAATATAGATAATGTCGCCGAATCAGTATACCGCGAGAGAAAACTGTACTTTCCGCATCGCCTGGGCCATTTTGTGGTTCGATCGGTATTTACAACTAAATAGTGATTGCAGGATAGGCGATGTGATGTGGATTGAATTTAGTATGGGTAATTGAAGTACTATGACAATAAAAGTGTTTACAGCATTGCTGATGAGATTTAGCGATGCTGTAAACAATAAGTGTTTGCGAAGAAATTTGTTCCCGGCTAAGCTGAATGAGATAGCAACGAGTGCTTAGCCTTGTTCTTATTATTAAATTTCGAAATATAGGCAACTTCCCGCTCACAATAGGGTTGGCCATCAGGTTTAAAGATATCATGAAACCAGCGGGCTGGCTCCTTTTCATATGGCTTTTCCCATGAGTCCCAGGCACAATGCGTTTGCGATTTGCCGGCTACGAATCCCCAATTATATCCGCCCACATTGTGTTTCTGCAACACGGGTAAAATGCTTTCAAAGGTACTCTCAAATGGCCTCGCCATATATTCGGTACACAGCAACGGGCGTCCATAACGTTTGAGGTCCAATATTCTTTTTTCCATTCCTTTATTGTTTTCATAACAATGGAAAGAGATAATATCGGCCTGGGTAAACATATAATGATCAATGGCTGACAATTCATCGGCGTCACTCCAGTCTGATTGCCATGGTGCCATCGTAAGGGGTTGAATTGGGTTGATCGCCCTTACCCAACCGATGGCCTTGCTTAAGAGTTTCATCGATAGCCCGGCTTTGTGCTCGCCATAATTGTCATCTTTGTAACTACCGGTATTTAAATTATCCGGTTCATTGAATATATCCCATACAAGCACCCTTTCATCGGCTTTAAAATAATTTACAACGCCTTGTACATAGTGGCGTAGTTCATCATATTTTTCGGCATCATTCAACACATCATAGCCGGGGCACTGCACCCAGCCTGAATTATGCACCAGAAAACGGGGCTCGGGCTGTTTGCCGATTTTTGGGAAGGGATCCCAAACGGCATCAAACAATACAAACATGGTCTTTATGCCGTTGCGGTGGGCAATGGCTAAAAATTCATCCATCCGGTTTAAAAAGCCTTTGCTGTCCTGTTCCCACAACAAGTGGTGCAGGAAAACCCTTACGGTATTAAAGCCCAACCCTGCAGCCCAGGATAGTTCTTTTTCAATGATTCCGGGAGAAAACGTTTCCTCCTGCCACATTTCTAATTGATTAATTGCATTGTGGGGAATATAATTGCAGCCGATTGGCCATGCAGTATTGCTATACCATGTATTGATCTTTTCTATTGACCAGGGAGCATTCGATTCAGGATGTAAAACTGGTGTAAAGGAGTTTTTCCAGGTTGTCATATTAGGATATTGGAATACTTGAGTAATCAGGTGTTGAATAATTAACGAATGATTTTTTTATTTATTTAAAAATTGACGAAAAAATTTTGCTGTCATATATAAGTCTATAAAGGGGTTTTTCCCTGTCTGCATAATATGATGGCAAGAGCATATTTATTGTATGGTAAGCGATAAATCTTTAATAAAGTGGAAAAATAACTTGATTTTCCTGCGCTTATAGCCATTATAATGTTTTTGGAAGCCAGGCCAGGGATAAAAAAACTGTTCGCTAAGTAGCTGACTAGCTACTGCTGCCGCAAAAAAAGGCCGGATTTACCGGCCTTTAAGCAGCATTGTTTAATTGGAAGCCAATACTCCCAGGAGTACCCCTGCAATGGCACCCACCACTAACCCTTTTCCGAAAGAATTTACTTTTTGTTGCCGCTCTCTTTGCATGTCATTAATCCTTCTTTCCCTTTCATAAGCATTGATCGAGCGATCGTTTCTATACTGGTTAATCCTTTGATCATATTCACGGTTGGCACGATCAGTCTCTGCCTGGCGCCGGTAGTCATCAGCACGGCGATCCTTCTTGTCGTATTCATGGTCATTTGAATGCGTGTTTTCATAGCGCGTGACGGTGCTCCGCGTATTCCATGTTTCTTGCCTTTCATTCATTCTGCCCCGGTCGTTATACCCTTGTGCAGACGCTGCGTTGATAAAAATAGCAGCTATGAACAATACAATTAATTTTTTCATTTTGTTTGTTTTAGATGATGAGTAAACTTGATCTGGTTGCCGCTTTTATTTACCATTTATGCGAATTGTTTTTAGCATACCCGTTATCAACGTCCCTGTGATTGCTTCTTTCAAAAAGGGCTTGAACCTGGCTGATCTCATTGCTGCGTTGATTCTCCAATATCCGGATCTGTTGCGACTTTTCTCTGCCTCGTAAATACCTGCTCTTTTTAACGGCTGCTATTTGCCTGTCGAAGTCACGGTTGATTCTTTGTATCTGCGCTTCTTTTTCTCTAAAAGAAAAAGAGGGATTTTCGAAACCGGCGGTTTTGTTTTTGATAGCAGGCTGATGAGCATATTCAGCACTCATTTGTTTATTGTCGTTATTGCCGTTATCAAAATGGCCTTTGCTACCACCGGGTTGGGCTGAAGCAAAACTGATGGCGCCGGCTGCCATGACAAGTGTAAAGATTTTTTTCATGATGTAATTTTTAGAAAGTTATTTAATATATATAAGATGGTTTATGGAAGTCTTCGTTTAAATTGAGTGCTGCGTCTACGTCGATGGTTCGACGTCATTCGTCGCAGGATTTTGCGCTAAATAGAAAAGCGGTTAAAATACCGCTGAATCTTGCTTCAAACCGGCTGTTATAAATTAGTTTAGAGAAAGAAAATATGGGGTGTTCAAGGTGCCGGGTTCTCCCCGGTATAGTTGGCACAATTATTTATAAGTTCTTCAAAGCGATAATGCATAACCTTATAAAAAACTTCAGCATGTGGAAAATAATCGATGATTGCGGCAAACAGTTAACTGTCAATTCGAGGGTGCGGGCAATAGATGACCAGCATACCAAAATATATGAGGTTATAGAAATAGAGTTTGACCAGTACAAACTGCAATTGATTAGCAGGGATGGCATGCCTGCAGTTGATGCGCTACATCAAATATTAACCTGCGACCAACTTGTTAAATACAATTTCGAAGTGGAAGAGAATGAAGCCACAGTAATTGATTGATTTGACCCATCCAAACGAAGCAGTAGAGAGTTTTGTTTTTTGATTCGATATTAACCTTAGCATCCAAATTTTCCGCACCTGCTGTTCACTACTCCGGATTTTCCCGTACTGCACCTGGATATGGGATTGCTTAGATTTTGTTGCCTTGTCAAATTCCTAAAAAAAAGATTTTTAGAAATCTTGTAGCAAAAATAAATTTGAAAAAAAAAAAGCTACAAACTTGTAGCAAAAATAAATTTTCAGAAAATAATGCTACCAGTCTGTAGCAAAAAATAAATTTCCCAAAAAAATGCTACATCTGCTATTTAAGGGATGTGTCACCGAAAAATTATTCGAATGTTCTCTTTTCTTTGGTACCTGGAGATTTGGAAACGATCGTTAAATCCATTTTGCAAAAACTATCTATCGAAAGAAGCTTGGTACCTGCTAAATCCTTAGCCTGAAGTAGTGATCGCTGTCTGCTGTACTTGCGCTAACAACTGTATTGAATAAAAAAGCCACCGAATCTTCGATCATTGGCTGCGACCATTGTTGTTTTGCGGAGTAATAAAGTTCCTGACATCTTTTCGTGAAGGGCCGACTTTATTGGTTATCGATAATAGTTTTTCCGGGGAGACGCCTAAATGGTTCGACCACCATATTAGTTCGCCGGCATCATTCACATCAATGATATTATAGTTTTTCGGAATTCTTATTTCTACACTCATCAAAAAAATATTATACCGGGTTTAATACAAATTCCGTTCTAATTTCCCCCCATATGGGTTACAAATTATTTTCGTACATCAGAGAATCAGCCTTACGCCGCCCAATTCCTCCACCCGGTAAGTAAATTTTTCACCTGGAGAACTGATGAACATAAAGTTTTTGGGAACATTCCATTCACTGCATAACCTGTCAATTAATTCGGGGCCGAATGTGCCGACCAGGATGATAAATTCCATCTTGATATCAGGATAAGCCCTATCCAGTACCTCAAAATCGTTCATAAATTTCTCCGGCGCCGGTTGGTGCTCCTTTAATACGGTAACAATTTTTATCTTACTGGTGATCTCATTTTCCTGTACGTAGATCATTACTTTGTTGAGGGTTGCAATGTTGTCGGCTTTGGAAAAAAATATAAACTCCTGTTCATGGAGTTTATTGATAAACCGGTTGATCCTTCTCCTGCTAACAACGGACAGCCTGCGCAGGTTATCTGAAATATTCTTCAGAATTCCCATCACAAATTCCAGTATATGAATACGGTTGAGCATAGCATAGATCAGCAGCATGCAAGGGATAAAGTATTTCAGGAAAACTACCAGGTATTCCGGTCTCATCGAAACGTTTCCATATAGCCCGATAGCTACTGCAAACAAGGATATCACAACAACAAAAGAAGGGGCATATTCCGGCCTCGGCAGGCGGCTCCTTTTAATTTTTAAAAGCAGGTTGCCCAATGCGAAAAATATCATTACTAATAAAAATGAAATGGTGTATACACCTGCCAGGGGGGCCAGTTCTCCTTTTGTTACAAACAATACTGAAACACATAGAAGGAAAAACATAATCAATATCCGGTAGCTGCTTCCACGATTGTTTTCCTTTAAAAGAAATTGCGGAAGGATCCGGTCTAAGGTCATTCTTTTGATTAGCCCGTTTACGCCAACAAATGAAGTGAGTAATGCGCCGCTAAGTACAGTTACTGCATTGATAGATATTAGGGTAGCCAGCCACTCACCCCCGGTTAAGGTGGCCATGTAACTCAATAAAGATTGCTGGTGTGCATCCACTTCGGAGACCGGCATTACAGCAATTGCCAATAGTGCAATCAGCGGGTTTAAAATAGTAACTGCCAGCCACATGTTCCGCAGTGTTTTCGGAAACACGCCTTTCTTTTGTTCCTCTACGAAATTTGCAGAGCTTTCAAAACCGGATATGCCAAGCATTGCTGCGCTGAAGCCAAAGAACAAAGAAGTAGCAAGTCCACCACCTTTTAAAGGCAATGCAAAGTTTGCATGCAGGATGGAAGTTCCATTGGTTGAAATGAAAAAAAATGCGGCGACAATCAGCAAAGCCATTGAGGACAGATGAAAGATAAAGATGATCAGGGCGACAATCGCACTTTCTGAAATACCCAAAATGGTCAAACATAAAAACAACAACAATAAACCCAGTGTAGCAAACAACACATTTAATCCCGGGATATTATGATGAAGATAATGCATGGCTTCACTGGCAGAAATAACGGCGGTGGCCATATAGGAAAGTATGGTAAGGCAGGCGGCAAGAGATGCATTGCTCTTGCTGGTGGTATTTAGTAATACATTGTAAGCTCCGCCGTTCAATGGTAAGGCACCCACCACTTCGCCGTAAATTTTTCTAAAAAGGAATAAAACGCCGGAAACAATTAATAAAGCCAGCCAGGCATATTGACCAGCCATCCCAATTGTAAGCGCCGACACATATAAACAAGATGAGGTAATGTCATTGCCGCAAATGGCCGTGGCCAGCCAGGTATTTAGTTTTTTTTGCGATGACATGGTGCTTGGCAAATAGCGCAAACGTTGAGATGCTTGCAAGTACGGCAGTTATAGTTACATAATCGTGCCATTATGCTACTAGGATGATGAGTTCAACAGGCGATCCGCTGTGAAAAAAACGATAGCGAAGAATCATTTGGGTTCAGTTGTGCGGACTGAATTCTTGTGGCTAATCCGATAGTATGTGTCGTGTTACGAATAAATATCGTCGATAAAACATATGGGTATTATATTCTACGTGTATGAGTAATAATGTGGACGACCATTGCTTTTAGTTTCAAGTGTAGCAATTGATTATTGATGATAATATTCGTACACAGCTGGTTGGCCCGGTTCGGCCGCCAAATATAATAATGAATTAAAATTACAATCATCTTCTCCCGATTGCAGGAAAACATTTGATTTAAGTTTGTCAAAAGAATATTCTTAAAATTTAGTTATCAGGGGTAATCAAATTCATTTCAAACTGTTCTGACATATTGTATCGCAAAAAATTTACCGGCACCTGTTTTGTGAAATAAGTACATGGGCAGGCATGTTTATGATTAAAGATATTTTCGGTTATAATTTTTGATGTTTATCAGCCAGGTATTCCACTACTTAAGATCCAGCCAATAGCTTTTCAAAAAATAATGTATGAATCGATTTTTTTTAATTGGATCGTTATTCCTTCAGATTGCCGGCGTCAGTTGTTCGGCCAAAAAAACACCTGCCGATAATTTCACGATGGATACGATCCCGGTCAGGTATTCACCCCTTACCCTGGCTCCCGAAAACAGCAATACTGCTGCGGGCGTGGTGGATTTTGTAGCCGCATCAAAACAGGTGACACCGGCAGTAGTACACATTAAAACGATTATCAACGGTATCGCTATGGGTTCAGGATCGGGGGTAATCATTACTGAGAATGGTTATATCGCCACCAATAATCATGTGGTGGAAGATGCCGCTGAGATCCAGGTTATTTTGCCTGATAAAAGAGTTTTTGCAGCAACCTTAACCGGTCGTGATCCAAACACTGACCTGGCGCTGATTAAAATTAATGCTACGGGGCTGCCGCTTGTAAAATTTGGTAATTCAGACCTCGTGGAAGTGGGGCAGTGGGTGCTGGCAGTTGGTTATCCTTTTTCATTGAATACAACGGTTACTGCCGGTATTGTAAGTGCCAAGGCGAGAAGCATTGGGATTATTCAACAGTCGGGAAGCATGAGTGCGGTACCTCAGCATGGAAATACCGCTGTTGAATCTTTTATTCAAACCGATGCTGCCATTAATCCCGGTAATAGTGGGGGAGCACTAGTAAATATTAATGGAGAGCTGATCGGGATTAATAGCGCCATCGCTTCCCAAACCGGTAGCTATGCGGGTTATGCATTTGCCATCCCTGCAAACCTTTGCAGGAAAATATTGGAAGACCTGCAACGATATGGTGCCGTAAAAAGGGGTGTGCTCGGTGTTTCCTTTCCATCGCCATCAGCAGAAGACCAGTTTTTTCAACAGAAAGGATTGGTGCCCGGTTCGATAAGGGGCGTGTATATCACGGGCGTATCGGAAGGGGGCGCCGCTGCCGCTGCCGGGTTAAAAGAGGGCGATGTCATTCAAAGCATAGATGGAGTTCAGTTGTCATCCTCATCTGAATTTTCGGAAAGAATTGCGAGGAGAAGACCCGGCGAAACAACACAATTAACTTATCTGAGGGATGGCAAAACAGCTACTATATCCGTGGTGTTAAAAGCAGACGAATCTGCCGGTAAAAATGAGGCATCGCTTGGAGAAATTTACAACAGGCTTGGCGCCAGCTTCGAGCCGCTTACCAATGCGTTAAAGCAACGCTACAACCTGAACCAAGGCGTTGTAGTGACGGAAGTGAGGCGGGGCGGTTTTTTTGCACAGGCAGGAATACCGGTTGGAACGATCATCGCATTTATCAACGGGAAGGCTGTTAATAATTCTAAAGACATTGATGCGGCTTTATTATCTGCACAGCGTGGCAATGTACAAATATTTGCGATTGCTCCGGATGGCTCCAAGGTTTCTTTTAACTTCTCTTTGGGAACATGATTTTATGTGCTGGTCTTTATTGTTGATCGTAAAGTGATGGTTGCCAGCTGAGATACTGTACACGAGTGCGACGCCAATGAAGCTATATTGAAATACTGCAGCTGGGCCAATAATCAACATAGCTATTTTTAGAAAAGCACATGCTTGTTTGAAAATGGAAATTGCTAAAATGTCCCCCCATTTTTGGTTAGTGCAAATATCCAGTGCTGTTAAATTCTTTTAAAGGGATATCGCTGATAAACGTAATGCCAGTACGGGCTTTTGAACAACATACGTTTTTATTCATTTACTCAAATCGATCAATATGGCAAAAGATCCATACCAGGTAAAAAAGCTGCTGAACACCAAGAACGGCACTTTTACTTACTATAACCTTGG
Source organism: Ferruginibacter sp. (assembly GCA_025963635.1). Taxonomy (GTDB): domain Bacteria; phylum Bacteroidota; class Bacteroidia; order Chitinophagales; family Chitinophagaceae; genus Ferruginibacter. The sequence continues at coordinate 27,107 of JAOQAK010000103.1, forward strand.
CGAATTAGAGCAACAAGGCAGGGATGTAAAGCGGTTGCCGTTTTCTATCCGGATTTTATTGGAAAATGCCTTGCGAAACCTTGACAATTTTACCGTTACCAGCGAGCATGTGGAAACCATTCTCAACTGGGATCCTGCAGGTTCGGATAAGGATATTCCGTTTAAACCAGCCCGTGTGCTCATGCAGGATTTTACGGGTGTGCCCGCCGTGGTGGACATTGCCTCTCTTCGTGCGGAAATTGCACGGAAAGGAAAAAACCCTAACGAGATCAACCCGCTGATCCCAGTCGACCTGGTGATCGACCATTCGGTGCAGGTTGATTATTTTGGTACACGGTACGCCTACAGCCGCAATATGAACGAAGAGTACAAGCGAAATAAAGAACGCTACGAATTTTTAAAATGGGCACAAAAATCATTTTCCAATTTCAGTGTTGTTCCGCCGGGTATGGGCATCTGCCACCAGGTAAATCTCGAATATCTTTCCAAAGGTGTTATTCAAAGAAACGAGGAAGTGTTTCCTGATACATTGGTGGGCACCGACAGTCATACCCCAATGGTAAACGGAATAGGTGTGGTGGCCTGGGGCGTTGGAGGCATCGAAGCAGAAGCAGCGATATTGGGGCAGCCGATTTATTTCATACTGCCCCAGGTGGTAGGATTGAAGCTGACGGGTAAATTACCTCCCGGATCAGCAGCCACCGACCTGGTATTGACTATTGCTGAGCTGCTCCGCAAGCATGGCGTGGTAGGGAAATTTGTTGAAGTTTTTGGATCAGGGCTCGACCATCTTTCTGTACCCGACAGGGCTACTATTGGCAACATGTCGCCGGAATTTGGATGCACCATCACCTACTTCCCGATTGATGATAAAACCCTTGAATACATGCGCAAAAGCAACCGGAAGGAGGAACAGGTTAAACTGGTGGAAGACTATTGTAAAGCCAATATGCTTTGGCGAACAGGTGAAGAGCAAATCACTTATTCCAATGTGCTCGAACTTGATCTGGCAACCATTCAGCCAACCGTGGCGGGGCCAAAGCGTCCGCAGGACAAAATATTACTGAAGGATTTTAAAGCGGTTTTTATTGACCTGCTGCATAAAAATTATGGCAGGATGTATATCAAGCCGCACGACCAGTTAACGAGGTGGTATGCAGAAGGAGGAGGAGGCAGTAACCAGCCAATAGAACAAAAGGCGGAGATGCCTCCGGAAACCAAAATTGAGAAGAAGATTGAAAATGGAATGAAGCAGGTGTGGGTAACGCTGGGGCAGGAGCAATTTATGGTTTCAGACGGCGCAGTGGTGATAGCGGCAATTACGTCGTGTACCAACACTTCCAATCCATTTGTGATGATTGGTGCAGGGCTGGTGGCCCGGAAAGCCCGTGAACGTGGCTTGGATATCAAACCGTGGGTAAAGCCTTCTCTTGCCCCCGGATCGAAAGTAGTTACCGGTTATCTCGAGAAAGCTGACCTGCTGGATGATTTCGAAGCTTTGCAGTTTCACATTGTGGGATATGGTTGCACTTCCTGCATTGGTAACTCAGGTCCGTTGCCACCCTATATTGCACAGGCCGTTGAAGAACACGATTTGGTGGTTGCGTCTGTACTATCGGGCAATAGAAATTTTGAAGCGAGGATTCACCCGCAGGTAAAAATGAATTTTTTGATGTCGCCGATGCTGGTGGTGGCGTATGCTATTGCGGGCAGGGTAGACATTGACCTTATAAATGATCCCATCAGTTATGATCCCAACCAGCAGCCGGTTTATCTAAGAGATATCTGGCCATCCGATGAGGAGATTCATGAACTAATGGACAGTGTACTTTCGCCGGACCATTTTGCTGCCAGTTATGATGAAATATTTGAAGGCAATGAAATATGGCGCAACCTGCCGGTTCCGGATGATCAGCTATATATTTGGGAAGATGAATCAACCTATATCAAAGAAGCACCCTTCTTTTACAACATATCAGATAATGCGCCACCCCTCAGGGATATCGCTGATGCAAGGGTTTTGCTGATGTTGGGTGACAGCATTACTACCGATCATATTTCGCCTGCCGGTCAGTTCAATGGGGCTTCAGCTGCTGGTAAATATCTTGCTGGCAGAGATGTAAAGCCGGAAGATTTTAATTCATATGGATCCCGCAGGGGGAACGATGAAGTGATGGTGAGAGGCACTTTTGCGAATGTGCGGATAAAAAATAAACTGGTACAAAGAGAAGGAGGGTTTACAACTTATTTACCAACCGGTGAGGAGATGAGCGTTTATGATGCTTCGGTAAAATACAAGGCAACGCAGACACCTTTGATAATTTTGGCTGGTAAAGAATATGGTAGCGGTTCATCGCGTGACTGGGCGGCCAAGGGCACTTTTTTGTTGGGTGTAAAGGCGGTGTTAGCAGAGAGTTATGAGCGCATTCACCGGAGCAATTTGGTGGGAATGGGTGTATTGCCATTGCAATATAAAGATGGTGACAATGCAGAGAAGCTGGGCATTACCGGCAAGGAAAAGTTTACCATTACGGGGATTGCTACGGACATCAGGCCGTCGAAAATAGTAACGGTAATTGCTCAAAAGGAAGATGAATCAGAAATAAAATTCGACGCGATCGCAAGGCTTGATTCTTTGATCGAAATTGAATATTACCGCCACGAGGGCATATTGCAATACGTGCTGAGGCAATTTTTGGAGAAGGTGAATTAAGGATTGGGTTCTTTATACACGATTGTATTGCGGATTGCTTTTACAATTTCACAGTTAAAAATGAATGATAATGAGTTCAGGCCGGTGACGTATAGTGAAATCCGGACACATTCAAAACAGCACGATCAGAGGTTTTTTAGTGCATTTAAAAGCTACTAAAGCCAGGAAGAAACAGTTCACAACTGCTAATTTCACTGTCTGAATATAATTGTGGCAATCCAAACTATTCCGTGATACGAAAGGTAAGGTTAATGCGGGGCGCTATCATTTTACTGGTTTTTGGGATATGATGTTCCCAAAAATCCTGCATGGTGCCAGCCATCAATAGAAAGGAACCGTGTGTAAGCGGAATATGAAAGGGCTTAATCTCCTTATTAAATTTGTGCCTCAGGTGGAAAGCGCGGGTTTCTCCGAAACTTACTGATGCAATCGGGGGATTTTTTCCGGCAGCGGTTTTCTTATCACTATGCCAACTTACTGAGTCCTGTCCATCACGGTATAGATTCAGCAATACACTATCGAAGCAGAATTCACAGGCCGATTCAATCTTTTCTTTGATCATAAGCAATTCCGGAGTCCATGCGTTATTTTCCTGTTTACCATACCAGGCGGTGAGCCTCGGATCCAGTACAATTTTATCGTACATCTTCCTTTCGCGTTGTTGCCATGGCGTCTGATTTAACAGCACTTCATAAATTCTATCAGAAACTTCTTTTTCAAAAAATTGTTCTTGCAATGTGAGCTCAGCGTCAGGAATATCAAAGTGTGTAATCTTTTTTTTACCGGCATCAAATAGTTGCTTGTCGTCGAATAAGGTCAGCATAACAAATCTTTTTAAAACGCATCCATCTCACTTTTAGCGATAAGTTTTAATCACTACAAAAATAAACATTTCAAATTGATTGCTAAAGTATTTAGTAAAATTTAATTTACTCTTCTTTGTTGAGAGCAGTTTTCCATAAATCCATCTTACTTTTGAAGACGGCATTACGCACAACGCAAAAAAAGCCAAAACTAAAAGTGTTATAATGAATTTTAAAAAAGCTCCCTGGATTTATGATACGGACGTATATGAAGTAAATCTTCGCCAGTACAGCGAAGAAGGTACCTTCAATGCCTTTTTGAAAAAATTACCACGGCTCAAAGACATGGGGGTTGCTACTTTATGGTTTATGCCGGTCACCCCCATCGCACAAAAAAATAAGAAAGGGAGTATGGGCAGCCCCTATGCATGTAGCGATTATGTTTCAGTAAATCCTGAATTTGGTACACTGAAGGATTTCAAGAGCCTGGTGACGATCGCTCATGAAATGGGGTTCAAAGTGATCATTGATTGGGTAGCGAACCATACGGGTTGGGATCATGTTTGGACAGTAACCCATCCCGATTATTTCAAAGTTGATCCGCTGACCAACGATTTCAAAATCGCCAGCGGAATGGATGACATCATTGAATTGGATTTTAACAATCCTGCCTTGAGAGCAGCCATGATAGCTGCTATGGAGTATTGGGTAACAGAATGCGACATAGACGGTTTTCGTTGTGACCTGGCTTTTTGGGTGCAGCTTGATTTTTGGCTGGAAGCCAGGCAAGCCTTGGAAAAAACGAAGGTTTTATTTTGGCTTGCCGAAAATGATCCCTTGGAAAACCCTGCTTATTACCGGGCTTTTGATGCATGCTATACCTGGACATGGATGCATAAAACAGAAGATTTTTATAAAAATAACCAGGATATACGGATACTCAATTCATTGCTGCACCAATATCAGAGTGTGGGAAAGGGCATTGGGTTACATTTATGGTTTACCAGCAATCATGATGAAAATAGCTGGAATGGTACCGAGTACGAAAAATACGGAGAGGCAGCAAAGGCCTTTGCGGTACACAGTTTCACGTGGGAAGGCATTCCGCTCATTTATAGCGGACAGGAAATGCCAAACCTGAAACGCCTGCAGTTTTTTGAAAAAGATGCAATAGAATGGACTGGTAGATTTGAATTGCATGATTTTTATAAAACCTTATTACACCTCCGTAAAACCAACCCTGCGCTGAAGGCTGGAGATTACAGCAATGAAAATACGCTCGGCATAAAAACGAGTGCTGAAAATAATGTTTTGGCATGGCTTCGACAGGCAGAAGAACATAAAGTGGTGGTGCTACTGAATATGAGTAGTGTACCGGTTGAATTCACTGTAGACAACGAGCACCTTGAAGGTGATTTCACAGATGTTTTCAATAAAGTCACACATAATTTTAAGCAACAAAATTCACTTAGTCTGCCTGCATGGGGATACAGGGTATTTGAAAAGTAATCTTCCGTTTATCCAAAGGTGAGGGAATATCTAATTATTTTATAACGATGATAGAGTCCTTTCTAATAAGCGCTACTACAACACATCAAAAAGGCACTTCAATGCGGAGCGCCTTTTTAAATAATTTTTTTCACCTCTTATTCTCCCAGGCTAATCGGGTAATCGTATAAACCATCATATCCGGGATAAAATCCACTGATGGTGACAGCTTTAGCGTTCCCCATTGCCTTTATTAATTCTTCAATATTTTTAACATCGATCTCATTCACTTTGGCGATAATAAATCCATCTCTCATTCGTGTTTGCTCGCTCAAAGCTCCTGTTCCAATTTTCTTCACTATTACACCGCCTGGTATACCATATTCTTTTGCTTTTTTGGGATCCAGCGCAGCAAATTCTCCACCCAATCTGGACAAGATTGTATTCTCTACTTTAACAATGTCAAAATTTCCCGCTTTATTTTTTAAAGTGGCAGTTACGGTCTTTTCAACACCTGCACGGGAAAATACTACGGAAACTTTATCGCTTGGTTTATAGCGGGTAACCAGTTCCTGCAATTCTGAAGGCTCGGTTAACGAGATGCCATTTACACTTTTTATGATATCGCCCTTTTTAAGTCCTGCATCAGCTGCACCGCTGTTGGTGGAGACTTCAGTAATTACCAGCCCATCGCCTTCGTATTGCAAGTTCAGCCTTGTTTTAGCTTCTTCAGAAATATCGTAGGTATTTACTGTTGACACACCTAAATAAGCTCTTTGTACATTACCATACTTGATAAGATCGTCCACCACCTTTTTTACAATATTTACCGGGATTGCATAAGAATAACCGGAGTAAAATCCTGTAGGAGAAGCAATCGCAGAGTTGATACCAATCAGTAAACCGTTGGTGTTAATCAAGGCGCCACCACTATTGCCTTGGTTTACAGCAGCATCTGTTTGGATATAAGATTCAACAGGTGAACTGGTTTTGGTTGCTTTGTTCAGTCCAAGGCTTCTCGCTTTAGCGCTTACAATGCCTGCTGTAACGGTCGTTTCAAGGTTCAATGGATAACCTAATGCCAACACCCATTGACCTATTTTTACATCATCAGAATTGCCATACAGTAAAAATGGTAGTCCGCTGGCATCAATCTTTATAACGGCAAGATCATAGGCGGGATCTGTGCCAATCACTTTTGCTTTATAAGATTTCTTATTACTTAAAGTTACATTTAGCTCATCTGCATTTTCCACCACATGATTGTTAGTAACGATATATCCGTCTGCACTGATTATTACTCCTGAGCCGGAAGCTTTCTGCTCAGGCACATATCCTCTCCGGTTCCCAAAAAATTCTTCCAGCATATCATCCCCAAAAAAATCGCTGAAAGGATTTTTCGGACGCTGGTTTTTAGGCAAATTGTTACTCACCTGTTTAGCATTGGTTTTGGTTTTAATATGCACCACGGTAGGTAAAGCAGCAGATGCGGGCTGAGTAAAATCAACCGATCCCGGTGGTAGCTCACCGTTTTCTGTCAACTTAGCAAATTTGTAATTGGAAGGGATCACGCCATTCTCCTGCCCCCCATAAGTATTGCTGTTTTTCACGTAGGTGCTATATCCCCACATAACCCCAAAAGCAGTGACAGCACTGATAAAAATGGTGAAAAATACCTGTTTAAATTTCATATTTATAAGTTTTATTTTTTATCCGGCAGATAGAGACAATTTTTATGCCTGACATAGCAAAGTAACGATGCACTGACAAATTGAATTTACCTTCCGCCACGTTTAACAATTAATTAGGAAGAGCTTCGTACTTCAATTATAAAGTTAACAAAAATTGCATTGTATCCACTCCATCTGCATAATCCATTAAGCCGGGTTTTTGAGCATCTCCAAGGGGAAGGTCCAATCCCGCGATGCATTGTATCTCCTGGTTTTGCCGTAAGCTATCAGTCACCTCTTTCATCTCATTGTAAAAGCTATAGTTTAGCTGGCTAATGGGAGAAAAAACCGACTCATTTTCAACGAGCAGTGTGCTGTTATTTGTCATGTAATAGCGGTTGTTCATCAACTGTATAGACAAATTATAGTCGTAATTGTTTTTATATTTATGATGATCCGCAAACCAGGTATACCGGTGAAAAGATTGTAAAAGCGGTACAAAATCATAGGTTGCCGGTACAAAAATTTTGGTGACATTTCTGCATCCCAATCCAAAAAAACTATGAATGTCATCTGACAATTTTTCCAGTTCATTAAAGGTTTCGTCACCCTTTAAGATTGCAACAGATGTACGGTTTTTCCGGATGATGCTTGGATATTTGGAAAAATAATAATCGAAATAACGGCCGCTGTTATTGCTTCCTGTCGCAATATAAGCATCGCAGCCTTTCAGCATAGGGGCAAATGAAACATACTCTTGCAAGGCTTCTTCCCGGGAATATAGTTTTTGTACCAGGTGTTTTAAAAGGATATCATCCTTCGAAGACAGCTTGATAGTTTGTTTGTGCCCACTGATAAATACCGATAAAAAATCATGAAAACCTACGAGTGGAATATTTCCGGCCATTACGATCCCAACATTTCTTGGAACTACATTGTCATCGAGGTGATAATGGCCTACCCAGCTTTTCAATTTGTCTTCCTGTAAGAACTGTTCAACTATATTTTTTACAGATAAATTTATAAATTCAGGAGTAAACCAACCATTGTGCATTGTAGCCTCATGTTTTACTGATTGCCATTCGTCTGTATCAGTTTCCAGGTATTCTTTAAGGTGCAATAATATTTCAATTCGATTTTGTAATTTCATCCGTATAAACTTACTTTTGTAGTCAAATTTCGCAATTCCTAAACTCTAAATCAAAAGAAATGGCTATTAAAATTACTGATGAGTGCATTAACTGTGGTGCATGTGAACCGGAATGTCCTAACAACGCAATTTATGAAGGCGGTGTAGAGTGGGCAATATCGGACGGAACTACTGTAAAAGGAACCTATACTTTACTAGATGGTTCAGTGGTGGATGCTGATCAAAGAAATGCACCCGTTAGTGTTGATACGTATTATATTACTCCCAATAAATGTACAGAATGCCAGGGTTTTCATGAAGAGCCCCAATGTGCTGCAGTTTGTCCGGTAGATTGCTGTGTTCCTGATGAGATGTACCAGGAAACAGTAGAAGAGCTATTGGTTAAAAAGGAGAAACTGCATATTTAAAATATTTTAAAGAGTTTTTTAATAGCCGGAAGGCTTATATAGGCAGGTGATATTTCCTGCATCATTGGCGAGGGTATTAAAAGATACTTTCGCCTTTTTTTATCATTGACAACCTATTAGTTTATTATTTAATGGAAAGGCGCTTACAAAATAGTTTACTTATTTTACTGGTGTCCGCAATGGCTTCTTCCTGTGCTACAAAAAAAAGCGAACCTGAAAAAGAAGTTGATTACAAAACTGGGATGATGGAAGCAGACCGGGCCTTTTCTAAGTTTAGCGAGGAAAAAGGAATGAAAGCTGCCTTGCTGAATTTTATAGATGGAAAGGGAGTGCTGTTACGGCCTAATGCAGTACCGATTGTTGGGGGAGAAGCAATTAATTATATAAGCCAGGGGAACGATACCGCATATACGATGACCTGGGAGCCAAGCGGCGGAACTGTTGCCAAATCGGGCGAATTGGGATATACCTATGGAATCTATTCACTCAGACCGAAAAATAAAGACACGGTATTTTACGGTACTTATGTAAGTATCTGGAAAAAACAACCGGATGGAAGCTGGAAATTTGTTTTGGAAACGGGCAATGAAGGCATTGAAAACTAATGAACGGCCGGGATATTTACCCGAAGCAAGACTTCTCAGGACCTTCCGTTGGATCACAACTTTTTGCCAAATAAGTTTAGCAGCCGGTTTGCAATTTGAAATACATCATTAATCGTCATAAATATCATCCGCCCTCTTGACTGCCGTGGCTCATTATCAGCCCGCAAAGAAATACAATTCATAAACGTGCATGCACTATAGCCCTCCGAACGCTTCAATATTTGCATTTTCTTTCGATATCAACTTCTGTAACTAAACACAAATTTCGTTTCTTTGCCGTATTAACCCTTCTTTCATGAAAAAAACAATTGCATTAGTTACCGGAGGTTATTCGGGCGAGTCGGTGATATCCTACAAAACAGCTGTCACTATTAAAAACAATATCGATCCGGAAAGATGGATTTGTTATACAATCGACATAACCCCGGACGGCTGGTACTATATCAACCGGGCGGGAGAAAAAATTTCAGTCGACAAGAATGATTTCTCAATTATAGAAGATGGCCGCAAAATTTTATTTGACGCTGTGTTGATTGGATTGCATGGCACGCCGGGTGAGGACGGAAAGCTGCAGGGATATTTTGATTGTCTTAATATTCCTTATAGTACCTGCAATGCTGCAACTTCGGCACTCACTTTTAATAAACGCTACACAGTAGCTGTAGCTGCATTTGGCGGAATAACGGTTGCCAGGTCGATACATCTGTTTAAAGACAAGCCGATTTCAGGCAACGAAATCTTAACGGCATTAAAGTTGCCGGTTTTTGTAAAACCGAATAATGGAGGCAGCAGTATCGGGATGAGTAAGGTAAACGAGCCCGGCGCTTTGCAGGAAGCTTTGGATAAAGCCTTTATGGAGGACGACCAGGTATTAGTGGAAGAGTTCGTTAAAGGAAGGGAATTTACCATTGGTGTGTTTAAATCGAAAGGGAATTTAATAGCAATGCCCATGACAGAGATAATTTCCAAAAAGGAATTTTTTGATTATGAGGCAAAATATGATGGAGCAAGTGAAGAGATTACGCCCGCAAATGCTGATGAAATCATTGCAGAAAAGGTAAGAGAAGCGGCTAAAAAAGCTTACGCCATTTTTAACTGCAACGGGGTGGTTAGAATTGACTTTATTTATGATGAAGTAGCCGGCGAACCTTATATGTTAGAAATTAATACGGTGCCCGGCCAAAGTGAGGCAAGCATCGTACCCCAGCAAGTGAAGGCGATGGGATGGTCCTTAAAAGAATTTTATAGTGCTTTAATCGATGAATGTTTTATTCCGAAATCGTAAGGGAGGAGCAATATTTTTGGAAAGTTAAACATGTGCCGGATTCAATATGCTTACAATCAAACGCAGGTAACAACAACTACAAACTTAAACTTATCAAGTGTTCAAATTCATTACCGACCGGCCTTTTTGGGTAAATTTTTTAGCCGCTGTGTTGTTAGCATTCCTGCTGGTGTTTTTAATGCTGCAGTTATTGGGGTGGATTACAAAACACGGCGAATACCTGACCGTTCCTGCCGTAAATGGTAAGGATTCACAACAGTCAATTCAATTATTGGAAAGCAAAGGCTTTGATGTGGTGATACAGGATTCGGTTTATACTGACTCTCTTCGGCCAGGTACGGTGATCAAACAATTGCCCGACGCAAACGCTACGGTTAAAATCAATCGCACTGTCTTTCTTACCGTCAACTGCTATATACCACCCATGATATCAATGCCCAAACTGGAGGGTAAAAGCTACAGTTTTGCGTTGGATTTGCTGGAAAGAAATCATTTAAAACTGGGAGATACCACTTACAAGCCTGATTTTATGAAGGGGTCAGTGCTTGAACAACTTTATAACGGAACTAAAATTGCCGCTGGCGCTAAAGTGCGATGGGGTAGTAAAATATCGTTGGTTATCGCAGGCGGGCTTAATGAAGAACAAATGAAAGTGCCCGATCTCATTGGGTTAACGTTTGGACAAGCCAAATCTCAACTGGAATCTTTAGGATTGAATGTTGCAGGAATCATTGCTGATGGAGAAATAAAAGATACAGCCGCGGCCTTTGTATACCGGCAAAACCCGGCAGCTATGGACGATGAAAAAAGGCCGGTATTTATACGGCCGGGCCAGTTGATGGACCTATATATATCGCCCGTGATGGTGATAAAAGATTCAATACAAACATTGCCACAATAAATTAAAAACAATGACAAACATATCAGTAGAAGAATTAAAAACAAGGATGGATAACGGGGAGAAATTGCATATCCTGGATGTGAGGGAGCCCTATGAAAACACCGAATTCAATATTGGCGGAACACTGGTGCCGCTTGGGAAAATCCAGTCAATGCAAACGGAAGATCTCGACGACTGGAAAAATGAGGAGGTCATCATTTATTGCAGAAGCGGCAACCGCAGTGGTCAGGCCTGCATGATATTGCAGTCGGCCGGCTTTACCAATGTAAGAAATTTAGCCGGCGGGATGCTGGAATGGAGAGATAAATTTAAGTCCTGAAATCAAAAAAGTTTACACCTTTCTTTAAAGGTGTAAACTTTTTTGATTTCGTCCAGCATCCAATATCCAGTATCCGGCTTCCAGCATCCAGCATCCAGTATCGCTACCTCTCTACAACCGCACATTCAACCCGAACATACAATTAAACGGCGCCATCGGGAAAAAATAATTTTCCGTTGCCAATCCACCCGATATATAGCTAAAGGTGTAGCCATTCGCCTCGTATTTTTTATTGAGCACATTATTGAGTTGGGCAATCAGGTTGATTTCTTTAAATATCCCGCAATGTACCGTATAGGCAAGCCTTACATCCTGTACAAAGTATGCTTCAAGACTCCTGCTTTTTTGGCTCGTGTTATCGAGGTATTGCCTGCTTACATATTTACTTAGTAAACTTACCTCCGTATTTTTTAAGGGTGTGAAGCTAATTGTTGAAGCTGCTACAACGGCAGGTGAGAACGAGATGTCAGTCTTTTTGTAATAAAAGGCTTTTGTTCCGCCGTTATCATAATCATCTACCAGGTCGGTATAATCTTTAATCTTGTTCTCACTAAACGATACATTGGCTGCCCAGTTTAGCCATTTTGTAATGTTGGTTCTTCCCTGTAACTCAATACCTGCACGGTAACTTTTTGGGATATTGGTGCGGGTATAAGCGCCCACATCATTGATATTTCCCACCAGCACCAATTGATCTTTATAATTCATAAAATACAGGTTTGCACCCACTGAATAGTAAGCCGACTTTCTTTCTGCGCCCAGTTCAAAATCATTGAGTTTTTCGGGTTTCGGCTGCAATGTTTTGCCTGCTTCAAAATCATCCCGATTAGGCTCTTTGGCAGCCATGGCATACGAAACATAAGCTTGCCAATTATCAACATTGTAGGTAAGCCCTATTTTGGGATTTACAAATGAATAGTTGTTATTGATTATCAGTGTCGGATTATCTCTGAAACCGTTGATATTATACCGCACATTTCTATACTGCAGATCTACAAAGCTTTGTAAACGATCAGTTACCTGCTGGCTCCATTTTGAATACAGGGAAAAATCTTGTTTGTTAGCGGTAAGATCGTACCACCTGTAATTAAACGGCACGGCAGGTTGTACCGTTGCACGAATGATTTCTCCAAAGTGTTTGCCATCATATTTATTCCAGCCGCCTCCAAAAGTAAGTTGGGTAGCATTCTTCCGGTGTTGAACTGAAAAAATGGTTCCGTAAAATTTATTGTCCAGCCATAACTGCCGTACAAGATCGGTTTGGGTTATAGTATTATTCCCTTCGTGATAATCGGGCAGGCCATAGGCAGCTAGTTCCTGCCCGGCTTTATATTGCTCATAATACCCGGCACCCTTTGTTAGGAACACCGCTGCGTTTGCCTTCCATGATGAGGTAAACTGGTGGTTATAAAATAGCTGGTAATGCGTTTGTGTATAATTATC
>JAOQAK010000014.1 GCA_025963635.1 Ferruginibacter sp.
GCGCAAATGTTGATATCTTTTTCGCTGCCGTACACTGGTGAGTGAGATGCCCTGCAGGATCAGTTGAAGTTGCTGATGCGTAATGGATACTGATGTATTATTGTCACTATCAAGTGGTACTTCGTAAATACCTTTTTCCAGCCGTTTATAATAGATGGCAAAACCATCTCCTTCCCATAACAACAACTTAATCTGGTTATGCTTTTTATTGAAGAAGATAAATACGGAACCATTGAGTGCGTTATTTAACAATCATTTATAACTAAATTTCTCAAGCTAAAATGCAGTAAAGCAAGTTAATTTTAAGTACAGCGAGTTAAAGATAATTGGTGCATTTTATCTCAAATTAGCCTCCTTTGAGCCGCTTTTAATTATATTATAATTAAAGCATTGAAAGGTAAGCTATTGAGCTTTAATATTAATTTTGCCTTACTGTTTAGTATGTAATTTAATGGTCGATTTTGTGCAAATATTTGTGCAAATTCTGATGATCGAAATGTGAAGAAAGAAAATGGACAATTATGGAAACACAGGTATCAGTTGTACTTGATACACGCAGAGAAAAAAAAGCAGGATTGTATCCGCTGAAATTAAGAGTTTATTATCAAGGCAAGACGATTTTGTATCCTCTTATTTTTGACCTCACAAAAGTTGACTTTGAAAAAATGGATGCAAAAAGGGTAAGTGACACGCTGTCCAAAATCAGAGAAAATATTGTGGCCGTCGAGTTACAGGCAAAGGTCGCCGCAAATAAAATTGTTCCTTTTGATTTTGAGCAATTTTCTAAAATATTCATTTTGGAAAATGAATATTTTAGAAAAAGATCAACACCGCTGAAAACAGAACCAAATAGGCAGGATATTGCTGACGATATCCCAGCTGAATGGAAGAAAAAATTTGGTATTTTCAAAGAGATATCTCCAGGGCCAGATTTCATTTCAATAATATTTTACCCTATTATTAAAAGCCTTCTTTACCAGGCACGAATTGGTACGGCTGGAAATTACCAAACCAGCTATAATTCTATCAAAGCTTTCAGAGGTAATGTAAAGTTATCCGAAATAACACCCCGGTTTCTCAAGGAATATGAAGGCTGGATGACTAATGAAAAGGGAAATTCCAAAACTACCATTAGTATGTACACCCGGTGTGTTCGGGCTGTCCTGAATGAAGCGATTGAAAACAAACTTATGAAACGGGAAGACTATCCCTTTGGCAAAAGACGATATACTATTCCTATGGGACGAAATATTAAAAAAGCATTGAATAAAGAAAGCATTTCTAAATTATATTATTCCAAAATAGAAATGGAAAATGAACAAAAGGCGAAGGATTTTTGGTTTTTTAGCTTTTATGGAAATGGAATGAATGTGAAAGATATTATATGTCTTAAATATAAAAATATTAAAGAAGAGTTCCTGGTATTTGAAAGAGCTAAAACTGAATTAACTAACAGAGGAGGCGAACCAATTATTATTTCCTGCTTTCTTAATAAAGATATGCAGGATATCATTGACAGATGGGGCAATAAGGATAGAGATCCGGAGAATTATATTTTTCCAATTTTATCAATTGGATTATCTCCTATCCGACAGTTTGAAATCAAACAAAATTTCACAAGGTTTATTAACAAAAACATGGCAAAGGTGAGTGACAAAGCTATGATTGATAAGAAAGTAAGAACAATGGAATGTCGTCACTCTGCATCCACTCTGATGAAAAATGCCGGCGTATCACCTCATTACATCAAAGAAGCCCTGGGACATGCAAGCCTGAAAACCACCGAAAATTACCTGGCAGGATTTGAAAATAATCAGAAAAAGGAATTTTCAAAGGTACTTGACGATTTTAAAGAAAGTAAAATGTGAGGTGGAAGGAAATTCCAGTTGTGAGCGGTAGGCATGGTGCATGCCCTGTAGTCGCTGCTGCTGCATTTGTTGCAATGTTTCTGTTGTGTTCATTGTTTTGTTTTTTAATTTTAGAAGATGATTTTTGATAGTGATCCTTGCCCGGGATATTACCATGATTGGACATATTATTTTCGTTGTCAAAAGGGTGTATCTGTTTGTCAAGGCCTTTTTCCAGGATGTTTTTAATCATGGTATACATGGTATAATTGACCAGGGTTCCCTGGAGGGCTCTTTTACAGGCTGCTTCCAATCGCTGGGCAGTATATTTTTTCTGGAGCATCATCATACCAAAGCAGGCTTTATAATTCTGTTCGATGTAGATGCTGTTTTTCCAGCATCAGGCTGGACGCCTGCGCTGTAGATGTTCCGATACGTGCTGCCTGTGCCAACAGGTCTGCTTTATTCCAGCCTTTTATCTGCTGCATCCGTTGATGATTGGGGGGCATGTGTTCAGCAAGGGTGGTGTAGGCTTTACTGTTACGGATATGCAGGGCGATCCGGCCATTGTCATAGTAAACTTCTACCACCCGGTGGTCATAATGAATCTTTACCTTTTTGGCCACATACAGATAGGGTACGATATAATACCGAAAATCTTCCCGCAGTTGTATTTGATAGTTACGCTGATGGTTAGCGTGGCCACTTTCTTTAGAGTAAAGAGTTCGGCAGGAATGCTTTTAGCAGGGAACGTTTCTGTTGTTCATAAAAATACCGCCAGCTATAAGCGGTATTCTTGTAGGGCTTGTTATTGAGTATTACCAGTTGTTCCTGCATAGCGGTATTAAGGGCCTGGAGGCTTCCGTACTCCTGGTGGCGAAGGGGAGCATTTATGTGAGCATATGCAATACTTACCGCCTTTTCCACCATCGCTTTATCGCTGGGGTTATAAGGTCTGGTGCGCTGAAAGTTGTACCGTAATGATCGCTAAGCTGGTAACACAAATCTGTAAAGACGTGTTCATAGCGGCTGGGACGATTTTACCGCTGTTTTTAGATTATCACATAAAATAGAATGTAATGTTGTTTTTTACGGGCGAAGGCAATCGTGAGCATATCTGCAGCTTTGTATTCCAGGTGCATGGATACATCTTTGTGCTTCAGATATTCATTCAAATGATAGCAGTATTGGCTATAGCCATAACCGTGCGGTTAATCCTACAGATGTTCTTTCCAAAGTAACTGACAGGTAACACCTGTTTTGGAAAGCTCGGATTGAGTTGATTCAAAACGCTGAAAAAGGTCTTTCTGCTTTTGTGTATTCGGCTCAAGCAGATCGTTGTTGTAACCCTTGTCAGCCAGTTCTTTGTTGGTCAGATTTTCATTGCAGGTCTCAAGATGGGTGAGGTATTCACGCACGCTATTACGGCTAATACCAATGCAGTGTGCGATCTCCCTGATTGCTATTCCATCATTCCTAAGTTGAAGAATTTGTTTTAATTGTTCTATTGTTACCAGCTTTTGTGACATCGCTCCTTTTTTAGCGAGGAGCAAAAAACATCAAGAGCAGCCAACAATTAATACCTTCCGGTGGGTCAACGGGCCGGAATGACAGCAGTCAATCAAACCAGCACGAAAATAAACGCTAAAAAAACAGGTGGGTCAACATCACCGGAATGGTGGGTCAACATGCTCCGGAATCTATAGTAATTGGTTTATGGGAAAGTGGATCAATGTCTGTTTCAGGGGGAAATCCATCGCTTTAAGTGAAAACTTTAGTTTAATATATTTGGAGATGCAAAACTATCACATAACATTTCACACAACTGATTACGAATATCATACTGGTTGGATTACGGAATATAGAAAAGGGTAGTGGTTTTAAAACCACGCTATCATTTTGACAGATATTTCTATCAGCCCTAAATTGATGATTGGATTTGGATAAATATCCAGGATAGCTAAAGTATCCCTTGCTATACATCCATTACCGTCAGTTGCTGCAACAGAATAGAACCCGGCCACAGCAGATATCGTGTTGTTATCACTTCCACAAGTATTCATATTCCTGCTGCTGTAATCAGTAATATTTTTATCCAATATTCTATTTTAATATTCAGTCCCTGGTATAAAAAAACTGTACGCATAGAAAATAATTTAAACAAAGATTTAAATAATAGGATTACCCAGATTTTTGAACGATATATCGATAAGGATAATGCACAAGTGATCACAGACGGTTGGAAAGGCTACCTGCCTTTAGAGAGTGAATTTGAAATAAGGCAGAAACTTTCGAATGGTGGAAAAGGCTTTCCAGGCCTACATATTGTGATTATGAATTTAAAAGGATGGTTGAGGGGACTTCATCACCACTGTTCAGAAAGATTCACAAATGGCTATTTGAATGAGTTCTTTTTCCGGTTTAACCGAAGAAATTTTTTAATAAGCATATGGCACAAGCTAATTGAGCGATTTATGATAAATCAACCTTACAGCTATAAAGCCAATGCGCTCTAAATGGGTAATCCTATTCTTTTTAAATCAGTCTTCTTCTATAAAGTATGACTGCAAAAAAATACCAACAAACATTACCCAACCCAGTTCCGGAACCAACGTAATAAATTTAATTTAATAATCTTACATAGACAGTCATAATAAGAAAGTCCATCATGATAGTCTAAATAGCTATTTTTTTATTTAGGTGAAACATTGAAATTTGATTTTTGAAAGATGGCGGCTTGTAGTAAATAAACATGTTTTTCATGCTCAAAGCGCTTCCTTTTTTCACCCATGATTTAAAACTGCTGCTATCATTTATGAAAATCCGCACATGTGTTTTAGTTATAATATTCTTGTTTGCTAAATGTACTGCTTTTTCACAGGAGGTTACCTTGATCAAAATAGCTACAAAGAACAACGTTTTGCTACTGGGGGTCGATGAAAAGACTAACCTCAAACAGTTATACTTTGGGAAAAATATACCCGTTGGTAACTATGAATCCCTTTGGTCACATAGCGAGCTCAATTATTCTACTTATGGAAATTCGGCTGCTGAAGTGGCCTTACGTGTTACGCATGCGGATGGAAACATGACCACTGACCTGGGGTATAAAAAAAATACCGTCACCAGGATCAATGATAATATTACACTTACTACCATATTATTGATTGATCGTTTTTACCCGCTTGAGGTAACGCTTACCTACAAAAGCTATTTTAACGAAGACATCATTGAGCAATCAATGGAATTGGTACACAATGAAAAAGGGCTGGTTACCCTGTATAATTTTGCTTCAGCCAACCTGTCTTTTAAATCCTCTAAATATTTCCTGACATATTATAGTGGCGACTGGGCACATGAATTCAATATGATTGAAACTGCATTGCCTGAAGGAACTAAAACGATCGATTCCAAATTGGGTGTCCGGACAAACCAGCGCACCAATCCATCCTTCCTGCTTTCCTTGGGGGATAAAATGCAGGAAGATAATGGTGAAGTAATTGGCGGCACGCTTGCCTGGCCCGGTAATTTTCAACTACTGTTTGAAGTGGATCATACCAATAAGCTAAGTGCGCTCGCCGGCATGAATCCTTATGCCTCCCAGTATGCGCTGCCGGCAAATACGATTTTTAAAGCGCCTTCTTTTTTATACACGTATAGTGCTGTAGGTTCCGGTGAAATAACAAGGCGATTTCATCGCTGGGCAAGAAAATACGGCATTGCAGACGGCGATGGTTCAAGAGATATTTTATTGAATAACTGGGAAGCTACTTACTTTGATTTTGATGAGCAAAAACTTACCAATATTATCCGGGAAGCCGGTAGTATGGGCTTTGAATTGTTCCTGCTGGATGATGGATGGTTTGGCAATAAATATCCCCGTAATAATGACGATGCTGGTTTGGGCGACTGGCAGGTGAATACTAAAAAATTACCACATGGTATACCATACCTGGTGGAGCAATGTAAGGCAAACAATATAAAGTTTGGACTTTGGGTAGAACCCGAAATGGTAAACCCAAAAAGTGAATTGTATGAAAAGCATCCCGACTGGGTGATCACTGCCCCTAACCGTCCCCTGGATCCGCAGCGCAATCAATTGATCCTCGATCTATCCAATCCTGCTGTTCAGGATTTTGTTTATGATTTTTTGGATAAACTGGTAAAAGAAAATCCAGGCATCAGTTACCTGAAATGGGATTGTAACCGGTACATTACCAACGCCGGCTCATCTTACCTGGGTAAAGACAAGCAGTCGCACCTGTTTATAGAATATCCAAGAGCGATATTAAAATTGATGAAAAAGTTCAGGAAAAAATACCCGGCGATCACGATGATGGTTTGCTCTGGTGGAGGTGGCAGAATGGATTATGGCTCCATGCCTTATTTCCAGGAGTATTGGCCAAGTGACAATACAGATGCGCTCGATCGTATTACCATTCAATGGGGCTTAAATTATTTTTTCCCTGCAATAGGCATGGCATCACACGTATCGGTAACCCCAAATCATATAACAGGCAGATCAACACCGTTGAAGTTCAGGTTCGATGTAGCCATGACTGGTAAATTAGGTATGGACCTGCAGCCTCAGCAAATGACTGGAGAAGAAAAAATATTTTCAAAAACTGCCATCCAAACCTACAAGGATCTACGTGATATAGTTTTGCAGGGAGATCTTTACAGGCTCTTATCTCCATATAGTACCAATCGGGTGGCTCAAATGTTTGTTTCAGAAGATCAAAAGCGGTCCCTGGTATTTAATTATCTTTTAAAGAAAAACATATATGCAGATAAAACAATCCTGAAGTTGAAGGGATTGAAACCCGATGCATTGTATACGATAACGGAAATAAACAAAACAAACTTTAGCAGAATGGGAGCCTATGAAGGGAAAACTTTTAGTGGTGAGTACCTGATGACCGCAGGCCTCCAATTCGATATGTACAATGAATATGAAAGCAATGTACTCCTGCTGACAACGCCCTAGTGGGGCATCAACTGAAGAAGGCCAACAAACTACTTTTAACAATCATTATATTGCGCTAATGAAAAACTATATGCCACTTAAAAATATAATCGTTTCTTTTTTAGTTCTCCACTCTTTTGCAATGCTCAAGGCGCAAAATGATGTGCGCATGCTGTTTAAGGAACCCGCCAATGATTTCACTGCTTCGTCACCGCTGGGAAATGGTCGTCTCGGTGCAATGGTTTTTGGTCGGCCTGACCGGGAAAGAATTGTGCTCAACGAAATATCCATGTGGAGTGGTGGTGTACAGGATGCTGATGACGAAAATGCACGTCAATATTTGCCGCGGATAAGGCAATTGTTGCTCGAGGGAAAAAATGCGGAAGCCCACCAGATATTGCAGGCGCATTTTGTTTGTAAGGGACCAGGTTCCGGTTCGGGTGAGGGGGCTAATGTAAAGTTTGGCTGCTATCAAACATTGGGAGATTTGTTTATCAACTGGGCTGATGCAAATTTACCGGCGCAAAATTATCAACGGGTATTGCGGCTTGATAGTGCATATAATAGAACAAGCTGGCAGCGCAATGGTATCACCTACACACAGGAAGTAATTGTTTCAGCACCTGGCCAGGTAATTGCCATTCGGTTGAGATCTTCCCAACCAGGCAAACTTTCTTTCAACACGAATCTCTTCCGAAAAGAAAAGGTAAAGTATACCATCACTAAAGGACAAATCATCATGCAGGGGATTCTGCAAAGCGGTCCTGATGAAGGCTTGCATTATGCTTCAGTTTTGAAAATTATTCCTACAGGAGGGAAGCTAGCGGCAACAGACACAAGTATTGTAGTTTCAAATGCCAACGAATGTATTTTATTAATAGGCGCTGCCACTGATATGAACTGGCCTGATGTACAGGAAAGAGGAAAAGAACCCTTGCCTGTTGTTTTAAATACGATAAGGCAGGCAGGCCTGATTTCCTGGAAATCCATGATGGCTGCTCATGTGAAGGATTATAAATCTTTTTTTGAACGCTGTCATTTACGCTTTGCTGCCAATGATCAAAGAATAATTAGCAGCCTGAGTGTACCAGAAAGACTTAAACGCTTTTCAGAAGGAGGTGCTGATGCCGACTTTGTCAATATGTATTTTAATTTTGGGCGATATCTTCTTATCTCCTCCTCAAGGCCAGGCGGTATGCCGGCTAACCTGCAAGGCCTATGGGCAGCAGAATATCAAACGCCCTGGAATGGTGATTATCACACAGATATCAATGTGCAGATGAATTACTGGCCGGCAGAAGTTACCAATCTTGCCGACTGCCATCAACCCTTCTTTACCCTGATAAAACAGATGGCTGATAATGGCAGCCGTACAGCAAAAATATATTACGGTACAAAGGGTTGGGTTACACATCCTATTACCAATCCATGGGGGTATACTTCTCCCGGAGAGGGTGCCAATTGGGGTTCTACGGTATCCTGTGGAATTTGGGCTGCTACTCATTTATGGGAGCATTATAAATATAATCCCGACAAAAAATTCCTGGCA
Source organism: Ferruginibacter sp. (assembly GCA_025963635.1). Taxonomy (GTDB): domain Bacteria; phylum Bacteroidota; class Bacteroidia; order Chitinophagales; family Chitinophagaceae; genus Ferruginibacter. The sequence goes on from JAOQAK010000014.1 coordinate 8,363, forward strand.
TCCGTATACCCGATCATTAAAGGTGCAGCCGAATTTTTTACAGGCATTTTAATCGAAGAACCGAGACATCAATGGTTGGTGACTGCACCTTCCAACTCACCCGAAAATGGTTTTTTATTACCCAACGGGCAACGAGCATCAACCTGCATGGGGCCTACAGTTGATATGCAATTGGGAAGGGAAATATTAAATGAAGCCATTCATTCCGCTACTATTTTAAACCTTGATAAAACATGGGCTGACAGCCTGAAAAAATTGATTGTGCGTTTAGCGCCCAACCAGGTAAGCCCCTCCACCGGCGCATTGCAGGAGTGGCTGGAGGATTATAAAGAAGTAGAGCCGGAGCACAGGCATACCTCTCACATGATGGCAGTTTATCCACTGGAAGAAATTACTCCATGGGATACGCCGGAACTATCACAGGCATGTGCAACAACATTGATCAGAAGAAAGAAAGGAGGTACAGGATGGGCATGGGCATGGCGTATGGCATTATGGGCACGTATGCAAAACGGTGATAAAGCGTATGATGTTCTCCGGGATTTTTTAACACCTTCTGCCGCGAGTGAAATTGATTATAACCATGGCGCCGGAACCTATCCAAATCTATTTTGCGCAGGTCCCCCCTTTCAGATTGATGGGAATTTTGGCGCAACTGCAGCAATAGCGGAATTATTATTGCAAAGCCATGGGAAGGATAATGTGATCCGGCTACTACCAGCATTGCCTGCAGATGCATCACTGCAAACCGGTGCTGTAAAGGGCTTACGTGTCCGAAATGGTTTTGACGTATCCTTCGATTGGAAAAATGGTAAGGCAAACAATATCTACATACGCTCCACCAATGGATCGGCCTGTAATATTTTATTGAAGACATTTTTTACACTAAAAGACCAAACCGGCCGGAAAATAGAATATAAAACCATGCAAAATAATATTGTTCAGTTTTCAACTGTCAAAGGAGAAACATACAAGATTGTAATGAATTAATTTCTTGAGAAACCGGGGCTGATTATTTTAACAGGCGCTTCAAATTGTTTGAAAGCGCCTGTTGAATGTGATCTGTATTAGGTACCTGTAAATACTTATTTGTCTTCCGGATTTCTTCGAAGGGTTCTGTATTGATCAGGAGAAACATTCATATATTTTTTAAATAGCCTCGAGAAATAATAAGGATCCTCATAGCCAATTTCCGCTGCCACATTTTTGATTTTCATACCGGAGCTATACAACAGGAGGCAGGCTTTTTGAAGTTTGAGGTGAATAAAATAATCGAGCGGCGACATCCCGGTTGCTTTGCGAAAAAGACTGGAAAAATGCGAGGCTGATAAATTGCTTTTTGCTGCCATATCCTGTAATGTGAGTTGATTTTGCAACCGGCTTCGCATAAATAAAATGGTTTCATCAATCATATCCTTTGCACCCTGCTTCTTTTCATTGACATGTTTATCGGGAAACAAAAAGGTAGCGACAAAATGATACAGGCACAAATTGGTATTGGTTAAATTTTCTTTACTAAAACCCATCTCCAGGTTAGTGTACATGGTATCCCATAATTCAAGTCCCTTTTCATTGAAAACAATTGACTGCGGTCCATCCTGTCGGCCTATTTTAAAACTGCGGTTAAACGTGTCCATATCCTTACCGCTAAAGTGTATCCAGTAAATTGTCCATGGATCGTTTTCATCTGCTCCATACCGCAGGTAGTCCTTTGTTGCCGGTATTATCATAAATTCATTGACACCTACTTCAAAACGTTTTTTACCAAGTTCATACCAGCCTTTGCCACGCAGGCAATAGATTAATATATTATCCGGGCAACCTTTTTTCCATTCACGGTGATGATAGGCTGCCTTTGGGAAATAGCCAATATGGGTTACATAAAGCTGGCCCAACACCGCATTTTCCCTGATCACTTTTTTCCATACAGATTCAGGGAGATTGATCATTTTTTCCCCCTCAAAACCATCTTTTCTTTTCATATTATTCATATAGTATATTATTGAAACCAAAGTTATTTCATTAAATAACTTTTGCTATTCTTCCGTAATGTATAGGTTATTCAATTGCAATAATAGGATAATCCATCATATTAATTGGATGCACTATTTTTACTCATTGTGATAAGGAATAGTTTTGATGATATTAGCTCTGTTAACGATTGCCGGGAAAATACTGTTTATGTATATTTATCGAACCCCTTGTTGCACATATATTTACCAAGTCTTTATTTTAGAAAGCAAGCTGGCAAACAATAGTTGTATTGGTTAATTAAGTTTATATGATAAAGCAGTTAGGCCTTATATTGTTATTATGGATCATGGTATTGGCCCTACAAGGGCAGCAAGGGATAAATGAGAAGACCACCATTGAGGGCAGTAATAAATTACCAGGAACATATTTTATAAGAAGAGGCGGTTTAAACAATTCTTTACAAATATTTGGAAAGAATAAACAAGCCAACGTTGCTTTTTTAGGGGGGTCCATTACCTACAATCCCGGATGGAGACAAATGGTTTGTAATTATCTGAAGGATCGTTTTCCCACCACCCGGTTTCACTTCATTGCAGCAGGCATTCCTTCTTTAGGAAGTTTGCCCCATGCTTTTCGCTTGCAGCGAGATGTACTGGATTCAGGAAAAATTGACCTGTTATTTGTAGAGACTGCCGTAAATGACAGGGCGAACGGAACCGATAGTATAACACAGGTGCGTGCATTGGAAGGAATTGTACGACATGCAAGAAAGAGTAATTCGTTCATGGACATTATTGTAATGTCATTTGCAGACCCGGGTAAAATTAATGATTACAATCACGGTATAGTACCAGTTGAAATAGCCAACCATGAACTAGTGTCAGCGCATTACAATTTGCCTTCTCTTAATCTTGCAAAGGAAGTCAGGGATAGGATAACAAATGGTGAATTTAGCTGGGCGGATGATTTTAAGGATTTGCATCCATCACCATTTGGACAGCAATTATATTTTGATGCAATCAAAAAATTATTAGTTGCTTGTTTTGATGGTGTGAACAAGAAAACTAATGTCACTGCAAGACAATTGCCCCTTCCTTTGAACAAGGCGAATTTTGAAAATGGAAGGTACCTGGATATTATGAAGGCGGGGATTGATTCCAATTGGATGTTGGATGAGGATTGGACACCCAAAGACAGTTTACCAACCCGGCAAGGGTTTGTTCATGTGCCGGTACTGCTGACAACAACGCCCGGAGCAGCCTTGCGGTTACCTTTTAAAGGAACCGCGATAGGAATTGCGATTGTATCAGGTGCAGATGCGGGAATGATAGAATATTCAATCGATGGTGCACCCTACAAAACAGTGGATTTGTATACTGAATGGAGCAGTATGTTGCACCTGCCCTGGTATATATTATTGGGTAGTAATTTAAAAAGCGGGAGTCATAGTTTACACGTTCGCGTAAGTCAAGAAAAGAACAATGCCAGCAAAGGTTATGCCTGCCGGCTGATTTATTTTCTGGTGAATGACTGATGAATGTTACTACTGCTTTGAAATATGGCTTAATTGAACGAGTCGGTTTTATTTATTATAGGAATAAAAATAAAATTGACAATAGAATTATTAGTGTTGAAACCATTCCCTGGGCGGAACTAATTTGAATAAATGATACAAAGGACTGAAACCATTGATAAGCGGTACCCATTGGCTAAAGGCGCAGGCAGCGATGCCATTCACCGGGAGCCGGTTTATTCTTATGCCGTTACAAAATTGTATGATGATAGTGGCCATACAGGGACCGGTTTTGCATTTACCCTGGGCGAAGGAAATGAACTTGTTTGTAAGGCGGCTCAATTTTATGCTGACCAGCTAAAGGGGCAAGACATTGAAATGTTGATGGGTGATTTTGGCAATACATTTAACAGGCTTTCAAATGAACAGCAGTTCAGGTGGCTTGGCCCGCATAAGGGAATAGTCCATCTTGGCCTGGCATCGGTTACAAATGCCTGCTATGATTTATGGGCAAAAAAAAGAGGGGTTCCTTTATGGAAATTATTGATTGATTTAAGTGCCGAAGAGATCGTGAATACACTTGACCTGTCTTATCTCGAAGATGAATTAACCAGGGAGGATGCGCTGCAATTGATACAGAATAATCTTGCCGGGAAAGTAGAACGTACCGCAATTACCAACAATGGTTATCCTGGTTATGACACTTCTATCGGTTGGTTTAATTACTCAGATGAGCAGGTTAAAGAGAACGTAGAGCTAGCCATTGACAAAGGCTTTACTGCAATGAAATTAAAAGTGGGTTCGGCAGATCCTGAAAGAGATATTTGCCGCTCAAATATTGTGCGGGCTGTGGCTGGTGATGATATTAAAATAATGCTGGACGCAAACCAGCAATGGACCCTGCCGGCTGCACTAAAGATTTGCGGCGAGCTTCAGTCAATCAATCCTTACTGGATCGAGGAACCAACCCACCCGGATGATTTGACAGCTCATAAAGTATTGGCCGAAGCCATCGCTCCCACGAAATTGGCGTTAGGAGAGCACGTGCCAAATCGCATCATCTTTAAAAATTATCTTCAGCAAAAAAGCGCAGGCTTTATCCAGGTGGATGCGGTGAGGGTTGGAGGGGTAAGCGAATTTATTACTGTAAGTTTATTGTGCAGGAAGTATGGCATACCGGTAGTGCCACATGTAGGCGATATGGGACAGTTGCACCAGCACCTGGTATTGTTTAACCATATTTCCCTGGGGCACGAAGCGCTATTTTTGGAACATATTCCCCACCTGCAAAAGCATTTTGTAAATCCCGTAATCATTGAAGACGGTTTGTATAAAACACCCCAGGAAGCAGGAAGCAGTTGTGATCTTTACTTGTAAGGATCAAATCAACAATGTATGGGTAAGCGTTAAGTGAAAGGGATAACGATGCATTGTTGTTCCATCATTGCCAATGTAAAGAGTGCGACGCCATGCTGAATTGAAAATAGTTGCCGAGCCACAAAGTTTTTTTAAGAATAATAATAAACACAAAGTCTGATTTTAATAAGCCTACATGATAAAAATACCTGATATGGTTATTAGTGCTCTGTATATATTGGGCATCTTGGCAATCGGTTTATGGGTGGGTATCAGTCACCGCAAAAAAGCAAAAGGGAATGCTGCCAATCAATATTTCCTGGCGGGTAAATCCTTACGATGGCCTGCAATCGGGCTTGCGTTATTTGCCACCAATATTTCTACGGTTCATTTGGTCAGCCTGGCCCAAAGTGGTTTTGACACGGGTTTATTAAATGGCAACTTCGAATGGATGGCTGCCTTTACGCTTATCCTGCTGGCTTTATTTTTTTCCCCCTTTTACATCAGGTCGGGTGTGGCTACCCTGCCAGATTTTTTAGAAAAAAGATATGACCGCCAGAGTCGTGATTGGCTGGTAATTATTTCAGTGGTTTCTGCCATGATTATTCACATTGCTTTTTCCATGCTGGCGGGGGGGATAGTATTAAAAACGTTGTTCGGCGTCAGCATGTATACCAGTGTTATTGCCATTTCGATGATAACGGCTATTTATACTATCATTGGAGGATTAAAAGCCGTAGTGGTTACAGAATCAATTCAAACCGTGGTTTTAGTTACCGGTGCGTGTATCATCACCGTGGCTGCTTTTAATAAAATAGGAGGCTGGTCGCCCATGGTACAGGTATTAACGGACCATAACCAGTTAAGTAAATTGTCGATGCTGCGCCCACATGATGATCCCGGGGGCATGCCCTGGTATTCAGTGTTTTTAGGATACCCGGTTTTAGGGATATGGTATTGGTGTGCAGATCAAACAATCGTGCAGCGTGTATTGGGTGCAAAGGATGAAAACCATGCAAGGGTAGGGCCTTTGTTTTGTGGATTTATAAAAATATTACCCGTGTTCATTTTTGTTTTGCCCGGACTATTCGCATATGCATTGGTGCAGCAAGGTAAACTTGATATTAGTGCGCTGAAAAGTATTGACGCCACCGGAAAGGAGATAGTTAACAGTAAAGGAATCTATACCCTGATGATCGCGCAACTCTTGCCGGGCGGGCTGATCGGTATTTTAGTGGCTGCATTGTTATCAGGATTGATGAGCCAGGTGTCTGGTGCATTGAACTCCATTTCAACCATGGCGAGTTATGATATTTATCAGCGCTACCGGCCAGGTGCAACCGATAAAGAGTTGATAAGGGTTGGTAAAATAGTGGCGGGTATTGCATTACTTGTATCACTTGCTATGCTTCCCTTGTTAAATCATTATGAAAGTATTTTCAACGGCCTTAATGATATTATTGCACATATTGCCCCACCAATTACCTGCGTTTTTTTATTAGGCGTTTTCTGGAAAAAAGCATCTGCTCAATCCGCAAAACTTACGTTATGGATCGGGTCTGCACTTGGTGCCGTAGTATTTGCTTTCAATAAGTTATACCCGGCATCTATATTGAGTAAAGTACCCTTTATGATGATGGCATTTTACCTTTTTTGTACCTGCGTGGTGATGCAAGTGATTTTTTCTTATTGCTACCCCGTACAGCACAATTCAACGAGCAGCAAATTATATTGGAAATCAATATGGGAGCCTTTGCAAACGCCGGGGTGGAAAGGATTAGGCAATTACAAATTGCTGTCCCTGCTGTTGCTGGTAATCATGGGTGTATTGTTTTGGACATTTCACTAGCATGATTTGAATTATTTTACCTGAATAACTAAACAATATGAACCAACTAGCTGGCAAAATTATCTTTCTTACCGGTGGATCAAAGGGGATTGGCTTTGAGTGTGCCAAAAAATATCGGGAAGCCGGCGCCCGTGTGGTGGTAGTGGCAAATGATGCTGCTTCTATTGCAGAAACCATGGCGGTATTGGGCGATGAACATTTCGCTGTTTACTGCGATGTGTCAAAAAGTGAGGAAGTGGAACTTGCTATTAGTCAAACATTGCAGCGCTTTGGCAAAATTGATGTGATACATAATAATGCCGGAATCACAGGGCCATCAGCAGCCTTGCACGATACAGATGTAATAGAGTGGCAGCAACTATTTGATGTAAATCTTAAAAGCATTTTGTTTACCACCAAATTCGGATTGGATGCTTTAAAGCGTTCGAGGGGTTGCATCTTAAACACAAGTAGCCTGGTAGGCAATATCGGGCAGGAAAATCATGCGGCTTATTCAGCAACTAAGGGTGCTATCAATGCACTCACAAAATCCATGGCATTAGATTATGCACCTTTCAGTATCCGGGTGAATGCAGTAGCTCCCGCTGGAGTGTGGACGCAGATGCTTCGGGAATGGAGTGCGGAACAACCTGATTCAATAAAGATTTTGGAACACCTGGATAGCATTCATCCGTTGGGCTATTGTCCCCAGGGCGATGTAGTTGCGGATGCCTGCGTATTTCTCATTTCCGAAAAAGCAAGATTTATTACGGGGAATATTATGCCTGTAAGTGGAGGAGCCGAGCTTGGGTACCGAAGGCAATTTTTATAAGATTATAATAATCCTGTATCCCGGGGATATTCATTGTCTGATTGAATCGCCTACATTGTTTTTAGTTATCATTTTGCACCGATTTTTTCTTGATTATCATAATATAATCCATCAAAAAAATGAAATACGCTATTTCGGACTAACTTATTTGCACTTATTTTCACATTAGTATTAACATTTGCTAAACGAAATGCCGGCCCATCTTTAGTATTCACATTGCACTTATAAAGTTGAAAAAAAACTTGCTTGTTTATGAAATTATTTATCCAATGTCAGTCCCATTACTTTATTGTTTTTTTTATTACTCTACATCAATGGCTATGTTAATGCACATCGCCAATTGACTATAAACTGCCGATATTTTTTTTAAAGAATATCAATACAAGCGGCAGCGTTTAGTGTATAGAAAGTATTTAAGAATTTTTTCTGGCTGTATTATCAGCGAATGCCATCTATTTTTGCGAGCTGCCAAAACTTCTAATCATTGTTCTAATTGACCCCATACATCAAATCACCATTCAAACTAAAAACTGCTATTTATGAAATTAACTTCTTCCAGGATGTGCCAATTGTTATTAATCGGACTTATAATTTTTGGGAGTATACCGATTTGTGCTTTTAGCCAGGCAAGCTATAATGTTACCGGGAAAGTAACTGATGAGAATGGTGTTGCACTTGCCGGTATCAGTGTCATGATCAAAGGTAACAATGTGGGCACATCAACCGATCAATCCGGCATTTTCGACATTAGTGTTCCGACCCGAAATTCCGTTCTGACATTTTCCTATGTTGATTATATCAAACAGGAAATTGCTGTAAATGGTAAGACGAACTTAAACGTTCAGCTCACTCCTGATCCTAAATCTAAATCTTTGGGAGAAGTTGTTGTAATCGGTTATGGGACACAGCGGAAAGTTGACCTTACCGGCGCTGTTGGATCTATTTCCAGGAAAGACATAGTAAGCAGGCCACTTACCAGCCCCGATCAGGCATTGGGTGGAAAAATAGCCGGTGTGGTGATTGCAAACCGCTCAGGCGATCCAGCTGCTCCAATTGATGTAAGGATCAGGGGTATCGGTACGGTAGGAACTAATCAGCCTTTATGGGTAATTGATGGCGTTCCGATTGTGCAGACGACAAACGTTACTGTAAACACAGCATCCTACACAGAATCAAATCCATTGGCAGGTATAAATCCTAATGATATTGAGTCAATAGATGTATTAAAAGATGCCTCTGCTTCAGCAATCTATGGTGCCCGGGCCGCCAATGGCGTAATCATCATTACTACTAAAAGAGGTAAAGAAGGCAAGCCATCTGTTGTGTATGATGGCTATCGGGGATACCAGAGTATTGCTAACAACAAAAAAATGGATGTATTGAATGTAGCACAGTATATTACCTTGCAAAAAGAACTGGGCCGGGATTTTTCATCTTTTCAATCCCTCCCGTACTTTGATTGGCAGGATGCTATTTTTAAAACAGCTAAAGTTGATAACCATAATCTCTCAGTAAGTGGTGGGACAAAAACTATGAATTTTAATATCGGAGCGGGTTATCACGAACAGGACGGTATCGAAATAGCGCAGCGCTTTAAAAGGCTTTCAATAAAAGCAAATTCTGATTTTCGTGTTGGGAAATACCTGAAATTCGGAGAATCCCTTTTAATCAGTTCTACCGACAGGGGAACCCAGCCGGAAGGCGCCGCATACGCTGCTTCCACCGGGGCACGTAATGCCCCTTATTACAGTGCTTTTGATGCTACAGATCCTTTAGGCTTTAATCCTTCTACCGCGGTAACCCGAGGAGCTGGTGCAGCTGGCAATAATTTATTGTGGGCCAATGATCCTGCTTCAGGTGGAGTGAATGTAGTGGCCAGGAAAATATTAGGCAGTGCATACGGTGAGTTTGAACCTATTACCGGTTTAAAATACCGGATTGCACTGGGGGTTGATTATAATGTTGGGGACGGCTCTCAGTTTCAGCAAGCCACCACAACTGATTATGGTGGAGGAATCAGGTTATCTCTTCTAATATCTGAGAGACCGATCGAACTTACGACAAATTTGACCCATACGTTAACTTATCAAAAGGAATTTGGAAAGCATAACATCACGGTACTGGCGGGAGAAGAAGAAACAAATTTCAGTTACGATAAAACGAGGTTGCAGGGAAGAGATCTTTTTAATACCAATATCATGTTTCCTTCTGTGGCAGCAACTGTGGCTTCGTCCAATGAAGCGGATCACTGGGCCCTGCGTGGTTATCTCGGACGTGTTTTCTATAGTTTCGATAATAGATACCTGGTAACATTTAACGTTAGGCGGGATGAATCTTCAAGGTTTTCTTCTGCCCACAGGTCCGGAACTTTTCCTTCTGTTTCTGCAGGATGGAAACTGAGTGAAGAAAAATTCTTTGCAAAAGTAAATCCAAAGTCATTAAATGATGTAAAGATCAGGGCGAGTTGGGGACAATCGGGTAACCAGTTTACGGGGCAAAATTTTGCATACATGCCTGCCTTACAGACAACCATCTTTTATGTAATTGGTGCCGGGCAATCAATAGTAAGAGCACCTGCTCCCGTTATTTTCGCAAATGAAAATCTTAAATGGGAAACGAGTACCCAACTCGATTTTGGAGCAGATATTAGCATGTTAAACAGGAAACTGGATATCACTTTTGACTATTTTAAAAAGACTACCAATGATGTGTTGTTAAGTCTTCCCATTCCTTATGCATCAGGATATTTTCTTCCGGCAGATGCCAATATCGGCAAGATCAACAACACTGGTTTTGAGTTTTCAGCGAATTATAAAAATAAGATAGGTAACCTCGGATATTCGCTGGGTGGAAATATTACTGTAATTAAAAACAACGTTGAATCACTTGGAGATATCAAAGAGATTATAAGTGGTGCAGGTGGTGCACAAACACACCGTACAACGGCCGGAGAAGGGCTCGGTTATTTTTATGGATTTAAAACGGACGGAATATTTCAGAATGCCGCTGAGGTCGCTGCAGCACTCCCTGATGCTTTCTCATCCAGCAGAGCTCCGGGAGACATCAGGTTTGTTGATGTAAATGGAGATAAAAAGATCGATGCCAATGACCGTACAAAAATCGGCAATTCCATACCCGGGTATTTTTATGGGATGAATGCTTCAGCTAACTATAAAGGGTTTGACCTGGGAATTTTCTTCCAGGGTGTTGGTGATATAAATATTTTTAACGCCGTACGTGCTTCCATGGAAGATATGAAAGGCGGTAGCAACCAACGCACTTCTGTTTTATCCCGTTGGCACGGGGAAGGCACAAGTAATACTGTGCCAAGAGCAACAGCAAGTGATCCAAATAATAATAACCGTTACTCCGACAGGTGGATTGAAAATGGCGCATATGTAAGAATAAAAAACCTCCAGATCGGCTATACAGTTTCTCAACAAAAATTAAAGTCTTTTACAAAGGAATTTATATCTGCCGCAAGATTTTACATCGGCATACAAAACCTTGCAACCTTTACTAAATACTCAGGATATGATCCCGAAGTTACAAGGGGCGCCAGTTTTCAAAAAGGAGAATTCCCTTTAGCCAATGGCGTTGATCCCGGAAGTTCTCCGCAACCAAGAGTGATCCAGCTTGGATGGCAGATTACCCTTAACTAATGATTGTCTTAATGATTCTTAGAAAAAATAAACAATACTAAATACACTAAAATGAAAAGCAAGATTTTTATCAAACCATATTTGCTTACCCTAATCTTTATTATTGCTTCGGTGTTTTCCTGTAACAAACTAGACTTACAGCCTCTTGACAGGTTAACTTCTGAAACATATTACAAGACATCCGCGGATTTTGATGGTGCTATGTTTGCATCATATTCTTCTATACAGGATTTATGGGGTACCAGTACTGAAAATTTAAATGAAAGAGGAGAATTTTGGGGCATCACACTTGCAACAACAGACGATGTAACTATTAATGCAAAAGCCGGCGACCAGGGTGATCTTGCAAAATCAAATGACCTGGATAACCTATTTTTCAGGGCCTCAGATCTTCCCTTTGCATCAGCGTACAGTCAAATATATGAAGGTATCGCAAGAGCAAATATTGTTATTGAAGCGGTAGGAAATGGCAAAAACGAGTTGACGCCAGCGCAGCAAAAAAGTTATATCGCTGAAGCAAAATTCCTTCGGGCTTTTTTTCATTTCCTGGCAGTTCAAATGTGGGGTACGCCTCCTTTAATATTAGAGGTAAAAAAAGACATCAATGATCTGGGAGCTCCCAATGCAACAAAGGATGCCTTGTACGCCGCCATTTTAAAAGACCTGAATGACGCCTATACCGATTTGCCCGCATCATGGGATGCAGCTAACCTGGGCAGGGCAAGTAAATGGACAGCCCGGGCATTTGAAGGCAAAGTAAATGTATGGAAGAAGGATTGGAATGCCGCTATTGTTTCTCTTAAAGATGTTGTAACCAACGGTCCTTTTAGCCTGTTTAATGCCAACACAAACAAGCAGGATAATTATGAAGATGCTTTTGATTTTAAAAAAGAGAATGGAAGTGAGTCGGTTTTTGAAATACAGTATGGTGGACCGTTTTCAGATGATAATCTTTGGGTTTTTGATGATACACATTCTGAAAACTTTAAAGCTTCGCAGGGAACAGGCCGGGTATGGTATTGGGATGCAAGCAGCGATGCCGGTGCGCCAGGTGGTGGATTGGGATGGTATGTACCTACGCAAAGTTTATTAAATGAATATGAAGCCGGCGATCCAAGACTTGCTGCAAATATTTATAAGGCCGGAGACACCTATTACAATAAGGCAGAGTCAGTGGTTCCTTTTAGTGCAGCATGGTCATCAACAGGAATGGGAATAAAAAAATATTTTGGACCGAGGAATGCTATTGGCGCCGCTTATGCTCCGCATGGCCAGGCAGGTTATAATAATGAAAGATGGCTTCGTTATTCAGATGTGCTATTATTGTATGCAGAAGCTTTAATTGAGAAAGGCGGTGGCTCATCTCCTGAAGGTATGACCTATGTAAACCAGGTTAGGGCGAGAGTTGGCATGCCGGCCAGCATCAATCCTGATCATCGTGCGGCAATGCGTCATGAAAGAAGGGTGGAACTGGCATTTGAACCACACAGGTGGTTTGATATTACGAGGTGGGGAATTGGGCCTGCGCTATTTGGTGCAAGCTGGAAACCGCATTATACTGTTTTCCCCTTTCCTCAAACCGAGATTGATCGTTCGGCTGGCAAGCTTACTCAAAATACAGGCTATTAAGAATTAGTATACGAATTATTAAAAACACGAATTACACGAATTACATGAATTAAGCACTGTATTAATTCATGTAATTCGTGTTTAAAATTCGTGCAATCACTCAGCGTTATTTTTTTACTGAACAGTATAAAAGCAGATATCCATGAATTTGACGGTGGCTAGAATAATATTTTTTATACTTTTTATAGGTAGTTTACCCAGCTGCAAAAATGCATCCTCCAATCAGTTATTCAAAAAATTGGATCCCAATGAAACGGGGATCCAATTTTCTAATAAACTGGTATATAATGATTCACTCACCGTCCTCGAATTTGAATATATGTTCAACGGTGCAGGTGTTGCACTGATCGATATTAACAACGACAGTTTACCCGATGTTATCCTCGCAGGCAATATGGTTCCCTGCAAGTTATATCTCAATAAAGGAAACCTCAGGTTTGAAGACATTACTGATAAGGCAGGAATTAAAACAAGCGGTTGGTCTTATGGTGTATCAGTTGTAGATATTAACCAGGATGGGTTTAAAGACTTTTATATCTGCAAGGCCGGTAACAGGAAAACGCCTGCCAGTGAGATGCGGAATGTTTTTTTTATAAATAATGGCAACAATACGTTTACTGAATCGGCAGCAGCCATGGGCCTTGATGCTGGTGGCTATAATATTCATGCTGCCTTTTTTGATTATGATAAAGATGGCGATCTTGATATGTACCTGCTTCGAAATGCCTTTGTTGATTATAACCGGAACAACTCACGACCTAAAGAATTAACGGGTAAAGCGGCTTCCACGGATAAATTATTTCGTAATAACGGCAACGGAACTTTTACTGATGTATCGGCTGAGGCCGGCATCACAATAGAAGGCTTTGGCCTGGGATTAAATATTTGTGATATCAATTGCGACAACTGGCCGGACATCTATGTATCAAATGATTTTCTTACCAATGACCTGGTTTGGATAAATAACCACGATGGCACTTTCACCAACAAGGCTTCATCCTATCTTCATCATGAAACATACAATGCTATGGGAAATGATGTAGCAGATTTCAACAATGATGGCTTGCCCGATGTGGTGGTAGTGGATATGCTGCCCCCGGATAATAAGCGTTGGAAACTTACCATGATGGGAAATAACTATGACGAGTTTCAACAGAACATGGCAAATAATTATGAGCCTCAGTATGTGCGTAACACGCTGCAGTTAAACAACGGTAATGGATCGTTTAGTGAAATTGGCCGGTTGTCGGGGGTTAGTGCCACAGAATGGAGCTGGGCTCCTCTTTTCGCTGATTTTGATAACGATGGATGGAAAGATCTTTTTATTTCAAATGGTTATCGCCAGGATGTAACCAATCTTGATTTTATAATGTATGGCAAGCGAGCCTTGTTTATGGGAACTGCAGAGGCCAACCGCCAGGAGCGCCTTAAAGAATTAAACAAATTACCAGGGGTACAGGTGCATAATTACCTGTACAAAAATAATCGTGACCTTACATTTTCTGATGTGTCTGAAAAATGGGGCATGACGGAAGCCGCTTATTCGAACGGTACCGCATACGGGGATCTTGATAATGACGGAGACCTCGACCTGGTAATCAATAATATTGATGAGCCTGCAAGTGTATATGAAAATCAAAGCACAAAAATTCACCCGGAAAATAAGTGGCTGCGAATTGCCTTTGATGGCCCCGCAGGCAATAGGGATGGGTTGGGCGCTAAAGTGTGGATCTGGCAAAATGGCCTGATGCAATACAATTATTTTTCTCCCTACCGGGGTTATTTATCAACTGTAGAATCTTACCTGCATTTTGGATTACAAAATAATAAGGTGGATAGTCTGAAAGTATTGTGGCCGGATGGATTGGAACAGGTAATAAAGAATATACCCGCCGGGCAAAAGCTGTTACTTAAATATAAGGATGCATTGGCACAAAAAAACAGTGCTGTAATACCTGCACCTTCCCCTCTGTTTACTTCAATTGGTGCGGATCGTGGAATTAATTATAAACACGAAGAAGATAATTTTGTTGATTTTAAATTGCAACCGCTCTTAGCGCACATGCATTCCTGTGACGGGCCTGCAATTGCCGTAAGTGATGTAAATAACGATGGGCTAGATGATTTTTTTGTAGGCGCAGGAGCAGGAGGGAAGCCTGCTATTTTTATGCAAGACAAAAAGGGAAATTTTAGTAAGCAGCAGTTGGCAGATAGTAACAGGGCCGATAACATGGGTGCCCTTTTCTTTGATGCAGACAATGATGGTGATATGGATTTATATGTAGCCGCAGGTGGCTCGGCTAACTTTAAAAAGGATAATATTAATTACCAACATTTTTTATATCTCAATGATGGGAAGGGAAAGTTTACGATGCTTAAAGATGGCATGCCGGCAGTGGTTACACCTGCATCTGGTGTGATAGGAGCTGACTATGACAGGGATGGTGATATTGATCTGTTTGTGTGCGGAAGAGTTAGCCCGGGAGAATATCCGCTTTCACCCAAAAGTTTTTTAATGCGTAACGATTCAAAAAACAAGCACTGTGTTTTTACGGATGTTACAAAATCAACCGGCACCAGTTTTTCCCAATTAGGAATGGTTAGTTCGGCCTTGTGGACTGATTTTGATAACGATGGCTGGCCCGACCTGGTGATGGTGGGGGAATTTATGCCGGTGCGTTTTTTTAAAAATGATAAGGGAAAGTTTATTGAAGTAACGGCACAAACAGGTCTGGCCAACACTACCGGTTGGTGGAACAGTATAACAGCGGGAGATTTTGACAAAGACGGCGATATGGATTACATCCTTGGAAATCTTGGATTAAACGGCCCCTATAAAGCAAGTGCAAAATATCCTGTATGTATTTACGCCAGCGACTATGATAAAAATGGCCGGCTTGATCCTGTAATGTGTCACTACCTGGACGGGAAAGAGTATATGGTACACGCCCGCGATGATATCAACAGGCAAATGACTCCAATGAGAGGCAGATTCAGAACCTATGAAGAATATGCCAATGTAACTTTCAGGCAAGCGTTCAGGGAAGATGAAATTGCCGAAGCATATATTGTAAAAGCGGAACGTTTTGAAAACTCCTATTTGGAGAACAAGGGGAATGGCAAATTCGTTTTACACAGCCTTCCATTGGAAGCCCAGTTTGCACCACTTTATGGAGTACTGTGCACAGATTTTAATGGTGATGGTAACCTGGATGTGATAGGTGTCGGAAACTCTTTTTCACCGGAAGTACAAACGGGCAGGTATGATGCAAGGGCTATGCTGCTGATGCCGGGAGATGGCAAGGGGAATTTTTCTGTTGTGGCATCGAAGCTAAATGATTGCCATGATAATAAATCAATTGCCCCGATTTATGCAGCTGATGGTTCACTGTCAATGTTGATTGGGGCCAATTCCGATAGTCTAAAAATGTACAGGATTAACAACCAACAAACTAAATCTATTGCTATCAATCCAGGTGACGCATATGCACTCATTACGGGAAGTAACGGAAGAACCTGGCGGCAGGAATTTTATTATGGCAGCTCTTATCTTTCGCAGGGAAGCAGAACTTTTACACCAGGCACCGCTACAAAGTCTGTTGTTATCTACAATTATTCCGGTACTAAAAGAATAGCTGAGTTTTGAGATCGTTTAATTTATATTACTTGTTGATACTGCTGACTACTGCAATAAGCAATCTGTCATGCGATCATAAAAACACTCTGTTCCAGGAAGTGTCTTCTTCTTACTCGGGTATTCATTTTATCAATAAAGTTGAAGAAGACAATAAATACAATGTACTGGAGTATATGAATATTTATACCGGCGCCGGCGTTGCTGCAGGGGATATAAATAATGATGGATTGACGGATCTTTATTTCAGCAGCAATCAAAATGGTGGAAGGTTATACCTGAACAAAGGCAATTTCAAGTTCGAGGATATAACAGTAAACGCAGGCTTCATTAACAACAGGTGGGAAACGGGTGTTTCAATGGTGGATATTAACCAGGATGGATGGACAGATATTTACGTGAATGTTGCAGGCTCCTCCAAATTTGGGGATCTTGCTAACCTGCTTTACATCAACAATCATAATGGAACGTTTACCGAAAGTGCAAAAAAATATGGTATCGCTGATACGAGGCTTACCATGAATGCTTCTTTTTTTGACTTTGATAAAGATGGTGATCTCGATCTTTTCCTGATCACCAATCCTGCGGATGAACGGGTTTCAGGAATCAACAATATTACCGAGCGGCAGGTAAATGGTGAATCAAAAGGAACAGATATACTTTATCGCAACAATGGAAATGAAACATTTACCGACATTTCAAAGCAGGCAGGCATCCTGATTGATGGCTATAGCCTCGGGGCTGCAATCAGCGACCTGAATGGTGATGGCTGGCCGGATATATATGTTTCCAATGATTTTTTAACCAACGATATTTTGTATGTGAACAACAAGGATGGAACATTTACCGACCAGATTGGAGCGTATTTAAAACATACAAGTTTTGCATCTATGGGAAATGATGTTGCAGATATGAATAACGATGGCCTTCCTGATATCTTTGTACTGGATATGCTTCCTGAAGATAATTTTAGAAGGAAGATGCTTATTCCTGCGGCTGGGTATGATAAATTTCAACTCTCATTGCAGAACGGTTATCAACCGCAATACACCAGGAATACCTTGCAATTGAATGATGGGGATGGCCGTTTTAGCGATATTTCATTTTTATCCGGGGTAAGTAGTACAGACTGGAGCTGGAGTGCGTTATTGGCGGATTATGACAACGACGGTGATAAAGACCTGATGGTGACGAATGGCTTTTATCGCGACCTTGGCAATCTTGATTATATCCATTACCAGGCACGTATGCAAAATCCTATGGGATCAGGTGATGCAAAAAAAGAAGGAAAATTAAATGCGATCAGGAGCCTGGCTAAATTCCCTTTGCAGAATTATTTATTTGAGAACAATGACGACCTGACTTTTACAAAACGTTCAGATGAGTGGGGGTTTACTGATCCGGGTTTTTCTAACGGTGCCAGTTATGCGGATCTTGATAATGATGGTGATCTCGACCTTATCATTAATGATTTCAACAGTGAAGCAAAGCTGTTCAAAAACACAAGCAATGAACGTAATAAAAATAATTTCTTAAAGGTAAAGCTGGTTGGGAAAAAACCAAATATTGAAGGAATTGGTGCTAAACTCTGGTTGTATACAGGTTCTAAAAAACAATTCATTGAATTCAATCCATACCGCGGTTTTGAATCATCCGTAGAACCTGTACTTCATTTTGGCACAGGGAAATATTCAACAGCAGATAGCCTGGTGATTGAATGGCCTGACGGCAAGAAAGATATTAGCAGGAATATTACGCTCAACAGGCAGCTTACCATCAGCTACAACTCTTCTATAGACAGTGTGCAAAAACCTTATCCGGCGCGGGTCAGCACTGCAATCCTATTTACCGATGTCAGTCACAGCATCGGTATTAATTACACGCACAAAGAAAATGAATATGTTGATTATAAATTGCAACCGCTTTTGCCGGAAATGCATTCTCAAAACGGACCGGGTATAGCGGTTGGTGATGTTAATGGCGATGGACTTGATGATTTTTTTGCCGGAGCAGCAATAGGTTCAGAAGGAACATTATTTATTCAACAAAAAAAAGGTGGATTTATAAAAAAAGTATTGCCGAAGACTATGAATTGTGAGGACATGGGGGTCCTGTTTTTTGATGCGGATAATGACAAGGATCTTGACCTGTACATTGTAAGTGGCGGTTCAGAAAATATGGATGGCACCGCGGGGCAACAGGATCGTTTATACATAAATAATGGCCATGGAAATTTTACGTGTGAACCAGCGCTTTTACCGGATACCCGGGCGAGCGGGTCATGTGTTGTAGCCTGCGATTACGATAAAGATGGAGATATGGATCTTTTTGTTGGAGGAAGAGTATTACCGGGCAGTTATCCCTCGGCTGCAAAAAGTTACCTGCTGAAAAATACAGGTGGAAAATTTACTGATGTATCATCGATGGAGTTACCGTCAAGGGGATTGATTGGAATGGTAACATCTGCTTTGTGGACAGATTACGATAACGATGGCTGGGTTGATTTAATGGTTGCCGGAGAATTTATGCCAATATCAATAATTGGTAACAAAAATGGAAAGCTAAATCAACTGCCCGCTGTACAATTTGAACAATCAGGTGGTTGGTGGAATAGTATTGTGGCAGATGATTTTGATGAAGACGGTGACATAGATTATGTAGTAGGCAACATCGGGTTAAATAGCCGTTTCAAGGCTTCGGCAGAAAAGCCAATCTGTATTTACGGAAAAGATTTTGATAAGAACGGCCGCATTGATCCTATAATGTGTTATTATGTAAATGATAAAAATTACATCTATTCAACCCGTGATGAAATGATAAGACAAATCAACTCTATGCGGGGGAGATTTGAAACATATAATGATTACGCATCTGTGACTTTTGAAAAGTCATTTCTTAAAAATGAATTAGCAGATGCAGTGATAGTAAAAGTACAAAGTACTGAAACCTGTTATTTTGAGAACCTTGGGCATGGTAAATTCAGCCGGAAGGTATTGCCAGTACAGGCACAGTTTGGCCCCGTTTATACCATGTTAACCGGCGATTACAATGATGATGGTTACCAGGATATTTTACTTGCCGGTAATTCTTACGCTACGGAACCTTCTACCGGTCGCTATGATGCCCTGTCAGGCTTGTTGCTTTCCGGTGATGGTAAAGGGAATTTCGCCCCTAACATGAGTTCCCAAACGGGGTTTGTTGCCGATAAGGATGTGAAGGGAATGGCAGAACTGTTTCTGGCGGATGGCGGCAGTGTATTGTTAATCGGAAATAACAATGCCGCTATGGATATTTACCAGGGGAATAAAAAATCCAGGAAAATTATAACTCCAAATGATAAGGATGTATATGTAATCGTGCACAAAAAGAACGGCGGATCGTATAAGCAGGAGCTATATTTTGGAAACAATTATCTTTCACAAACTTCAAGAAAATTAAAAGTAAGCAGCCATATCAAATCAGTTAGTTTTTATGATGCTTACGGACATAAAAGAACTGAACAATGAGAAATATTTTACTTGCGATTAGTATATGCTGCCTGACAGGCTGTGTATCTAAAATCAATCAAAAAATGCTTGACGACTTTGGTGAAAATAAACTGACCGTTTGGAATAAGAAACTCACCCGTGTAATTATTACAGATGTTTTTTCTCCGCCTGTTTGCAGCAGGATATATGCTTATTGTAATATTGCGGCCTACGAGGTATTGGTTCTATCAGATTCTTCAAGGGTATCTTTTGCTGGTAAGCTAAATGGATTAACAGGTTTACCAAAGCCTGCTAATATTGATCAAATAAATTTTCGCGTTGCCAGTATTATTGCATTTACTACTGTTGCACAAAAACTGGTTTTTAATACAGAAGCTATGAAGGAAAAGGAAGATGATTATTCGAGGCAATTGGATAGCATGGGTATATCAGTAGCAGTTAAAAATAAAACAATGGAATATGGAAGAGCAGTTGGAAAACATATAATTGAATGGGCCGCAAAAGACGGTTACCTTCAGCGAAACTCCAATCCTGCTTTTCTTGTTACAAAGGATCCTGCAAGATGGAAGCCCACTCCTCCTGATTATGCAGATGCAGTGGAACCGAACTGGGGCACCGTTCGCCCGTTTGTTTTAACATCATCAGGCCAATTCCGTCCCGGCCCACCTTTGCATTTTGACACTTCCCACAGATCAGAAATATATAAAGAGGCGGAAATGGTTTATAACGCGGTAAAGAATCCCGGACCTCAATTTACATCGATTGCAAGGTATTGGGATTGTAACCCGAATGTTTCCGTTACTTCAGGGCATGTTACCTATTTTCAGCAACAAGTGTCCCCTGGTGGTCATTGGATGTTCATTGCCGGGTCAGTTGCTGAAAAGGAAAAATACAGTGCTGTAAAAACCGCGGAACTTTTGGCCAAAGTGGCGATGTCTCTTGCAGATGGCTTTATAAGCTGTTGGGAAGCAAAATTTAAATATGGATCGCTCAGGCCTGAAACTTATATAAACCAGTATATAGATAAGGAATGGCGCCCATTTATTCAAACACCGCCATTTCCAGAATACCCAAGCGGCCATAGTGTGATCTCGTCCAGCGCTGCCACAATGCTGACTCATATAATTGGTGATAATTATGTTTTTATAGACTCCGCTGAAGTTGATTTTGGAAGACCACCGAAAAAATTTGATTCATTCCACAAAGCTGCGCAGGAAGCTTCCCTTAGCCGGCTCTATGGTGGAATACATTTTTTGAAGTCACTAACGATCAGTCTTGAGGAGGGAAAAAATGTGGCTGAATTTCTTATTCAAAAATTAAAGTAGTCAATTACTACTCCATGTTTTTATTTGTAATTCTCGATTTGATAAAAGTCAATCTCAGCTATAGTGGTTAAGTAAGCCTTTCTTTATTGAACTTTCAAATAAGTAGTAATTATTAAAGCTTGCTTTTTTAAATTCTTTTTCCACTATAATAAATGCGGTCGTTCTGCGATTTGATCTTTGCTTAGCCTGCACCCTCCAATCTCAAAATTGTTTAGTAGTTATCTTACCGGTTTGGTAACACTGAAACCGTTTTCTCCATGAAACCATTTGCCTGCCTGTCCAGTAAGCCATAGGTAATAGTCGGAGGCAAGATCATTTTCAATTCCTACAAATTTTTTATTTCCGTGCAGCGGTAATTCACCTTCCCTAACACATTTATAAATTGCAGTGCCTTCATCAATCTCATCAAACATGGCTACATACAGCGATGGTGCTCCGGATAATTTTGCTCCTGCTACCTGCTTCCATAAAAAATCTCCTTTGTCCCGGGGTATTGAATTATACAGTGTGGGATCATTCTTTAAATTGCCCCAACTAAAGCCCGGGAACACAAGTGGTACATAATCAACTTTATTCGCTTTACTCCATAGGATATCAGCAGCCAGCTCACCACCTGCCACATTATTGTAACTGGCAGAACCGTATCTTCCCCGGCCCACGGCATTATTATGTCGCATTTTTTTATAAGCGTATGAAGTGCAGTGGAATTTTCCGTATCATTTTTTAAAGTTCTCCAGGCTATCAAAACATCTTTCACTGACTTTTAAATTTTAAATCTATGAAAAAGAACTTTTTAATGCTTCTTATAACAATTGTAATTGGAGGCTTTTCAGCACACGCTTTTACGCAGGATAGCCTGCCGAAATCCAGCATCCACCGTATACCTAAGTGGATTTCGGCAAATGGTTACTGGGTGTTGGAAAACAATATACATACGCCAAAGTACAATATTCTTTATTTCTATAACAACGATAATGTACTTGTGTACAAAGAAATAACTGATGGTGTTATATTAAAACTCAACAAGAGAAAAATGAAAAAACGGCTAAAAAAGCTAGTGGATCAAACTGTCATCTCTTTTGTCAAAAACCAAAAAGCAGGAGAAAATGAAATGCTTGTAATGAATATGATAAGGAAATAGCATCCCTTATATTTAATATTACCTCGACCTTCACCGCAGAGGAGCTCTTAGTATTATTGATTTTAATAAATGGGGGCTGTTAACAGGAAAAATAAGCCAAAGGCCTTTCTCAACAAGCAATTCGCTGCCATGTGTTTTACAAAGATACATCCCGGCTGATTTAAGCACCCACATCAACATTCCTGCACAATATCCAACTGCGAAATCACCCCGTTATATCACCAGCCAACTAATAAATTAATACAACCACAAATCTCTCAAATACGCCAACATGAATAAAAAGATCTTTTTACTGGCAGCAATTATTTTATTATTAGTAACAATAAGTTATGAACAGGTAGGAATTGGTACCGCCACACCGCATCCTTCCTCAAAATTAGATATTACTTCCACTAAGTCGGGGCTTTTAATACCCAGGATGACAACAGCCCAACGCATCATCATCCCTTCACCAGCTACGGGGCTGCAGGTGTTTGATACAGATACCAAAAGTTTCTGGTTTTGGGACGGAATTGGGTGGATGCAAATTTCTACAGGATCTACCACAAGTTTTTGGGCACTGAACGGATCGGATATTTTTAACAATAACGGCGGCAACGTCGGCATCGGAACCACCACACCAGCTAACAAGTTTACTGTACAAACTCAAACGAATCAATTTGGCCTTACGCACACAGATGGAGCTGTTACAATCGCCAGCTATATTGGTGTTTTCCAGGGTGTATTGGGAGGGTGGCTTGGAACTAGGAGCAATCACCCCCTGTATTTTTTTACAAACAACAGTGCACAGCAAATGACCCTGTTGCCAAATGGAAATGTTGGAATTGGCACGATCAACCCTACAAATAAGTTGCAGATCAATGGCGCCACGCCCGGCTTTACTGATTTTGATTTTGCAATTGGCCGCAATACTCAGTCAATGGCAATTTACCAGGGTCCAAACTTCACCAACCTGGTATCAACCGCAAATATCTCGGTGAATCCCAAAAATGGAACCGGATGTTTTGGGATCAATGCCGGAAACCCGGCTAATAAGTTACAAATTGGTTCGCTGGGCGCAAACATATTTAATGGCAATGATTTGGCTATTGGCAATGGAACGGCTGCAATGGTTATTTACCAGAGCGATGCATCCACTTTACTGGCATCCACAACAGACATTATCTTAAGGCCCCGCAATAACGGGCAGGGAAGGGTAGGTATCAATACTACTACGCCACGGGCGCCATTAGATGTTACGGACAATGTAACTATTCCAACAGCATCAAGGCCTTATTATTCCTATCATACTTACATTTCTTATCAGGACGGCATTGGTTGGTGTTATAATAATTGTTCAGCCATCGTTTCCATTTATGCATCCAATGCTGTTTTAGCTAATGAATTTGATGCTTATTCAGATGCCCGTATTAAGATTGTTACCGGCGTAAGCAATTCAGCAAAAGACCTGGAAATCATTGACGCAATAAAAATTACGGATTACATAATGAAGGATCGGGTTAAGTACAGCAATAAACCTTTCAAAAAAGTAATAGCACAGGAAGTAGAAAAGGTATATCCGCAGGTAGTTTCAAAACACACCGATTTTGTTCCGAATGTTTACCAGGTAAGCAGTAAAATTGAGAAAACAAACGATGGTTACCTTTTAACGTTTGCAGGTAAACACAACATCAGTAAGGGAGCTAAAAAGCTTCGGATATTGATGTCTGAAACAGAAGGTATGCAGAGTTATGATATCGTTTCAGTGCCTTCTGATAACAAAGTAATCATAAACGCCCCTTCTGTAACATCAGTCAAAGCATTTGTATATGGAGAAGAGGTGGATGATTTCCGCACTGTAGATTATGAAGGCCTCACTACGCTTAATATTTCCGCCACGCAGGAATTAAGCAGACTTATCAAAATGCTCCAAAAGCAAATAGAAGAACAGAATAAGCAGATTTACTTGTTGACGGAAATTGTCTATTTAATGCAATCTGCGCCCCTGCCTGGCATTGCAGGCAGGTAAACTGCCCACTACTATCAATCATCTACGTTATACACCTGTAAATAAACGTATAAGGCAAAATCTTCCCAATCCTTACATACCACTGGGTATAATTTTCGGTAGCCCGGTCCGGAGCTTATTAACAAAGTAGTTGCGCGAGCAGCAAATTATCCGTCGCAAGAAAAAAGTGGTAATTCCGGATGCAAATAGTATGAAAGCGAAGTAATGCAATAAGCTAATCACATTTTAAAAATAAACACAATGAAAAAGATTATCATTCCTTTAGTACTTCTCTTTACTTTTTTTTTCGCTGAAGCCCAGGACGAACAAATTAAAACAGAAATCAACAAACTTGAACAAGAAGGCATACAGGCAATACTACAGAAAGACTCGGCTACTTTACGGAAACTATGGTCGCCAACCTTTATGGTAAACGCTCCTAACAATAAGGTTGTACGAGGTGGACAGGTTGCCATGGTGATGGATGGAAGAATAAGTTATACTTCCTACATAGGTGAAATGGAGCAATTGCTTGTGAATGGCGACATTGTGATAACGATGGGACATGAAACAGTTGTACCGGTAATTGGAAACCCGAAAGGCGGGCAAACTATTGAGCGGCGGTATACCCATGTGTGGGAAAGAAAAAATGGTAGTTGGCTTTTAATGGCCAGGCACGCCAGCGAAACATGTAGCCAATAAGCTGTCACCGCAGATGATTTACAGTTCCTAAACCAAATTGCATTTTCAAAAATGTTAATTCGGATAGGTTGTAAAAGTTTCTGATCGTTATCTACCTTTTATGCCAGCAAGACAGTTTTAAGATTTAATATTCCAATTGCCAAAAGGCAATCCTCAGTGCAGCTTTGCTAAGTTCATCATTCTCTGTGTTCGTTCTCGCAAAATTCTAGATTCAACTCCTTGCTCATTCTAAGATGAACTCTTAGCGTCTAAGCGCATTAACTCAATTCGGGAAAAAACCGATATGTAACGTTCCGGAAAGCGCAAGAATAAGGTCTCTCTCCATCAGTCGTCGATAAAAAAAGTGCGCCAAACCAATGCAGCAGCAACAATGTTCTTGTTAAAAACTTTTAGGGCTTTGTTGCAGCTGCATTTGCCGGAGGTGCTCCGCTGCGCTACGCAGTTTGTCACACTTTTTCCTCCTCCTTCCTGCGTTCGGGCAGCTCCTGTGTCCTGCATGCAACTTCGTTCATTTCGTCCTCCGTTCCGCTCCATTATACCCGTTCGTAGCTAAACATTTGCTTCAACGCATGGCATGCCGAGCCGATCACACATTACCACGCTGTCGGCAATGCACCTACGTTTTCGCAAAGCCAACACTGTGTCAAACCCTGGAATAGGTTGACTAAAAATTAAACATTTTTAGTCAACCTATTTCAGTACGAGACATGTCCATCGCTCCCTGCGGTCGCTTTACTGTCCACCCCAGCCTGTGGCACTCGCCGGCAATTCCGTCGTACCTCCTCCATTGCCTTGACGGCAAGCAGTGTGGCTTCAGTGTGGGCAAGTGTGCCACACGGCTATGCTTCTTTTGGCCGCAGGCGCTATTGCCTTGTGCTATGTTGGTGTATATCTGCTAATTGTAGATTGGCGTATTCTCCAATTAAAAACAAAAAAATAAATGGCCTGATTTTCAATTTACGATATTTAGTATATTAAGTATATATCCGTGTTTGTGTAATGCTATGAGCGATTCTGCTAACTTACAGGGACGACAAACAGCCGCAACTTTATTTCGTAACTTCACAACTTAAACTAACTACGTAACTACGAAAATGCAAAAAATACTTTCTTTACTTTTCATTATCACTTTTTCAACAAATGTTTTTGCCCAAAATACTTTCAAAGCTATTATCAAAAATGAAAAGACTAACGAACTTCTAATTGGCGTTTCTGTACTTTTAAAAGGAACTCAAAACGGTACGACTTCTGACGACAAAGGATTTGCCGAACTCAAAAATATTCCAAATGGAAAGCAAACAATTATCATAAAATCTGTTGGGTTTGAAGAGAATGAAAAGACTATTTTATTTCCTCAAAGTGACACTATCGCAATATTTTTAGAACCTTCATCGGAAGAATTGGAAGAAGTAAAAATAGTTTCTTCCACAAGAAGCAGTCGAAATATAAAAGACATTCCTACCCGAATTGAAGGAATTCCATTAGCAGACCTGGAAGAAAAATCTGTAATGCAACCAGGAAATATTAAAATGTTAGTATCTGAAATTGCAGGAGTCCAAACACAACAAACATCGCAGGTTTCGGGAAGTGCAAGCATACGCATACAAGGATTGGACGGAAAGTATACGCAGCTTCTGCAAGATGGATTTCCTTTGTATTCAGGCTTTGCAAGTGGTTTGAGTGTTTTGCAAATTCCTCCCTTGAATTTTAAAAGAGTTGAAGTTATCAAAGGTTCTACATCCACCCTGTACGGTGGTGGAGCAATTGCAGGCCTTATAGACCTTATCACAAAAGAACCAACAGATCAAAGAGAAATTTCATTTTTAGCGAACACGAATCAAACCAAGGCTTTGGATTTAAGTGGCTTTTATTCTGAACGATATAAAAAAACGGGACTTACAATTTACGCATCAGGCAATTTTCAAAAATCCTACGACAACAATAATGACGGGTTTTCAGACATTCCAAAGTATAGCCGTTATTCCATTAGTCCTAAATTTTTTTATTATCCAAGCGATAATACGACTTTTAGTTTTGGCATTAACGCGGGATTTGAAAAGCGGAAAGGTGGCGACTTGCAAGTAATAAAAAATAAAGCCGACGCTATTCATTCTTTTTTCGAAACCAATAATACGAACAGATATTCAACCCAGGCAAAGTTTGAAAAGACATTTGCAAATAAAAATATATTGACAATCAAAAATAGCATTGGATATTTTAACAGGACAATTGAGCGACCAACTTACAATTTTGAAGGGCAAAATGTGGCAACTTTTAGCGAAGCCAATTATCTCATTCCCAAAGAAAAATCAGAATGGAATTTAGGGGCAAATTTTATTTCCGACAATTTCAAACAAGTCAATACCGTTGCCAGCAGGTTAGATTATTTCAGCTCTGCTTTTGGTATATTTGCTCAAAACAATTTAAGGGTTTCCAAAAAATTTATTGTTGAAAGTGGTTTGCGTTTTGACTTAACAAATAGTAATACTCTTTTTGTATTGCCCCGATTATCATTGTTATACAAAATGACTGACAAACTAACTTCGAGAATTGGCGGTGGTTTGGGCTACAAAACACCTACGATTTTTTCGGAAGACGCAGAAGAAAAAGCCTTTCAAAACATCAATCCGCTTGACCTTTTAAAAGTTAGTCCCGAAAAATCGTATGGCTTAAATGCTGACATTACTTACAAAACAATCATTGTTGAGGACATCAATTTTTCAATCAATCAACTATTTTTTTACACAAGAATTAATAATCCGTTGGTGCTAAATGCGGTTACAGGAACAAACAATTTTTCTTTTGAAAATGCTAATGGAAATATTGAAGCCAAAGGTTTCGAAACGACTATCAAATTTCGGCTTGAAGATATTTCTTACTTTATTGGCTATACTTATACAGATGTAAACAGAAATTGCAATAATGTTTCTTCTGTCAATCCTTTAACGGCAAAACATCATCTCAACATTGACATTATGTATGAGTTGAATGAAAAATTACGAATAGGTTATGAACTCTTTTATGTAGGACAACAATATTTAAGCGACAATGAAAAAGTGCGTGATTATTGGGTTGCCGGCGTTTCAACTGAATATAAATTTAAACATTTTAGTTTATTTTTGAATCTTGAAAACTTTCTGGACACCCGACAATCTAAGTGGGAAAGTATGTATTCGGGAACAATTCAAAATCCACAATTCAGAGAAGTTTATA
Organism: Ferruginibacter sp.; assembly: GCA_025963635.1. GTDB lineage: Bacteria > Bacteroidota > Bacteroidia > Chitinophagales > Chitinophagaceae > Ferruginibacter. The sequence goes on from JAOQAK010000014.1 coordinate 36,647, forward strand.
CACCGGCAGATGGATTTATTTTTAATGGCGGCTTTAAAATTAGACTGTAACGGACGACACGAAAAAGTACTACAGACAACAATGCATTCTTTTTGACTTGCTTCCAGAGCCGTGCGTTACTAAATGAACACGATTATTGAATCACCCGTTTACTGTTTCCCATAGGCGGCAGGCTCCCATCCAGTGTCTATTTGTTGCCGCTGTTCCATCCGCTATCCCATCGGACTGTAAGCAACATATCATACTGCTATAAAGTCATCGGATAATTGCTTTTATAACATACTTTACCAACTTTCATAATCTCCATTTAGGCCAGCGAAAGGCAAGTTATGCCCAATCTAGTCGGCAAGGTCTTCGCTCCGTTTCACTTCGATCGCCTCCGGTTTTTACAAAAAGATCTCCACCTTTCGCTTCGCCCTTGCTTCGCAAATTCGGCTCGCTCCAGGTAGTATTTGTTTTGTCAAAAAACCTTGCCTTCCCACGCTGCATTTGGGTTGCCTATCGCTGGCCAAATGTGGCGCTTGCCACAAATGTAAAAACCAGCGGTATACAACTTATGATGCCGCTTTCTATCCGTTGCTATCATCCTTCACAGCAATTATTCCCGGATATTCAATTCTTTATTTTATCAAAAGGCAACAACGCCGGTAAGCCATGTTCTCAGCCTTGGGTAAATTCTTTTGTTGCCACTGCAAACAATAAAGAAATGAGAGATTTTTATTACTGGCTCACCTATGGTTTACACAAGGCACAGGCTTTTAAATTTGTTCGCCGGGGCTCTGTTATTCCTTTCGTAAATATTGGCGAAACAAGGGATATCATCCAGCCTGCAGCCAATATCATTTACCCTCATTGGCAGCAATTCAAAATTATACTGCAGTAGCTGGAATTATTGGAGCAGCGCAAAAATAACCTGGCGCAAATTCTAAAATCAACCGCTACTGTTCAGGAGTTTTTGATCCGCAATTACTTCATTCAAAACGGCATTAAATCCTAATGCCGTAAATACTGGCAAGTGCGGTAATGAATAGCGTGTACTATGATATATGAAAGGTGACAGTTGAGTCCTGATCAGGGCCGTATATGTGTAAGTCGCGAAATAAGCGAGGACTAACGGTATGGATTCGCAGGGAAAACTCGCTTAAAGGCAAACAGGAATGCCTAACCATAATAACCGCTTTTGCCTAAGTGTTTTTTAGTAGGTAAAGATAACTACGGCGGGCAAACGCTCAGGGCCTGACGAAAAAAAACAAAAAGATTCCGGCATAAACACAGCCCCAACACACAGCCCATTCATTTATTCCGTTTCCTTTTGGTTTTTTATCCGCCTTCGTTGGTGAGACGCTTCTAAAAATTCCACATTATGCAAAAGCAGCTTCGTATCATCACCCGTCGGCATCTATCAGTATGCCCGTTTAGCAACAGCACTTTTCCGGTGCCGCCGGTTCAGTCTTCATTTTTTAGCCGGCATTTTCGCAGACGCCAGGGTTATTATCATCCATTACCTGGTACAGCAGTCTACCACGTTAAATCTCGCGGCTGGTATATCTGGTGCTTCCCATCAGGCCGCAGGCAGTTTGCAGCATTGCCTTTTTAGGCATTCAACAGGGTATGCCCTGCTTGAGGGCATACCCTGTTTTTCTATTGATCAGTGCTCGTTACAGGGCACAAAAAAATGCCCCGGTTAACCGGGGACATGCCACATCCGAAAATCACCACAAAACCCGGACGATCACTTTTTGAAATACCTCACCAGGGCCTTTAGCAGGATCGTTACCATAAAACTAACGGTTGCTCTCACCGCAGCAAGTATTCCTGTTTTAACAAGATCCTCACTGTTGATATTGGCAATAATGGTTAACAAGGTTCCTGCTGCAGTGCCGGCTTTGGTGGTATTGTCCAAATAATGTTGTTCCATTGTTGTTGCCCTTCTTACAGGATTTTGGATTAAGTAAAGCTGGATTTTGATTTGAAACTTAGAAGCCGCTACTGACTTGTTGGTAGTATTCATAAGCGTATTGAAACATGGGTGGCACCAGGTGAAAATTAAACGCCATTTACTTTCACCAGCGACAGTGCATTGTACGACCCGTTCTTTAAGACATACCTGACGCCATTCACTTCCTGGTAAAAAATAATACCCAATGCCAGGAACATGGGAGGCACACTGTTCGGTGTAACGTTATTTACCAAACTGATCACCACGGTTGCTACACTGTCCAATGCTATTTCCGCAGTTTCCTGGGTATCCACTTCAAAAGTTTCATTCTCAAAGTCGACTACCGACCCGGCAGAAATTATTTTGAAATGCGTAGTTCTCAATTTAATAATGCCTTTTTGCCTTGCCATTTTTCACAAAATTTAAAGATGAATGTTTTTGCAAGTACAGGTAATTGTCAGCATATTATACATGAAACATTTTCTATATTTGCAATTATCACCACAATAGTAAAATGAATACTTCACGCAAAAAAGCAGGCGTTCCGAACGTGCAGGGTTATGCAGCAGACGATCCCAAATCGCATAGTGATTTATGCGAAAGACATAACAAATATCACAGGCCGTAAAGAGAGAGCGGCCAGGAAGCTTATTGCCAAAATCCGAAAGAAATACGAGAAGGAAGCGGGGTCTTTTATTACCGTCTATGAAGTTTGCGCATTCACCGGTTTGAAACTAGAAAATGTGAATACCTTTCCTAAAAATTAATTTTATTGCCATAGGAATAATGGGGTGGCTACAAATTAATTAAATGTACAAAAGTATTATAAGGGCAATACAAATATATCGAGTCGATTAGATTTTATTTATGAAAGATGGCTGAAAATAAGTGCGTTTTAACAGTAAGCATGATAGATGTTCCCGCAATTGACTTTATATAATTGAATCAAGAAAAACTAAGTTGCTGTATTTTAAAGATAAAATGACGATTTAGAGAAACATTAAATGATCCTCGAAAGCTAGCCTACTTTCTAAAAAAATTACGTGTTTCTTTTTATTTGCATTAGTACTAATGCTATTCTGCAGAAAAATTAAGTCTTTCTTCAAAAGATATCTCTATACCCATCAATCAGTTCATGAACCATCACTAATTTGTTGCTGAAACTTTTGCATCGACCATTCAGGAAAGTCCATGTATTTAATAAGATGCCCTTCATATTTATCATTTCTTATCGCCTGTACATTGGCTATTATTTTTTTCATTAGCAATTTATTCTTTGCAGTACTGTTTGCCAAAGGATGCCACTTGATGGTCTTAAAAATAAGCTTTTCACATTTTGTGAGGCTGCCGTTTCGTTTATCTGAACGTGTGTAGGACCGGATCTCATAATGGAGGTAATCCATATCTTTCAGTTCATAGTAAATGATGATGTTCAGTAAGCGGATGGCTTTGTAAATGACTTGCTGGGTTTGATCCCGGTTATCAGTGAGTGCAACTTGCAAATATTTGTGCGCCTTCTTAAAATCTTTTTTTCCAAAATAAGCTAACGCGCAGTAGAAATGAAGTTCGGCTTGCTTTTCAATATGCACCAGGTGGTAAGATGTCAATATCAACGCATTCATCGAATGGATATAATCGACGGCACCGATAAAATCGTGTTCTCCAATGAACACTGATAACGTATAAATAGCAATCGTTTTTTTTAAAAGGAAACGAAAATACTCGGGAGATGTAGCGGTATCTATCTTTTCAAGCTTATTGATATAGAATGACACCTGCTCGTATTGACGCACAGTCCGCAGGCTGTCTAAGATGCCTTCCAGGGCAGAAAAATAATCTATTGGCGGATGATCGTGCAGATTGGGGTTTTGTTCAAAAAGCCTGTTGAGTTCATGAAAGCTTTTCAAAGCCGAACGGTGATCGGCAATATCAGTAAAATAGAAGGATTGAAAAAGCAGGTGCAATTTTCGGGATTCGAAACTTGTCTTCACTTTGCCCGTAACCAGGCTAATTTCACTCAGTAACAAATCATTCAACTTCTTTTTATCATTGTCAGAAACAATCCTGCCTAAATGAGTGAGTCGGTATTTTATTAGTTCATACAAAGCATGATGTGCCTCTATATTTTGAATATTACGCAAGGTTTCTTTAGCCCTCATTTGCATTTCTACCAGGTAGTTATCTTTTATCCCGGCAAAACGTTGATCAGATAAATGATTCAGCTCCATGCGAAACGTCATGTATTGTATAATATGGTGCTGCGATGAAATGGCAAGGTCCCTTATCTTTTTTAGATCCTTGTATGCCTCTGTCTGCAACGATCTTTCCTGTAAAACTTTTACCCTGAGCAGGCTTTGAAACAAATTGAATTCATTGTCTTTTTCTGTCTTAGAGGCTATCAGCCTATCGGTAATTATTTTGATGAGATACCTTGATGTTGCATCGATAGAAGATTCCGGACCTCTCTTAAGAAAGCTTTCAGTAATTTTTTTTACGGTGGTTTCGCCCGGACGGCTACTGTTGATGATGTCGAATAACAGCAGGTAATCTTTTTTTCCGGCCTGCTTTCGGGTGGCTAAACGAAAATGTCTTTTTTCTGAAGGTGACAACGAATTGATGAGGCGAATGGCAGTGGTGCAATTAGACATGTCAATCAGGATTTACAAAAATTAGGAGAGAAATAAATCATAATATTCCTGAATATCAATTAATTGAGATAATTAGAATTAAAAAATCTGCAATTTGGGATTCTATCTTTTAATAAAAATAGGCAGATTGGCTATTATTCCAAATATTATTTTTGGTAAAAGATTGCTAAAACACTTGTAGGTATGAAATCAAAAAAAATCATAGTCGTTGGGAGTACCAACATGGATATGGTAGTAAAAACAACCCATATTCCCGCCCATGGAGAAACCGTTTTAGGGGGCTCTTTTTTTATGAATCCTGGCGGAAAAGGAGCTAACCAGGCCGTAGCCGTTGCCCGCCTTGGAGGAGATGTCATCTTTATTTCAAAAATGGGCAACGATGTATTTGGAAAACAATCCTTCCAGTTATTTGATGAAGAAGGCATAGACACAAAGTACATCCTTTCGGATGATGACCTTCCTTCCGGCGTGGCACTTATTACTGTTGATGACAATGGTGAAAACAGTATTGTTGTAGCTCCCGGTGCCAACGCTAATTTATTGCCAGCTGATATTGAACGCGCTTTAACAGAAATTGACCAGGCAAGTATTATTTTAATGCAGCTGGAGATCCCTTTGCAAACGGTTCAATTTGTAGTTCAGTATGCCAGCTCAAAAGGTGTAAAAGTAATTCTTAATCCAGCCCCCGCTACACTTTTATCTTCAGAATTACTTAGGGGTATAGACATTATTACCCCCAACAAAACTGAGGCATCCATGATCTCAGGTATTGAGGTAACTGATATGGAAACGGCTAAAGGTGCCGCCAGCGCTATTCACCAGATGGGTGTAAAAAATGTGGTGATCACCATGGGGCCGCTCGGGGCCATGGTTTTAGAAAATGGTCAATTTTATATTGTACCCGCGAGGTTAGTTGAAACAGTAGACACTACTGCTGCCGGGGATGTATTCAATGGGGCACTTGCCGTTTTTTTATCAGAAGGAAAAGAATTGGTAGAGGCCGTTGGGTTTTCATGCGAAGCGGCCGCCATATCTGTAACCCGCATGGGTGCACAGTCTTCTATTCCCTATCGCAATGAGTTGCTTATGCAACAATTGCAATTGACTTAAATCTCCTTTTTTTAATTTTTAACGTTGCTTCCATGTTTATTGTCCAAAACTATTCTTTAGCTATTCTTTGTTGTTTTATTACCATGCTTTGCTGGGGAAGCTGGGCCAATACTCAAAAATTGGTAACCGGTAAATGGAGGTACGAGCTGTTTTATTGGGATTATGTTATTGGTATTTTACTATTCTCCCTGATCGCTGCCTTCACTTTAGGAAGCTGGGGAAGTTTTGGCCGTAGTTTTTTACCCGATTTCCGGCAGGCCAGCTGGGCCGGGATAGGCAGCGCCTTTTTAGGGGGCATTATTTTTAACCTTGCCAATATATTGCTTACAGCGGCCATTGCTATTGCCGGTATGTCCGTTGCTTTTCCGGTAGGTATTGGTATCGCATTGATTCTTGGTGTGGTCATCAATTATATGGGCGTACAAAAAGGTGATCCTCTTTTATTGTTTGCAGGGGTTCTGTTCGTGATGCTCGCAATTATCCTGAATGCCATAGCTTATAAAAAAGCAGCCATAAGTTCCTCCAGGGCCAGCACTAAAGGCATACTGCTTTCTATCGCCGCAGGTGTGCTCATGTCATTCTTTTACAGGTTTATAGCCGCCTCTATGGACCTCAACAATTTTGTACAGCCTGAACCATTCAAAATGACACCCTACACCGCCTTTGTGGTATTTGCAGTAGGGATACTGGCGAGTAATTTCATTTTCAATACCGTCATGATGAAACGTCCGCTCGAAGGCCCGTCCTTATCTTATAAAACTTATTTCAGTGGCAAACTTTCTCTTCACCTGGTGGGGGTATTGGGCGGCGCTATCTGGGGGATAGGTAATTTACTCAACCTGCTCGCAGCGGGCAAAGCGGGGCCTGCGGTAAGTTATGGTTTGGGCCAGGGAGCCACGCTGGTAGCGGCTGTATGGGGTGTGCTGATATGGAAAGAATTTAAAAATGCACAGGGGAAAGTTACCGGGTTGCTGGCAGGAATGTTTGCTTGTTTTATAGTGGGACTTATTCTTATTATTATTTCCGGGGCCTAGCTCAATCTTCTACTTTCTGATTTGAAATTTTTCCACCCTTTTAAACGAAACCTGATTATTTAATAAACAAATTATTAACAACTAAAACGATTGCTATGATCCTACAAATGCTACAACTTGCTGCAAAGCTTCGGGCAGTTACCCTAATCAGTTGCCTGTGCTTTTTTCTACCCATTATTTGCACTGCTCAAAATAATGGTGAGCCCGTATCCGGCTTTATTACCGATGCCCAGGGAAAGCCCATTACGGATGTTACTGTTTCTAAAAAAGGAAGTACCGCAACTGTTATAACGGATGCAAAAGGGCACTTCGCCATACCTATAAAAAAGGGGGAAGCATTGGTATTTTCTGTTGTTGGTTACGAATCAAAAACAGTAACCTATAATGGGCAAAAGTTATTTAACGAACAGCTTACAGTTTCATTTGGTAAAATGGATGAAGTGGTAGTGGTGGGTTATGGAACTACTACCAAAAAGGAAGTTACCAGTGCCATTACTACACTTAAACCTGCTGATTTTAACAAAGGAAATATTGGTAACCCAATTGGTTTATTACAGGGCCGGGTAGCCGGGTTAAACATTGCAAGACCTGCCGGCGGAGATGTTAACGGCGCATTTGATATTCAGCTGCGTGGCCTTACAACGCTCTCTGGCGGTCAGGCCCCGTTATTTGTTATTGATGGCATTTTGGGGGGTGACCTCAACAGTGTGAGCGTAGATGAAATTGAATCCATCGATGTTTTAAAAGATGGCTCCGCAGCAGCTATTTATGGTACCAGGGGCACAAACGGTGTTATCATCATTACCACTAAAAAAGGAAAGGCCGGGCAACATGGGCTTGAATTCGCTACCTACACTTCCATTCAGACAGTGGCCAAAAAATTGCGCAACCTAAATGCCGCAGAGTTCAGGCAGGCCATTCACACGCAGTATTCGGGGCGTGAAAAAGAGTTTGATTTTGGCGCCAATACAGATTGGTTTAAAGAGATAACTCAAACACCTATTGACCAGTATTACGATTTGGCCATGTTTGGAGGTACAGAACATTTTAATTACCGTGCAGACGCAAATTACCGCGGTTCCCAGGGCATCGTAAAAGACAATGCTAATAAACGCATGCAAGGCAAAGTGGCCATCACCCAAAAAGAATTTAACAACAAGCTTACCATTAATTATAACCTTGTCTATGCAGAAACCAAACGCGACTTTACCGACCAGGAAGTACTGCAGCAGGCCTTTCGCCGCAACCCTACCGAACGTGTATATGATACGGCTAATACCATTGCTGGTGGCTACTTTCGAAATACCGGCCCTTTTCAGTATTATAACCCCGTAGCCATGTTGAAGGAAGAAGAGCTTGGTGGCAAGCAACAAACTTTTACCGGTAGCGCAAAAATATCTTATGCCATTGCGGGCGGCTTTAATATTTCGGCTTTTGGTTCACTCATCCGGGATTCTTATAAAAATACCCAGTACCAATCCAGGTATTACCCAATTGGGATCGGCAACAATGGCACTGCTACAATTGGCACAGGCCAGGCAAATAATAAATTGCTGGAAATAAGCTCCGATTACCGCAAACAATTTCGCAAACATGGTATCCAGGCTATTGCAGGATACTCTTATCAATATGGTACCAACGAAACTTTTAACGCTGCTAACAGTAATTTTGATGTAGACCTTTACCAGTATAATAATATTGGTGCAGGCAATGCGTTAGCACAAGGTCAGGCATTACTATCCAGCTATAAAGAATCCAACAGGCTCATCGCTTTTTTTGGCCGTGTTATTTACAATTTTAACGAAAAGTACATGGCGCAGGTTTCCCTTCGCCACGAAGGCTCATCAAGGTTTGGCGCCAATCAGAAATGGGGCGATTTTCCCGCGGTAAGTGTTGGCTGGAGGTTGAATAAAGAATCATTTTTATCTAATATATCATGGTTGTCGGATTTAAAATTACGTGCAGGCTATGGCGTAACGGGTAACCAGGATATCGGCAATTACCGCTCTTTACAATTGCTGGCAGTGGGTGGCCGCGTTCTTTACAACGGGCAATGGATCAATACTTATCCCCCTGCAAGTAACCCCAATCCCGACCTAAGGTGGGAAAAGAAAGAGGAGCTGAACATTGGTACCGACTTTGGTTTGTACAAGGGCAGAATAGGTGGCAGCGTGGATTATTACATCCGTAATACAAAAGACCTTTTATGGACATACACCGTACCTGTTCCTCCTAATTTATACAATTCCTTATATACCAATGTAGGCACTATACGTAATAGCGGTATTGAAGTAACCCTTAATGCCATTCCTGTAAAAACAAATTCATTTACATGGACAACTTCCGTTTTATACAGTCGTAACCGCAACAAACTGGTATCTTTTTCCAATAACGATCTTGGCTTTAAACTAACCGATTTAAAACAAGGCAATATAGGTGCCGATGTGCAAACATGGACTCACCAGATATTAGAAGGCGGCCCTGTAGGCAATTTTGTAACACTTATTTTTAAAGGGATAGATGCTTCAGGTTATCCTATTTATCAGGACAACAAAAAAGATGGTGTTATCAATGAAGCAGACAGGCAGATTGCCGGCAACGCTTATCCTAAATTCCAGATGTCTTTCAGCAATGCATTTGCCTATAAAAATTTGGACCTCTCTTTTAATTTCAGGGGTTCTTATGGCAATTCAGTATTAAACATACACCGTTTGTACTACGAGAATTTTGGTTATTTAGGCGGCAAGAATATTTTATTAAGTGCCCTTGATAATCCAGGTTATAAAGGCAAAGCAGAATATTCTTCCCGCTTTATTGAAGATGCCTCTTACATAAAACTGGATAACCTTTCTATTGGTTATACTGTTCCTTTTAAAAATAGCGTCATTAAAAAATTACGTGTGTATGCTACCGGTCAGCAATTAATTACCATTACAGGCTACAAAGGGGTTGATCCTGAAGTTACCCTTGCCGGTCTTGCACCCGGTATTGATGCTTACAATTATTATCCAAGAACAAGAACGTTTACATTGGGATTAAACATGACATTTTAATTAGATCATTTTACAAAAGACAAATATGAAAAAGTCAATTTTAAAATACACTGTTTTGCTTTGTTGCGTCATGAGCAGTTGGTCATGCACCAAGCTTGATGAAGAGGTTTTCTCTTCCATACCCGCAGATGGCTTCTTTAGAAACGAAGCTGAAGTAATGACCAACGTAGGAAGGATATACGCACAATTGAGAAGAATAACCGGCCGCTTTGGAGCCGGCAGCCTGGACCTGGTGGGTACCGATGAATGTATCATTCCTTTCAGGGAAACCAATTTATGGTACGATAACGGCCTTTGGATCGCTCTTCACCGTCATCAGTACGATCCAAATTTAACACCAATGTCCGTTGGTTATAGTTTTTGTTTTGATGGCATTTCTATGTGCAATCAAATACTTTATCAGCTGGGAGGATCGAAGGTGGATTTCGCCGGCAAAGATAAAATTTTCGCCGAAGTAAAAATTGCAAGGGCTTTCTTTTATTACAGGGCAATGGATTGGTTTGGTAATATCCCCATCTCTACCGATTTTAAAGATGTTACTTTACCTGGGCAACATACGCGTGCTGAAGTTTGGGATTTTATAGTAAAAGAAATAAAGGATAATTTACCGCTGCTGAATGATGCTCCCAATACTAATAATTATGGCCGTACCAGTACCAAAGCGATGGCCAATATGATGCTCGCAAAATTATACCTTAACGCGGAAAAATGGAAAGGCGCAGCTATGTGGGATGAAACGATCGCCTCCGCTGAAGCAGTGATCAATACACCCGGTTATTCTTTGCCGGCCGATTATTTTTCCAATTTTGCCGTTAATAACGCTGGTTCAAAAGAAAACATATTTGTTGTACCGTACGATAAAACAAGAACTACAGGCAGTATCCTTCAGCTACATTGCTGGACCTTGCATACATTGAGCCAGCAAACCTTTGGCCTTATTGCCTTTACATGGGACGGATATGCCGGAATGGAAGATTTTTACAATGCTTACGATGCTTCCGATAAGCGTATAAAATCATGGCTGGTTGGCCCGCAATTCAGCGCTTCCGGTCAGCCGCTGATGTTGTCACCTACCAGGCAATTAACCTACCGCAACCACATCAATGCTTTGTATAACCCCACCGCGCCGGCTTTGCTTGATGATGGCGTGCGCTTTAAAAAATATGAGTATGAAGCTGGCTTAAAAGACAATGAAAGCATGAGCAACGACTGGGTGGTTTTTCGCTATGCCGATGCATTGATGACCAAAGCAGAAGCCCTGATGCGTAAGAACGGCAACGTGGCTACACAACAGGCCGTAGACCTTGTAAACCAGGTTCGCTTCAGAGCCTTTGGCGACCATAGCCATGATTATACTATTGCTACATTAACTATGAATGAATTGTTAGCCGAACTGGGCAGGGAGTTTGTATGGGAGTACCACCGGCGCCAGGACCTGATACGCTTTAATAAATGGAATGTTGCCTGGTTTGAAAAGCCAGCCGGCAATCCCAATCATGAGCTTTATCCAATACCTACTGCCGTGCTTAATGTGAACCCAAAGCTTCGTCAAAACCCCGGTTATTAATTTTTAAATAAAACTTCAGCCATGCTAAAGAAAATAATATGTCTTATTTGCCTGTGTGTGAGTGTTACGGTCTATGGCCAGGGCAACAATGTAAAAAAAATTAATGATGCAGTCATGTTACGCATCTCCAAAGATGTCTTAAAAGATAAGATTCGCGGGGGCTGGGCCGGCCAAACCATTGGTGTTACTTTCGGCGGCCCTTACGAGTTCAGGTTCAATGGAACATTCATACAGGATTACCAACCCCTTGTCTGGCAGGATGGGTCTCTAAAAAAGGCAATGACTGAAAACCCCGGGTTGTACGATGATATTTATATGGACCTCACTTTTGTAGATATTTTAGAAAGGGTAGGGTTCGATGCGCCGGTAGATTCTTTTGCCAACTCCTTTGCACACGCAGGGTACGACCTTTGGTTTGCTAACCAGGCGGCACGTTACAATATCCTCAATGGTGTTAAGGCGCCTGCTTCCGGCCAGCCACAGCACAACCTTCATGCCGATGCAATTGATTACCAGATAGAAGCGGATTATTCAGGATTGATGAATCCGGGTATGCCTAATTCAGCTTCTGCGCTCAATGACAAAATAGGCCATATTATGAACTATGGAGACGGCTGGTATGGCGGCGTTTTTGTAGGCGCCATGTACAGCATTGCATTTACTTCCAGCGATGTGGCTTTTGTTGTTAGGGAAGCTTTAAAAACCATTCCTTCGCAAAGTGAATTTCATCAATGCATCAGTGATGTTATCAAATGGCATAAGCAATACCCTGCGGATTGGAAAGCCACCTGGTTTGAGTTGCAAAAAAAATGGGCTGAGGATATGGTATGCCCTCAAGGCGTTTTTTCGCCCTTCAATATAGATGCTAAAATTAATGCAGCTTATGTAGTGATGGGCTTATTGTATGGCAATGGCGATTATACCAAAACGCTGGAGATAGCAACACGTGCCGGGCAGGATGCGGATTGCAATCCTTCTACGGCAGGAGGAGTGTTAGGCACTATCATTGGCTTTAACAAGATTCCTGCAAAATGGAAAGCAGGGCTTGCAGGTATTGAAGACATGAATTTTAGCTATACTCATTTATCGCTCAACAGCGTAAATGCTATTAGCTACAAACATGCACTGGCAATGATTACAAGAAATGGAGGTAGGATTGAAGATGATTTTGTACTCATTAAAAAGCAGGCACCATCAACAGTACGGTTTGAAAAAAGCTTTCCCGGCATTTACCCCATTGCCAAACCTTCTGTTCGTAATAAAGATATAAACGGGTTAACCTTTGATTTTGAAGGCACTGGCTTTGCGTTGATGGGCCGTGCAGTTAAAAAACAAAAAGATGCTGCGGAATACGAATTTGAGGCAGACCTTTTTATTGACGGCGTAAAAACAGAAACGGGAAAATTTCCTACTGGTTTTCGTACCCGCAGACATGAGTTATTTTGGAAATTAGATCTTGCAAGCGGCAAGCACACTGTAAAGATCATAGTAAAAAACCCCGATGCCAATTACGATTTAAAGGGAGACGAATATGTGGTATACGATAATAAGCCGCTAGCTGCTGCCAACTAAAAAATACATCTAAAGTTATAAAGATGAAAAACCAATGCCTGTTTCTTTTATTCCTGCTGGTCACTATCAGTGGTATTTATGCGCAAATGGGGCCCCGGCAACCAAACCCTCAATTGGCATCTCAGCCAACCCAGGGCCAGTTACGTGAATTATTTGCCGGCCCTGCTACGCCTGGAGGTTATGCCGTTTGGCTGGATAGCATGCAGCAATGGCGGAATAAATTAAGGGACAGCCTGCAATTTGATGCCAGCCGGTACCTGCGCCCGGAGCTAAGCTGGACGACTACTACTTTTATGTATGCCCAGGTTATGGCACACGACCGTTATTTGTATGACCCTATAAAAAGGGTATATACGGTAGACAGGTATTTGCAGGATGTAACAAAAAGGTATGGCGGACTGGATGGCGTGCTCATCTGGCCGACATACCCCAACATCGGTGTCGATAACCGTAACCAGCTGGATTATTGGGATGATATGCCCGGTGGAAAAAAAGGTATAGCAACGATGGTGAGCGCTTTTAAAAAAAGAGGCGTAAGGGTATTTTTTCCTATCATGATATGGGATCATGGAACCCGTAAACTTGAATGGACGATGGCAGTATCATTGACATTGGCCATGAAGGAAATTGGTGCAGATGGATTGAATGGCGACACCATGTTCGGCGTTACCGAAGATTATAAGGCGGCTTATGATAGCCTTGGTTATACCATTGCATTGCAGCCGGAACTAAGCCTGAGGAACCTTAAGATGGCAGAATGGAACACAATGAGCTGGGGCTATTTTTGGGAATACGCGAAGATACCGGGAGTAAGCATTTATAAGTGGCTGGAGCCGCGGCACCAGGTACACATCACCAATCGATGGGTAACCAATAGGACCAACGACCTGCAATACGCTTTCTTCAATGGCATCGGTTATAATACCTGGGAAAATATCTGGGGTATCTGGAACCAGGTGCCGGAGCGTTATGCGGAAGCCATCAGGAGAATAAGGACAATCTACCAACAGTTTCCCACGATATGGAGCAATGCAGGTTGGTCGCCGCATGTGCCTGTTTTACAGCCCGGCATCTTCGCGTCAAAGTTTCCAGGCATCGGGCAAACAGTTTACACGTTTGTAAACCGCGATAGCATTGATACCAAAGGAAACCAGGTCGAATTGAATGACCAGGAAGGCGCCACATATTTTGATATCTGGAACGGCCTGCCATTGGTTCCGCTGCGTAAAGAGGGCAAAGTTTATTTATCTTTCCCGATAGAAAAAAATGGCTTTGGTGCCATAGTTGCCATAGCAGCTCCAGCTACCGATCCGTCTTTCAATAATTTTTTGATGAAGATGAAAACTTTGTCTGCCAAACCATTACAAAGTTATTCAGCTAACTGGAAAGAGATTCCACAGCGGATAGTGGACATCAAACCAACAAAAAAAATAAAGATAGTTCCGCCGGATATGATATTGGTGCCTGCAACAAAAAGCTATAATTTTCAGTCTGTCGGAGTAATGATAGAAGGCAACGAACTACCCAAGGCAGTCGGCGTGCAGCATCCTTGGGAGGCTCATCCATCCCGCTCTCAAACGCATGTAATGGCCATCGCTTCTTTTTACATCGATGCATATAATGTTACTAACAAACAATTCAAAAAATTTCTTGCTGCAACAAATTACCGTCCAAAAGATGACCATAATTTTTTAAAGGATTGGAGCGATGGGAATTATCCTTTAGCAATTGAAAATGCCCCGGTTACCTGGGTGTCGATAGAAGACGCGAGGGCTTATGCATCCTGGGCTGGCAAGCGGTTGCCGCACGAATGGGAGTGGCAGTATGCGGCACAGGGAACCGACGAAAGGCTGTATCCATGGGGGGCAAAAGATTCTACCCGCATGCCTTTGCCAGATACCAGCCTCGACATGCGAAAGCCTACTGCCGTAAACGCATATCTGCAGGGAGCAAGTTTATTGGGTATAAAAGACCTGGTAGGCAACGTATGGCAATGGACAGACGAATATACAGATGAGCACACCCGTTCAGCCATCTTGAAAGGAGGCAGTTATTTTCAGGCTAAAACTTCCCGCTGGTATTTTCCGCAGGCTTATGAACTAAATAAATACGGAAAATATCTGCTGATGTCGCCGGGCCTGGATAGAGCGGCTACAATTGGGTTTCGTTGTGTGTTGGATAAGTAAGGTATGTGTTTTGCAGATTAGTTCTTGTTTGTAATGGGCTGTCTTTTTTATTGATGGCATAAAAGCAGCAACCGCAAAATTCCCTACCACTTTTCGTACTCGCGGGTATGAGTTATTTTGGAAACTAAATCTTGCAAGCGACAAGCACACCGACAAGATCATAGTAAAAAACCCTGATATTAATTATGATTTAAAGGGAGATGAATACGTAGTATATGGAAATAAACCAATTATTGCTGTTACCAACTGACATATGACTTTGTATACCTTCGTTCACTTTTTTCGTGCTTGATGATGAAATAAATCACTTCCGCATATTCAGAGTCTAAGCCATTAGCAGTCACTAAGACCCTGCACCAAAGAAAAGTACCATTCATAAATAAGGCATTATTTCACCACTCTTATTAAACTTCACATCATAATTGCCTTCTTCATATCCACGCATATAGTCAAACCAGTGCATATTTTACATCTTGTATTAAAGCATACCTACTGTACGACCTATGTTTTAAAATTTAGTTCAGCACAAGGGAATCACTTCCCTTCTTCGCAAAAGCTTCACACAGGTTAAAGCAAGCCTGTGTACGCAGTTGTGCCGTACCGCCGTATAGTAAAGATTTCAATTTGGCTTCATCATTTTTGTAACCACGCACGTTTTGGAAATACCCTGTGAGGGCATTATAGGCTCCAAACACGGTTCCTTTTGTGGTTTCCATGGATTGGGCTGAACTGCTCATTGCATACTCATAAACTTCTTCTGTCATATTTTTATAACAGGTGGACAAATCATCTTCTTTTCCCGCCTGTACATTACGCAATACTTCTTTGTTGGGCACCATCGCTAATTGGATCAACTTTTTTATCTCCGGATCAGTAATACGAACTTTCGACCAGTGATTAAAGATATTTTCGAATTCAACAGAAAATTGATTGGAAATCCCCATTACCTTAGGGCCTGTTCCAGCCTGTCTTTCGCGTTGGCGGTATGCCGGATTTTAATAGAATTGCTATGGCGCTGCATAGCAGCAGAAAGTGTGTTGGCGCAAACAATACGGATGGGCGTAAATGCTGCAGTTATACTTCCATACCCGTCATGAGAAGTAGTTAAGAAAAGGTATTTCTCAACCAGGTCGTCTTTGCCCACTTTTATATAACCGGGAAGTTTGGCGGTTATAAAAATCTTTTCACCTTTCCCCAATGCTCCGGCTGTTTCATATTGGATACCATCTCCTCCAACAATGGCATCAAAAAAAGCAAACGCTTCTGTATTTTGCACTACCTCGTAATCTGCCCCCAGCCGGTCACCAAGGATGGCGTTATTATCAGAGCGACAGGTGAAAAAAGAATTGTTTGAAATAAGCTCATCACCGTTATCAAGTCGGTGAATATTTGGCCTCTTAATTACTTCGAAATCCAACCCTGCAAATTTCAATGCTTCTTTACTGGTTGGGTAGTCGGCTATCACTTGCCCCAGCTTGTGCCAGGCTGTTTCTTTTACTGAAAAGAAACTGTGTTGCTGCTTGTCTTCGTTGAAATGAATGTTGTGTGACATAATTTTAAAAGTTTAAATGTGAAATGTAAATCGGGCATGCGCCTCGTTCGTTCCATCGTAGCAACCCGGCCTTGAAACAGGATTTTGAAAAAGCAAGGTTTTTATGAAAATATTTTGTTCACTGTGGAATAAAAGGCGAAGCGGTTTATGCCGCAAGAGCAACGAAAGCGAAGCGTATATTTTCATAAAACCAATGGCCAGCCGCAATGCAATGGAGGTGAAGACCTTGCTTTTGCAAAAGCCTGTCAAGAAATTTGCGACAGATCGAATGAATGAGTTTTAATAGATGGCTTTGAGTAAACGGCCTCTAGAAGTCTTGACTTTTCAAAAGCAGTAATTGTGTTTGGCGAGGCATAGCCGGTCCCGATTCTTTCGGGACGCCAATCTCAATGAGCAATAGCTTTATCTGGCACAGTTCTCACGGCTTATTTGCCGCAGGCGCATAAAAAATAAGATGGGTGTACTGTGACAGTCTTGAAAATATAATCTTTCTCGGCAGTTTAGTGATGGTTTATTAGGATGAAAGCGACACACGAGTTAAATATTTAATATTTAGAAGTCAATTCTTTATGGCCGAAAATGCTTTAACAGTTATAACTGTCATTACTTTCAACACCTTACTCAACGCCTTTGTAATATCCGCGACATAATTTTTTTCACTTGTTTTGGGTTTGCAAGATCGGGTACTAATGTTGAAATCAACGCAGGTCCTGGTAGACGGAGCGGTTTTAAAAATGCGCTTACTGAACAATATTTATATCAATGGTCAATTAATTCCAAAGGGTAATTTTCTTTTTGGCACCGTTTCACTTAATAATGAACGGCTGGAAGTTGTCATCAGTTCTATCAGGGATGCACAATCTCTATTTCCCGTAAAGTTGGAAGTATATGACATGGATGGACTCAAAGGAATCTATATACCGGGTGCAATAACGCGTGATGCCAAACAGTCTACTGACAATGCATTGCAATCAGTAGCACTTAATAGTCTTGACCCTTCCATAGGTGCACAGGCCGCAACGGCCGGGATCGAAGCTGCTAAAACATTGTTAAGTAAAAAAGTTAAGCTTATCCGGGTGCAGGTTAAGGGGGGGGTATAAGGTACTGCTTAAAAACAATAACCAGCAAGAATAATATCGCTCATCTTTTTAAAATATAAAACATGAAACCACTAGCGTCCTAACGTAATCATAGTAAAATCAATTGATTACCTTTTAGTTCTTTGAAATCTTGAAGATAATTTTCCTGAAACAGTTGCTGTATCTGGATTTTGGTCAGTAGCGTTATGCTTAAAACCTGTAGAATTTCATAATTTGTATGTTTGATCTTTAATTTTTCTTTCATGATTGCGACTGTAACATATGCAATTATGGCAGTGTAAATTTGAACTCTAACGGCATTGTCGGAGTACCCCAAAAAGATTTTACTTTTAAGTGTTGTTTGATCCATTTAAAAAATAATTCCACCCCCCATCGATACTTATATAGCCTGGCTATATCTGGCGCCGACAATAAGAAATTGTTAGTGACGAATTCAAATGTATTACAGATTACATCGTCATGATATTTTATCCTTCGAAGCTTGTCAGGATAATTTTTACCAGCATAATGATTATTAAGCTTAATTGTTTGGTCGCATAATACACCCGTTGATTTGTCAACCTTGGCTGAATATAATCTTCGGTAATTGGTATTATCTTTTAGCCGGGTGACAAAAAAGGCACTGCTTTTATGAATAAGATATAGCCTCTTAAAATCTACGTATCCTTTGTCCAGAACATAATAGCCACCTTGTTCATATTCGATGATATCCAAAAAGTTGACATCATGAACGGATCCATCGGATATATAAATGAATGTTGGGATATCTGTTTTTACATCATATTGAGTATGCAACTTTACGGCTCCTTTGTTCTTACGGAACTTGGCCCACCAAAAAACACTTAAGCAGAGATCAATCGTAGTCGAATCAATTGCATATACATTGCCTTCTATCTTTAGCTCAAAGTCATTATTGGATGTGCAGACCTTTCTGGCATGTGCGATAAGTATGTATGCATATTCTGCAAAGATTCGCCAGTCCCTGTTTTCATTGGCATATGCCAAATTTGATTTTGAAATCCCCGTTCCCATGCCCAGATGATACCATTTGTCACGTTGAGTATTCAGGCACATTACAAGATCACTTAGGCTATCCCGATTTGCTAATTGACCAAAAAGCATACACATAAGCTGATGCCAACAAGTGAAATGAAGGACTTTGTAATTCCCATTAAACTTCTTTACGCATCCGATGAAATCGTTTACAGGAAGAAAGGCAATGACTTGAGCAAACAAAAATTTTCCGTTATTCATGCCGCAAAGTATGACCGATTGGCAGGCTCGGAAAATGCGATTTTTGGCTCAAATCGTTTGAAACCTAAAATCTCTTAAAACCTTTATCTATCAAGACTTTCAAAGAACTAATTTATAAAACGTTAGGACGGTAGTGACATGAAACAATTACTTATTTGGGCAAGTATTTGCCTTGCATTTAATCAGGCCACTGCACAGAGCATTGGTATCACAATGGACAAGACAACGAGTCTAGTTTTCCCTTTTGCCATTAACCATGTCGACCGGGGAACGAAGATGTGTTAGTTCAACCTGTAAAAGAAGCAGATCATATTTTGATGTTGAAAGCCGCAATCAAAAATTTTGAACCAACTAACTTAACTGGAGTTACTACTGATGGCAGCATTTATTCATTTCCCGTGAAATATGAAGCTACTCCCGGGTTAATGGTGTATCAGGTACCTGAAATGAAAAATGCATCATTGGAAACTTATGCAAACGGAATATTAGATAACCCGCGGATTATGTGGGGTATGCAAGACCGTAGCTGGAATGTTTCAAGTTGTGTTGCCGGCATTTACATAAAGGACAGGGTTATTTATTACCAACTTAGGTTAACTAATAAAAGTGCTATAGACTATGATATTGATTTTCTTCGGTTCTATATACGAGATAAAAAGAAAGGCAAGCGAACGGCTATCCAGGAAAATGAAATAATACCACTTTTCATAGGGGGCAACATTACTCAGGTAAAAGCATCAAACAAAAATATGATTGTAGTTGCTTTAGAGAAGTTTACCATACCAGATGCGAAATATCTTGCCGTTGAAATAAATGAAAAGAATGGTGGCAGGCATTTATTTATGAAAGTAAACAATGGCAAAATCATCCGGGCTATTGTGTTGCCTGATTTGAAATAGCCAGCATGGTGGCTGATGAGAAATCCTTTTAAATAAAGAGTACTAAAAGATATAATCACTTTAAAAAATAATGTTATGAACGAGAAAAATTTTGATTACCTGAATAAGCAAATGAAGTATACAGGTTTCGGTGAGGGACACAGTGATGAACTAAAGGGTAAGATTGAAAAACAAACACCTGAATTCACCATATTTCACCAGCAGGATTTTGGGAAGGACAATACGGTAGCTATGTTACAATTCAAGAAATCTGATGACAGCGATATGTATTTTTTCAATCGCTATAACCTGCTTTTAAAAAATGAGCAAGCCACAGAAGCAGCTAAACAGACCTTTTACATCAGTAGCAAAGACGACAATATCACGTTGAAGGAAGCTTATAACCTGATGAGCGGTCGGGCAGTAAACAAAGAACTTTCTACCAGGGAAGGTGATAAATATAATGCCTGGGTGCAACTTGATTTTAAATCGATTGATAAAAATGGTAATTACGAGACAAAGAAATTTAATCAGAATTATGGTTATGACCTTGAACAAGCGCTTGCCAAACACCCGATAAAAGAATTGTCTAATGAAGTTGATAAATCAAGGTTAATTGAATCATTGCAAAGAGGAAACCGGCAGTCGGTGACGCTTCAGCATGAAGGGAAAGAAAACAAGATTTTTATTGAGGCTGCGCCACAATTCAAATCGTTGAACTTTTATGATGGGGATATGAAACGCGTAAATATACAAACGCTGTATGAAAAGACAGGTGAAAGGCAAACTGAACAGCAGGCGGCAAAAAAGGAAGCTGTTAAATCTGATAAAGTGGGAGAAGATGACAGCGAAGGTCCGAAGCAACGGAAGCGAACCCGGAAAAAGAAACAAAGTATTTCCTGAATGGAAAAATTTTAACCAGCTCCATTGGAATAAATGTGTGTTATGAAAGAGGATATTGATAGTGGGGAGGAACTTAAATTGATATGCGCCTTTATTGAATCTGTAAAAGAGGATCCAAGGATCAATACGGCGCATATCAGTTTGTACGCTTCATTGATTAGTCACTGGAATTCAAGTGGTCATAAAATTCCGCTGCGCATATTAGCCGTGATATAATGCCAGTTTGTAAGATATCTGGTGCCGCTACCTATTGCCGGTGTATCAGGGAGTTGTGTGAGTATGATTATATACGGTACATTCCTTCGTTCAATCACTCTTTGGGGAGTTTGGTGTACTTGAAATTGCGTGACTTTGAAATTTTATAAATGAGAAATAAATGATTACTGTATGGAAACTATCTTAATCCCCGTTGAAAAAGAAATAAAGCAGTGGATGAAAGAAGTATTGAAGGAATATTTTGAAGAGGTGAGATCGTCAAATAGTACAGCCATGGAAAACACTGAACCGTTGGTCTCCCGAAAAGAAATTGCTTCTTTCCTTGACATTTCTTTGGTTACGCTACACGATTGGATAAAAAGAGGGTTGCCATCTCATAAGCAAAGAGGGCGGGTTTACTTTATGCGATCTGAAGTGTTGGAACACATTAAAATGAAACAATTGGGGAAATAAAAAAAACACTTTTTAAAATCCTTATGGCAGAATCCTTTAAAGATATCTGCCATTTTTTTTGTTTTTTATTTCAACGAAAAATAAAACAATGCCAACACGGGGATTAAAATCGAACAAAATTTTATTATCTTGTAAAGAGAAAAAAAATTATTAATTAGTTCTTTGCAGTTCGGTATTCATCTGAGTTTATGCAAATTTTGCGCAAATAACAAAAAAGCAGTTACGATAAAATCATAACTGCTTCATTATTAAGTGGGAGTTGACGGGTTCGAACCGCCGACCCTCTGCTTGTAAGGCAGATGCTCTGAACCAGCTGAGCTAAACTCCCTTTTTTTATTTCGGACTGCAAAGATAGGGGGTAAATTATTCCTGCAAAATATTTTATGATCTTTTTGAGTGCTTTTTTAATTTGTCAACATAAACTGATTGTCCTGCCTGCTACATTAGTAATCAAATACTTTGAAATTCAGCCAACGCTAATTCAGCTGCAGCGCCGGCAAACGGTAAGTCTGCGAATCGTACACAAACAATTCATCGATCTCTATTGTCCAGTATTTATGTAAGGGAGTCTTAATGAGATAATCCTCCACTTCCTGTTTGGTTAACGCATTTACAATCATCCAGCAGCGCTGCGTTTCCATACTTACCGAATAATAATCAATGGTTCCTTTGTCGATCAGGCTGTTAATATATAGGCGGTGCGCCGGTACCAAGCTCATAAATTCATCATCCATTTCAAAATGAATGGTCACCTGGTATTTGCTGAAGGGCTCTTCGTTTATATTTTCCATGATACAATATTGTTTTCCCATTCCTTTTTAAACGGAGTGGTTATTTTGATATAATTATCGGTATAACCTTCCATCATACCGTTTTTATTGTGCATTTCAAATAGTACCTTTCTTGTTTCACCAATATGAAGGGCAGTGAATTGCTGCATTTTTTGATAGCTTAAGTTGCGTAACATCTTGTTGCGCTCATTTCTGACGGGTATAGGTATTGCCGGTTTCATTGTTGTAGCAAGAGTATTGGGCCTTTCAGAATAAGTAAAGACATGCAGGTAAGAAATATCAAGGTCACTCAAAAAATCAAAGGTTTCATTGAAAAGTTCATCTGTTTCTCCCGGAAAACCAACAATTACATCCACGCCGATACAACAATGCGGCATTCTTTTTTTAATCAGCGCTACTTTCTCCGAATATAATTCTTTTTTATAACGCCTTCTCATCAGTCCAAGGATTTTATTGGATCCGCTTTGTAAGGGAATATGAAAATGCGGCATGAACCGGTTGCTGCTACTTACAAAATCAATTATTTCATCCGAAAGCAAATTCGGTTCGATCGATGAAATACGGTATCGTTCAATGCCGGGCGCTTGATCCAGTTCTTGGATCAATTGAAAAAAATTCTCACTTTTTTTAGCGTGATTGACCCCGGGGTGCATATTGTGATTAGCTACAGGATTTCCAAAATCACCCAAATTGATCCCCGTTAAAACCACCTCCTTTACGTTGTGGTGCGCAATTTCCCTGATATTTTCGATTATATTGGCAATGGACTCACTCCGGCTTTTTCCTCTTGCCATCGGGATGGTGCAAAAAGAGCAATTGTAATCACAGCCATCCTGCACTTTTAAGAAAACCCTGGTTCTGTCATCAACAGATCTCGACAAGGTAAATACGTTTACGTCTTCAATATCACAACTACAAATTCTTGCGCTATCGCCCTTAGTGATCTCTTTCAGGTGTTCTGAGATGTTAAATTTTTCTGCAGCGCCCAACACAAGATCAACACCTGGAATCGCCGCAATCTCAACCGGTTTCAATTGTGCATAACAGCCGGTAATTACTACGATTGCTTCAGGCGCTTTCCGTTGTATCCGCCTTACCAGCATCCTGCATTCTTTGTCGGCGTTTTCTGTGACGGAACAGGAATTGATGACATACACATCGGCTACTTCATCAAAGTCCTTTCTCGTAAATCCATCTTTTTCCAAAAGCCTCCCGATGGTGGAAGTTTCAGAAAAGTTCAGTTTACAACCCAATGTATGTAATGCAACTGTTTTGCTCATTGTTGCAAAGATAGGCTGACTGCTTAAAATTTCCGCCCACGGATAGTTCTTTTTGAGGTGAGCTGTTAGGGTGCCATACCGGTATTTATTACGATAGCGGTAATTATTGCCTATAAATAACTGAACTGTTTGAATAAAATGTTTGAACATTTACTAACCATGCCAAAATAAATATCATTGGGGAAAGCTTCTTTCATTTACATTAGCAGCCTGATTAACCCATGACAAAGAAATATCTTCCATTTATTGTGCTGCTTGCTGCGGGGCTGCTGCTTTTTTATATTAAAAAAAATCAGCGGGGAAATGCCCCGGTCAGGCATTCGCCTGACATTACAATACCTGTTGTTACCAACGAAGAATTTAACAGGAAACCTCATACAATCATCTATTCAAAGCATGCCCGATGCCGTATGGATTGCAGGCATATCGATGAGAGTGAAGTGCTGGAGGTGTTACAAAACGGGCAATTAAACTATGAAAAGATTGGGCAAAACGAAAAGGGTAAAACTTTCCCTCTTGAAGGGATTACACGTGACCGCCAAAATGTACGCATCGTGTTTGCACCGAAGGAAGATGACCTGGTGGTAGTAACTGTAATTGACCTTGACAGGGATTGGGATTGCAATTGCAAAGACCCTTAAATCTTAATCGTTTATAAAAGAAAACGATCTACTTTTACGAAGAATATCTCCGGCGCCTTTTTAGACCTTTAACGACAACAAAATTTCCCCTCGGGGATATGATATGAAAATAAAATCTTTTTTTGCCAAGCCTTTTGCAGCCTATATACACAAGCAGATAAAAAAAGGAATGGAGACAGCTGAAGAAGACCAGCAATCCATTTTCAATCAGTTAATAAAAACGGGTACTAAAACGTACTTCGGAATAGAACACGGGTTTGAAAATATTAAATCTTACGAAGATTTTGTAAAACAGGTTCCCATCAGGGATTACGAAGACTTCAAACCCTATATCGAAAAAATTAAGCAAGGCAAACACAATGTTTTATGGAAAGGTCAGCCAATCTATTTTGCCAAAACGAGCGGGACAACCAGCGGTGTAAAATACATTCCAATCAGCAAAGATTCTATCGACAATCATATCAACACAGCCCGCAATGCGTTATTGTGCTATATCGCTGAAACCGGTAACACCCAATTCGCAAGTGGCAAACTTATCTTTTTGAGTGGTTCACCTGAGTTGGAACGGGTAGGGGGCATCCCTACGGGACGATTGAGCGGCATTGTGAACCACCACGTACCAAAATACCTGCGGTCGAACCAGCTGCCCTCCTATGAAACCAATTGCATTGAGGAATGGGAAGAAAAATTGGATAAAATAGTTGCAGAAACCATTCACCAGGACATGGCCCTGATCAGCGGCATTCCACCATGGATGCAGATGTATTTTGACCGGTTGCATGAAAAGAGCGGCAAAAAGATAGGTGAATTGTTTCCCAATTTCAGCGTAATGGTGCAGGGCGGTGTAAACTTTGAACCGTACAAAGCCAAGTTGTTTGAAAGCATCGGCAGAAAAGTGGATTGCATAGAACTCTACCCGGCCAGTGAGGGCTTTTTTGCTTTCCAGGATTCTCAGAAAGCAGCTGGTCTTCTTTTAAATACTAACAGCGGGATATTCTTCGAATTTGTACCGGCTGCGGAAATATTCGACGCGGCTCCCACCAGGTTATCATTGAAAGATGTTAAAGTAGGAGAAAATTACGCACTGATCATAAACAACAATGCAGGCTTGTGGGGCTACAATATCGGCGATACGATTAAGTTTCTATCGGTGAAGCCTTACCGGATCGTTGTCACCGGCAGAACGAAACATTTTATATCGGCATTTGGCGAGCATGTGATTGGCGAAGAGGTGGAAGCAGCCCTGATGGAAGCGGCAGCGGAAGAAAATATTCACATTACCGAATTTACCGTTGCACCATTCATTGCACGGGACGGTACCAAAAGTTACCATGAGTGGATGATTGAGTTTGAAAACATACCAACCAATATAGAGGTATTTGCCAAGAAGGTAGATGATAATTTACGCTCAAAAAATGTATACTACGACGACCTGGTTGGCGGCAAGATCCTGGATCAACTCCATATTTCCGTAGTTAAAAAGAATGGTTTTATAGATTACATGAAAAGCATTGGTAAACTTGGCGGGCAAAATAAAGTTCCCAGGTTAAGTAATGACCGGAAAATCGCTGATGAATTAAAGGAGTGGGTTAGTACTTTCTCTGCGGCCGGTTAATTAAAACAAGCCAGGGTAGTATCTAATTTCTTGTACAAATAATGCCGACGCAAAATCCTCATTATTACTGTAGCAACTGCACTCTTATCACATCCACCTGTTCTTCAAGATACTTCGATCCAGGCTATTGTATCCGCCGCTTTTGAAAAGTCCTAAAAAGAAACACTCTCCCCTAACACTGCCGCGTTGCTAAACTGCCTGTAAAAAAATTACTATTAGGCGCAAA
Source organism: Ferruginibacter sp. (assembly GCA_025963635.1). Lineage (GTDB taxonomy): Bacteria > Bacteroidota > Bacteroidia > Chitinophagales > Chitinophagaceae > Ferruginibacter. Next base: position 62,665 of record JAOQAK010000014.1, read on the forward strand.
TTTTATCTAAACTTTTCGTTGTAAAGTTGGAAAATAGCTTAGTTTTGCGCAATTCTTTACAATACTTATAAAGTGAATCATTTAAATCAATATAGCGCAAAGGTAATCAGCCAATCAGTTGGTACGATTGATGCTTTTATTGTGATGCCAAATACTTCATCCCGACGCCGACCTGGTTGCTGATAGGCCGAGCACTTAAACATGCCCCTGTCAGTGAAAAAATCTCCAAAACCGGGCTCTTTCAAAATTATTTTCTAACATTTTATTTCAATTACATACAATTGGAAACAAATAACATTATAATCAGGGTGGCATCACCCGATGACAGCCATTACGCTGCCACAATTACACAGGAAATGGAATCTTCCGCAAAAGCACGCGGTACGGGTATTGCTAAAAGATCGCCTGAATATATCGAAAGGAAGATCAGGGAAGGCAAATCGGTCATTGCAGTATCCACCGGAGGTGAATGGATAGGCTTTTGTTATATCGAAGCATGGGGACATGACGAGTTTGTTGCAAACAGTGGGTTAATCGTAGCTCCGGCATACCGTAAAAGCGGCGTTGCCAAACAGATCAAGAGAAGGATCTTCGACCTGTCGAGGGAAAAATATCCTACTGCAAAAATATTCGGGCTAACCACCGGCCTGGCCGTAATGAAAATCAACTCCGATCTTGGATATGAACCCGTTACTTATTCGGAGTTAACTGATGATGAAGAATTTTGGGCAGGGTGTAAAAGTTGTGTCAATTACGACATTTTAATGAGTAAGGAACGAAAAAATTGCATGTGTACGGCAATGTTGTACGATCCCGCTGATCATTTTGAGCCGGAAGAAACCAAAGAAGACTTTAAGCAGAATTCAAAATTATACGAACGGTTTATGAAAATTAAACAGAGCCGCTTGTTAAACTTTTTTAAGAAGAAAGAACGGGGTGGCAGTATTGCAAAATCGTTGATGAAAATGTTTATGGTTCACTAAGCGAATGGATAAACGCGGCGAAGCTTAGTGCCCAGCTCTTTTACAAACAAAAACTATAATAAACCCGTTGAATGCTCAACCTGCAATTTTCACCATTCACCATTGACCATTCACCAATTAAACTATGGAAAATATAAATACGATCGTCGATGATACATTGCCAGCTGTGGAAACCTCGCCGGCAGAACCCGTTAAAACTTCAGTTGTTTTGGGCTTTAGCGGCGGTTTGGATACTTCTTACTGCGTAAAATGGCTCACCCTGGAGAAGGGGTATGATGTTCATTCTGTTGTAGTAAATACAGGAGGTTTTTCAGAAGAAGAATTAAAGCAGATCGAGGCGCATGCATACAAACTTGGCGTAAAAACACATACTACTGTTAATGCGGTAAAAAGCTATTACGATACCATCATCAAATTTTTGATCTATGGAAATGTGTTGAAAAATAATACCTATCCGCTTAGTGTAAGCGCAGAACGTTTGAGCCAGGCGCTTTTTATAGCTGAGCATGTAAAAAAGATGAACGCTTCAGCGGTTGTTCATGGAAGTACCGGCGCAGGAAACGACCAGGTAAGATTTGATATGGTTTTTAACATCATGATCCCGGGCGTGGAAATTATCACACCGATAAGGGATATGAAATTGAGCCGGGAGGAGGAAATTGCATACCTGAAAAGTAAGGGTGTGGATATGAACTTTGAAAAATCCATGTACTCTATTAATAAAGGATTATGGGGCACCAGTGTAGGGGGAAAAGAAACTCTGAACAGCAAAGGAATGTTACCCGAAGAAGCCTGGCCAACCCAGGTAACTGAATCAACTTCCCGCAGCATTGAATTGGAATTTAACAAAGGAGAATTGGTTTCGATCGATGGAGAAAATTTTGGTCATCCTTCAGAAGCCATTCAGAAACTACAAAAGATTGCGGGTGGATATGGTATTGGCCGCGATATACATGTTGGCGATACCATCATCGGCATAAAAGGCCGGGTTGGATTTGAAGCCGCTGCGCCAATGGTTATTTTAAAAGCACATCATGCATTGGAAAAACATGTGCTTACCAAATGGCAGTTGAACTGGAAGGATCAGCTGGCTTTATTTTATGGCAACTGGCTGCACGAAGGCCAGATACTGGATCCGGTCATGAGAGATATTGAAGCATTTTTAACCAGTTCACAGCAAAATGTAACCGGTAAAGTATTTGTGGAATTGATGCCGTATCGTTTCCAAATAACGGGTATTGAATCTGCCTATGACCTGATGAGTAGCAAGTTTGGAAAATATGGGGAGATGAACAAGGGCTGGACAGGTGAAGATGTAAGAGGCTTTACAAAAATATTCGGCAATCAAACAATGATCTATCACCAGGTAAAAGAAAGTGTTGATGGCAAATAAAATAAGGGCAGGCATTGTGGGTGGCGCCGGTTATACAGGTGGTGAACTGATAAGGATCTTGTTGAACCATCCGGGCGTAACCATTTCCTTTGTGCACAGCAACAGCAATGCCGGAAAGCCATTGAATGCCGTACACTGCGATTTGGTGGGTGAGACTAAAATGGTTTTTGCATCGGCAATCAACCAGGAGATCGATGTATTATTCTTGTGTGTAGGACATGGGGATGCGAAAAAGTTTCTCGCAGAAAATCCACTCGATGCAAAAATAAAAGTGATTGATCTTAGCCAGGATTTCAGGCTGGCGCATCATGCCGCTATTGGCGATCGTCAATTCGTGTACGGCTTGCCGGAATTAAATAAAGGACAAATTCAATCAGCCGGCAATATTGCAAATCCGGGTTGTTTTGCGACAGTTTTGCAATTGGGATTGTTACCTCTTGCGAAAGCAGGATTGCTGACAGAAATATATACAACAGGGATTACGGGCTCTACCGGTGGCGGACAGGCATTGAATACAACCGCTCATTTTAGCTGGCGGGCGAATAATATACAAGCCTATAAATCATTGGAACACCAGCATCTTTATGAGATCGGGCAATCCTTAAATCAACTGCAGTCTTCCGGTAATATCGATATCAATTTTATTCCCTGGCGGGGAGATTTCACAAGAGGTATCTTCATCAGTTCGCAGTTAAAATGCAATGAAGACCTTGAAGAATTATATGAGCTGTACACCGATTTTTACAATGCTCATCCTTTTGTTAGCGTCTGTAAAGAATCAATCTTTTTAAAGCAGGTGGTTAACACAAATAAGTGTGTTATCCAGATAGAAAAATCGGGGGCAAACATGGTAATTCATTCTGCCATTGACAACCTGTTGAAAGGCGCAAGTGGCCAGGCTGTTCAAAATATGAACCTTATGTTTGGTTTGGAAGAAACACAGGGATTGAGGTTAAAAGCGAATTACTTTTAGACGGTGGAAGGGGGAAGGTTGAAGGTTGAAAGCCGGGAAGAAGGTGTAAGATAGATCGTAGAAATTATTATGATAAAAAGTTTTTCTCAAAATTCGCCGAGCCGAAAAGCCTTACACTTTAAGCCTTCAAACAATAAGAACTGTTTTCCTAAAATCTGGTCGAGTCGAAAAAACGTTCAACTTTCAACCATCAACTTTCAACTATCAACCTGAACCCTCAAACAAATAATAAACAACCATCGTTATGAAACTATTCGACGTTTATCCACTCAACGACATCACCATTGTAAAAGCGCAAGGGTCTTATGTTTGGGATGATGCTGATCAGAAATATTTAGACCTTTATGGTGGCCATGCGGTGATCTCCATCGGGCATACACATCCTCATTATGTAAAACGTTTGGAAGCCCAGTTGCATAAAGTTGGTTTCTATTCCAATTCAATAAAAATTCCGCTGCAGGTTGAACTGGCTGAAAAGCTGGGAAAGGTTTCGGGTAAAGAAGACTACCAGTTGTTCATGTGCAATTCGGGGGCGGAAGCCAATGAAAATGCATTAAAGCTTGCTTCTTTTTATAACGGCAGAAAAAAGGTCATCAGCTTTACAAAAGCCTTTCATGGCAGAACATCGCTGGCAGTTGCCGCAACAGATAATCCCAGTATTGTTGCGCCAGTGAATCAAACTGAAAATGTACTCATTCTCCCATTTAATAATGAAGTGGCATTGGAAGAAGCGTTCGCCCAAAATGATATTTCTTCCGTCATCATCGAAGGCATCCAGGGTGTCGGAGGAATAAATGTTGCAGCTGATTCTTTCTTACAAAAAATAAGAAGCCTTTGCGATCAATACGATGCTGTATTTATTGCGGATTCCGTGCAGTGTGGCTATGGCAGAAGCGGAAAATTTTATTCTCATGACCATAGCGGCGTGAATGCGGATATTTATACAATGGCAAAGGGAATGGGAAATGGTTTTCCAGTAGCGGCCATTTCAATTGCGCCAAAAATTCATGCAAAATATTTTATGCTTGGAACTACATTCGGAGGCAATCACCTGGCCTGCGCCGCTGCACTGGCAGTATTGGAAGTTATTGAAGAAGATGAACTGATTAAGAATGCTGAAACCGTCGGCAACTATTTGATAGAAGAATTAAAAAAACTACCACATATAAAAGAGGTAAGAGGCAAGGGATTGATGATAGGGATTGATCTTCCGGATGAACTAAAAACTGTGAAACGAAATCTTTTATTCAACCATAAAATATTTACGGGGGAAGCAAAGCCAAATGTGATCCGTTTGTTACCTGCTTTGAATATTTCAAAAACTGAAGCTGACATCTTCCTTGCTGCCTTTAAAAAGGAATTGCATAGTATGGCCGTTACGGCTTAAAATTAAATGGTTGCAATCTGCAGCAATACCGTGTTCATAATAAAACCAATTATACAAATTGAAAAATTTTGTTTCAGTAAATGATGTTGATGATATCAACGGTTTGGTGGCACAGGCACTGGCCTATAAAGCCAATCCCTTTGCCGACAGGCAGCTTGGCGCTGATAGAAGAGTTGGATTGCTTTTTTTAAATCCTTCTTTACGAACAAGATTAAGTACCCAAATTGCAGCTACCAACCTGGGCATGGAAGCAATCGTTTTTAATGTTGATAAAGAAGGCTGGGCACTGGAATTTGAAGACGGTGCTATCATGAGCGGCAATACAGTGGAGCATATTAAAGATGCGGCGCCTATTCTCGGGCAATATTTTGATATCATTTGCATTCGCACTTTTCCTTCCCTCAAAAATAAGGAAGATGATTATAGCGAGTTGGTGATCAATTCATTTATTCGGTATTCAGGCGTGCCGGTGGTAAGTTTGGAAAGCGCCACTTTACATCCATTGCAATCCTTAACAGATATTGTAACCATTAAGGAATCTTTGTTGGCCAATAACACTGCAAGTGTTGAAGGGTTGGTAGTAAAGCCTAAAATTGTTTTAACCTGGGCGCCGCATGTAAAGTGTTTACCACAATGCGTTGCCAATAGCTTTGCACAATGGGTGAATGCCTGGGGTGAAGCAGAGTTCGTAATCACGCATCCTGAAGATTATGAACTTTCAACGGTTTATACTCAGGGCGCAACCATAACACATAACCAGGAGGAAGCTTTACAGGGAGCAGATTTTATTTATGTAAAAAACTGGAGCACCTTTACGGATTACGGTAAGATCTACAGCAATGATCCCGCATGGATGCTGACGGAAGAAAAGCTCAGGCTGACCAACAACGCGAAAGTTTTGCATTGCCTCCCCGTTCGCAGGAACATAGAATTAAGTGACGAAGTATTGGATAGCAGCAACAGCATTGTAACAAGAGAAGCCAGCAACAGGGTTTGGGCAGCGCAGGCAGTACTTTCAGCCATCTTAAAAGCACAATGATGCAGCAACTTTTTGTAATCAAGATTGGCGGAAATATTGTTGATGATGATTTGGCTTTGAACTCGTTTCTGAAAGATTTCGCATCCATCAGCGCTCCAAAAATACTGGTACACGGCGGTGGAAAGATTGCCACTAAAATCGGCAACCAACTCGGAATACAATCCAGCTATATTAATGGAAGAAGGATTACTGATGCAGCAACCATCGACCTGGTAACAATGGTATACGGCGGATTGGTCAATAAGAAAATTGTCGCCAAACTGCAATCGCTACAATGCAATGCCATCGGGTTAACTGGTGCCGATGCGAATCTCATCCACGCAGCAAAACGGCCTGTAAAGGAAATTGATTATGGATTTGCGGGCGATATAGATGCTGGTTCTGTCGATGCTCATACAGCAGAAGTTTTTCTTTCAAACAATCTTACCCTGGTATTTGCACCACTTACCCATGATGGAGACGGCCAGATTCTGAATACCAATGCAGACACCATTGCATCTGCCCTGGCGATCAGTCTCTCGAAAGTCTACGATGTAAGACTGATCTACTGTTTTGAAAAGCAGGGCGTTCTTGAAAATGTGGAAGATGAAAACTCAGTAATTAACTTAATCACCAAAGAAAAATACCGCCAGTTGATCAACGATAAAAAATTGTTCGAGGGGATACTGCCGAAGATCGACAATGCTTTCGCTGCCATCGACAATGGAGTAAAGGAAGTGCTGATTGGCCATGCTAACGACCTGTTGCAGAATGTAACAGCAAACACCAGCGGAACTTTAATAAAATAGCATGAAAGAAAGTTTGTATCAAAATGCGGTTTTATTGCTGAAGCAATTGATTGCCACTCCCTCATTTTCAAGGCAGGAAGATGGCACTGCAGCGTTGATAGCGGCATTTTTCGATCAGAACAATATTGTGTACTCCAGGCTTGGCAATAATATTTATGCTACAAATAGTGAGTATGATATTAAGAAGACTTCCATCTTACTGAATTCACATCACGATACCGTACCGCCCAATAAAGGATATACCTTGGATCCTTTTTCACCTCTGGAGAAAGACGGCAAATTGTTCGGCCTCGGCAGTAATGATGCCGGTGGCTGTTTGGTTGCTTTGATGGCCGCTTTCCTGCATTTTTATAACCCGCCGGATAGCAGGTACAATCTTGTTTTTGCCGCAAGCGCTGAAGAAGAGATCAGTGGCGTAAATGGAATAGAAATGGTATTGCCGTCACTGGGTAATATCGCCTTCGGGATTGTTGGTGAACCTACGATGCTTGAAATGGCTGTTGCCGAACGCGGGTTGCTGGTGATCGATTGTATTGCAGAGGGCCGTGCCGGGCATGCCGCAAGGAAGGAAGGCGATAATGCATTGTACAAAGCCGTAGACGATATCAACTGGCTGCGGAATTATTCATTTCCAAAAGTGAGTGATCTATTAGGTGAAACCCGTTTAACTGCAACTGTGATCGAAACAGACAACAAGCAACACAATGTAGTGCCCGCACAATGTAAATTTGTGTTGGATGTAAGGGTGAATGAATTGTATAGCTTTGAAGAAATACTTGGAATATTAAAGGAAAATTTAAAAAGCCAGTTCAAGCCGCGGAGTACAAGGATGAAATCAACTGCCATTCCGCTGGATCATCCGTTGGTAAAAGCGGGCATTCGCCTGGGGAAAGGATATTATGGTTCGCCAACAACTTCTGATAAAGCATTGATGCCTTTTCCAACTTTAAAAATTGGTCCTGGTGATAGTGCAAGAAGCCATACGGCAGATGAATTTATTTTCCTCGAAGAAATACGAGATGGCATTGAAACTTATATACGATTGATAGAACAATTTCTTTGACCTTTAACCATCAACCTTTTCAAATGAAACTCTGGCAAAAAGATATCATCCCGCTTCAATCTGTTGAAAAATTTACGGTTGGTCATGACCGGGAACTGGACATATATCTTGCACCCTTCGATGTATTGGGTTCACTGGCACATACCAAAATGCTTGAATCCGTCGGGCTGCTTACTAAAGAAGAGTTATCGGTTTTAGAAGTTGAGTTGAAGCGTATTTATAATGTGATACAACAAGGTGGTTTTACCCTGGATGAAGGAGTAGAAGATATTCACTCGCAGGTAGAGTTGATGCTGACACAAAGCCTCGGTGATGTTGGAAAAAAAATACACAGTGCACGCAGCAGGAACGACCAGGTGTTGGTAGACCTGAAATTATTTCTTCGGAGTGAAATAGAACACCTGGTGAGTACTACAAGGGAGCTGTTTGATCTGCTGATTTTGCAAAGTGAAAAATACAAGAACGACCTGCTACCTGGCTATACGCATCTTCAACTGGCTATGCCATCATCGTTCGGTTTATGGTTTGGCGCTTATGCTGAAAGCCTCGTAGATGATTTAATTACCTTGCAGGCTGCTTATGGGGTAGTCAACAAAAATCCGTTGGGTTCTGCGGCCGGTTATGGTTCCTCCTTTCCCATCAACAGGAAAATGACCACCGAATTACTCGGGTTCAACGATTTGAACTGGAACGTTGTGTATGCTCAAATGGGAAGGGGAAAAACAGAACGGATCGTTGCATCTGCCCTCGCCAATATTGCCGCCACCCTTTCCAAGCTAAGCATGGATGCCTGTTTGTACCTCAACCAGAATTTTGCTTTCATCAGCTTCCCCGATGAACTAACCACTGGCAGCAGCATCATGCCACATAAAAAAAATCCGGATGTGTTTGAACTCATTCGTTCGCATTGCAATCGCATACAGGCGCTCCCCAACGAGATCATGCTGATGACTACCAACCTTCCCTCGGGCTACCAAAGAGACCTGCAGTTATTAAAAGAACATATTGTTCCGGCTTTTGAAAATCTTCAGTCATGTTTACAAATGGCAGGATTGATGCTAACCAATATCCACGTTAAAAAGGAATTACTGAAAGATGAGAAATACAAGTATTTGTTCAGTGTGGAGGAAGTGAATAAACTCGTATTGCAGGGTACACCTTTCAGGGATGCATATAAGATAGTGGGCCGTGATATTGAGACCGGCAATTTTCAATATATACCTGAAACATCCCATACGCATGAAGGCTCCATCGGTAACCTCTGCAACAACGAAATACTGCGGATGATGGATAGCGTGATAAAGGAATTCAATTTTGAAAAAGTGAATAAGGCTATTCAGAATTTATTAGAGCCATAAGTATTTCGATTCCTGTCATTTCCGCATCAATCATAAATCACGGCCTTTGAACGATTTCCTTCTATTTGTTGACACCGAAGCAACAGGACTGCCAAAAAAATGGTGTATGCCATATGGTACGCCGGGCAACTGGCCGCATGCAGTACAGGTCTCGTGGTTAATTTATACAAAAGAAGGAGAAAAAGTGCTGGAACAAAATTATTATGTAGGTGATAATGATTTCGAAATTTCGGCTACCGCTTTAAGGATACATGGTCTCGCTAAAGATTTTTTACAAAAAAACGGAATTCCACGCCGGCAGTTGCTGGAGTTGCTTTCCAAGGATCTCCAGCAATACCAGCCGATGATCGTAGGTCATTTTGCTGAACTGGATTATCGCATCCTCGGTGCCGATTATCACCGGGAAGCGCTGGATAATCCGATGGAGCATTTACCAACTTTTTGCATCATGCTCGCTTCAAAGCACCTGCAGCAAAATCCTCATCAAAAATTTCTCCGTTTGGGCGATCTGTATGAACTGCTTTTTAAAAAGCCTTTATTGCACCAGCACAATGCCATAGTAGATGCCACTGCCACCGCCGAATGTTTTTTTGAATTGGTAAAAAGAAATGAAATCAAATCATTCATCCAACCGCCCATTGTTTTTCAACAGGAAGAGAAAATGACATGGCTGCCTGGCTGGATCATAGCCTTGCTCCTGGTTTTATTAATCGCATTTATAATCACCCGTTATTATGGATAACCGAATCAGTTTTTTAAAAACAGTAGTGCCTTTTAATTTATTGCCGGAAGAAGAACTGGCAAATACGGCGGCGCTGTTGCTTGAAGTACGATTTCCAAAAGATGGACTGATCTATCGCCAGGGCGTAAGCAAACTGAAAGGCATCGACCTTATTGTGGAAGGTGAGTATGAAACTTTTTTCTACGATAGCAGCCACAACAAGCGCCTGATTGAAATATATCATACCGGTGAATATTACGGGGGAATAACAGAACTGCTGATCAAAAAGAAATCGCTGCGAACCGTAATTGCAAAAAAAGGTACGCTGGTGTACACCGTACCCCGCAAGGTTTTCAATGATCTTTGCAAGCGGTACGAAGCCTTTTACCAGCACTTCACAGATTCCTTCGGGCACAAAATGCTTAATGAAGAATTTGCACATTTCTATAAAAATCCCACCGATTTTGAAAGCAGTTATATAAGCTCCGAACAACTCTATTCCCGAAGGATTGAAAGTGTTGAGTACCGCGACATTGTGTGGTGCAGCGCTGATACACCGGTGTTCGAAGCCGCAATCGTCATGAGCCGGCAAAAGACGAGTTGCCTTTTTGTAAAGGATAAACTGGGTGCAATTATCGGCTTTGTAACAGACATCACTATACGCGATAATGTAGTTGCCAAACAACTAAGTTATCAAACGCCCATTGCCAGTATCATGGACAACCCTGTTGCTGCTATCAATGTGCATGCCTTTGTATACGAGGCGATCCTCAGCATGTTTAGAACAAAAATGCGGTATATGTTAATTGAAAAGGATGGTGAATATCTGGGTTTTATCAGCCGCAACAAATTGTTAAGCGAACAGGGCCAGTCGCCGTTGCTTTTTATTTTATCGGTTAAGCAGGCATTTTCAATAGATGAATTGAAACGTAAGTGGGAGAGTGTGCCGCAGATGGTACACCAGTTATTAGATCGCGGTGTACACGCTGCAATTGTTAACCAGGTTATCACGACCGTATCGGACACCATTGCCATAAAGGTGATCGAAAGCGTTATTAAACAAATGGGTCCACCACCTGCAAAGTTTGCATTTATGGTGTTGGGCAGCGAGGGCCGTAAAGAGCAAACATTAAAAACAGACCAGGACAATGCGATCATCTACGAAGACAAAGCAAACGAGCACCGCGAAGAAGTACGGGCCTATTTTTTAGAGTTCGCAACCCATGTTTCCGGTCACCTCAATACCATCGGCTTTAGTTATTGTACCGGTGGCTTTATGGCGCAAAATCCCAAGTGGACGCATTCTTTATCACATTGGAAAAAAAATTATGAAAGCTGGATGAATGAGAGTGTACCCGAAACGGTAATGCAAATCGCCACCTTTTTCGACTGTCGTTATATTTATGGCGAAGAAAGCATCATGAAAGAACTGGAAGCTTTTTTAAACGAGCAGATGGAAAATCCGATGGAAAGGCTTTTTCATTTTATGGCAAAAAATGCTTTACAGTACGAGCCACCGCTTACACCTTTTTTTAAAAATATCCGCACTTTTAAAGTGGCCGAAAAAGAAGTGTTTGATATCAAAAAAGCAATGACACCAATCGTTGACCTGGTGAGGGTGTATGCTTTAAAAAACAGGATATTTGAGCCCAATACCGGGGAACGCCTGAAAGCGTTGAAAGATAAACAGGTGTTTACAGAAAAGGATGCTACGGAGTTGCTTCAATCTTATTATTACCTGATGGGGTTACGACTTAAAACGCAGTCGCAGCAAATAATACATGATCATACCCCGCCAGATAATTATATCATGCCACATCAACTTTCCAAAATCGACCAGCTCACGCTGAAAGAAATTTTCAAAACGATTGAAAACTTCCAGTTGCGCATACGTATGCAGTTTACAGGTAATTTGTTGGGTTGATATTTACAAATGTAACGTGGTACAATTTATTGCCCGGGCAGAATACCAATGTGGAACTTCAATGGCGACGCTCCGTTCATCAGCGGTTTTTCAATTAAGCCCATATCATATAGCAAAAGAATCTTCTACAACCCTCAACCATCAAAGATCAACAACCAACGATCAACAACCAACGATCTCCGTGGCTTTTACTCAAACGGAAATCACTTGGCAGCAATTATTACAGTAAATTGCGCCTTACGGTAAGTTATTGTGGCATAATGTTCGCTATCATTGTCGCCAACCTTGTAAACTATCCGGTCAACGAATAGCGCCACTTAAATTCAAAGGCGAACGATAAGCTTTTCAGTACTTCAGCGCCACTGGCCTGTAAAAAATTAATCCTATGGTAGATGCCATTCAAAAAAAACGAATTGCTCTTTTTGGTTCAACCGGCTCTATCGGTACGCAGGCACTGGAAGTGATCCGTGCCAATCCCCTGTTATTTGAAGCGGAAATATTAACAGCTCAAACCAATGATGAACTGTTAATTAGACAGGCGCTGGAATTTAATCCCAACGCGGTGGTAATTGGTGATGAATCGAAATATAAAAAGGTTAAAGATGCCCTTGCGTCTAGTGGTATAAAGGTTTTTGCCGGTGAAGCTGCCCTGATTGAAGTGGCGGATTTTGACAGTTACGACATGATGCTCGCCGGGATCGTTGGCTTTGCCGGGTTAAAACCAACCTTGAAAGCGGTTGAAAAAGGGAAAGCCGTCGGCCTCGCTAACAAAGAAACACTGGTAGTGGCTGGTGATATCGTAATGCGCAAAGCAGTCGAAAACCGTGCGCCGATCATTCCGGTAGATAGTGAGCACTCAGCTATTTTTCAATGCCTGGTAGGTGAAGGAAGAAATAAAATAGAGAAGATCATCCTCACTGCAAGTGGTGGCCCTTTTGTTGGAAAAAAGCCCAATTTTTTGGTGAATGTAAAACGTGACCATGCATTAAAACATCCCAATTGGGAAATGGGTGCCAAAATTTCGATTGATTCTGCAACCCTCATGAACAAGGGGCTGGAAATGATAGAGGCAAAATGGTTGTTCAATCTAAAGCCCGATCAGATACAGGTGGTTCTGCATCAGCAAAGTATTATTCATAGCATGATCCAGTTTGAAGATGGCAGTATTAAGGCACAAATGGGTTTGCCTGATATGAAATTGCCGATCCAATATGCAATGGCTTTTCCTCAGCGTATAAAAAATGATTTCCCGAGGTTGGATTTCCGGAAAACTCCTACACTCACTTTCGAGGAGCCCGATGTTAAAACTTTCAGAAATCTTGCGCTGGCAATTGATGCATTATTCAAAGGAGGCAATATGCCCTGTATCTTAAATGCCGCCAACGAAATAGCCGTGTGGGCCTTCCTGCACAACCGTATCGGCTTCCTGGACATGACTGCGGTGGTTGAGAAAACGATGGATAAAATGCTTTTTATCGAAAATCCCACACTTGAACAATATTTTGAAAGCGATGGTGAAGCACGTAATTTTGCGGCTTCCCTGATTAAAATGTAACCCCTGTCTCCACTGGCTATCGGGGAAACTAAAACGGTTGGATCATCATTATCCGGGACAATTTTTATAAACATTCATTTATTAAAAAAAAGAAGTAACTCATTCTGGGGTTAGGCATCATATGACACTTTTAGCAGCAATCAATTGGGGCAACGTAGGAATGCAGGTAGTTTACCTTATCCTTTCTTTATCGATTTTAGTGATATTGCACGAATTTGGCCATTATATCACTGCTAAATGGTTTGGTTGCAGGGTAGAAAAATTCTATCTCTTTTTTAATCCGTATTTCTCCTTATTTAAAAAACAAATCGGCGAAACCGAATATGGTATTGGTTGGTTGCCATTGGGTGGATATGTGAAAATCTCCGGGATGATCGATGAGAGCATGGACAAAGAAGCCATGAAGTTGCCGCCGCAACCTTACGAGTTCAGAAGCAAACCCGCCTGGCAGCGCCTGATTATCATGCTGGGAGGAATCATTGTAAATGTATTGCTGGCCTTTTTCATATATGCAATGGTTTTATTTGTATGGGGCGAACAAAAAGTGCCGGTATCATCCGTAAAGAACGGCATCTGGGTACAAGACAGCGTGTTATATGATTTAAAACTGAGGAATGGCGATAAGATAACTGCCATCGATGGTAAACCGGTAGTATATTTTGAAGACATTCAGCCAAAATTATTGCTGGCTAAAAATATTACTATTGAAAGAGATGGCCAGTCAAGCAATATTGATTTTCCTGTAAATTTTATTGAGCGCCTGGTAGAAAGTAAACGTCGTACCGGCATGTTGTTGATGCAGCGGATACCTGCGTATATCGGCGAATATTCCCCGAAAGATACTTCAAATGGCAAAAAGGCGGGTTTAAAACCAATGGATAAAATTGTAGCGATTGATTCACTGCCGGTTAATTTTTACGATGATATGTCTACGATATTGGCTGGCAAAAAAAATCAACAGGTAAGTTTACAAATAGATCGTCATGGATCACCGGTAACGCTTATGGCGCAGGTAAATCCGGATGGTAAAATAGGATTGCCACCTTTATTGCTCGACCAGTATGACAGCCTGGGCGTATTTAAAATTGAGAAAAGGCCTTATGGTTTTTTTGAATCGATACCTGCAGGTGTATCAATGGCAATGGGCAAATTGAAGTTTTACATCGACCAGTTTAAACTGATTTTAAATCCTGAAACAGGCGCCTACAAAGGATTGGGTGGATTTAAATCCATGGGCTCCATATTTCCAACGGAATGGGGCGAGTGGGAAGCTTTTTGGAGAATAACAGGATTTTTATCGATCATATTAGCATTTATGAACTTATTGCCCATACCGGCCCTGGATGGCGGCCACGTGGTGTTTACCCTGGTGGAAATGGTAAGCGGCCGTAAACCCAGCGATAAATTCCTGGAATATGCTCAGGTTGTTGGAATGGTTTTACTACTGGGATTAATGTTGTTCGCCAACGGCAACGACTGGTTTGGATGGGGCAGGGGTAAATAACGAATGATGTTCCCTGTAGAAAGATTTTAATCTATTGATTGCGTTTTATATGGTCTCTTTTATACTTCCGGGGAGTATTTTAGTAATCAGCTTAAACTGGTTATTGCAATAAGAGCTATATAGTATCAGCCATTTCGAAATTTATCTAAGCCCACTTTTTCATGCTTGATTCTGCACGCATATCTCATGCTGACCTCATCGAAAATCTGCTATATTTTTCGTGTTTTGCTTTTAAAATACTTGTAAATATTTCCTTATCATCTTAAAAGCGACTCGACTTCATCGGGCAAAATCTTTTCATCGTAACGTTGGAAAGTATACTTCCATACGGGTTTAGTTTTTGTTCCATTAAGATCTGCCCCGAACCATATGGGCCCTTTCAACTTCACGGGAATATACCTCTTATCTCGCGCTATATCTTTCAATAATTAATCCATTAAATATTGAGAAATGATTATTCGATGATGGCTTTACATTCATCATAAATGATATTTAACTGGCATTCATTCCGATAATATTCAATAAGTTTTATCATGCATTAATTTGTTTTGTCGTTATTTTAATGTTTGGTTCAAAGGGGTCTGAATCGAACAAAAGGCACAACCATTTAATAAACTTTAAAAGTATTTAATATGAAAAGATTTTGTCTTGCGCTCGACTTGAAAAATGATCCTGCTTTAATTGCTGAATACGAAGCTTACCATCAAAATATATGGCCCGAAATCAGGAGTAGTATAACTGGGGCCGGAATTACCAACATGGAAATTTATCGAACCGGAAACCGGTTGTTTATGATCATGGAGACCTCAG
Source organism: Ferruginibacter sp. (assembly GCA_025963635.1). GTDB lineage: Bacteria > Bacteroidota > Bacteroidia > Chitinophagales > Chitinophagaceae > Ferruginibacter. Next base: position 78,163 of record JAOQAK010000014.1, read on the forward strand.
ACGATTTCAGCTTTAGCGCCAAGGCGGCAATGGATGAAAGCAATAAAAAAGTGCAGGAATGGGAAACATTGATGTGGAAGTTTCAACAACCTTTATCCTGGGCAAGCTCTGGCGAGAAATGGATATTAATGGATAAGATATTTCAGTTATAAACGCATAAAATACATTTAACAAAGTAATACAATATTATGGAAGCATTGATTTGTAAGGAGCCGGGAACATTTGAATATATTTCAAATAAAGCAGTTCCTTTAATCGAACCCGGCCGGGCCATATTGAAGATTAAACGTATTGGGATTTGTGGTACAGACCTGCATGCATTTAAAGGAACACAGCCTTTCTTTTCTTATCCACGGGTATTAGGCCATGAGCTTGCCGCGGATTTAATAGCGGCTGATGGAGCAGATGGTTTTGTTCCGGGGGAAGCGGTTACTTTTATACCTTATTTCAACTGTGGCAAATGCATTGCCTGCCGTAACGCAAAGCCCAATTGTTGCGCGGATATCAAAGTTTGTGGAGTGCACATCGATGGTGGAATGGTGGAATATCTTTCGGTGCCTTCCTATTCATTGGTTAAAAGCCAGGGACTTGGTTATGATGAACTCGCACTCGTAGAACCGCTGGCAATAGGCGCTCATGGAGTAAGGGGCGCACAGGTAAAGCCGGGTGAATTTGTATTGGTGATCGGTGCCGGGCCCATCGGAATGGGTACAATGGAGTTCGCCCGGATAGCAGGTGCAAATGTGATTGCACTTGACATCAATGATCAGCGGTTACAGTTTTGTAAAGACAGGCTGAAGGTGAGTCATACAATCAATGGCTCAACAGAAGATGCCTTGTCAAGGTTAAAGGAAATCACCAACAACGATATGCCTACGGTGATCATTGATGCCACCGGTAGCCAGAAAGCGATTAATAACGCGTTGCAATACCTTGCTCACGGAGGCAGGTTTGTGTTGATCGGTTTGCAAAAAGAAGTCATTAGTTTTAGTCACCCCGAATTTCATAAAAGGGAAACAACGCTGATGAGTAGCCGCAATGCTACAAGGGAAGATTTTGAGCATGTAATTGACTCAATGCAAAAAGGATTAGTTGATCCTACTGCTTATATTACCCACCGGGTTAAATTTGGCGGCCTGAAAGAAGTTTTCGGAACATGGCTGGATCCGCAAACGGGCGTAATAAAGGCAATGGTGGAAATGGATTAAGATACCACTGATGAATATACGGCGCATGGGCGTTCATAAAAATGATAAGATGATCAGAAAAATTTTGGCCACCGCTAGTGTATTTTTTGCAATTGCCGGTGGATTGTTTGCCCAGGATGCACAAAAACTTTGGTACAAAAAACCAGCAAAGGTTTGGACAGAAGCGCTACCTATAGGAAACGGCCGGCTTGGGGCGATGATATTTGGTGGTGTAAATGAAGAGTTGATTCAATTGAATGAAGGCACTTTATGGACAGGCGGCCCGGTAAGAACGAATGTTAACCCAAAAGCTTATGATAATTTATTGCTGGCCCGGGAAGCCCTTTCAAAAGAAGACTATGCCGGCGCCTACGGGTATGCGAAAAATATGCAGGGATATTATTCAGAATCTTATCTTCCATTGGGCGACTTAATCATTCGCCAGCATTTTAAAGATACCGCTGCCTCAAGATATTATCGGGACCTTAATATTGATGATGCCATTGCGACCACCCAATTTTCAATTGAGGGGGTTACATTCACGAGACAGGTCATAAGTTCGGCACCTGACCAGGTAATTGTTATTCGGTTTACCGCAGATAAACCAGGGCAACTGAATTTTAAAATAAGCACCAAAAGTTTGTTGAAGTACCATCAGTCGGTGATCAGTAATAGTGAAATTGCCATGAAAGGAAAAGCGGCTTCACATATTGAACCAAGTTATGTTCATTCTGATGATCCAATTATACAAAATGATACGAATGGCTGCAGGGGAATGCGTTTTGAATGGCGGTTAAAAGTTACTGCCAAAGCTGGCATTGTTAGTTCGGACACCAGTGGTATTGCTGTTAAAAACGGCACGGATGTAATGGTCTTTTTTACGGCCGCAACCAGTTTTAATGGTTTCGACAAATGCCCCGACTCGCAGGGCAAAGATGAAAATAAGCTGGTTACGCAATACATGGATGCTGCCGTTAAAAAGAACTGGCAATTATTATTAAACCGCCATCTTGCAGATTATCATCATTATTTTAACCGCGTTGCCTTTACCCTTGCAACTCCTGCCAATAATAAAAATGCGGCCTTACCTACAGATGAGCGCCTGATTGGATACACGGAAGGAGCGAAGGATCCATCACTTGAAACAATGTATTTTCAGTATGGAAGATACCTGCTGATATCATGTTCACGTCCGGGTGGTGTGCCGGCCAATTTACAAGGTATATGGAATAAAGAATTAAGGCCGCCATGGAGTGCAAATTATACCACCAATATCAATGTGCAGATGAATTATTGGCCTGCTGAACCGACCAATCTTTCCGAGATGCATCTCCCCTTTATGGATTTTATCGGCAACGCTGCAGTTACGGGAAAGGTGACTGCCAAAGAATTTTATCATACCGGCGGCTGGGCGGTGCATCACAATAGCGATATATGGGCTTTATCCAATCCCGTGGGTGATATCGGCAAAGGCGATCCGATGTGGGCCAACTGGACGATGGGCTCACCCTGGCTCTCACAACATTTATGGACACATTACCAGTTTACAAAAGACAAAAAATTCCTTAAAGAAAAAGCCTATCCTTTGATGAAAGGAGCTGCGCAATTTTGTATCGATTTTCTTGTGGAAGATAAGAACGGGTACCTGGTAACTGCTCCGTCGTTTTCACCGGAAAATAGTTTTATTGATGACAAGGGCAATAAGGGGAGTGCGTCCGTTGCAACCACGATGGATATGTCGATCATCTGGGATTTGTTTACCAACCTGATCGATGCTTCAAAGGAGTTAAATGAAGATGTGAACTTTCGCAACATCATCATCGCCAAAAAAGATAAATTGTACCCGCTGCACATTGGAATGAAAGGCAATTTGCAGGAGTGGTACAAAGATTGGGAAGATGTTGATCCACACCACCGCCATGTTTCACATCTTTTTGGATTATATCCCGGAAGGCAAATTGCCCCACTCACCACACCCGCTTTTGCCGAAGCAGCTAAAAAAACATTGGAGCTGAGAGGTGATGATGGTACCGGCTGGAGCCTTGCATGGAAGATTAATTTTTGGGCGAGGTTACTGGATGGAGATCATGCTTATAAAATGATTGGAAAACTATTACATATCACCGGGCAAAGCGGGACGAATTATGCCAATGGTGGCGGCTCTTATGCTAATCTTTTTGATGCTCACCCGCCATTCCAGATTGATGGTAATTTTGGAGGGATCTCAGGCATGACAGAAATGCTTTTACAGAGCCATCTTGGTTATCTGCACGTCTTACCTGCTTTACCGGGTGCATGGCCCGAAGGCATGATCAGGGGCCTTAAAGCAAGAGGTAATTTCGAAGTTTCCATCAGTTGGAGTAATGGGCAATTATCCGGTGCGGTGATTACATCAGGTTCCGGTGGAATTTGCAAATTAAGAACTGCAGTTGAGGTGAGGGTGCCTGGGATAAAGGCTAAATCAATTGCCGATGGCAACGGATACGTAATATCGATTAACACAGTTAAGGGGAATGCGTATAAAATAATTACAATAAAAAACTAAGCTATGGACAGAATTGAAAACGATATTTGGTTAGTTGATATAACTTAATTTGTAAATACCTCAGCCAAGCCGTGACCCGCCCACCATTTGTTTAATGCAAAAAGGTTGCCACAACAGGCTGCTCACAGCAATGCAAACGTACTTACCTGGAAAATGAATTCGTTTTGTGAACCAGGGAAAATTGCACCGGGCGACTCGCCGCTTGTTTTAAAGAAAGCAACTGAGTATTATTGTAGCCAGCTATTTTTTCTATGGGATGAGGATTAAACAAGTGTAATGATTATACTCTATAACACAACACGAAATATGAAAATTGTAAAGCGTATTTTCCTTGTTGCATTTATTCAACTGGGTGTTTATGTGGCAGCATTTTGCCAATTGGCGCAAACGCCACCAATGGGATGGAACAGTTATAATTGTTTTGGTTCTGCAGTACATGAAGATGAAGTAAAAAACAATGCTGATTACGTGGCAAAGAACTTAAAGCAACACGGCTGGCAATACGTGGTGGTAGATTTCTTATGGTCTTACGACAATCCTCCGGGAAGTCTTATTGGCAACCCTTTTCAAATGCAATTGCAGGATGGTTCGTATGTTCCGTGGCTGACAATGGACAAATGGGGAAGATTGTTGCCACAGCCCAACAAATTCCCGTCGGCCTTTGGTGGCAAAGGTTTTAAACCCTTGAGTGACTATGTGCATGGATTGGGTTTGAAGTTCGGTATTCATGTGATGAGAGGCATTCCAAGGCAGGCCGTATGGGCTAAATCACCGGTGTTGGGTACCAATGGAATTACCGCTGATATGATCGCGGATACTTCTTCCAAATGTCCATGGATGAATCATATGTATGGATTAAATATGGCGAAGCCGGGCGCACAGGAATACCTGAATGCTATTTTAAAATTATATACATCCTGGGAAGTGGATTTTATAAAAGTGGATGATCTTTCCCGGCCCTATAGCGCAGCCGAAGTGGAAGGATATCACAATGCAATTGCGAATTGCGGCAGGCCAATGGTATTAAGCCTTTCGCCCGGTGAAACCCTGCTTAACCAGGCCCCGCATGCTTCGAAGTTTTCTAACATGTGGCGTATGGCAGATGATTTTTGGGATAACTGGGAACAAACTTTAAAAATGTTTGATTATGCAAAAAGGTGGGAAGGCGTTGGCGGGCCAGGTCATTGGCCGGATTGTGATATGATACAAATTGGAAAGCTCTCGAAACGAGGCCCTGTGGGTCCCGAACGTTTCAGCCGTTTTAATGAAGATGAATTGTACACGCACATGAATTTTTGGTGCCTGTACCGTTCACCCTTAATGCTTGGCGGCAATCTTCCCGAGAACCGTGCGCTCGAACTAAAACTATTTACCAATGATGAGGTACTGGCGGTAAACCAGCAAGGCGAAAATCCAAAACAGCTTTACAAAAAAGATGGCAGCATGGTGTGGGTATCGCAGGTAATTGGCAGCAAAGACCTGTATGTTGGCTTGTTCAATATAGCTGAAGCTGCACATGAAATTTCCATCGATTTCGGATCATTAGGGATCAAAGGAAAAGTGTCCGTAAGGGATCTTTGGAGCAAATCGGACCTGGGTACATTCAAGAAATTATACACACAAAATATTAAGCCGCACGCAAGTGTTTTACTAAAGTTGACTGCCAGGTAAACATTGTTGGATGTTTATTTCAGATTGCCGGACATCTACTACTGAATACTATCGACAGCAGGGGCATTACCAGGTTGCACAATTAAAGCTGCCATGAAAAACCTTTGTACACGAGTGCGACGCCTGTGAAGTTCCATGGGGCTTCATGGCTGGGACAAAAAGTATTAAGTATTTAGTACTAAGTATAGAGAAAGCAAGTAAGCTGCGTGAAGCATTCGGTATCAAGTATCCAGCATCCAGTATCCAGTATCCAGTATCAAGCATCAAGCATCCCCCTAAAGCTCTATCCCGATTTTCTTCATCAGTATAGATGCATTGATGGAACTGCAGATACCTTCTTTCAACTGGTAGTCGAAATATAACTC
>JAOQAK010000026.1 GCA_025963635.1 Ferruginibacter sp.
AACCTTGGACCCGCCAAAGGAAAAGATTTCGCCACCGTGATTGGTCCCATGCTGGTTACACTGGATGAACTGGAGCAAAATGAAGTTCCCTGCAAAGAAAATCATGTCGGTAAAAGCTGGAATTTAGCAATGAAATGTTGGGTAAACGGAGCACTGGTGAGTGAAGGAAACCTTGGCGATATGGACTGGACCTTTGCCGAGATCATCGAACGCAGCAGTTATGGCGTTCAGCTTTATCCCGGCGATATCATTGGCAGCGGCACGGTGGGCACCGGTTGCTTTTTGGAACTGAATGGCACCGGCAAATTAAACGACCCCGATTATAAAGAGCAATGGCTGCAGGAAGGCGATATCGTTGAAATGGAAATAGACGGCCTGGGTAAACTCTCCAATACCATTGTGCGGGATGAGAGCGATTTTTCCCTGTTAGCACTAAAGAAAAAATGAAAAGTATCTACCTGAAAGATATTACCGTTGCCGATGCACAAAATTACCTGCAGCATGCCATCGCTCCGCGTCCAATTTGTTTTGCATCCACCATCGATAAAAATGGGAGTGTGAACCTCAGTCCTTTCAGCTTCTTCAACCTGTTTTCTACCAATCCACCTGTTGTCATTTTTTCTCCTTCCCGGAGGGTGAGAGATCATACAACCAAGCACACGCTTGAAAACATACTTGAGGTGCCGGAGGTGGCAATCAATATCGTAACCTTCGATATGGTTCAACAGGTGAGCCTCAGCAGTTGTGAGTTTCCGAAAGGCATGGATGAATTTGTAAAAACGGGTTTCACAAAGGAAACGTCGGTGATAATACAACCTCCCCGTGTAAAGGAAAGTCCTGTGCAACTGGAATGCAAAGTGCTTGAGGTAAAACCCTTAGGGAAATATGGAGGTTCTGGCAACCTCGTAATTGCAGAGATCCTCTTAATGCACATTGATGAAAAGATTTTAAACGAAGCCGGCAAAATAGACCAAACAAAACTTGACCTCGTTGCAAGGATGGGAGGCAATTGGTATACAAGGGCTAGCGCCGCTTCTATTTTTGAAGTGGAGAAGCCTAATACCATGCTTGGTATCGGGGTAGACGCATTGCCCGAGGCCATTCGCAATAGTAATATTTTAACCGGCAATAACATTGGCCAGCTGGCCAATGTGTACGAGCTGCCCGTTGTAGATGCAACCTTCTTTGATGATAAGCTCAAAAATATTTTTCAATATTATTCCGTGAATCCTGATGAAATGGAAAAAGAATTGCATCGGTATGCCAAAGAATTATTGAATGCAGGCAAGGTAACGGAAGCCTGGCAGGTATTGTTGGCTTTAAATTAATTATTGTAAATTTGAATATATGAATTCTGCAATAAAAATATTACCTCACTATACTTATGAAGATTATTGCCAGTGGGAAGGCCGCTGGGAATTGATTGAAGGCATTCCTTATGCGATGTGCCCTGCGCCTGTTCCAAGGCATCAATTGGTAAGCAATAGCATTAAATTTGAACTAACCGGAGCCATTAAAAAATCAGGATGCAAAAATTGTAATGTGTATGATTTCATCGATATAAAGGTTTCAGAAGATACCATCGTACAACCTGATGCAGTGGTGGTTTGTAAAGAAATCATCCAGCCCTTTCTTGATTTTCCGGCGGCACTTGTTGTTGAGATCCTTTCTCCTTCAACAGCGATGAAAGACAGGAACAATAAATTTTATATTTACCAGTCTCAAAAGATTCCCTATTACTTAATCATTGATGTTGATAAGAACGAAGTGGAAATTTATCATCTTAAAGAAGATGAAAAATACCTGTTGGAAAATGTTTCAACGGCCGACCCTTACACGTTTAATCTAGATAAAGACTGTGCTATAGACGTAGTGCTTAATAATATCTGGGCATAATGCAGTGCTCCAAACCTTTAGTTCCTTTATTTTCCGCATTTTCCATGCATTTCCATCTATTAACATTTAGAGTTCGTTAACGCTTACTGATGTAGCAATGATCTATTTTCATTGAATGAAAAAATGGACAGTGCTGTTATTCTTTCCCTTCGTATGCTTCGGTCAGCAAAAGTTTGGTTATAAAAACCTGGTGCTGGAAGGCGGTGGAGTAAGAGGATTGGCCTATGCCGGCGCTTTCAGGGAATTAGAGAAGAAGGGCATTTTACAACAAATCGATAATGTAGCCGGTACTTCCGCCGGTGCAATTGCTGGACTCATGATCAGTGTTGGATATTCCGCAAAAGAAATTGATAGCATCATGCGTTCTTTGCCTGTAGAGGAGTTTAATGATGGCCGCGGTGGAATTGTGGGAAAATACCGCCGGGTAAGAACCAGGTTCGGCTTATACCTTGGTGAAAAATTTGAAACCTGGGTACAGGATCTGATACAACACAAAACAGGAAATATCGATTTAAATTTTACGCAATTACATCAACTCCATTTGCAAAACCCGCTTTTTAAAGATTTTTACTGCACCGCAACCAATCTCAGCAGGCAACAACTTGATATATTTTCTTTTGAACACACCCCTTTGATGTCGATTGCACTGGCGGTAAGGATCAGTGGCGGACTGCCTTTGTATTTTGAACCCGTGATATTGGATGACCAACACCAGAAGATTAAAAGTACCGATACGCTGTCTTTCAGAAATTATTATGTGGATGGCGGGATGATTGCAAATTATCCCATCAGCATTTTTGATACCTGTGAAAATAGGGGCAACCCATTGCAATGTGATACGGTTCGTTTTAACCCGCAAACGTTAGGTATTAAACTGGAGCGCCCGGCACAAATCGATTCTCTCAAAAACAACAGCCACAATATTCCACCCTTCGAGATCCGTTCTTTCAAAGACTATGTTCATGCATTCAATAACCTGTTGATGGAGACCCTTAACCGCAAGTATCCTAACCTGGAGAATGAAAAAGATCGCACCATCTATGTTAGCTACGGATCCGTTCAGTCGAGGGTGCACAAAATGAAACCGGAGGAAAAGGAGATGCTTTTTAATAATGGGGTACAAGCTGCAGCCGACTTCTTTTCAGCAAAGTAGCTACAGTGAAATAAGTATGTTCACATAGAATGCTTCAAATTTCGGATTAGATTATAATAATCCCCCAAATACCTTCTTTAGAATTTCCGTTGTTCGGGCTACCGGGTTCTCCCGTATATTTTTTTCTTCTTTCGCAACCAAGTCAAACAAGGCATTGGTGGCCCTATCCGTTACAAAATTGGGTAAATCGGGATTTACTTTTTTGAAGGTGGTCGGAAAGTTATTATAGGTGTTGACAATATCGCTGTAGTATTTGGTAGCTTCTGTTTTAGTTAAAGATGATTTGATCACCGGTAGAAAAGCCGCAGTTAATCTCTCCATTGTTTTTATCCTGAAATAATGCGTGGCACTGGTATCCCCGCCCCGCACAATATTGATCGCATCGGTTAAGGTCATTTGTTTGATCGCGTCTATGAAAATTGGCTGGGCATAGCCGGCGGCATCTTCAGCGCCTCGGTTGATTTGCAGGATAGCTTTGTCCACTGTTTTACCAAGGCCAATAGTCCTTAATGCATTTTCAATTTTTTGAGCATCGGGAGGTAACAAAATTTTATAGAAGGAATTCCCGAAAAATCCGTCCTGCCTGTTTAGCTGTTGGGTAGCTTTTACAAGGCCCTGGCTCAAAGCCTGTTTGATTCCCTCCGCAGCTTCGCTTTGAGTAACATTTCCGGATACACCTCCTGTGCTGGGTAATTGTTGCAGTATGTCGCAACTGTTGAACACGCAAATACATGCGATAGCGATTAAAATTGTTTTCATTTTTTCTTGTGTTTGTATTAGCCATTGGTCAAGTATCCTGCCAAACTCATGATTCAGCTGTTTCCGCAGTCATGGAAGAGTCGGCCGCAAGCGGTATCTTCGCAAAAATTTTCAATACCAGCATGAGTATACAACATTTATCCGAGCAGGAAATCATTCGCCGGCAAAAATTGGCAGAGCTTAGAAGATTGGGCATCGATGCATATCCCGCACCCTTGTATCCCGTTAATACCACTTCAGCATTTATCAGGGAAAATTACAAAGGAGAAGAGAACAAGGACCAGTTTGCAGATGTGTGTGTAGCCGGGCGTATACTTAGTGTTCGGGATATGGGCAAAGCCAACTTCGCCGTAATACAGGATGCAGCAGGCAAAATTCAATTGTATATTAAGCAGGATGATATTTGCCCCGGCGAAGACAAATCAATGTACCAGGCTGTTTGGAAAAAACTCATAGACATTGGCGATATCATTGGTGTAAAAGGATATGTGTTTACTACCAAAACCGGCGAAACCTCCATCCACGTAAAGGAGTTTACCCTGCTTTCCAAATCCCTTCGCCCCCTTCCGATCGTTAAAGAAAAAGATGGTGAAGCTTTTGATGAAGTAACTGACCCGGAATTTCGCTACCGCCAGCGCTATGCCGATCTCATTGTAAATCCGGGTGTAAAGGAAACTTTTATAAAGAGAACCAAAATGATCAATGCCATCCGCAATTTTTTAAATGAACGCGGTGCATTGGAAGTAGATACCCCGGTATTACAAATTATTCCCGGCGGAGCGGCGGCAAGGCCTTTCACCACCCATCACAATGCATTGGATACGCCTATGTACATGCGCATCGCCAATGAATTGTATCTTAAAAGACTCATCGTGGGCGGCTTTGAATGGGTTTATGAATTCAGCCGCAATTTTAGAAATGAAGGAATGGACAGAACTCATAATCCCGAGTTTACCGTACTGGAATTTTATGTGGCGTACAAAGATTATGAGTGGATGATGGAAACCACTGAGCAATTGCTCGAAAAAGCTGCTGTTGCAACCAACGGCAGTTCAAAGGTAATGGCCGGCGAAAAAGAAATTGACTTTAAAGCGCCTTACCCAAGGGTTACTATGTACGATTCTATAACAGAATTTACGGGTTTTGATATCAGCGAAATGGATGAAACAGCCATCCGGCTCGTGTGCAAAAAATTGAGTTTGCATGTAGATGCCAATTGGGGCAAGGGCAAACTGATAGATGAAATATTCAGTTCCAGGTGCGAAGCGAATTATATACAGCCCACCTTTATTACAGATTACCCGATAGAAATGAGCCCGCTTACCAAGAAGCACCGCAGTAAACCTGGGCTGGTAGAGCGTTTTGAGCTGATGTGCAATGGCAAAGAAATCGCCAATGCATATAGCGAATTGAACGATCCGCTTGAGCAAAGGGAAAGGTTTGAAGAGCAGGCCAGGTTAATGGAACGCGGGGATGATGAGGCAATGTTTATTGACCACGATTTTCTGAGGGCGCTTGAATATGGTATGCCCCCAACCAGCGGTATTGGTTTTGGTATCGACAGAATCGCTATGTTGCTAACGAACCAGCATTCGATCCAGGATGTTTTATTTTTCCCGATGATGCGGCCGGAGAATTTCGAATAAACAGTTGATCGGACATTTTTATCAATTAATTAGTACAAACCAACGAAGCTAGTCTACGGTTTGTACTATTTTTAATTATAGGAGGAGCCGGGTAAAGTTATGCCGGCATTAATTTATATTTAGCAACGGGTGATTTACCCTGTTCAATCCCATTGATTAATTTTTTTTTCAGCTTTAAAACTATCTTGAAACATAAATTTAAACATTTCAATATGCTGACTTTTGTAAAAAAGCCTTCTCTCTTTTTTGTATGTACCGTATTTCTTTTATCCCTGCAAGCTCAAAAGAATGAACTCACGGATGACCAATATTTTAAAAGCAATTATAAAGGAATTGTTCAATCGCTCCCTATTGTAACTAAATGGGTGGATGACAACCATTTCATTTTACTCAAAAATGGGAGCAAATATTTAGTGGATGCTAAAACGGGATCTGAATCAGAGATGTTTGAAAGTGCAACAAAACAGGTCGAGGCTGGTAAAGCATATGTTTTTACAAAGGCAGGCGATCTTTTCATAACAAAAAACGGAAAAGAAATTCAGCTTACAGCTGATAAAGAAAAGAAATCAAACCCGGTTTTGAGCCCGGACGGAAATTATGTTGCATTCACCCAAAAAAATAACCTGTACACGATCAATGTCAATACACAAAAGGTGAACATGTTAACTAGCGACGGCAGCGATGTGATTTTGAATGGCTATTCAAGTTGGTTGTATATGGAAGAAATTCTGGGAAGAGCAAGCCAGTACCGTGCTTTTTGGTGGAGTCCCGATAGCCGGAAGATTGCTTATTTCAGAACAGATGATAGCAAAGTACCTGTTTTTACGATCACTGATTCAAAAGGCTTGCATGGCGAGGTAGAAAACACCCGCTATCCCAAAGTGGGCGACCCAAATCCTTCAGTAAAGATTGGTATTGTTTCACCAGATGGAGGAAATGTGGTTTGGACTAAAATCAATGACCAGGACGGTCAGTATTTTGGATTGCCCTATTGGAAACCGGATGGCAGTTCATTGCTGGTACAATGGATGCCGCGTAAACAGGACCAGCTAAAAATCTATGCTGTAAACCCGGCCACAGGCGAATTAAATGATTTTTATACTGAACAACAGAAAACATGGATCAGCCTGGATGACGAAGGAAAAAGGATCTCATTTTTAAAGAATGGAAAAGGACTGATTTTGATGAGTGATAAATCAGGATGGAAGAATTTATATTACTATGATATGAACGGTAAACTGATTACTCCCATTACCTCGGGAAGATTTACTGTCACCAGCCTGGAGTTTATCGATGAAAAAAATAGCCTCGTTTATTTCTGTGCCCGCGGGCGGGAGAATACTGCCAGAACAGATTATTATTGTGTAAGTCTCAACGGCAATAACCTGAAGCGGTTAACCTTTGGAGAATACAACCACTCTATTATCGATCCGTCACCCACCGGCGCTTATTTCGTTACAACTTACAGCAACGCATTCACGCCTGCAAAAATGACGCTGGTAAACAATAAGGGAAAGATCATTAAAGAACTGGGCGACAGCAAAGCACCTGAATTTGATGAATACAAAATCGCCAAAACAGAACTGATACGTGTAAAAAGTGATGATGGTTTGTTTGAACTTCCGATGAAAGTTACCTGGCCCTTGAACATGGATTCTTCCAAAAAGTACCCCGTACTGATCTCCATTTATGGTGGTCCGGATGCAGGTAATTGCTGGGACAGCTGGACATTTAGCGGTCAGCAGCAATGGTACGCAAAAGAAGGGTTGATACAGGTGGTGATGGACCATCGTGCCAGCGGCCAATTTGGAAAAGAAGGCGTAAATTATATGTACCACGATCTCGGGCATTGGGAGTTGGTAGATTATAGTACCATGGTAAAATGGCTGATCGCCAACAGGCATGCGGATCCTGCAAAAATTTGCATCACCGGTTTCAGCTATGGAGGTTATATGGCAACACTTGCTGTAACGAAAGGGGCCGATGTTTTTACCTACGGAATGGCGGGGGGCCCGGTTACCGATTGGACATTATATGATTCGCATTATACCGAGCGATATATGGGACTGCCAAAAGACAACCCCGAAGGATACAAAACAGGCAATGTGATGAACTATGTAGATAAATACAAAGGCATGCTGCAGATCGTTCACGGCGAGATCGACAACAATGTACACATGCAAAACAGCCTGCAACTGATTAGTAAATTAGAGGATGCAAAAAAAGACTTTGAAATGATGGTATATCCCGGCGGAAGGCATGGTTGGGGAGGAAACAAAGGGCTTCATTTCCAAAATTTAAAGAACCAGTTTATTTATAAATATTTGCTGGAAAAGCCCGTGAATAAAATGGTGATGAAGTAGGCAGCCCCCTCAATCCCCCAAGGGGGACTTTAAGAAGCGTATAATACTTTGAATTTCTTTTCAATTCGGGTGGCATAGCTCCTGTTTAATCTTATGAACAATGTGATTGTAATGTATCGGGTGGGAGTATATCAACAAGCACTTTGCAAATACCTTGGAATCCCCGAGGGCCAATTTCACATACACTTTTCTTTTCTCGTAGCGAGTGTACAATTTACAGTAGCTGAAAAATATTAGGGCTTATTTCTTTTCCTGTTTTTGATGGTGAGATAATCTAAAAAGTAAATCACCCTAAGAGAAACACTGTTGTATTGAGGGGTGGATACAATGTCGGTGACATTTTTAAAGTAATTACTTTCAAAATTGCGGGTAAAGTCCTCGCCGATATCTTTCCACACAATATTAAAGAAACTTCCCTGGGCAAACTGCCAGGTGTAAAGCATGTCCACTGTGAAGTAATTATAGTTTTGATTCCTGTTTTGATTGTAAACAAAATTTGGCTTTACCAGGTCACCCGAGGTATTCAGCAAATAATATTCCACCGGCCTTACCTTGCTCCAGTAATGACGGCTTCGCAAGGTAACGCCCATCCGGTTAGTGAAACTGTATTTTACATTCAACGTATTTTCAACAGACCTTACATTTCGCCTGGAAAACATGACCGTATCTTTTTGAGTTCCCACGGTCGCATTAAGAATATCAGCCCAGCCTGCCTGGTTGTTGGCTGTAGAAGTATTCACCGATATATCAACAGAAAACTTACTGCTGAAACGAACTTTGCCGTAAGCCATTATATCAGCGGCCTTCCGGTTAAAAACGCCTCCCTGCGCAAGACTGATGTCGGTGCCAAAAGAGACTTTTTTTGCAGAATTACTTTCCCACCAACCGCCAACCCGCGTACTGCCGCTATTCGAAAATACCCTTCCTTTCACTCTTGGTTCATAAAAATCATTGTTATGGATATTCGTAGTAATATTCAACCCCACCCACCAAAGCTTTTTCGATTGGGCATTGGCATTTACATTTACCTGGGCAGTTTGAAACATGCGGTCCTTTCCCTTTACTTCATCCAAAGGCGTTACGAGGCGATTATAAAATCCGTTGAAATTTACCCGCAACTGGTTGTAAAAACCCTTCGGCTTTGTCCAGCTATACCCCATCCAGATACTCTGGTCCATGGTGTTGTTATTGGTAAAATACCCAAGATCACTTTTATCGTATTTATCATTGCTGAGTTCCTGTAAGAGATTGAACCGGAACTGGCCGCTTGTTTTACCCACGTACAAGGTATGGGTGTACCCGATGGTATTTTTGCCATCTTTGTTTAAAAGGGCACTCATCCCCACACTTCCGCCAACATTCCAGGTATTGGATTTGTCATTGAGATCGAATAACACCGAACTTACATTTGCGTCATAATCTTTACCGCTGCGCATGGTATTGGTATTTACAAAAGACACGCTGCTGTTATGTTTCAGGGTTTGATCGAGTACGAAAACATTGTAATTGGTTAAAGGAGCGGTTTCAAATTTGTACTTTTCGTTGGCAGCATTTTCTATGATGGCGTACTGCGGCTTGGTAAGCGCATTCAACACCCCGATTCCAAGACCACCCTGGGTTCTCCCACTTATTTTTGTAGAATTGATCAGCCTGCTTTGGGCCGGATTTTTAGCAATAAATTCACCTGTACCCAAATGATTACCTGCATCATTATAATGAATTGGCTCGCCACCGATGCGGCGGCTATAGAATAAATTGCCTTTATTAAACAGTTCGGTTCCTTCTGTGAAAAAGGTTCTGTTTTCTGTAAAGCGCTGTTCAAAGGGAGTAAGGTTCAAAACCCGGTTATCACTCTGCACCTGGCCAAAATCCGGTATTAATGTCATATCCAGGGTAAATGCCTGGTTGATGCCATACTTTACATCCATTCCGCCATTGATGCTGGTGGTAGTTTTATTGATCCCGGCAGCGGCAGTGCCGTCATTATTTAAATACGTGGACAGGTAGGGAGAAAACTGGAGGCGGATCGGAGGCTTGATATCTTCCAAATTATTTAACAAGCCTTCCTGTGTTAAAAATCCGTTTACATTCGGATCAATAGGTTGCCAGAAAAGCTGCTGGCCACTTTTCTGCCTGCGCCGAACAATATTCAATCCCCAGTTTTGGACTTTTTTAGGCCCAAAACGAATTGCGGAATACGGCAAAAACATTTCGAAACTCCAACCGTTGTTGTTGATTTTCGCGGCGCTCTTCCACACAGCATTCCATGTAAAATCTTCACTGTCGCCATTGAAATTGGGTGCTTGCTTTGCATCCATCTGTTCGCCCAAAGGGGTAACAAAATATTCAAAGCCGTTTAATTTATCATAGTATGTGTCAAAAATCACCCCCACAAAATCGTTGTTACCAAAGCCATCCCGGCCAATTAATTCAGATGCAATGCTGTCTTTATTTCCTTCATATAAATACCCCCCGATATAAATGCCTTCGTCACTATACATGATATAAACCTTGGTAGCATTTATGGTATCTTCCCGTTTAAAAGGAGTAGGCCTAACTTCTACAAATTTGTCAGCGAGTGCAGCATTTTTCCAGGCAGGTTCATCAGGGGTGCCATCAATATTAACTGCAGCGGTGGTTCTATAAGCAGTCAATTCCCGGCGGGCAATTTGCGTAAATGCTTGAGATGAAAAAAGGAGTACAATCAATAATACTCCTATGCATTGTTTCATGGTTTAAGTTTGTTGTTTGTCCGGTTAATCCGCCGTGGGCTAAAGCCACGAAATTAAACGCCAAAACCTACCATTTGTTACCACTCATCACAAGTAATTTTTAATTAGTCTTTTATTAACAGGAGAAATCAAACAAACAGGTCATTGTATAAACGGGCGCCGGGCACTACATCATATTTGCTCAAGTCGGCAATCCCTTCCTTCATCAAAACTTCTTCATCAATAAAAGTGTTACCACTACATTGAGAAGAGGCCCTAGATAAAATATAATAGGCCGCATCCGCCATTATTTCCGGCGTGCGGCTCATGTTCATTAATATTTGACCACCCAATAAATTTTGAACAGCTGCAGTTGCAATGGTAGTTCTTGGCCACAGTGTATTGGCGGCAATATTGTACTTTTTTAACTCGGCTGCAAGTCCCATCGCAATCATAGTCATATTGTATTTGCTGATGGTATAAGCGAGGTGGTCGGCAAACCATTTCATATCCATATTGAGCGGGGGAGAGAGATTAATGATGTGAGGATTGGAAGCTTTTTTAAGCAGGGGAATACATGCTTTGCAAACAAAAAATGTTCCCCTTACATTGATATCATACATCAGGTCAAATCGCTTTGGTTCGGTCTGCTCCGTATTGGTCAACGATATTGCCGAGGCATTGTTGATTAAGATATCTATGCCCCCAAATTTTGCCACTGCCTGGTCTACGACATTTTTCACCTGGTCCTCAAAACGAATATCACATTGTACCGCCAACGCTCTGCCACCCACGGCTTCCATTTCCGCCGCTGCGGAAAAAATAGTACCGCCCAGTTTAGGATTTTCTTCCACACTTTTTGAAGCAATCACAATATTGGCCCCCTCCCGGGCAAGCCGTATTCCGATCGCTTTCCCAATACCCCTGGAGGCTCCTGTTATTAGAACAGTTTTATTCTGAAACGACATAGCATTTTTTTTCAAATCTAACGTAAAAACACGGGAATAATTACGCGGAACTTTACTACTCCCGAATCTTTTTGAGCATAACAATATTAAGCGAATGTTAAGATCATGGCTTTTTGTAAAAAAACTAAACAAATGTTTGACTTTAATTAAACGTTTGTTTAATTTTGCCAGCTCAATCGATGGTTTATGGAATTTAATGATAAACAAATACAAATTATAGAGACGGCTGAGCGTCTTTTTGCGGAAAGGGGTTTTGACGGAACTTCGGTAAGGGACATTGCCGATGAGGCTGGCATAAATGTAGCCATGATTTCCTACTATTTCGGCTCGAAGGAAAAGCTAATGGAGGCTCTGTTTGAACTAAGAGTTGGAAAAATGAAAATACGGGTAGAAAGCCTGCTGAAAGATGAAAGTCTGTCACCCATTGAAAAAGTAAATATGCTGATTGATGAACATATTGATCGCGTAATGCAGAAACAATGCTTTTACAAGATTATGGTGGGCGTGCTGGTAACCAATAAAAACCCGGCAATCCTAAAAGCCGCCAATAATGTTAAAATTCGCAATGCGGCAGTGGTATCGGAACTGATAAAAGATGGCCAGGAAAAAGGCATTTTTAAGAAGAAGGTGGATGTGATACTGATGCTCAATACCATGGTGGGCACGGTGTCTCAAACCATGATGAGCCAGGATTATTACCGCGAATTCAATGACCAGGTTGATATTCCGGATGAAGAATTTGAGAAGCTGTTGAAGAGAAAACTAAGCATACATATCAAAACATTATTCAAAGCAATATTAACCAATGAAGCATAGATTGAGATTAAAGATTGGATTTTTAAGCCTCGCCTTCCTGGTGGCAGTACAAATTGTACCTGCGCAGGAAACGAAAAAGATCACATTAAAGGAAGCGATTGACCTCAGTATTTCGAACAGTCACTTACTAAAGAACAATAAGGCAAAGATTGATGAGGCAACAGCGGCCGTGAGAGAAGCAAATGAGAGAAGGTTGCCGGATGTTAGTGTAAGCGGCTCGTACCTGTACCTGCCTGTAAAGCCAAATATTAATTTAAAAACCGATTCGGCTGGTAAGGGCAGTGGCGGCGCGAGTGTATCCCAGGCGATGTATGGAATTGCGAACGTTTCATTGCCAATCTATACGGGGGGTAAACTCAAATATGGCATCGAATCCGCCAAATACCTCGAGCAGGCTGCCAGGCTTGATGGAGATGAAAATAAGGAAGCGATCATATTCAATACCATTAATGCCTTTAGTAATTTATACAAAGCTGGTGCAACGGTTAACCTGGTGAGAGAGAACCTCGAACAATCCAATCAAAGGGTGAAGGATTTTGCAAACCTTGAAAAAAATGGATTACTCGCCAGGAACGATTTACTTAAAGTGGAGTTGCAATCTTCCAATATCGAGCTGGCATTGTTAGATGCCGAAAGCAATTTGAAATTAGCCAGTGTAAATATGGCGTTGATGCTCGGACTGCCGGAACAAACGATTTTAGTCCCTGATTCAGCCAGCCTTCAACCCGCAACTTCTGTAAAAAGAATTGAAGAATATGAACAGCTGGCATTGATGGAGCGGGAAGATGTAGGAGCATTGGAGTTTCGTAAAAAGGCAGCGGCAGTGGGGATTAAATCCGCAAACGCAGATAACTTGCCAAGCCTTGCGCTAACTGCTGGCTATGTGGCAGCCAATATCCCGGATTTTCTAACCATCACCAACGCGGTAAATATCGGAGTAGGTGTTAAATATAATATCTCATCTCTTTGGAAAACCAAATCAAAAGTAACCCAGGCCGAGGCGAGAGTACAACAGATCACCGCCAACCAGCAAATGCTGAACGATAATATCCGCCTGCAGGTTAACCAGGCCTACCAGGCATATTTATTAAGTCAGAAAAAGATATCGGTATACCAGAAAGCAATAGAGCAGGCAACGGAAAATTACCGCATCACCAAAAATAAATATGACAATGCATTGGCCACCACCACTGATTTATTAGATGCAGATGTAGCGCAGTTGCAAACAAAATTAAACCTGACCAATGCCGTAGCAGATGCTGTAGTGGCTTACAATAAACTGTTACAAACAGCGGGAATATTAAACCAAAATAACAATGAGCGAAAATAATCAATGGCAATTGACAATAAGCAATCGGCAAATGGCAATAAGCAATAAGCAAAAGGCAATCGCCGCAATTACGATTCACCATTCACGATTCACCATTCACGATTCAATGTCGTTTAGTTAAGGGCTAAGTTAAGCTAAGCCAATATTAAAGGGAAAAAGTTCTTTGACAATTGTTGTAATAATGCGGTAAATATTATCTTTGGATTATAGGGGTTGTC
>JAOQAK010000040.1 GCA_025963635.1 Ferruginibacter sp.
TTGTGTCCTTTAGATTTGTATTGTCTATTTATTAAAAGATAAGCTACTATTATTACCTTTTCTTTTTTTGTTACTTTTTTTCTTTTTAGAATCCACAATTTTGTGTGAATAACTAACCAGCAGCAGAGGCTCATTAACTTTTGTGTCAAGGTTAAATACCTGTTGAGTGATAAAATCCCCTGCTGCTTTTTTCCCTTGGTGTCTAAATAGCAATTAAGGTTTTTATACCTATTATTAAGGACTAAGACGATGGGACAAAATGGTTAGTCATCTTTAAAAAAGAATAAAACGAAATTATGAAAAAGACGGCGAAATTTTATTTGGGAATGGATGTATCAAAGCTTTGGGTTGATATCGCCGTTGTGTGTGTATTAAACCAATGTAAACAACCGATGGTAACCGAGCGCTTTGACAATACAGTAGGCGGCATGAAGGTTCTGGGTAAATGGCTGAAGAAGCTTAAGGTAAGTTTTGACGACAACAGTTTACTTGTAATAGAAAATACCGGTGTTTATCACAGGCTGGTATGGGAATATTGCAGCAGCGAAGGACTGCCGCTTTACATAGGTAATGCAACACATATCAAATGGAGTTTTGGTATAGCCCGGGGGAAGAATGACAAGATAGACAGCCAACGGCTTTGTTCTTATGCCATTAAGAATGCAGATGAGCTAAAAACTACGCCTGTACTCAATGCTGTGTTTCTTAAACTCAAAGATATGATGACAGCCAGGAGCCGGTTACTTGCACAAAAAAACAGTATGAAAGTTTATTTGGGAGAACTGAAATTAACAAACAGCAAAGAGACGCAACTGATCATGGAGCAGGCGCACAAAGCGGCTATGGAAGGAATAAAAGAATCTATTAAAAGTGTAGAAAAACAAATACACCAAATGATACAACAGGATGAAGCAATTAGTAATAACTATGAGCTACTAATATCAGTACCCGGAATAGGCCACCTGACCGCGGTGTACATTATTTGCTGTACAAATAATTTTATTTGTAAGATAACAGGCAAGGAACTGGCATCTTATGCCGGAGTAGCACCCTTTGGCAACAGTAGTGGCTCCAGCATTAAAGGACGGGATAAAGTGCATAAAATGGCCAATAAAGATTTAAAAAAACTATTTCACATGGGAGCTATATCAGCCATAACACATTACCCTGAATTTAAAGATTATTATGCCCGCAAAGTAAAGGAAGGGAAACATGAGCAGTCTGTAATTAATGCAGTAAGAAGCAAAATAGCATTAAGGGCCGTAGCGGTAATCAATAACCAGGCAAAGTATGTGGACAACTACAAAAAAGCAGCATAAAATACTGCAGAAAAAGGTTTGGTTGTATCATAGCAATCACTCTCTTGTACAGTTACAACAATGAGCAGCAGACGATAAAGACACTTTGATCACAATGATGGAAAATTACTTCATCAACTGAATAGGCGCAACAAGCTGTTTTTTCCATAAGAAAACAATGGTATTTGGCAAAAAACAAATAAAGTAAATAATTAAAAATAGCTTCAATGAATAGCAGGGAAAAAATATTAGAGGCGGTTTTAAAGAACCAGCCCGAACTCACCGGCTTGCCTGATATCACCATGTTCAAAGGAGATACGAATGGCGCCGTTCAGAAATACATGGATATCTTCAAAACCATTGGTGGCACATCATTCCTGGTGAATGATATTAACGCGATTAAAGTGCTGATCAATGATCATTTCGATAATGCCAAAAGAATTGTAACCACATTGACTGAACTAAGCGATCGTTTTGAATTGATCTCCACTAACACCGATCCCCATGAATATAATGATATTGAACTGGCAATTATAAGCGCTCATTTTGCGGTAGCGGAAAATGGAGCGGTTTGGCTTACAGAAGAGTTGATGGGCCAACGGATCATACCTTATATTTGCCAACATCTTGCCGTCGTTGTCGATGCTGAAAACATTCTTCCGACCTTGCATGAAGCGTATGAAAAAATTGGGATAGGAGACTACGGTTTTGGTGGATTTATTGGCGGTCCATCCAAAACCGCCGACATTGAACAGGCACTTGTACTGGGCGCTCATGGACCTTTAACAATGACAGTTTTTATAATCAATAATACGAACGATTCATCAGTAAATAAATAACCACTTCGGATATGGCAAATTCTTTCAGGATCAATGATCATCTTGTCGAAACTTATAAAGATGTGTATACGCCTGATGTGCTTTCGGCACTTGCTGCACTTACTCATTTCAACAAAGATGTTAAAGCTGCAATGCAATCCCGTATACAAAGAAGGGCTAAACGCCAGCAACAACACGAGCGAATTACTTTTTTAGATCCCGAAAGTTATATTCCCGGTACAAAGATCAATGTGCAGGATGCCAGGGAGGGGAAATTTGAAGGTGCAGCTATTCCTGGTGATTTGCAGCGGCAATGGATACAGGGCACCGGGCCTGCGGCAAAGCCAAACGCTACACTCGAAAGCAGCATCCGGAATGTTGCCTATGCATTGCTTTCCGGTGCCGACGGGTGGATGTTTGATGGTGAAGATGCACTCGGACAGGTGAATACCATGTCGCTCGACAACCAGCGTAACCTGAAACTGGCCATCAGTAAAGATCCTTTGTTTTTAAAGGTTGCAGAAGTAGTAGCTGCCGAAATGAACAACTGGTCAACGGCTTTCCTGGGCCGTGCAATTATTACTGATTGGAAAGGACAATTAAATTTTACCACAAAAATATTCCGTGCCCGTGGCCTTCATCTTGATGACCGCCATATAAGGGACGCAGATGGAGTGGCCATGGCTGCATCCATCGTTGATATCACACTCTATGTAGTAAACAATTGTATCGAATTAGAAAAAGCCGGTTCATCCATCGTATTGTATTTACCCAAAATTCAAACAGCTGGAGAAGCTGCACTATGGAATGCAATGATTAGTGAACTGGAGGCACATCTTGGATTGTCTGCCGGCACCGTTAAAGTGTATGTGCTGGTGGAGCAATTGGAAGCCACTCACCAGCTAATGGAAATACGGGCAGCACTGGGAAAACATTTTGTTGGATACAATACCGGCCGTTGGGATTATATCAACAGTGTAGCCGATGCAATGGCATGGGATAAACATTTCATCAATCCCGATATAGAAGCGATTACCATGACATACGGCTACATGCGCAATTATGAAAACCGGGTACGCTGCGCCGTGAAT
This sequence comes from Ferruginibacter sp., assembly GCA_025963635.1. Lineage (GTDB taxonomy): Bacteria > Bacteroidota > Bacteroidia > Chitinophagales > Chitinophagaceae > Ferruginibacter. The sequence continues at coordinate 3,208 of JAOQAK010000040.1, forward strand.
ACTCCTGATATCAACGGCAATTATGCATTGTGGCAGGGAGGTATGGAACCGAATATCCCGGTAGGGTCACAGGAAGGTGTAGCCGCCAGTATGAAGAAGGCAAGTGCCGGCGCTGAACGTGAACAACGGGAGGGAGCCAGCGGAAAATGGGTGGCCCATTGGAAGATGGTAAGTATTGTAAGGCCCGTTTGGGAAAAGGCAGGCGAAGCAAATCAATTGGGAAGGAAATTCCCAGCGCTTACCTATACAGAGCAGGATGCAGATGGATTGATTTTGATTGAAAAAGCACCTACCACCATTCGGGGTGCACGTAATCTTTTGAGTGTTGCATTGCAATACGGAAATGCATTCGGACAAGGGATGCAGGCCGCTGCCCTGAAACCCGCAGATTTTTTTGGCAATGATGATATTTTATACCTGATGGAAGATATGGCGACAGGTGAAATACGACTGAGCATCCTTTGGGAATGGGTTCATAAAGCAGCGATCATCACTGATGATGATATATCATCCCACACTAAAGCAGGGGAAGTATTTTCAACCAGCTTATTTGAAAAACTCCTTGTGGAAGAATATGAGAAATTATTAAATGCGGGTAACAAAGATGTATTTGATACATCAAAAACTACCACCTTGCCCATATCAAGAGAGATCGTGATTGCTTATATTCATAGCGAATCAAAACTTCCCTGGTTTATTGACTTGTTAAATATCAACCTGAATAATAGTGATTTGGAAATTGCCAAAAAAAGGATCAACAAGTATATTGAATCATTTAAAAAGGATGGCACCCGCATTACTGAGAACCTTGATTTTATTTTGTAGGAAATGTAAATTGGAACCTGGCTTATCTGGAGTGCCGACATCCATTTAAATAAAAATCCCTTCCTGTTTGCGGGAAGGTTTTTTTATTTAAATCATGATTAACTACAATTACCTCGCACCACCAGACACGGTGATCTTTTCTCCATTTACCCATTCAGCATCATCTGAAGCGAGGAATACAGCCACTTTTGCAATGTCGTTTGGCTGGCCGATCCTGCCGAGCGGAGTAGCTGCCACCATCATTTTTTCAAAATCGCTGCCGATGATTCCTTCTGTGTGAGTGCCTTCTGTTTCCACACCACCAGGTGCAATGGTATTCACCCTGATCTTTTTACTGCCCAATTCTTTTGATAAAGCAATTGCTATGGTATCAACGGCTCCCTTGGTTGCTGAATATACAACAGAGTTGGCGAGCGGGTTATCGCTTACCACTGAACCGAGATTGATAATGCTGCCGCCGTTGGCACCAAAGTCAAGTACGGCCTGTTGTGTGGTAAGTAATGTGCCCAATACATTTATGTTGAACTGCCTGTGAAACTCTTCTTCAGTAACTGTTTCCAAAGGTTCAAATTTAAATACGCCTGCGTTATTCACCAGGATATCGAGTTGCCCGTACGCATCTTTTGTTTCTTTAAATAAGCGTTTTACATCTGCTGCTATGGCAACACTTGCCTGCACGGCGATTGCTTTTCCACCATTGGTGACAATTTCATTTACTGTACGGTCTGCGCCTTCTTTGTCAGAAGAATAATTGACCACTACCGATGCTCCTTCTGTGCCGTAAGCTTTTGCAATACCGGCACCGATTCCTTTTGAAGCACCCGTTACAATGGCTACTTTGTTTTTTAATTTTGACATGTTTTATTTTTTTTATGATTGAATATTTCTTTGTTATTTACTTTTATTAGTATGGCTGTACGTTAGGGAATAATGCCAAGGCTGAGTCATACGTCGAATTATCATAAAATTCCCATTCGGCAAAATCGCTTTCGGTTGAATTGAAGAGCGTTTCAAAACTTATAATTGAAACGTTGGTAGCTGGTTGTATATCAGCAATTGAATTTGTTTCCATTATCATCATTTTTTATTTGAATATTATTGTCCACCACCCAAAGCCCTGTATAAATCCACCACTGCATTTAGCTGGTCCTTTTTAAGAGATGCGAGTTCCAGTTCTCCCTGTAGTGTGTTGCTCTGTGCGGTGATCACTTCCAGGTAGGTAGCCATGCCATTTTTAAATAAAAGATCTGCATTCGCGATGGCTTGTTGTAAAGTGCTGATCCTTGTAGCGGCGATGGATTCCTGTTCTTTCAGCTTATTGGTTTTTACAAGGGCGTCGGAGACTTCACCTACAGCCGTTAATACAGATTGCCTGAATTGGATGACTGTTTTTTCCCGATCAACTTTAGCCAGTTCGTATTGCGTTTTGAGTTGTTTGCGTTGAAACAATGGTTGGGTGATACCACCAGTCACTGTTCCAAATAAAGAAGCAGGAATATTGAACCAATTGCTTGCTTTAAAAGCGTTGATACCGCCTGCTGCTGTAATGGTTAGTGAGGGGTACATATTCGCTTTCGCGATGCCGGTATTAGCGTTGGCAATATTTAATGCCAATTCATTACTTCTTACATCGGGCCTGTTGCTTAGTAAAGCTGTAGGTACGCCGGCAGATAAACTATCTGTAAAAACAGTATTGCTGATATCGCCCGTACGTTGAACGGCTGCCGGCAACACACCGGTTAAGATGCTGAGTGCATTTTCCTGTACAGTGATCTCCTGTTGCAACAAAGGGATTAATTGTACTGCTACCAGGCGTTGTGCTTCTGCCTGTTCCACACCGAGTGCTGTAACCTGTCCTGCCTGGAATTGCAATTTGATGATGCGGAGGGTACTATCGTTGAGCAACAGGTTTTTGTTGGCAATTTTTAATTGCGCATCCAGCATCAACAGGTTGTAATATCCTTTCGCAACATTGGCCACGAGGTTGGTTTGTATTGCCTTTTTTGCTTCTGTAGTTTGCAGGTATGCTGCAAGCGCTTTGGCTTTTTGATTCTTTATTTTTCCCCAGATATCGGCTTCCCAGGAAAGTACGATGCCAGCGCTGTAATCTTCAATATAGGATTTTTTAAGAAACTGGCTTAAGCTTAAACCATTCAGGCTATTGTCTGAAGGGCGGTTGATGCTTGCGCCAACCTGTACATTTGCATCAGGCAGATACCCCAGTTTGCTTTGCTTTACTATTAGCTGCGCAGCTTCAATATTCTTTACCGCTACCTGCAAATCATAGTTGTTGATTATTGCGCTGTCTACCAGCTTTTGCAGTGCGGCATCTGTAAAGAAAGTTTTCCAATGAATGGCTGCAATACTGGCTGTGTCCGGGTTGGTCGCATCCCTGTAAGTTGTGGGCAGTGGTGCCGCCGGGGTTGTAATATCCTTTGATACTTTACATGAAGTCAATACAACGAGTGTGAGTATTGCGATGTAGGTTATTAAATGCTTGTTCATAATGCTTATGTTTTTCTGCTGCCTGGCAGCAGATGATTGGTTGTTTTGTTTTGCTGAAGGCGCTCAATGTTTCGTAGTGCAAAACACAATTAAAGTTCATCAATGGTATTTGGTACAAGGGAGTGACACAACGATGATGCTGGTAGCACTACTGTTTGTCCACAAAAGAACTTTGTTCAATTTCTGTTTTGCCAATTGACCATTGCCATTGCTCATCACGCAATTGCCGGTGTTAATGATTCATTGGTTAGCTCATCTGTTGCTGGCTTTGATTTAGCGACTACCCTTTCCTGTAAGGATTGGAATACCACGAACAATACCGGGATAATGAAGATGCCCAACAATACGCCTGTCAGCATACCGCCGACTGCACCTGTGCCTATTGAACGGTTACCCATAGCCGATGCGCCGGTTGCAGTTACTAACGGTATCAAACCAGCGATGAACGCAAAGGAGGTCATTAGTATCGGGCGTAAACGCAACCTGGCCGCTTCAATGGCACTGTCTATGATGGTGAAGCCCAGCTTTCTTCTTTGCACTGCATACTCAACGATCAGGATGGCATTTTTTGCCAGCAAACCAATCAGCATGATCAATCCTACCTGTACATAAATATTGTTTTCTATGCCGGCGATATTGATGAAGGCAAACACACCTAGTAAACCAGTTGGTACGGATAGTATCACCGCCAGCGGGAGGATATAACTTTCATATTGTGCTGCAAGTAAAAAGTAGACAAACACCAGCGACATCACGAATATCCAGGTGGTTTGTGAACCTGACTGTTGCTCTTCTCTTGTAAGTCCGCTCCATTCGTATGCATATCCACGGGGCAGATAACTGTCCGCTACTTCTTTTACGGCTTTCAACGCTTCGCCTGAACTGTAGCCTGGTTTAGGGATACCATTGATCGTTACTGCATTGAACAAATTGTTTCTTGTCACGGTTTCCGGACCATATACTTTCTCAAGTGAGATCAGTGTTTTTACCGGTATCATCTGTCCCGTATTGTTTTTGACATTCACTGCATTCAAGGTTTCCGGATCAACCCGATATTCAATATCCGACTGCATGATCACTTTATACTGTTTGCCAAAGCGGTTGAAATCGGACGCCTGGTAACTACCATAATACACCTGCAAGGTTTGCAATAATTCGCTGATGGAAACACCTAGCTGTTTTGCCTTGCCTTCATCCACATTTACTTTGTATTGCGGGTTGCCGGTATTGAAAGTGGTGAAAGCATATGCTATTTCTTTGCGTTTCATTAACTCGCCGATAAAGCCGTAAGCTGTGCTGCTAAGGTTTTCCAGCTTACCACCAGCCCTATCTTGCAGCAGTAATTCAAAACCATTGGTGTTTCCAAAACCCTGCACCGTTGGTAATGTGAAGGTGAACAAATCGGCGGCGGAGATAACTGAAAGCTTTTGATTTACTTCGCCAAGAATCTTGTTGATGTCTTCCGTTTTTCCTCTTGTGCCGGGTTTCTTCAGTTTTACAAAAGCCAAAGCACTGATGGGGCTTGTTGCGTTGGTAATAATGTTCATGCCCGCAACACTATAAGATTTTTCTACTGCTTCCACGGTGGCAATAATGCTGTCTACTCTTTCAACTACTTTTTTGGTCCGTTCCAAAGAAGCACCTGCGGGCATGTTCAGCGAATACAGGAAAATGCTCTGGTCTTCCGTTGGGATAAATCCCGTTGGCGTTTGTTTTACCAACACCACTGTACTGATGGTGATGATAACCAGGCCCGTCAATGCAATCCATTTTGTCTTCACCAAAAATTTCAGGCTATTGCTGTAGCGGTTGGTAATATTGTTAAAGCCTGCATTAAAAGCGCCAAAGAATCTTCCTTTAAAGCCACTTGGTTTTTCGCCTGCCTTGTGATTGTTTCTTAAAAACAGTGCTGCCAAAGCCGGACTTAATGTCAACGCATTTAAAGCTGATATGAGTATGGCTATGCCGAGCGTAAATCCAAACTGTTTATAAAAGATCCCGGCTGGTCCCTGCATAAAACCAACGGGCACAAATACTGCGGCCATTACCATCGTAATAGAAATGATAGCGCCGGATATTTCTCCCATGCTTTTGATGGTGGCTGCACTTGCGGGTAAATGTTCGGTTTCCATTTTTGTATGTACTGCTTCCACAACTACTATCGCATCATCCACCACAATACCGATTGCCAATATCAATGCAAACAAGGTAAGCAGGTTGATGGTAAAACCAAACAACTGCATGAAGAAGAATGTACCGAGGATGGCTACCGGCACTGCGATTGCGGGGATCAAGGTAGACCGTAAATCCTGTAGGAAAATGAACACTACTATGAAAACCAGGATGAATGCTTCTATCAATGTGCGTTGTACTTTTTCGATCGATGCATCGAGGAATTCTTTGGAAGAATAGGGCACAAATGTTTTTATGCCTTTGGGCAATGATTTGTTCACTCCTTCCATGATCTTGTTTACTTCGGTAAGGATATCGTTGGCATTGGAACCTGCAGTCTGGTAGATCAATATACCTGTTGAAGGGCCTTTATCTACCTCAGCATCTGCAGTATAACTGAAGGAGCCAAACTCAACACGGGCAATATCCCTTAGCCTTATCGTTGAGCCGCCATTGTTACTTTTAAGAATGATGTTTTCATAATCACCGTTACTGCTCAGTTTGCCTTTGTATTTGATCACATACTCAAAGGATTCTTTGCTGCCTTCACCAAATTTGCCGGGCGCAGCTTCCAGGTTTTGTTCCTTAATGGCTGCCAATACTTCCTGTGCGGATAAATTATAAGCAGCTAACCTGTCTGGTTTCAACCAGATGCGCATGGCATAATCTTTTGATCCAAAGATGGTGGCTTGTCCTACGCCATGGACCCTTTGTATTTCAGGTACAATATTTATCTTGGCATAGTTCTGCAAAAAAGCTTCATTGTAAGCAGTATCCTTACTGTAAAGGGCGATGGCCATGATGATGCTGTTCTGTTGCTTTTGGGTGGTAAGACCAGCCTGCAATACCTCCGCCGGTATTAAGCTGTTGGCTTTGGCCACACGGTTTTGAACGTTTACGGAAGCGATGTCAGGATCTGTGCCTGACTTAAAAAACACACTTAGTGTCATAGTACCATCGTTGTTCGAATTGGAGGTCATGTAAGTCATGTTCTCCACCCCATTGATCGCTTCTTCCAAAGGTGTTGCTACAGAGCGGGCTACCACTTCGGCGCTTGCACCCGGGTAGTTGGCAGTTACCTGCACAGCAGGCGGAGCAATATCCGGGAATTGTGTGATGGGCAAAGAAAAAAGTGATACGATGCCCAATAATACCAATAGTATGGAAATAACCGTTGAGAGAACCGGGCGTTCTATGAATTTCTTGAACATAAAAAATGTTTGAAGGCCTCCCCAACCCCTCCAGGGAGGGGCTTTAGAGTACTATGTTGGAAGATGTTTTAGATGATTGTTACTGGGCTTTCTAAGTAGTGGAATTTTTTCGCCTGGCCGAGGAAATGGCTTGTTAAGGCGCATTTTTATTATATCGCAATTGACGTGCTGTGTATTTATTTAGAAAGAGATGCATGCAATACACTGTCGGTTAACAAAGGCTGTGGCGTAATTACAGCTCCATCCCTTAAGCGCTGTATGCCGCTGAATACAATGGTTTCGCCGTTTGTTAGTCCACTGCTCACCAGGAAATTCGTGCCGCTTTTCCCACTTACCGATATCTGTTTGCTCACTACTTTATTGCTGTCGCCGAGTGCAAAAACAAATACTTTGTCCTGCATTTCATAAGTAGATTCCTGTGGTACTGCCAGTTGATCCTGGAGGAGCGACGGGATCCGTATTTTTCCGGTAATGCCTGAACGCAACAGTCTCTCATTGTTTGGAAATATCGCCCTAAAACTGATGGTGCCAGAACTGCGATCGAACTGTCCTTGTACCAATTCTATCTTTCCTTTGACCTTGTAAATACTATTATCAGGCAATTGAAGATCCACTGGTGGGATGTTTTTTATTTTCTCTTCAGTTGATTTACCATCGTACTTAGCGATAAAAGATAAGAAGTCGGCCTCACTCATAGAGAAATAAGCATGCACATTGTTTACCTCTGAAAGAACCGTTAGCGGGAGCGTTTCTCCTTTACCGATCAGGCTTCCCTGCCTGAAAGGTATGCGGCCAATATAGCCACTCACCGGTGCAGTTATTAAAGTGTATCCAACGGTAATGTCTGCACTTCCTTTACCGGAGAGCGCCTGTGCATAGTCGGCCCTGGCAGCGTCTACATTTGCTTTGGCAGTTTTCAACTGTACCTCGGCTATCACTTTATTATCAACCAACGGTTTCAGCCGGTCATATTCCACCTGTGCCTTTTCGACTGCGGCTTTAGCAGACTGAACGGAAGCAGCAGCATTGTTTGAAAATTCGCTGTATTCTTGGCTGTTGATCTTAAATAGTGGTTGGCCCTTTGATACATAGGCCCCTTCTTCTACATAGATCTTTTGCAGGTAACCGCTTACCTGTGGGCGAATTTCCACGTTGGTAGTTCCTTCAAGGGAAGCAGGATATTCCAGCCAGGTAGTTGCACTGGCAGAACTAACTTTTATAACAGGGAGTGATGGGGGCGGAGGTGCAGGATTCATTGCCTGACCTGCACATGCTGCGAGATAAAGTACTCCGGCATATAAGCTGTAAATTAGTAACTTCTTCATAAAAACGTAATTAAATTGTTTAACAGTGTTAAGTTGATTGGGTTAAAAAAACAGTTTTTAAAACTGTCGGTTAATTACAGGCTAGCACCAATTTCCGGATCATTTGTGCCATCCTGTTTTCCTGGTCCAGTAGGATATAAATTTTAGTGGGTAAGCAAGTACAGGTAAAAAATTAAGACGAAGGTGATAACGTGATTAAATGGTTTAACAGTGTTAAGTTAAAGTCAAAAAAAATTTTACTTCATTGAGTTGATAATGCCGCTGATGGCATCTTTTAATACTTGCCTGTTCAATTCTTCGGAAGTAAATTTCCTTGTCATATTAATAGATATTAATCCATGCACCACTGACCAAAAACTGTAATACTTTCTATCCACATACTCGTCTGTTCTTTTTTCTTCTGGTATGATCTCCGCAATTTTATCCCAGATCATATTAGAAGGCGCCTTCATATCCGGGCAAGAATTTTCGAAAGCACAACAGTTCACTTCAACACCATACATCACCTGGTACAATTCCTTTTCGGCAAAAGCGAAGTTCCAATATGCCAGCCACATCGCTTCCAGTTGCTCGGCAGGATCGGTGTATTTATTTTTCGCTGCTTCCATTAGTTCGCCCAGCTGCACATATCCCTGCCTTGTCAATTCATTTAAAATTGCATCCTTATTGGCGAAGTATTCATAAATAATTGGAGCAGTGTATTCGATTTTGTCCGCTATTTTGCGCATACTTAACGCCTGCCAACCTTCTTCTTTTACAATTTTGATGGATGCCTCGAGAATGTTACTTCTTGTGTCATCCTTCAATCGTTGTATTCTTTCCTTACTGGCCATTTTATTTTCTCCTTTACGGTAGTTAAATAATCTAACACCGTTAAGCAAAGATAATAGTGATTCTTTTAATCTACCAAATCTTTTATTAGATTTTAACAAAATAGTGTAAAGCCGGTCAGCTGAATTATGAGATATCCATTAACCGCAGAAGATGAATGTTATTTGATTTCTTCGAGAATGGAGCACTTTTAATACGGATTTCTTTTCGTGGAGCAATCGGTGCGATGTATTTCAATCACTTAGTTAATAATTACCTTCCCGGTTTCCAATAGTTGATTATCTATGCCGAGCAATCTGTAAATCAATACTCCAGGGGCAAATGCCGAAATATCGATGTTATCCGGCAAGGAAGAAAAGCTTTTTAGTAAGCGGCCGCTTACATCAAATAACTGAAGCTGGCTTCCAGCGGGTATGCCCTGCTGCAGCACATAATGCAAGGAACTGTTTCGCTTTGCAGGGTTCGGATAAAATACGATGCTGTTTTTTCCAGAGGTAAGTACGGGGATGATATCAGTATATACAACGCTCCCGTTTTTAAGTTTAATCCTGCCCCTCAGGTAAGTAATACCCGACGAAACCTCGTTTACCAGCAAAGTGTAGATTAGTGTATTCTTGCTAACAGGAGCGCCCCCATAGATTTGCAGCAGCTGGCCCGTGGCCGTTACCTTTTCAAAGAACACGCTGTCTGCATAAGTGGCGATACTTAATTCCAGCAGCAAATTCAACTTATTAAAGTCGAGCAGATTGTAGTTGAGCGTTTTGTAAAAACATTGAACACCCTGTTGCTCTATATCAATGGCAATACTGCGGGCAGCGCCAAGTCCATTGTTCAACAGCGGCTCTACTGCATATACCAGCGAAGGGTATTGGAATCGTTGAAAAACGGCAAAAGTATCTGTAACAACTCGTATTGGTTTCAAATAGGGGCTGTCGGAAAGCATAAAAATTCCATACGCGTTTGCATATACATGCGGGTTCCACGATAGCCGGAAAGAATCGGCACAAACAAAATCCAGTGACAATTTTGTGAGCTTGCTGATAATGAATGGCTTTGAAAAAAATACTCCAAAGGATGTTTCCATTTTCAGTATCGCAGTGGTGTTGGTATCTTTTATTGGCCAGCGGTATTTGTTTGTACTTATTTTGTGCGCCGCTTTCAGCAGTTCCCAATTGGCGCCATTGGTATAACTTATGAATAGATTGCCGGTTTGATTGCTGTCGGCCACAAAAGTCTTCCATCTTATATCAAGATCAGGCTTTTCGGCCCTGTTTATATCGGATGCATGGAGTGGACTGGTAAACATAAACGTATTTAGGGTATCGGTGCTGTAAGCCACATGAAAAGGCAGGGAGCCGTTGGGGACTGCAGTGCCAATTACTTTTACTTCGTAAACGCCGGCAGCCGGTAACCGAATACTCACCTGCTCTGCAGTATTTAAGGAATCGCGTCGCCGGGTGGGCAATGCTGCCAATGAATCCTTTGAAGTGGCCATATTTAATACCCATGGCTTGTAAACCAAACCGGTGGTTTGTTCCTTTACTTCCAAATCAAGATCGTTGACCAGGGCTTTATTATTATTAATGGTAGAAGCACTGTCAGTCCAGCACAGGGTTATTTTTAATTGTGCTGTATTGTAGGGTACAATAATATTCTTTGTCCATTGCTGGCCTTGTACCAGGCTGGAGCCATCATACCTTTTTTGTTGCAGGGCTTTTACAGCGCAATAACTGTTTAGCAGGCCATAACCGGTTTTATAGTCTATGCCGGCGTTATAGATATCTTCTGCACTATTGTAGAGTACGGCTTTAATGAGGGATGCCGGTGGCAGAATATTGTTATTACTATCTGCATAAACCTGCTGCATCACGGCGATAGTACCGCTTACAATTGCTGCGGCATCTGATGTGCCGTTTGGACCCAGTGCAATTAATTGCGGCGCTAATCTTCCGTCGTACAACGGACCTGCGGAACTTTCTGATGCAATGTTCCCGTTGTTATCTACAGCGCCTACTGTGATAACATTTTTTGCCATTTTAAAATTACCTGTAAGATTCGCATAGCCGGGCATATTCGCATATTTACCATCCGTGGCAAAAGACCCGCCCTGGTTGCCCGCTGAAAAAACAGGCACAAAATTTTTATTCAACCATGTAAGATTATCATAACTTACAGCCTCCGCACCATAAAATTGCTGTATCACGGTTCCGTAAGAATGGTTTTGAATCGTTACCTTATTTGAATTTAAAATGGCAGCATCATCGGCAAACAGGTTGTCAAATGAACTGGGAAAAAAACGGCACCCATTGGCAATGCCCCTTCCGTCGTAAAAACTGCTGCCGGCTCCGCCGATGAGTGAAGCAATCACCGTTGCATGATTAGTAGTGTTGGGAGATGCGATAGGAGAAGGTAACACACGTTTGTAAAGGTCGAGATCCGACGAGTCCATTGTTTGTTCTTTTACCCCTGCCACAATATTTTTTCCTGTTGCTCCGGGTACAGTGAAATCCACCGCGTTTATTCCATGAAAGCTTCTATCGTAGCCAATAATACCCGTTTCCGGGTTCGCCGTGGTTACCAAATCTATAAAAATAATTTCCTTAAGGGGAAGCAGATGTTCTCTGGCATAGTTCAGTTTACATTGCACGATCACCGAGTTAGATGGGTTGTTAACCGAAAGGATGTTCAGTTGCGGCCTGGTTTGCAGCACGGCCACTAAAGCAGCCGGATTTTTACCTGTAAGAATAATTTTACGGAGAGCTGTGTTGCTATTTTGCACTAGCTTTTCTGCTGGCGGCGACCATTTCCAATCATCGTTTGCAGCCGTAATTTGTATTATACGTTTAAGTGAATCCAAAGCTGGCTGGCTGTTTACAGAGATAATTGCGGTATTTTCATCCAGCTGCCGGATAACGTTTATAAAGGCTTTGATGCGCTGCGCTCCTGCAACGATATAATAAGGCCGTTCAATATTAAATTTGGGATTTGATGTATCAGCAAATTTTGCCGAAGCCGGTTTTTGATTGGAGCCTTCTTTGGTTTGAGCAACCGTTTGCAATGCCAGGCAACATATCAGGGGAATACGAAGAAAGTAGATAATCCAGTTCATCTTATGGTAAAAGGGGCGCTTACACATGAATCCTGCATTGAAAAGAGTGAAGATGAACTTAAAATTACAGATAATCGGCTACTATTGAATAAAGTGCATGTATAAAAAAGTCCCTTCCTTGAAGGGAAGGGACCAGGAATATAATCGCTTAATAAACGTATTGCAATGCAATAACATCATCTGCACCAAAAGAATTGCTTCCATTGGTACAAGCCATCATCCATGAATTATAACTGCCTGAAACATTGGTAGGTGTACCAGGAATGTACACTGCACCAATTGATCCTGCTGATTCGCCGGGACCAGGACCACAACTTGCTCTCTTTTTGTAATCAGTATGGCGGAAACCAATACAATGGCCCATTTCATGAGCGATTACTTCATCTGCTTTATCAGCTGTACTGATATAAGTTGTGGCACAACTGCTATTGCTCAATGTGAAACCGGAGGAAGGATTGCCGCTGCTGGTTGGAAAACCGGAAGCCTGGCCAAGGATGCAACCGCCGCCCGATGTGCCTAAGTTAGAAGCGGTGATTACGATATCGCCACCTGTACTTACTCTTTGAAAAGTTATTTTTAAACCATAACTATTATACCGGGCAAGGGCCTGATCTAAACCAGTAGAGTAATAAGCAGGAAATCCGGAGGTTAGGCGTACTGTAATTACCCTGGCACCTGTACTGGGTGTGCTTACCATGTTGTAAGTATGATAATGTTCCTCGTCACCTACTATGAAATTGTTTGTTGGGGTTGCTCCCGACATTTCAGTGAGTTGTGCTTTTGTTAAAAGGATATCTCCTTCAATAAGATACCCGGCTCCGGTCTTTTCAACCCAATTGCTGTTGAATCCGGCACTTGCCACCAGCGACTTTTCCTCCTGGCTTAATCCTGTTGAATCTACGGAGTTAGATGTTTTTTTACAGCTTACAAAGGCACCCGCCAGCATCAGGGCAAGGGCGGCATTAATAAAAGTTTGTTTCATTTTTACAGATTTTTGGTGAAGAATGACTTTAATCGAATTTAAGATTAACATTTCTTTTTGTCGTGAAGTCTGGTAAAAAAGAGACAATATAGTGGATAAGTTTTTCTGAAAAGCCTTTTGAACAAAAGGAGAAAATATTCTACTTACCGGTAATTGCGATGAATTGCCTCTATAACATTATTTACAATCAATTGATTGCGTGTTTAAACATCCTTTTTTACCACGCCTGGTCCTTTTCGCGACAATTTGGATTAATGTTTACAATCTATACTGACATCGTTTAAAGTGACTTAATGACCCGAGTGCTTCATTGATTGTGAGTTGCCACATTAATGGCTTTAACTCTTGGGATCTTATTACGGAGAACGTCGGTTTAGTTCATTGCCTGGGAAACAGTAGTATATGTGCGCAGAGTTGACAATAGTAATGCGCCAGGCAACACTTTATGTTGTACTTAATATTCCATTCTTTTGCAGGAAGTGGTCATAAATATGAAGATTTACAGGATTAATTCTCCTAATAAATTGCTCGGCAGAAGTAAACATTTCCTTTTTTAACTCCAAAGATTACTTACATTTATTATAGTTTTAACGATTACACTCATCAAACATTGTTTTATGCCATCGAGACGATCATTCATCAAATCAGCTTCATTGCTTGCTACAGGAGCCATCATTAAACCCCATATGCCAAATTTTAAAAAACATATTATCGGGTTGCAGTTGTATACTGTAAGGGATGCAATGCAAAAAGATCCGGCAGGAACCTTATCGAGAGTAGCCGCGATGGGATATAATTCGGTTGAAGGGGCTACTTATACAGGTACTGAAAATTTTTATGGAATGGACGCCGCTGCCTTTGCCGCACTTCTGAAGCAAAACGGACTGATTATGCCCAGTAGCCATTACCGGCTTGGCGAAGAAAAAAATAAAGGCGAGATCGTTAAGGGCACCATTCTTCATAATTGGGATGCAGCTGTTGACAATGCCGCAGCAGTAGGCATCAAATACATGGTGTGTGCATATCTGTCGGAGCAGGAACGGGGTGCAATCGATCACTACAAATACATTGCGGAGCAGTTAAATAAGGCAGGCGAACGATGCAAGACTTCGGGCATACAACTTTGTTATCATAATCATGATTTTGAATTTGCTAACCAGGACGGAACGCTTCCATACGACATTCTTTTAAACTCAACTGATAAGGATCTTGTAAAAATGGAAGTAGATCTTTATTGGGTGAGGAAGGCCGGAAAGGATCCGGTTGAATTAATAAAACAACACCCGGGCAGGTTCCCATTGTGGCATGTAAAAGACATGGACAATACACCGCAAAAAGCATTTACAGAAGTCGGAAATGGGACGATTGATTTTAAAAAAATCTTTAAAGAGGCAAAAAAAGCAGGGCTGAAATATTTTTTTGTGGAGCAGGATAAAACGCCGGCCGACCCCTTTGTTAGTATCCAAAAGAGTATCACTTATATAAAGGGCAACCTTCTGTAATTTCTGCTGGTATAATTTGCACATACACAAAAGTTTTTTCAATAGTTGAGGAGAATATTAAGGGATGTTATCAGAATAGCTGAGCGGTCCTTTGCATTCTTCATCATTCGATACAATACCTACCCAATAAATCTATTCAATTTTATGAAAGCATCGAATTTGTGCAAACTATTTTTTTTCTTTCTCTTCCTAATCCTTGTTACACCTGCCTTTTCACAACAAAAACTTGGCATATTTGACGGGAGCGCCGATATTGGAACCAATGTAAAACGAGGTTCGGCTACTTTCATTCCGCAAAACGAGCAATACATTGTATCAGGCGCCGGGTATAATATCTGGTTCGATCATGATGAATTTCATTATTTGTATAAAAAAATGAAAGGGGATTTTATACTGTATACCCGTGCTGATTTTGTGGGTTGGAACGGTGTAGATCCGCATCGCAAAGTTGGTTGGATGGTTCGTAAAACTCTTGATGGCAAATCAGCACAGATCAATGCGGTGGAACATGGTGATGGATTAACCTCTTTGCAATTCAGAAGAACCGATGGTGCAACTACAGAGGAAGTAAAAACTAAAATCACCCATGCTAATATTATTCAACTGGAAAGAAAGGGCAATACGTATACATTGCGGGCGGCCAAATTTGGGGAGCCATTTGTAACGGAACAGCTCGCCGATCTTGATTTGGGAGATGAAGTATATGTGGGCTTATTTGTTGGCTCGCACAATGCAGATGTTGTTGAAACAGGTGTTTTCAGCGATGTGCGCATATCGGTTCCCGCCCATGAGGGATTGGTTCCCTATAAAGAATATCTCGGAAGCAATATCGAATTGCTGGATGTGCAAAGCGGCAAAAGGGAGATTGTGTATACATCGCCCAAATCGCTTCAAGCGCCCAACTGGACGCCGGATGGGAAAAATTTAATTTATAACAGCGATGGATTAATGTACAGGTTCGACCTGGCAAACCGAAAGCCCTCCGTTTTAAATACTGGCGACGTGAAAAATAACAATAATGACCACGTGCTTTCTTTTGACGGAAAAATGCTTGGATTGAGTAGTGGGGTTCAACAACTAGGTGGGTCAATTATTTACACGGTTCCTGTAACCGGGGGTGTTCCAAAGCAAATTACGCCCAAAGGCCCTTCTTACCTCCATGGTTGGTCTGTTGATGGGAAGAACCTTGTTTTCACCGGCCAGCGGAATAACGAGTTTGACATTTACATAGTTCCCTCCTCCGGTGGCAAAGAGACAAAGCTTACAACCGCAACGGGTTTAGATGATGGCCCGGAATTTACCCCTGATGGAAAATATATCTATTTCAATTCTAACCGAACCGGCACCATGCAGATCTGGCGTATGAAAGCAGATGGATCGGATCAGGAAGCAGTAACGAACGGAGATTTTCACGACTGGTTTCCGCATATTTCTCCCGATGGAAAGTGGATAGCCTTTGTTTCTTTTTTAAAAGAAGAAGTGCCCGCGGGAGATCATCCTTTTTATAAGCATGTTTATCTGCGATTGATGCCGATAGCAGGAGGAACTCCAAAAGTGATTACCTATGTATATGGCGGACAGGGTACAATGAATACACCTTCGTGGTCACCCGATAGTAAGCGCATAGCTTTTATCAGCAACACAACGATCAAATAGCAGGTGGATTGGTTAAGGAATAGATTCAAACTCCGATCGACTTGTCAAAACAGCGGAGCGGATTACATTAAAGTGCTTTAATAACCGATATCAGGTGGTTAACCATTTCAGTGGTAACATCTAAATGAGTTACCATTCTAACTTGGGTGGGTGAAATGGCAATGCACAGGATACCTTCGTTGGCCATCGCGGTTTCGAAACTTTTGGCGGTAAAACCATCTATCAATTCAAAGATGAGGATATTGGTTTCTACAGGCATTATTTTGCCGATAAAATCTTTTTTAATCAAAGCTTCTGCGATTTGCTTTGCGTGCACGTGATCTTCTGCCAGCCTGGTGATATTGTTTTCAAGTGCAAAAATACCGGCTGCAGCTAAAAAGCCTGCCTGTCGCATTCCGCCTCCAAAAACCTTACGTACCCGCCGGGCTTTTTGGATGAAACCGGCATTGCCCAGCAATAAACTTCCCACTGGCGCACCAAGACCCTTGCTAAGGCAAATGGAAATGCTGTCAAACACTTCACCGTACTGCTGCGGGGTTTCTTCGTTTGCAACGATGGCATTCCATAATCTTGCTCCGTCCAGGTGAAGCTTCAGCCCATTTTCCGTGCAACATTCTTTAATCTTCAGAATTTCTTCAAAATCATAGCAACTTCCACCACCGCGGTTAGCGGTATTTTCCAGGCTCACCAGCGAGGTTTTGGCTTTGTGAATATCGGAAGGATTAATAGCCTCCAATACCTGTTCGGAACTGATTCTCCCCCTTTGCCCCTCAATTGCTTTTACCTGGCAGCCGCTGTTAAAAGCAATTCCGCCACCTTCATAAATATATACATGGCTCAGTTTATCGCAAATAATTTCTTCCCCGGGTTGGGTATGGCATTTAATGGCTACCTGGTTGGTCATGGTCCCGCTCGGGCAAAACACTGCGGCTTCCATCCCGAAAATGTCTGCGGCCATTGATTCTAAAGCATTCACGGAAGGATCTTCGCCAAAAACATCATCGCCCACCTTTGCGGTGAACATCGCTTCAAGCATTTCAGGAGAGGGTTTGGTAAAAGTGTCGGAACGGAGGTCGGTTATCATCCGGCAAATATAGTATGAAAACCTTTGTTCGAAAAAGGATGGAAAGGAGAACAGTTTGCGTCTGATAACTTGATCATTTGTTGTAAAACGCTGGCTTTTGTTCTGCTTAAATTAGAATATTAGCCTGATTTTCACTATAATTGAGGGGAGAAGTGGCTTTTTTAGGGCTTTTTGCCATTATGCTATGAAATATAGGAGATAAAACGTAGTTTTGCAAACTAATTTTTAGTATTTTTTTTGTTTAACCATTCCTTTGCAACATTATTCCAACAATAACTGTCCTAAAAACGTTAGATATTCTGAAAACAATTCAACACAATGAGGCAACTTAAGATAGCAACGCAGATAACCAACCGTGATTCACAGGCGGTGGAAAAATATTTGCAGGAAATTTCCAAAATCTCTATGATTACCCCGGAGGAGGAAACCATTTTGGCACAAAAGATCAAAATGGGTGATCAGCGGGCATTAGATAAATTAGTGCAGGCCAACCTTCGTTTCGTGGTTTCTGTTGCCAAACAGTACCAGCACCAGGGACTTTCTCTTAGTGATCTTATTAATGAGGGTAATCTCGGTTTGATCAAAGCAGCTCAACGTTTCGATGAGACCAAAGGATTTAAATTTATTTCTTATGCGGTATGGTGGATCCGCCAATCGATACTGCAGGCATTGGCCGAACAGGGCAGGTTGGTACGTTTGCCACAAAATAAAATAGGTACTTATAACAAGGCCAATAAGGCTTATATGGCTTTTGAACAGGAACATGAGCGTGAACCATCTACCGAAGAGTTGGCAGAATTGCTGGAAATGAGTGAAACAGAGATCAATAATATTTTTCAAAGTAATACCCGGCATACTTCTCTTGATGCACCCGTGCACGAGGCCGAAGATGTGGCAATGGGTGATTTATTGCAGGGTGGCGATGATACCGATGAAGATGTGATGCATGATTCATTACGAAACGAAATCCGCAGGGTTTTGAAATCATTAAGCCCGAGAGAAGCAGAAATCGTGAATGCCTATTTTGGTTTGGATGGTGAAAATGGTGTTACCATTGAGCAGATCGGTCAAAAGTATGATCTCACCAAGGAACGTATCCGCCAGATCAAAGAAAGAGCTATCAAACGTCTACAAAAAGCTAGATACAGTGGAGCTTTAAAAGCTTACCTGGGTTAAAATATTGTAATTGGTATTTAAAAGATCCTTCCATTTAATTATGGAGGGATTTTTTTTGCACAACGGTCAGACGGGCTTCGGTCGGACCGTTGTTGCATTGAAAGCTATTCGATTTGTGCCAATTGGCCCCGGTTAGATTCTTGGTGCATTGAAAGATATTAAATGCTAACGGCTATAACGGTCCGACCGAGGCCCGTCTGACCGTTATCACTTCAACTGCCGTTTATACAATTGCACAGCATTCTGTAGCCCCAAATAAATTGCATCGCAAATAAGCGCATGGCCGATGGATACTTCCAGCAACCCGGGGATATGCTGTGCAAAATACTGGAGGTTGTGTAAATCAAGATCGTGACCGGCATTGATGCCCAGCCTTAATTCATTGGCTTTTTTTGCCGCGGCGATAAACGGTGCGATGGCTTCCTGTTTTTTTCCTTCCGCGTATAGTTTGGCGTAGCTTTCGGTATACAATTCAATCCGGTCTGTGCCGGTTGCTGCAGCACCTTCAACCATTTCCACAACCGGGTCTACAAAGATAGAAGTGCGGATACCTGCATTTTTGAAGAGAGTAACCATCTTGATTAAATAATCCTTGTGTTCAATCGTATTCCATCCATGATTAGAAGTGATTTGGCCCAGCGCATCTGGTACAAGCGTCACTTGTGCCGGTTTATTAGCCAATACGAGTTTCACAAACTTTTCTTCCCTGCAATTTCCTTCGATATTAAATTCGGATCCGATCAGTTTCTTCAACGCATACACATCGGCATAACGGATATGACGCTCATCCGGGCGGGGGTGGACTGTAATTCCATCTGCACCAAATCGTTCGATATCCAGTGCAGTTACCACCAGGTCGGGATTATTTCCACCCCGGCTATTTCGCAAAGTGGCAATTTTGTTGATGTTAACGGAAAGTTTGGTCATTTTACCGAATTTCTTTCAAAGTTAGGCAGTGTTTTGTGATTAGTGAAATGGTAAGATGATTTGTGGGAGATACCCATTGCCTTTGCAAGGCTTATGCAGTATTGAAGATGTTTGAATGCCGCAAACATCTTAACAATCTTATTGACTAGTTTCTTAGCAGGATATCATTAAATTGCAAAGAAAAATACCGTATGAAAAAAACATTGTTTATCATTCTCCTTTTTACCCGGGGAGCCTTATTTGCACAAGACAATTACTGGCAACAGCAGTTGCATTATACGATCAATACAGAATTGAATGAAAAGGAAAAATCCCTTGCGGGATCCGAGACGATTGTTTATAAGAACAATTCGCCCGCTACGCTCGATTTTATCTGGTTTCATATCTGGCCGAACGCATATAAAAATTCATCCACTGCATTGATGCAGCAAATAAAAAATGATCCTGACCGGAAAAGCAAACTGGATAAATATGATGCCGGGTTTATCGATGGCCTTGCGTTTACAGTAAATGGTAAAAGTGCTGTCACAGAAGCTCATCCAAATCCAGCATACATCGATATCATCAAGTTGATTTTACCCCGCCCATTGAAGGCAGGTGATTCCGTTAACATTCAAACGCCCTTTAAGGTTCAATTACCATCTTACTTTTCAAGGTCTGGTTTTGCTGATGGCGAGTTTATGGTTTGCCAATGGTACCCTAAGCCCGCAGTTTTTGATAAAGATGGCTGGCATGAATTTCCTTATCTTGATATGGGTGAATTTTACAGCGAGTACGCATCCTTTGATGTGAACATTAAGGTGCCGTCAAATTATGTAGTAAGCGCCACCGGCACACTGCAAAATGCTGACGAGCTTGCCTTGTATAAAAGTATCGGTGCAAAGAACGTTGCTAGCCGCGACGGGCAGCCCGCATTGTACAAACCCATCGAAAAGAGCGCCACCAAAACCCTCCGGTTTACAGCAGCCAATGTTCCTGATTTTGCCTGGTTCGCGGATAAGGGGTTCATCATTCAATATGATACAGTTCAATTGGGCACCGGTAAAATTATTGATGCTTTTAGCTATTATCACAACCGGCGAAATACTACCTGGAACAACAGCATTGATTATATAAAAGATGGAGTGAAAAAATATAGCGGTTGGATAGGTGAATATGAGTACCCGGTAGTCCAGGCAGTGGAAGGACCAAAAAATAATTCAAGTGGCGGTATGGAATATCCAATGGTAACATTAATAACCAGTCCCGATGCAAAAATTGAAACCCTTGACGGAGTAATTGCTCATGAGGTTGGTCACAACTGGTTTATGAGTATGCTGGGCAGTAACGAAAGGGCACATACGTGGATGGATGAAGGATTGAACACCTATTTTCAATTCAGGTATGAAGCTGAGAAGTATCGGACCAACTCGATTTTTGGAAACGCTTTGCCAGCATCTTTGAAGGCTTTGCCTGCAGATAAATTTCTTGAATTGGTGTACCAGAATTTACAGGAAATACCAATGCAGACCGCTATGGAAACTTCTGCGGAAAAATTTACAGGAAGCCAGGAGTACGGGCTTATCTCCTACATCAAAACTGCGGTGTGGGTTTATTTACTGGAGTCTGAAGTGGGGAGAGAAAAAGTAGACAAAGCCTTTCAGCATTATTTTACGAAATGGAAAGATAAACATCCGCAACCCGCAGATTTAAAAGCTGCATTTGAAGAAAGCCTCGGGACTAACCTGGATAAATATTTTGATCTGATAAATAAACAGGGCAAGTTTTAGCGGATGGAGTAAGGGATGTTTTACTTCGCATCAATAAAAAATATATATCAAAGGCTTCCATTAGCGGAAGCCTTTGATATATATTGAAGAGATAGTAACGAAGAGATGAGGTGCAGATATCTTTGGCAGGTTTTGATTCAGCTATCATGTCTCAGTTCCCATCATCCCAGATCAATTAAAATTCATGTCATCGGCACTTGGTCCATAACTTCCGGGAATAGGGATATTTAAAAGTCGGAGATACACACCCAACTGCGCCCGGTGATGAATGATCTGGCTAAAGGTCATCCTGATTACTTCCGCTTTTGGCGAGGTACTGTAAATTGTTTCGCCATTGCGCAGTGTCCATGGATCATCGAGTTGTTCTTCACTGGCAGCTTCAAGCGCTGTGGTTGAGTTTGCCAGGTTTTTTTCCAAATCTTCAAGCAAATCCTTAGTAGAACTAATTTTTGATCCCTCATAAGGACTGCTTGCAAAATCGAGTTCATTGGTAGCAAGCACCATCGGCACCCACCCGGGCAATTCTGCGATATGGGTGGATAGTTGCTGCATGGTCATGCTCTTTTGGTGGGGTTTCCACAGGTAAGTGTCGTCCGGTATTAAAGCCAGCATCTTACTGGTTGTCTTGCCTTCCTTTTGAAGCTCTTTTAAAAAAGTTTTGATCATTGACATAATGTTATTTTTTGTTTTTATAAAACAAAGTAACAACCCCTCACTGACAACCCTATGGCAGTGTGATTTTCTATCTTGAAAAAAATTAATAATTAACTGGCAGAGATTTCATGTAAGCGCTCACCTCAATATGATTTGTTTTTTGAAAGGGAATTTGTGTATCAGCAACTTTTAATATCCTTGATACCCGGAAATCCCGGTAGTCATTCCGAAGATGACACCATGCGATCAGGTGCCAGCTAAATGCGTAAAATATAAGTCCGATTGGCTCGGCTTTTCTCCTGCTGATTTCTTCCTGGTTATTCTTATAATCAAATTCAATGATTGTTTTAGCTGAGATAGTATGTTGCAACAAGGATAGGTATTCATAATCGTTTGCAAAGCAAGGCGGCAATTGCATCCGGATATTATCGGTAAGCTTTTCAAGCTTTTCCTTTTGCGAATGTCTGAGCACATTTTTTATTTTATTCAGCGCATTGGAATAATGCGTTTGAATAGACTTGTCTGTGAAAGCATATACCACGGATTCCATTAGTAAAATCGCATTGGCTTCGGCGGAGGTAAAAGCAACCGGCGGCAGAAAAAAGCCCGGTACAATAAAATAGCCCTTTGCAGCCTCGAAGCTAACGGGGATACCTTGTTCTGTCAAAGCTTTTACATCCCTGTACACCGTACGCACACTGATACAAAATTTTTCAGCAATTTTTTCTGCGGGTACAAATTTTTTCGATTGCAGCAAAGTCAATATGCCAAATAGCCGGTCAATACGGTTCATACAGTAAAATTAGGATGGGTAAAATGAATACAAAAATGACCGGATGAAGTTAAATGAAAAATTAGTAGTGTTGATTTGAATGCCTATTTCGATTTTGCAACGAGGTAGATGCCGTTGAAAGATATCACGCCTTCAGGGTTTTGATGCATCGATGTTATTGTGACTTTATAATCTTTATATCCCTTCGGGGCTAATGTACTGGTCTGGCAATGAAATATAGACTGTGTTGATTTAACCGAAAACCATCATACAGCGTAATTACTCTTGATGGGTATAGGCTGTCACTCCCTATTTATTTCATTCTATTCCGCCATGTATCAACACTTAAATTGCGAATATGATATATATTCAATAATTTTCAGATTAAAATGGAACAACATGAAATCAGGCCCTATTATTATTGTAGAAGATGATGCTGATGACGAGAGTATTTTACGGGAAATTTTATCGGAAATCAGTGTAACCAACCAGGTTACATGGTTCCAAAATTGTAATGATGCCTTTCAATATTTGAAGACGACAACAGAACAGCCTTTTATTATTCTAAGTGATGTAAACCTGCCCGGACAAAAGGGTACTGAATTCAAAAAGCGAATAGACAAAGACCCGCAATTGCGTAAAAAAAGTATCCCATTTGTTTTTTATTCAACCTCAGTTGACCAGCATACTGTGAATGAAGCTTACACAGAAATGACCGTACAGGGATTTTTTCAAAAGAAAGAGAGTTATGAAGACATAAAACGAAACATAAAACTGATAATCGATTATTGGAAAGATTGTAAGCATCCGAATACAAGATAAAATAGTCTTCTTTTCACTGAGATTAGGGCGACAGACCTCACCAGTTTCAAAAACCTGTGTGATTTTTTTTGAAGGCGACCTGCAAAATATAATTGCCGTCCTTTGTATCCAGTATTTCAATATCATCTCATCATGAATGAAATCCAATCCAACCCTTAATTTACAGCATGTATACCAACTACCTTTTATTACTGGTCATTCTTTCCGTTGCCATTTTCTACAGTGTAAAGATGAATAAATTAACCCCGGGCGGTGCAATCGCGGGCGGGGTGATTGGGTGTTGTATTTTTGCAGGGGCATTTTTTACCGGTATCACTATGGTAGGACTCTTTTTTCTGCTTGGTACATTAGCTACTTCATGGAAGAGGGATACAAAAGAAAAGTTTGGCGCAGCTGAAAGCAATCGGGGCCGGCGAACAGCCATGCAGGTGATTGCAAACGGCGGCATAGCAGCACTCGCTGGTTTATTGTCCAGTCTCTTTCCAATTCATCAGCAAATATTTCAATTGGCTATGGCATCTGCGCTGGCTGCAGCAACGGCGGATACACTATCTTCCGAATTGGGTATGGTATACGGGAAAAAGTTTTACAATATGCTAACCTTCCGTTCCGACAGGAAAGGAGAAAATGGCGTGGTAAGTTTGGAAGGGGCCCTCATCGGTGTTGCTGGCAGTGCATTGATAGCAATGGTGTATAGCATCGGTTTTGGATGGGGACCATCTTTTATATGGATTGTAATTGCGGGCACTGCAGGCAACATAGCTGACTCTTTATTAGGTGCTACACTTGAAAGAAAGCAGTATCTGACAAATGATGCTGTTAACCTGGCCAACACGCTTACAGGCGCTTTGTCGGCATTGGTGTTAGACAGGATATGTAGATGACCATTCTCCCATGGCGGATCACAAGCGGGCATGAACGGCATCTCTTTTTTTTAATCTCTCCCGCTGGCCGGGGTCGCATTTACCCATTCGTAATACCATTGCGTGCTATGTTCAGCGAGAGCCATCGGCAACAATCAATGCGCATCTCACAGTTTATCATACAGATATTTGGAATGAACTTTGTTTTTCAATTTAAAAACCAAAATTATGTTATCAATCATGAGCGACCTTCCACCGCACGTGTTAGGTGTACGGGCGACCGGGGCTGTTACAAAAGAAGATTTTGACAATGTATTGAAGCCTGCTTTGGAATCATTAAGAAAACGTAATGGAAAGATCAATTACCTGTTATTGCTCGAAACTACGGTAAGCAATTTTACAGTCGGGGCCTGGCTCGATGACGTGATGCTTGGGATCAAACACTATTCTCATTGGAACCGGATAGCGATTGTTACCAATGAGAAACTAGTTGAAAAATTTTCTGATGCGTTTAATTTCGTAGTGCCGGGCAATTCGAAAGGATTTACCTTGAGTGAGCTCGCTGCGGCTAAAGAGTGGGTGAGTGGCGTGCAGTAATCGTGATTGGCCCGGGCGAAAACATCGACCAATTTGTCTCAATTTCCGGCTTGCCGGACATGTCTTTGAGTGATAAAGAACAAAGTTCAGCCGCTCCAGCCGCCTAACCAATCCAAGTGCAGGCAATTCAAAAAAGCGACGCAGCTTTTTGATAAGTCCGGGCGTCTATATATTAATCTAACAAGGGTTATGTTAACCGTGAATTGTCTACGGAGAATCAGCCAGGAACTACGGTTTACCGATGATAATTCACGGCCTAAAGCGTCACTTTATACTTAACATAACACTAGCTGCGTATATCCTTTCAAAGACCATAGTGATTTCCCGGTACCATAATTCTTTTTGACAGCACTAACATGGTCAGGAGATTTCATCTTTTCATAAAATTTAGAAAAAGGCGATTTAATTTGTTCCACCATTTTATCGGATTTGCGTTTTGTTTCACCATAATGGAACCGATTTAAGCCTTCTATTTATTCCCTTAAAACAGATTTTTATAGCTACAAAGCGGTTGCAATATAGCCTTGTTGCTGCCCCCGGTTGCTTGTAGACATACAGCACCAGGAGCATGTGTATGCTTATAGAATGGGAAAGCCCATTAAATATTCGCCACAAGTCCTGCAACCCACTTTAGCAAAAAAAATGATACGTTTTGAAAAAGTTATGATACATATTGAATAACGGCTTCAGAAATATGAATTTAATTTACGATGTGATTTAGCCACACAATAAATCACCAGAACGATTGCCACCATTATTAACTCACTTTAGTCCTGGCTATATGAAATCTTCTTCATTATTTTTCTTCCCTGCCTTTGCGGGCATAATCGCCCGCCCCGGGAACAATGGCAGGATACACTTATTCCCTTTGCTTCCCTCATTTTTTGCCTGCTGCATTCCTATTTACAATTACCGTTTTTTGTCACAACGGGAAGAGGATTTTAAACTTGCAAAAAAAAGCAGCGTTGCAAAAAATATTAAACAGCGCAAACGAATACAATAGAACCAGCTAGCGGAGAAAGTGACCTTGAAACACCTCAATTTTTATGCATACTATAAGACATTTATTTCAAAACCAAAACTGCAAAAAATGAAACAGAAAAGAAGACTATGTAAGTTCATAGTTAACATTGCCATAGCTTTATTGGTTGGCACAAATGTTTTCGCACAGCAGCCAATAAGGGGCATCCTGAAATCTCCTTCCGGAGAACCGCTTTCAGGCGCCACTATTACTATTAAAGGAACTCAAAAAACCGTTAGTGCCGATGCAAATGGATCATTCAGCATTGATGCGCCACAGGGTAGCACGCTGGTGATTAGTTCGATCGGCTACAAAACCCGTGAACTAACTGCCACGGGATCAGAGATCAATGAAACACTTGAAACTTCCCCGGGCTCCTTAAATGAAGTGGTGGTAATCGGGTATCAAACCGTCAGGAAAAAGGATTTGACAGGTGCTGCGGGGATTGTTAATATGGCTGATGCGAATAAGATCACTTCGCAGTCGGTGGGAGAAGCTATCCAGGGACTGGTGCCCGGCGTTACCGTTCGCAACGGCGGTGCCCCGGGTTCAAATGCCAGCATCGAAATCAGGGGTGTTTCTAACTTCGGCAGTTCCGCTCCTTTGTATGTTATCGATGGCATGCTTTCCGATGCCAATACAACTATCAACCCGGATGATGTTGCTTCTATCCAGGTACTGAAAGATGCTTCTGCAGCGGCCATCTATGGATCACGGGCCGGCAATGGCGTGGTCATTATCACAACAAAAAAAGGCAAAGAGGGTCCTGCCAAAATCAGCTTTTCAACCCGTTACAGCTTGCAGCAAATCCCTAAAAAATGGGATGTAATGGATGCGACTGGCTTTCTGAAAACCTTTCAGCAACAATACCAAAACTCCAATGTGGTGCTGCCCACGGGTATCGCTGCTCAACTGGCGAATAATACCATCAAAACAGATTGGCAGGATGAGATTTACCGGAACGGAGCAGTACAGGATTATAATGTAGGGATCTCCGGTGGTTCAAAAACAGCCAACCTGCTGATTTCCGCAGGCTATTATAAAAACAAAGGGGTGTTAATTGGAAATGATTTTGAGAGAGCTTCGCTACGCATCAACTCTGAAGCACGGAAAGGCCGCCTGAGCTTTGGTGAAAATATATTTTTCAGCAATAGCCGGGGCAAAAATCCTGGTGGCGGTGTAAATGCTTTTTATGAAGCGCCTCTTTCTCTGCCGATCATTGGTGTTAAAGGATCGCAATATTCAGGTATTCCCTCTAACCCCGCAGGCTGGGGCATGGGTACTTCCGACGTGCCTTCTTATGCCAGCAACTATGTAGCAAATGTTGCGCTCGACCGGCAAACTTATGACTTTGCAAAATTGGTCGGCAACGCTTATGTTGACCTACGATTGTTTAGGGGCATTTCCTACAGGTTCAATGCGGGGGCTGAAGTTAGCTTTGATTATTTTAGAGAAGTCCGCGATACGGGAATCTGGCGTTATGCAAATCAGCCCCCAAATACAAGTATTGGGGAAAGTCGCCAACGGTTCACAAATTTCCTGCTGGAACATACTTTAAATTATACACAAACTTTTGGGAAACACGCAATCAGCGCCGTAGTAGGCTTTTCCCGGACCGAACAAAAAAGAGAAGTTACCAGTGGCGGACGGGTGAACCTGTTAACTGCTAATGGTAGTTTATTTACCACCATCAGTTCGGCAACGGGGGCGCTTTCCGCATCGGGTGGAACGCCTTTGTTCTGGCGCTCGCATGGCTATCTCGGGCGGGTAAATTACACGTACAACGAACGATACCTGCTAACGCTCACAGGACGTATCGACCAGGATTCCCGCTTTGGTCGTGATTATCAAACGGGGTACTTTCCTTCGGTGGCTGCCGCCTGGCGACTCAGCAAGGAAGATTTTTTTAAAGTGGATTGGATAAACGATTTAAAGATCCGGGGGTCCTATGGCAAATTGGGTTTCAGTGATGTATTGGGATCATGGGATTATTTATCGGTGATCAATGTTTTTCCGCGAGCTGTTTATGGTGTAGGCCAGGTACCTGTTGCGGGGGGATATCAATCGTTGATTACCAACCCCGATTTACATTGGGAAAGCAGAACGCAGAAGAATGTGGGCTTTGATGCAAGTTTATTCCGCAACCGTTTGTCGCTTTCAGTAGATGCTTACAGTACCCTGTCTGAAGACGTATTAGTGAATTTGCCACTGGCAAGTTACCTGGGAGGCAGTGGAAACCCTGCTGTAAATGCCGCTACCATTCGCAATACCGGGGTCGAGTTTGCTGCAACTTATCGCAGTCCTGCATCATCGGCTTTAAGATGGGATGTATCTGCCAATTTTACAACCATTCACAACACAGTAAAAGAAGTAGGCAACCAGGGCGTTGATGCAAGTGGCAACAAAGTAGATTACCTGGAAGCAACAAATTTTATACGGGCACAGGTAGGTCATTCTATTGGTGAATGGTTTGTTATCAAAACAAATGGCATCTTTAAGAGCCAGCAGGAGATTGATGCCTATAAAAACAAGGGTGGCAAAATTATTCAGCCCAATGCCAAGCCCGGAGATATAAAATATGTAGATGCAAATGATGATGGAACGATCAACAATGGCGACCGTCAATATGCTGGGTCACCGTGGCCATCACTACAGGCAGGTGCACAGTTTAATCTTTCTTATAAGCAATTTACTTTCAACCTGCAGTTGTTGGGTGTTTTCGGAAATAAAATTTATAATGATATCCGCAGGCAGCTTGATTCGTATGAATTGGCCAATTTCCGCAAAGATGTCAATCCATGGTCCGCATCTAATCCGAATGGTACGGATGCAAGGCTTGCTGTAAACCAGTCGAGTGATCCCACCGTTTCGTTGAATAACATGTCACAAACTGATCGCTGGCTTGAAAGTGGTTCCTATGTAAGGATACGCAACCTGGAAATAGGATATGCCCTGCCGGGTAGCTTTTTGAACAGGATTAGTTTTTCAAATGCACGCATATATGTGAGCGGGCAAAACCTGGTGACCATCACCAAATATAAAGGCCTGGATCCTGATGTGCAGGGTACCGGAATTATTTCCCGTGGGTTTGATGCAGGCAACTGGCCATCAAGCCGAATTGTTTCAGTTGGTATTCAAGCCGAATTTTAAACCTAAATCATTTGTCAATCATGAAGAAACTCTTTATATCAATGGTGATGGCAGCATTACTTGCCGCTGGTTGCAAGAAAAGTGAGCTGGATATTCCCAATCCCAACCAGGCCACCACGCAACAGTTTTGGATTACTGCCTCCGATGCACAGCAGGGTGTTAATGCTATTTACAGCACCTATCACCGTGGCTCACTCAGCCGCTGGATGCATTTTTTAACCATCGTCCGGGCGGATGAAGGCTTTAGCACAAGCCCTGCTCCGTGGATCCGTAATTACTTTGATCTATTCAATTATGAAAATTATAACGACGGTCTCATATCCGGTTTGTGGGGCGACTGCTATATTGGTATCAACCGGTGCAACCAGGTGCTGGACAATGTTCCAGCCATTGATATGGATAATGGTTTAAAGCAGCAGTTATTGGCTGAAGCAAAGTTTATGCGGGGCTTGTTTTATTATACATTGGGACAACACTACGGGAATGTACCCATTTTGTTGCATCCCTCAAGACCTACTGATTATCCTCCAACGGCTACACAGGAACAGGTATATGGGCAGGCGATCCTGGATTTCACCGATGCATCCGCCCAGTTGCCTGCTACCTATGATGCCAATAACAAGGGAAGAGCTACCAAAGGAGCTGCCTTTGCGATGCTGGGTAAAGTTTTCATGCAACAGCGAAAATACCAGGAGGCAAAGAATGCTTTTCAATGGCTGGTAGAAGGTCCGGGTGCTGCCATGTATAGCCTCGTGCCGAATTACCGTGATAATTTTATAGAAACAGCTGAAAACAATTCGGAATCAGTATTTGAGTTTCAGAATGCGGCCAATCCAATTGATGCCTTTGATAATGATGCAGGTGATGGCGATCCAAATCATACACCTGATAAATTAAATTATGGCACTTCCATACCTCCATTCTTTGCTCCCAGGCCGATTGGCTTTACAGACGGGCAGGCACACCGGTGGGTGGTGTGGGAACTGTTAAAAGAAAACCAGGCGAACGGGCAAAGAGACCCCCGAATCCCAGCAACTTTTTTATATGACTCCACTGATGTACGCGGTCCTGCTTTTACGATGGTATACGGCGTAACCTGGGCATCACTCAACTACTCCAACGACGCAAATGATCCTATCGGTGTAGCAACAAACCGCACAGTATATTACAGGAAGTTTTTAGACGACGCTACCATGAACGGGGAAGTGTTTCATTCGGGTAACAACTACCGCTACATCCGGTATGCTGATGTACTGTTACTGTATGCTGAGGCGCTAAATGCCTTAGGCCAAACTGCGCAGGCTTATCCATTTGTAGATAAGGTGAGGCAAAGAGCAGGGTTGCGCACATTGTCAGTAGCAATTCCTGGTTTGAATCAACAACAATTTCTTGCCCAGTTAAAACATGAGCGCACCACTGAACTCTCCGGTGAAGGACACCGTTGGGAAGACCTCGCCCGCTGGGGTGAACTGACCGGGGCCCTGGCCTCAAGAGATGCAGGATTCGCTAATTTTGTGGTTGGCAAAAATGAATTTTTGCCAATTCCGCTTTTTGATTTGGACATTAACCCAAGTCTCAAACAGAATCCTAACTATTAATCGATTGGATGACAGACCAGGGTTAGGCAGGTATGATAATGAACCGGCACAGCAGTGACTTTATGGGCCACCGATGTAAACCTGGTGTTATCAGGTATGATGTCTTATACAGGTTTTAATTTTTAATTTTATTAACCACATGCAAATGCGTTCGAGTTCCCGGTATTTATGGTGGCTTTTTATTGTTACGGTTGCACTTTCCTGTGGTAAGGAGAACAATGGCGGGGGAACTATACCGCCACCAGTTACGCCGCCGGCAGTAACCACATTTACTAATCCTCTGCTGAGCTCCGGTCCCGATCCCTGGGTGATTAAAAAGGACAGCTTTTATTATTACACCCACACGCTTGGCAACCGGATAGGTTTATGGCGCACAAAAAAAATGTCGGATCTAAAAAACGCTCCCACGTTTACTGTGTGGTTAGCACCTCCAACCGGCAGTTATTCCCACAATGTGTGGGCACCGGAATTACATTATATCAACAACAAATGGTACATCTATTTTGCAGCAGACGATGGCAATAATCCCAATCACCGGATGTATGTGATTGAAAATACTTCAGCGGATCCAATTGCGGGCACATGGGTTTTTAAAGGAAAAGTTGCGGATTCAAACGCAGATAAATGGGCCATTGACGGATCTGTTTTTGATCTCAACGGGCAATTGTATTTTATATGGTCTGGATGGCAGGGGGATACAGATGGCAGGCAGGATATTTACATAGCTCCGATGGCAGATCCTGTCACGGTTTCGGGGAACCGGGTATTGCTCTCTTCGCCATCCAATGACTGGGAAAAATTCGGGGGGCCTACTTTTGTAAATGAAGGGCCCGAAGCGCTTAAAAATGCTTCTGGCAGGTTATTCATTACTTATTCTGCAAGTGGTTGCTGGACCGACAATTATTGTCTTGGCCTGCTGTCTTTAAAACCGGGTGGTAATCCACTTAGCTCCGCCGACTGGACAAAAAATGCTACGCCAGTATTTACTCAGAATGCAGCAAGCATGGCGTACGGACCGGGGCACAATAGCTTTTTTAAATCCCTTGATGGAACAGAAGACTGGATACTGTATCATGCCAACAGCAGCAGCGGACAGGGTTGCGGCGATGTGCGAAATCCACGCATGCAACAATTTACCTGGAATGCTGATGGCACCCCTAACTTTGGCTCGCCTGTAAAAATTAATACTTCTATTCAAAAACCTTCCGGCGAATAATCAATCACCGTTTGTAATATGGTACAAAAAAGAAGCTGCTTTTTTTTATTAATAATGACAGGCCTGGTCCTTATCTCTTTTGCACAGCAAAAAACATTTACCAATCCATTGCTTCCTTCGGGTGCGGATCCATTTAGTATCTATAAAGGAGGTTATTACTATTATACCAATACCATGCAGGATAGTATTGTTATATGGAAAACACGGAATCTTGCAACGCTGGCTACTGCCCAGAAGGCTACCATCTTCGTTCCTGCACACGGTACAAACTATTCAAAAGAACTTTGGGCGCCGGAGATCCATTTTATAAAAAACAAATGGTATGTATATTTTGCGGGCGACAACGGAAATAACAATCATCACCGCATCTACGTACTGGAGAATGCTTCTGCGGATCCCATGAATGCGAACTGGACACTAAAAGGCAAACTTGCCGATAGTACCGATAAGTGGGCTATTGATGGAACGGTATTGGACTACAAGGGTAAATCGTATTTTGTATGGTCGGGGTGGGAGGGAGATACGAATGGGCAACAGAATATTTATATTGCTAAAATGAAAAATCCATGGACGCTCGAAGACGGGAGAGTGAAAATATCCGGTCCTGTTTTGGATTGGGAAATGGATGGAGACCTGCATGACCCTAATAATCCGCCGCATGTAAATGTAAATGAAGGCCCGCAGCCGCTCGTTCACAACAACCGTTTGTTTCTGATATATTCGGCCAGTGGTTGCTGGACAGATTCTTATGCACTGGGGATGCTTACTTTTAAGGGTGGTAAAAACCTGCTGAAGCCGGAAGCATGGGTGAAATCTCCCAAGCCTGTTTTTAAGAAATCAATCACTAATGGAGTATATGCGCCGGGACACAATTCTTTTTTTAAATCGCCCGATGGAAAAGAAGATTGGATATTATATCATGCCAATGCTAAACCAGGACAGGGCTGCGGCCGGAACAGATCGCCACGAATACAGCGGTTTACATGGAATAAGGACGGTACGCCATTCTTCGGTGAGCCTGTTAAAACCG
Source organism: Ferruginibacter sp. (assembly GCA_025963635.1). GTDB lineage: Bacteria > Bacteroidota > Bacteroidia > Chitinophagales > Chitinophagaceae > Ferruginibacter. The sequence continues at coordinate 36,005 of JAOQAK010000040.1, forward strand.
GTACATCCATAGCCATTCCTTCACAAAATAAAAAATAGCAGAAAAAAGAATCTTATGAAACGTAACTATTTATTACTGGCATTGGTGGCCCTAAGCTGCAATTTATGCGCTCAGTCCAAAAAGAACAAAGCGGTTGCTCCGAATGTACCAGCTACTGTATGGAGTATTGAAAAAGCCAATAACTGGTATAAGCAGCACCAATGGATGGTCGGCGCCGATTTTATACCGAGTACTGCTATTAACCAATTGGAGATGTGGCAGGCGGCTACCTTTGATACGGCCACCATCAACCGCGAACTGGGATGGGCAGAGAGCATCGGGTTCAATACGATGAGGGTGTTTTTGCATAGCGTAGTATGGAAAAATGATCCGGAAGGTTTCAAAAGCAGGATCAATACCTATCTCTCCATTTCTGACAGGCACCACATTCAAACGATGTTTGTTTTCTTTGATGATTGCTGGAACAAGACACCTGCACCCGGGTTGCAGCCTGCTCCTAAACCCGGTATCCATAATTCAGGATGGATGCAGGATCCCGGCGATCCAATGTCGTCGGATTCTACCAAATATCCTGAATTGGAAAAATATGTAAAAGATATTTTGACCGCTTTTTCTCATGATAAAAGGATTTTATTGTGGGATCTCTATAATGAGCCGGGCAACAGCGATAAAAAAGAGGCTTCCATCCCCCTGGTTATAAAAGTGTTTAGTTGGGCAAGAGACATCAACCCCGATCAGCCAATAAGTGTGGGTCTTTGGGCCTGGGATTTTGAAAAATTAAACGCTATACAATTCCTCCATTCAGATATTATAACTTATCACGATTACGAAGAGGCGCCAATGCACCAAAGGGTAATTCAATTGTTGAAAGCAGGCGGCCGGCCACTGATCTGTACCGAATATATGGCCCGTATCCGCAACAGCAGGTTTTCTACTGTTTTGCCAATATTAAAAAAAGAAAATGTAGGGGCAATCAACTGGGGGTTGGTAGCAGGTAAATCCAACACAATTTATGCGTGGGATACCCCGATGCCAAACGGGGGCGAGCCGGTAGAATGGTTTCACGATATTTTCAAGAAAGATGGCACACCCTACCGGGAAGATGAAATAAACCTCATTAAAAAATTGACGGGACTAAAATAAGGTTGACTAAAACGGTTGAGGCCGATGGCAGCTTCGGCAAGGTTTGAGTTTGCGCAAAGGTAAAAGAGAACAAAGCAGGGCTTCGAGTTTGAATATGTCTACACCGCTGCTTTATAACTAAAAAACTAGATAACGCTATCCTTTTTTGGATAGCGTTTTTTAGTTCACATAAAGAGGAAAAGAATAATATCGGCTGTTCGAAAGTCAATACAATAATTTGATACCACCTTTATGCAGGCTAATATGGGGTTGGCTCACGACTGAATGGTCGTCACCGTCTTCAACTTTGATACACCTTTAATTATCTCCGGGGAAGCTTCGCGGTGATTAATTGTTAACAAGCTTTACTCATAGTGATGAATTATATAGAAGCCTGTATCGAATTAGGGCAGGAAACTGAAGCTAAATTATGGCTTAATAAGATCAGGATGCGGGCAGGCATGCCTGATATTACAGAAACTGGTGCAGCCCTGAAAGAACGCTATCGGAACGAAAGAAAAATAGAACTGGCATTTGAGGATCATCGCTTTTTTGATGTTCGTCGCTGGATGATCCCCGACAAGGCGTATGTAAATGCTACGGCGGTGAAGATAGTTTACCCGGCCGATGCAAATGGCAACCCGGTTGGGACACCCACTTACAATCCAACAGGTGCACCAAGCCTGCGAAATCCTGGTAAAACAGTCGATATTGCACAACAAAGAACATGGCTTCCAAGATTTTACTTCCTCCCGATCAAACAGGACGAAATAAACGGAATGACAAACTCGTTCAAAATCCTTCCTATTAATTTTATAATGGTTAAGGTGTAACTTAAACGGTGGAAGTTTTTGCTTCCACCATTTTTTAATCACAATGTTTTTTCAATGAAAAGTACATGCATAGTTTTTTATATTCTCCTGCTTTTTGCCCCCGCGCTTTCGGCACAAAATAATCCAATTACCAGGTTCGACGATGGCTGGACCTTTCACAAGGGTGGGGCACAGGGCGCAGAAACTGCCGGTTTTGATGATTCAAAATGGAGAAAAGTTGATCTGCCACACGACTGGAGCATCGAAGATTTGCAGGGGACCCATTCACCGTTTCACCGGGATGCGATCAGCCAGGCAAACGTCGGATTTACCACCGGCGGCAGCGGGTGGTATCGCAAAACGTTTACTGTCGATCCAGCTATGAAAGGTAAAAAATTGCATCTTCAGTTTGATGGAGTTTATATGAATGCGGATGTGTGGGTCAACGGTTATCACCTTGGCAATCATCCTTATGGCTATACCGGTTTTATTTTTGATCTTACTGATGACATCAAATTTGACAAGCCGAATATAGTGGCCGTGGAAGTAAAAAATGAAGGGGTAAATAGCCGCTGGTATGCGGGTTCGGGCATTTACCGCCATGTATGATTGAAAGCCCTGGTTCCGATCCATACGAAACAGTGGGTGCCGTTTATTACCACGCCGGAAGTGAGTAGCACTGCTGCAACAATCAATTGCAAAACCCACGGTAGTTGGGATGAAAGCCGCATCAATTACCGTTAAAGTAGAGTAACCATCCCAACTATTGAAAGGCTGTAAAAGCATACAACCGGAAAATTTTTATATTTCAAAAAGCTTAGCGACAGACTCGCTAAGCTTTTTTTGTGCAGGGAAGTAAATAAAACATGCTACGGATACCTGCATTTAATGGTTAACCTGCAAACAGGTATGGCTACCCGAAATAGATTCAGATTCGGAACAAGGTGAACTCCAGGGAATTCATTCGTAGTTAAAAGATAGGCTGAAGTGCGTCTCTTCGTTTATGCGTTACATTCCGATCAAAAATTCTGCTAACGTATAGGTATAAAAGCAGATGTGTTTTCTTAATAATTGTTAGCACAAATGAAGTGCATAAAGAAAGCCGCATTGTATCGATACATATTTTGGAAGCGGCAGCAGCTATAAATTGAGCTCATTTCCGCGTATACGCTGGTTTTAAAAACAGGAACTAAAAATAAATTTGGTTATGCCAGTATTTAGTATATTTTTGACACTTATCACCACTGTCAAATCCTCCATACCTAAGAAGATACTACGCTTAACTATTTTTAAAAACCACGGGAAAAATTAATCTTTGCATTGATTTTTTTAAAACTTAGTTACCTCTTAACCCAATTCCTTCCTGTTAGCCATCACATTACATTTGATCGATACATTTACCTGCTTACCTCAGTCTTAAATGTAAACATGCCTATCAATTCTTTCGTTTTTGAAACGAGATTTTTGTTTTCCGTATTAGATAACAGGGGTGAGCTATGTACTCTCCTCTAAATCCTTTTCCCTTAAAATTCACAACTGGTCTATAACCTGCTGCAGGTTATTTTCAAATTCATACGGTGGAAGTACAGGTATGAATTGATGCCGGGAAAGCACGTTATAAGTCACCCACAGTACCGTATTTAAGAAATAATTTATTTTTTGAATATTGGAATTGCAACCTCTAAACAAATAGCATGAAGACAGGGTTACACTCATTTACAAATACAAATCGCCGATCTGGTTTTTTCAAACTGAAAGCATTTCTCAGTATGAAATTATCAGTTCTCGTATTGATTACCTGCTGCCTTGGTGGAATCACTACTACTTCCATAGCGCAGTCCGTAAATTGTGTCAACGGTATCTCGGTAAATGCTTCGGGCCCGTTAGTATACTGCCAGGCAACAACCGCCAGCACACTAACGGCGACCATTACTACCGATGCAGGTTCAGTGGATGCAAGTATTGTGTACGAGTGGTTCGGTAATTCAACGAGCAGTACAACCGGCGGTATTTCGGTACAGTCACCGAGTGCTACGACCACTGCAACTACATCAAGCAACTTTACGCCGCCAACTGCTACTGCCGGAACTCTCTGGTATTATTGCAAGGTTACAACTACGGATGCTACCTGCACCGGCATTAGTTATACCACAGCACCAGTGCAGGTGATAGTAAATCCATCCACGGGCCCAACCACTTTTTTAGCAGGTGCACTCTCAGTATGCCAGAACGCACCAGATGAAATTTATACAGCAAGCGCCAGTAGCGCAACCTCCATTGTATACTCGGTGTCACCCGGAACAGCGGGCGTAATTAATTCCTCAACAGGTGTAATGAACTGGGATGCTGCTTTTAGCGGCACGGCAACGATCACAGCTACATCCACAGGTCTTTGCGGAACGACCAGTTTGGATAGAGTCGTTATAGTGAATGCCTCTACCGGTGCAACCAGTTTTACGGCAGGGGCAACTACCATATGCCAGGACGCACCAGATGAAACTTATACAGCAACAGCAGCCAACAGCACTTCAATTGTATATTCTGTCTTACCATTAGGAGCCGGCACAATCAATCCATCTACCGGCGTGATGAACTGGAATGCTACATTTTATGGAACTGCCACGATCACGGCAACTTCAACAGGTCTTTGTGGAACAACCAGTTTCGATAGAGTGGTTACAGTGAACGTGACTTTAGTGCCTACCGTTAGCATTACTACTAACACAAGTACTACCATTTGTACCGGAACTTCGGTAACCTTTACCGCATTGCCTGTTAACGGAGGCGCTAATCCAACCTATCAGTGGTATGTAGGGGTCACGCCTGTTGCAACTGGTTCTACTTTTACTACCACTATACTTACCAATGGCAACCAGGTAAAAGTAGTGATGACTTCCAACGCAATATGTCCCGTGCAGGCAACTGTTACGAGCAATGTTATTACTATGACGGTGAATCTTGTGGTGGCTCCTTCCATTGCAATTGTTGAAAGTCCGTCAAGCACTATATGTATAGGAACAAGTGTAACTTTTACAGCCTCAACACCCAATAGCGGAGGAATTAACCCAGCTTATCAGTGGCAGGTAAATGGCACTGACGTATCCGGCGCTAATGCCACAACTTTCATCGCACCTACTCTCTCAAACGGGGATATGATTAGGGTTAAGCTAACTTCAAACGCTGCATGTGCCGCGCCAAACCCGGTTAATAGTAATGAAATTACTATGACCGTTAACCCCAATGCTACTATTTCACTCACTTCTGGAAATAATAGTCAAACTGCTTGTATCAATACAACAATTACCAATATTACCTATAGTACGGGTGGAGGGGGAACAGGCGCCACAGTAAGCGGATTACCAACAGGAGTAAGCGGAAGCTATAGCGGAGGAGTGTATACGATCAGTGGCACACCATCGGTTAGTGGTACATTCAATTACACGGTATCGACAACCGGCACCTGTGCCCAGACATCGACCGGTGGTACAATAACAGTAAATCCGAATGCAACGATTTCCCTAACATCAGGAAACAGCAGCCAGACAGTTTGCATAAATAATGCTATCGCCAGTATCACTTTCAGTGTAGGACTTACCGGTAATAATGCATCGGTAAGTGGGTTGCCGGCAGGCTTATCGGGCTCCTATAATGCGGGTGTATTTACTATTAGTGGGATACCGACAGTCAATGGTTCATTTACCTACACGGTAACAGCAACCGGTACCTGTGGAAATGCATCTGCTGGTGGAACACTCACAATTAATCCTGCAGCATCCATTGCATTAAGTTCTGCAGCAGGTACAAATAACCAGTCCAAATGTATCAGTACAGCAATCAGCAATATTACGTACACGATAAGCGGCGGGGGAACAGGCGCCACAGTAAGTGGATTACCAACAGGAGTAAGCGGAAGCTATAGCGGAGGAGTGTATACCATCACTGGCACACCATCAGTTAGTGGCACATTCAATTACACGGTTTCCACAAGCGGTACCTGTGCCCAGACATCGGCCGGTGGTACAATAACAGTAAATCCAAATGCAACGGTTTCCCTGACGTTGGGAAACAGCAGCCAGACAGTTTGCATAAATAATGCTATTGCCAGTATCACTTTCAGTGTAGGACTTACCGGTAATAATGCATCCGTAAGTGGATTGCCGGCAGGCTTATCGGGCTCCTATAATGCGGGTGTATTCACTATCAGCGGTACACCGACAGCCAGTGGTTCATTCCCCTATACGGTAACAGCAACCGGTACCTGCGGAAATGCAACTACCGGTGCGACATTAACAGTCAATGCAAATTCAACTATAGCTTTCACTTCTGCAATCGGTACAGATAACCAGTCGAAGTGTATCAATACAACAATTACCAACATTACTTATAGTATTGGCGGTGGGGGCACGGGCGCCACAGTAAGTGGGTTACCAACAGGAGTAAGCGGAATCTATAGCGGGGGAGTGTATACAATAAGTGGCACTCCATCGGTCAGTGGTACATTTAATTATACAGTTAATACATCTGGGTCTTGCGTAAATACTTCTACAACAGGAGCAATCAAGATTTATACGGTACCTTCCATACCTCCGAAGCCAACTGTGCCAGTCGGTCAAAGTAATTCGATTTGCCCTGTTGCAACGGGTCTTATTTATTCAGTTCCTGCAGATCCAAACGTTGTTACTTATAATTGGTTTGTACCAACCGGTTTTTTAGTTACTTCTGGTGCTGGAACAAATTCAATAACAGTAACAGCAACAACCGCTGCAGCAAGTGGAAACGTGTTTGTGACCGCTACGAACCCATGCAATACAACTGCAAATAGTCAAGCCGTTCCGTTAACCGTAGGGAATTTTGCTTATGTTAATGCAGGTAATGACACCACTCTGTGTTCAATTACAAGTGGTGCAATTACGTTCGCCCTGGATGCCGCCACTGCTGGAGCAACCAATCCAAATAACGATATTAGCTGGACAACCTCTTCAGGCGGCTCGTTTTCTAATGCCAGCAAAGCTGCTACGAGCTACACATTGACAAGTGGAGTTTCCACCTTAGGAGGTTCAATAACGCTAACTGTTTCTGCTAATGCCGAGGGAAGTTGTCCCCTGGTTTCCGATCAAATAGTGATAACTGTCTTGCCTCCCATTACTGCGAGTATTTCAGGTGCAACTACAATTTGTGCTGGAACAAATACCAACATTACCTTTACTGCTACGCCAAATACAACTATAACATTTAATACGAACCAAACCATTGCCGTGGGCGCCACAGGTACTGCAATATTCACAACCCCTATATTAAATGGAAATACCAGTTATACGATCAATAGTCTATCATATACCAATTTACCAGCGTGCCCGCGTACGATTTCAGGCTCTGTTACAATTACGGTTAACCCTGTTGTTGTTACGAATGCCAATTCAGATCAGACTGTTTGTGCCAGCAGCCAAAATGTAACTTTAGCCGGTTCAATAACAGGTGGCGCAACCACGGGAACCTGGACTGGCGGTTCCGGCATATTTAATCCTAATGCTACTACGTTAAATGCAATATATACGCCTAGTGCAGCGGAGATTACCGCGGGTACGATAACACTTACTTTAACGAGTGCAGATCCAATCGGCCCATGTGGTGCAACGAATGATGCGATGGTGATTACCATCAATCCAGCTGCAGTTACCAATGCAAATGTTGATCAGGTAGTTTGTGCCAGCGGCCCGAATGTAACCTTAGCAGGTTCAATAACGGGAGGCGCAACAACCGGTACCTGGAGTGGCGGTGGAGGAACCTTCAATCCCAATAATACTACACTAAATGCAATCTATACGCCGAGTACAGCAGAGATCGCAGCGGGCACAGTAACACTTACTTTAACGAGTGCAGATCCTGCCGGTCCGTGTGGTGCCACGAATGATGCGATGGTGATTACCATCAATCCTTCTGTTGTTACGAATGCAAATATAGACCAGTCAGTTTGTGCCAGCAGCCCGAATGTAACCTTAGCAGGGTCAATAACAGGCGGAGCAACAACCGGTACCTGGAGTGGCGGTGGAGGAACCTTCAATCCCAATAATACTACACTAAATGCAATCTATACACCGAGTGCAGCAGAGATCGCAGCGGGCACGGTAACACTCACTTTAACGAGTGCAGATCCTGCCGGCCCATGTGGTGCCACGAATGATGCGATGGTGATTACCATCAATCCAGCTGCAGTTACCAATGCAAATGTTGATCAGGTAGTTTGTGCCAGCAGCCCGAATGTAACCTTAGCAGGTTCAATAAC
>JAOQAK010000030.1 GCA_025963635.1 Ferruginibacter sp.
TTTGGTGGAGTGTACGCATCTAATTTCAACCAGTTTGGGCAGCAGTTTCGCGTTATGTACCAGGCAGATCCGGTATACAGGGCAAAACCGGAAAACCTCAACTCTATATTTGTCCGGAATTCCAGTGGTGCCATGGCCCCGATTACCGAATTTGTATCTTTGGAAAATACTTTTGGTCCACAAACTATTTCGAGGTTCAATTTATTTACGGCTATCAGTGTTACGGGAAGTCCAAACCCTGGATACAGTTCCGGCAATGCCATAACCGCTATTCAAGAAGTAGCTGCACAAACACTTCCTGCGGGATATAGTTATGAATATTCAGCCCTCACAAGACAAGAGTTATCAGCAGGCAGCCAGACCACTTTCATTTTTCTACTCTGTCTTATTTTTGTTTACTTCCTATTGAGTGCACAATATGAAAGTTACATCCTTCCTTTTTCAATATTATTAACCTTGCCCATTGGTCTGGCAGGCGCTTTTCTTTTTGCAAAACTTTTTGGAGTAGACAATAATATTTATGTACAGATAACCCTTATCATGCTTATCGGGTTGCTGGCAAAAAATGCAATTCTTATCGTACAGTTTGCGGTGGAAAGACGAAGAGATGGAATGACAATAATACAAGCTGCTTTAGAAGGAGCACAAGCAAGGCTGCGTCCAATCTTAATGACATCCTTTGCATTTATTCTTGGATTACTTCCGCTGATGCTGGCATCCGGTGCAGGGGCAAATGGTAATCATGCCATCGGTACCGGCGCTATCGGGGGCATGTTGATCGGAACAACCTTTGGCGTTTTTATCACTCCTGTCCTCTTTATTATTGTTCAATCCTTACAGGAAAAAATAAGTGGTCCGCCAAAGCGGAATGATGATGACATTGAAGAGAAAGGCATTGCTAATACTTCTCCCGGTCTGCAAACTCCTGATACTGCTATTGAAGTTTAAATTATTATTTATGAAAAAGCGACCAATCATATATTTTCTTTTGAGTCTCACAATAATTGCGACATCGTGTTCCGTTACTAAACCATATAAGCCGCCTATTGTGGGAAAACAAGATCTATATCGTGATCAATCTTTAACCGATACGATCAACATGGTGAATTTGCACTGGACAGAAATATTCGGAGATACTTTATTGGAAAATATTATTCAGGAAGGCATTGATAATAACCTGGATTTAAAAATTGCATACTCCCGTATCATACAGGCACAGGCTTATTTTGATCAAAGCAGGTTGGCTTTTATACCCGGCTTAAGTGCGGATGTTTCTACGCTGAATGGAAAACAGTCCAATAATAATAATACAACTTCGTCCACGAGTGTCCATCTCTACCAGTTGAACGTAAATGCCAGCTGGGAAGCAGATCTATGGGGTAAGTTAAAAAGTTCGAAACGTGCTGCGCTGGCTTCGCTATTACAGAGTGCAGCGTACAGCAGAACCGTCCAAACAAAGCTTGTAGCGAATATTGCTAATTATTATTATAACCTGGTAGCGCTTGACCAGGAATTAAAAATTACCGAAGAATCAGTTAAGAACTGGATCAGCACAGTTAATATCATGAAAGCATTGAAGGAAGCTAATGTGGTTACTGAAGCAGCCGTTGTTCAAAGTGAAGCGAGCCGGTATGCTGCTGAAGTAACGATCCCTGATTTGAAACAATTAATCAAGCAAACTGAAAATGCACTTAGCATACAATTGGGAAGAAAGCCGGGACAAATAATACGAGGTAAGCTTTCGGAGCAAGAACCAGGTAACTTATTACATACAGGCATTCCGGCCCAATTGCTAAGCAATCGTCCTGATGTGCAGGAAGCTGAATTGAACCTACGGTACAATTTTGAATTGACCAATATTGCCAGAACTTATTTCTATCCGACCCTGGTCATTTCTGCTTCCGGAGGTTTTAGTGGTTCTTCTGTTTCCAATCTATTTAACCCGACTTCATTAATAGGAAGTATTGCAGCCGGTTTAGTACAGCCTCTCTTTAACCATGGTATCAACAAGGCAAGATTGAAAGTTGCACAGGAAGCGCAAAAACAAGCTCTGCTAACTTTTCAGAATATTGTATTGACAGCGGGACAGGAAGTTTCGGATGATATGGTTTCTTATCAAAGTACGATTGAAAAAACCAGTCTTCGTGATAGCCAGATAGTGAATTTGCAAAAGGCAGTTGAGTATACCCAACTTTTGGTCCGTTACAGTTCTGCCAACTATACAGAAGTATTAAACGCTCAGCAAAGTTTATTGTCTGCCCAATTAAACCAGGTCAATGACCGGTTGCAACAACTCCAGGCTATATTAAATTTATATCATGATTTAGGAGGTGGATGGAAGTAGGAAGCATTGATTGGGAAACCGTTAAATACGGTCAGCATAATTATTTCTTGAATAACTATAGGCACCTTTTAAATCATACCCGCCAGACAGGTCCGTGCTGATATTTTCTTAACCATAGAGCTTGATCGTATTGTACCATTTCTAGTCAACACTTCATTCCAACCGATAGCTTTTGCCCATTCAACGAAGCACAAATAATTCAGGCTTTACCTGATGGTAGGTTTACACCAGTAATTAAATATACGGAAATGAAAAAACAAACACTTCTTACTCAATTTGAATATTCCATCTTTCCACCTGCGTTTACCATGGCAGGGATAAAAAGTAATTACATCGTAGCTGAACATCTTCCAATACTGAAAGTTACAATTGACTTTGAAAATGGAAATCTGAAGCTGGAAGGCGACTGGCATTTTATGATGGTATCAAATAAACATAATGAACCCGGGTTGCGTGATTATCATAAAGGAAGGGTTCAAATAGAGACCGCATTATGCAATTCACTCGCCATAAACCTGAATGATGCCCGAAACGACGGGCTAATATTTCGCATTGAAGGAACTATTAAAGAAAGTGGTTTTCTTGGGCCCTGCTCCGGTCTGCTGGTGTTAGATAATGTTCGGGCATTCAACGGCCTTATCAGCGATCAATGGAATATCAGCTTTTACCTATACGATCAACAGCTTAATGACTGTGAAATAAAATTCAAACTTCCGGTTTATATAACGGATACTGATGGAAATAAAAACTGATCAGTAGTCAAATAATAAATAATGAAAAATATTTTAAAATCAATACCGGTAATCTTGTTGCTCCTATTAGGCTCAAAACTTACAAATGCGCAAGACTACCGTTTCTACCAGGCGTTTGATGCAGTGATGCTGCAGATAAGTGGAGACACAAGTATTGAATGCATGTTGAAAAAAGGTATTATAGTATTATCCAATAACTCCAGCCGGTTAAACGTAAGAATAAATATTCCGTACCCTTCGATAAATTATATACCTGGAGATACTACTGTTTTATCGGCCGAAGGATTACCGTTTGAACTTTCAATGCCAGTAAACTCATGGATGATACAGGATGAACTTACTTCTGCAAAAGTGGTTGACTCATGGGGTTTTGTTACAATGAACAATATTACCAAAGCGGTAAAGGTTCAATATATACCATTGCCGGCTGGCACCGAACAGGACGGAAATTTTAACCTGTCTATAATCATACAATTCAATCCACGTGATTTTAACCTGGATGAACAGTACAAAAATTCACAAATCATTATTAAGATTAGTGATGCAACAGTTAACCGCGTATGAGCGACCGATAGTTATTGCCTGTTCAACGACATGCATTACTCAACCGATAAGTATCAAATTAATTTTACAACATAATACAAATTCAATCAAACAATAAAAAATTAAAACAATGAAAAAGTATTTCTCAATCCTTTCACTTGGAATCGTAACTGTAATTGCATTGACCCGTTGCAGTCCAACCAGTCATGTAGAAGTAGCGCAGGGAGTTAATTTCCGCAACTATAAAACCTTTGGATGGGTCAACGATAATGGCGCAAAAAAAACAGGTCGTGCGGACAATGATATAGTTGATAATAATATTAAAAGTTCTGTCAGTGCTGAACTCGAAGCGAAAGGATGGCAGGAAGCTGATCAGCAACCTGATGTATTGATGGACTACAATGTCATTGTGCAAAAAGGAATAAGGAAAGAAACAGAACCAGCTTACAGTTATCCTTACACAGGATATTTCTATAGTCCCTGGAGCCGGAGAATGGGATACTACTACAATCCTATTTTTTTTGGTGGTTACACTACATCTACTATTCCATTTAAAGTAGGTACGCTAACATTGAATATGGTCGATGCAAAAACCAATAAGCTCATCTGGCAGGGTTGTGCAAAGGGCGATCTTACCAGTAAGAATGTTACATCTGAGGACGCGAAGACTGATGTCAAATCCATTTTCAAAAAGTTGAACCTGCCAAATGAAACGGAATAGAAAAATCTAATTTTCAAAAACATTTTTTAACTCTAACAAATAAAATATCATGGCAAAAATTCTTTGTGTTTTATATGATGATCCTGTTACAGGATATCCTAAAACATCGATCCGCGATAACATTCCGGAGATTAAACATTACCCCGACGGACAAGCCCTTCCCACTCCATCGAAAATCGATTTTACTCCGGGGCAGCTTCTTGGCAGTATTTCCGGTGAACTCGGTCTTCGTAAATTTCTTGAAGATCTGGGGCATGAATTTATAGTTACTTCCGATAAAGATGGAGAAGATTCAGTTTTTGAAAAAGAACTCGCTGATGCAGACGTAGTCATCTCTCAACCGTTTTGGCCCGCGTATTTAACTGCAGAGCGAATTGCAAAAGCTAAGAAATTGAAATTGGCTATCACAGCAGGTATTGGCTCTGACCATGTTGACCTGGATGCTGCCATGCAAAATGGAATTACTGTAGCTGAAGTTACTTACTCCAATAGCATCAGCGTATCTGAGCATGTTGTGATGATGATCTTATCACTGGTCCGTAATTATATCCCGTCCTATCAATGGGTAGTTAATAAAGGTTGGAACATTGCAGACTGTGTTGAACGATCATATGATATAGAAGGGATGAACATTGGCACTGTAGCGGCCGGCCGCATCGGGTTGGCAGTTTTACGTCGTCTTAAACCATTTGATGTAAAACTTCATTATACCAATCGTCATCGCCTTCCACGAAATATCGAAGAAGAGCTTAATCTTACTTATCACCCGGATGTTGATTCAATGGTTAAAGTTTGCGATGTGGTTACCATCAATGCTCCCTTGTATCATGAAACAGAAAACCTTTTCGATGATGAGCTTATCAGCAAAATGAAACGGGGCGCTTACCTGATCAATACTGCCCGTGGAAAGATATGTGATCGTGATGCTATAGTACGTGCATTGGAAAGCGGACAGCTGGCAGGTTATGCAGGAGATGTTTGGTTTCCTCAACCGGCTCCTGAAGATCATCCTTGGCGAACAATGCCAAATCACGGTATGACGCCGCATATTTCAGGCACAAGCTTATCAGCACAGGCGCGCTATGCAGCCGGCACCAGGGAAATTTTAGAATCCTGGTTTTCAGGAAAACCTTTGCGTTCAGAATACCTGATCGTTGATGGTGGTAAACTGGCAGGCACTGGCGCCAGATCTTACGGCGCAGGTAATGCAACAGGTGGATCGGAAGAGGCTGTGAAATTTAAGACCGCTAAACAAATAATCCCCTCATCAGTAGGTTGATTGAGTGTTTCATTATTATTAAAAATTATTAAAAGATAAAATACATGAATAAGATATATACCGCCACTGTGACCGCAACCGGCGGACGCAACGGGCATGTGCAGTCACCCGATAAGTTAGTAGATTTCGATTTTCGTTCGCCCAAAGCATTAGGTGGCGCCAATGACAACTATCTGAATCCGGAATTACTTTTTGCAGCCGGCTATTCCGCCTGTTTTGACAGCGCGTTGAACCGCATTATCAAAATGGAAAAAGCAATAACAGGTGCAACTACTGTTACAGCGCATGTGAGTATTGGAAAACTGGATGAATTCCGTTTTGGCCTGGCAGTGGACCTTGAAATAGAAGTGCCTGGGGTTGATCATACCAAAGCCGAAGAACTCGTCCAAAAGGCACATGCCATTTGTCCCTATTCCAATGCCACAAGAGGTAATATCGATGTGAATTTGGTTGTAAAAGAAACAGTCCATGCAAACACAAATTGATGCCTTAGTTCAATTTTAGCATAATGATTTTAACGGGTAATACAATTCGAAAAGTTGCAGAGGCAAACAGGATGATTTTTCATGGCGGATGATTTGCAACAGGTGATAAAAGCCCGGATAATCCCGGGTTTTTTTATTGAATGAAATGTGAGCATATACAATTAAATAATACACAGTTGATGATAACCATTGCCACAAGTAATTCTTTTTCACCGACAGTTTTTGCCTGTTAAACGTAATTGCCGAAAAAAGAATAATGATCGTATCAACTTTATATCCTGATTAAAAAATAAAATTTATAAAAACAATGAACAACAACAAACAAACCCAGATCAAAAATCCTGCTCAACCTGTCAGGGGTAATTTCGGCGCCCCGATTATTGGGCCCCGGAATCCCGAACGTGAGGAGCAAAACCGTGATACGATGGCGCCGCCATCCACAGACCATGGCACGGTTGCAAACTTAAGATGGTCCTTTGCAGACAGCCACAACCATATGACAGCCGGCGGCTGGGGGCGACAAACGACAGTACGTGAATTGCCCATCTCTAAAGAGGTTGCCGGCGTGAACATGCGTCTTAAAGCAGGTGGTGTAAGGGAACTGCATTGGCACCAGGCTGCAGAATGGGCATTCATGCTAAAGGGAAAAGCCCGCATCACTGCTATTGACCAGGATGGACGAGCCTTCCAGGATGATGTGGAGGAAGGTGACCTTTGGTACTTTGCTACCGGTATCCCACATTCTATTCAAGGACTTGTGAGTGAAGGAATGGATGGCTGCGAGTTTTTGCTCGTTTTCGATGATGGTAATTTCTCGGAGGAAGAAACTTTTCTTCTCTCAGACTGGCTTGCCCATACTCCGAAAGAAATTCTTGCAAAGAATTTCGGTGTCCCTGAAAGTGCTTTTGCATCCATTCCGGAAAAAGATCTTTGGATCTTCCAGGCAGATGTTCCAGGTCCTCTCGCCGCCGATAAAATTGTTGGTGCCGGCCCCATGCCTGCGAGCCTGAGCTATAAAATGATGGCCCAGGAACCAATCCGAACTAAGTTTGGTACTGTGCGTGTCACCGATTCCTCTAATTTCCCGGCATCGAAAACAATTGCAGCTGCATTAGTTGAGGTAGAGCCAGGCGGCATGCGTGAGTTACACTGGCATCCGAATGTGGACGAATGGCAATACTTCATCTCCGGACAGGCGAGGATGACCGTGTTCGCATCGGGGAACGCTGCACGGACTTTTGACTACCAGGCCGGTGATGTTGGCGTTGTACCATTTGCAATGGGTCACTACATCGAGAATACCGGGACTGAAACCCTAAGGTTTCTTGAAATATTCCGGAGTGATTACTATGCCGATGTATCCCTGGCCCAGTGGCTGAAATACACACCCCATGAACTGGTAAGAGCCCATCTGGGTATCGATGAATCAGTACTTGAAAATATTCCGGATACAAAACCACTAGTGGTTGGGTTCTAAGCTCAATTACATTAAACATGGCCGCCGATGTACAGGCGGCCATGTTTTCTCTCTAATTATGAAGAACTCAACCCTAATTATAGTTTCATAACAAGAAATACTTTACACGTGAACAATCTAATTACATATCCCATAGATAAATCCAAATTTCGCGACATGCTGCTCAAAGCATTGACAATTTCGTCAGGAGCTATTGACGCTATCAGTTTCCTTGCTTTGGGCAAAGTATTCACCGCATTTATGACAGGCAATATCGCTTTTCTCGGGCTTACTGTTGCAGGTAACGCTGCACCACCGGTTATATCCATTCTGGCCTCGATGATACCCTTTGCAATTGGAGTTTACATAACAACAAGAATTATCAGATCTGTTAAAGATTCGGTATCATGGCCCCACCAGGTAACGGTCGCACTTGGCATATCCCTGATCGCCCAGGCTGCTTTTCTTGCCATATGGTTTGGAGTTGGCGGAAACCCTTCAACTGCCACCATTCCTTACCTGCTCGGATTTTGGGCTTTCGCCATGGGTATGCAAAGCAGTGCCGTTAGAACGCTTCATGTAGATGGCGTATTTACGACTGCTGCTACCGCAACATACATATTCCTTGCAGGCGATATTTCTAAGTGGGCAGCGACACGTGAGGAGAGGAGACGTCTTGCTGGTGTGTTGCTTTCATTATTCGCAGGTGCTACTGCCGGAGGCTGGCTTCTGATTCATGCGCACCTTTATGCACCTGTGTTACCATTCGTCGTCAGTGGTACTGTGGTCATAATTGCGGCAATCTTTTTGCGAGAGCCGGTGAAAAGTAACTTACTCCAAGTGTAGTTATCTACAAGTTGAGCATAAATTATTTGAAAAATAAAAACTAAATAATATGAGAAAAATTATAGCACTCATTATCACTTTGGTTATTTTTTCAGCGTGCAATCAAAAAAATGAAACCAATTCTGAACCATTAAAAAACCCGGAGAAGATATTAAGTAAAAATGGTTTGCTTGAAGTTACGTTAGCGCCGAAGGAAGGTTCCATTCAATTGGCAGGTAAAACCTACACTGCCTGGATGTATAACGGAAGCTATATACCTCCTTTGCTTCATTTAATACCTGGTGATACGCTAAGGGTGCATTTGATTAATGGATTAAACATGCAAACTAACCTGCATTATCATGGAATGGACGTTTCACCTGCAGGAAATAGTGATAATATTTTTAGAATAGCTGATCCGGGAGATACCCTGAACTATGAGGTAATAGTGCCAAAAAATCATGGTGCCGGAACTTTCTGGTACCACCCGCACACTTGTGGTAATAGTGAACAACAGGTTTCCTTAGGTATGAGCGGAGCAATTCTTGTAGAGGGTTTGTTTGATAAGCTGCCTCCTGCTTTTAAGCAACTGAAAGATTATACAATGCTTCTGAAGGATATTCAATCAACAGAAGATTTAAAGAAAATAATTTCATGCAGCGCTTCAGAAGGAGTACAGGAGGTATTTAAATTCGACAGCGAAAAACCCAGGCAATGCACTGTAAATGGCCAGATCAATCCATTCATACATATACAGCCCGGCGAAACACAGATATGGCGGATATTTAATGTTAGTGCCAATATGTATTATAATCTTCAGTTGGAAGGTCACCAGCTTTATCAAATCGGTGTAGATGGTGTGTATTACAAAATGGTAAAAGCAAGAGACAGTATTTTAATGCCGCCGGGTTCAAGAATTGAATTGCTGGTGCAGGCAAAAAAAACCGGCGAGTTTAAATTAAAAACACTGGCATTGCGTACCGGCAGTGACGGTGATGAATACCCAGAAAAAACGTTGGTCACAATGGTTTGTAAAGGGCCCTCAGTCCAGCCTTTAGCCATCCCCCTTAAGGTAAATGATAAACTTATTGACTACCGCACAAAAACCATAACAGGTAAAAGAACTTTTACATTTACCGAAGGGCCAGGAGCTTTTTACATTAATGACCGGAAGTTTAACCGGGATTCAATTGATACCAAGGTGAAATTGGGCAGCATTGAAGAATGGACAATTGTAAATGCATCTGATGAATGGCATTGTTTTCATATTCACCAATTAAATTTCCAGGTAGTAGAAATAGACGGTAAACAAATAGAATTTAATGGTACAAACGATATAGTGAATATACTTCCGCGAAGCACTATCAAATTACTCATGCCATTTACTGAAGAATATATGGTAGGTAAATTTGTATATCATTGTCATATACTATCTCATGAAGATAAAGGTATGATGCAGGTGATAGAAGTAGTTAAATAAATTATTCGCTAAGTAAACGGAAGAATATATAGCGGGGATAATCTTGCTAACGCGCTTCCATCAGCCATGAAATAACACAAAATCCAGTTTCGGGTGGTCTGTCGAATCGGATTTTGCACCTCTCCAATTAAAATTCTTTCAGTAGAAATTTGCAAAAAAACAGAATTGTAACAACTGTTTTTTAGGCAAAATGCTAAAGCTCTTTGACATTCTTATGTTCAAACCTGGTATTCCCGGTTAGTTAATCCTTCCTGGAAAAATGAGTGTTTTTCGAACCGCCTTTTCTATGGCAAAAATTAAAAATCACAATCATAACTTATTTAATATATACCAAAAACACAAAAATTACTGTACGTTCATCTTAGCCAACAATTTTAAATCTGTCAAAAAATGGTTCGAGAGCAGTACCGTCTCGGCTACCTCTGAAATCCTTGCTGTGCAAGGGTTTTGTTGTTTTTGCTAAAAAATTCGCCAAATAACGCGTCAGGTAAGTCCCTTAATACCAACTAGTTGAAAAAACGGTCTTTAGCATTGTCATATTCCTTATTCTTGTATTAAATAACCTGTATGGGACTATTTAATAAGCTATTTGGTTCTAACGATAAAACTGTTCCTAAAGTCAAGTATTCTTTAGTGGATTACAATAGATATTTCGAGAATTCCAGCATTGAAAATATGTCTCTTGAATTACTTAGCCTCGGTTCTTTGAATTTAGGGACGGGTAAAATAATTGCATGTGACCCATTGGTCTATTTTAACGATGAACCACCATTCACAAGAACCGTTGAACCTGGAATATATCCTGTTATTGCATGTATCGCAAAGACCGAAAATTCTGGAGATAGATATGCGGTCGTTAAACTTGAATTCTCAAAAGAGCGCCCTGCTAAATGGGAAATGGCTGTAGTCGCGCAGCAAGATGTAACTGAACTTACTGATGATGATTTTTTTGGATTCGGAGTTGATGCAGGACTTGGATCTTTTTGTGATGAGGAAACACAGAAATTGTATTCCAGGTTTCATGATGAATTCTATGAAAAGAATCCGGATGCGAATATTTATACAGATTTCTTTGCCGCTGAGTTTAAAAAAAATGCAGTTGAGGCGGATGACATAGGTAATTGGGTAAATTTCTATTTACCTAATAACCCTAACTTTAACATTATCATGTTTCATTCAGGATATGGTGATGGCCTTTATCCGTGTTATTGGGGAATGAATGGGGAAGGGAAAATCTGTAGTTTAATAGTCGATTTCCAAGTATTTTAAACAATGCATAATAAATATCATAGTAGTATTTTAAAGTAAAAACGCGCCAAAAAATGCGTCAAATCAAATTGCAGGACCCCATGAATATCAGGATTACAAAGACAAAAAAATCAAAGCTAGGCGAAATAGATTTCAACAATATTCCCTTTGGAAAATACACATCCGATCACCTATTCGTGATGGATTATGCGAATGGACAATGGGATAATTTCAGGATCATTCCATACCAGGGTTTTACACTCGATCCGCAATCCAAAGCGCTGCAATATTGCCAATGTATTTTTGAAGGCATGAAGGTTACTATGGGTGCAGACGGAATTCCAAAACTATTGCGCCCGGAATTGAATATTGAACGTTTTAATCTTTCAGCAGAACGCATGTGTATGCCGGCTGTTCCTGAGGATATTTTCCTGGAAGCATTAAAAGCCATTGTTGCTTTTGAAATCGACTGGATTCCCAGGGCAGAAGGTTGCGCTTTGTATGTGCGTCCAACAATGTTCGCAACGGAAAACGCTTTATCAGTAGTGCCTTCGGATACATATACTTTTTACATTTATACAGGTCCTGCTCAACCTTATTTTACAACTCCTGTTAAATTAATTACAGAACAGAAATTGATACGTGCTGTGCCTGGTGGTACAGGTGAAGCCAAAACAGGCGGTAATTATGCGGGTTCATTAATGGCAGGACAGTTGGCGAAACGGAAAGGATTTGATCAGATCATTTGGTTGGAAAGCCCTGAATTTAAAAAGATACAGGAGGCAGGTATGATGAATTTGTTTTTTGTGATTGGTGATACTGTGGTAACACCCATGTTGACGGGGGCTGTATTAAAAGGTACTACGAGAAATTATTTTATCGATATCCTCGCAGAGAAGAAGATCAAAGTGGAAGTCCGCGACATTTATGTTGATGAAATTTTGGAGGCTTATAAAAAAGGTGATTTAAAAGAGGCTTTTGGTTCAGGAACTGCAGCAGTAGTATCGCACATTTCCGAGATCACACATGGTGATACCCGAATGATATTACCAACAATAGAAAAAGATTTCATTAGCAATATGCTTTACGACGAGATCAATGGTCTAAGATCAGGCAGGATCAAAGATAGCCGTAACTGGCTGGTCCCTGTTGAAGCCAATACCTTAACCAATTATACAGCATGAACAAAACCAACTGGGGCAATGTGCCCGTAGAACAAGTGAACGCAAAAATGAAAAGACAGTTCATTCACGGAGAAAAAGTGATGATTGCGAAAATGGAATTTGAGGATGGATTCATTGTGCCCTGGCATTCTCATGAAAATGAACAGATCACAGAAGTTTATGAGGGTACCCTTCGGTTTTGGTTCGATAATGACGAAAACAATTATATCGATTTGTTCCCGGGTGACGTTATTATCATTAAGGGGAATCGTCCGCACAAAGCTTTAATGATCGGTAAGATTGTTGAAACCGATACCTTTGCTCCGCCAAGACAGGATTGGATAGACGGGTCAGACAATTATTTACGGAAGTGATAAATGTGTTGATGTTTTACTGGCTAGGTATTGAGTAGAGGCGTCGAAGGGTTTTGATTTTCTTTATGGTATTCCTAATTTTTCTAAAATTACAAGATGGATCTTGGATTACACAATAAGGTGGCATTAATATTAGCATCAAGTAAAGGTCTGGGTAAAGCAGTTGCGATTGAGTTAGCAAATGAAGGTGCTAAGGTCATTATTTGTGGAAGGGATGCAAAGGCGCTGGCATCTACAGAAGCTGAAATTAAAAAGCTTGCGCCAGGAAGGGTGGTATCATTTTTATGCGATATCACGGACGAAAAGCAACGTAGTAATTTGGTTACTCAAAGCGTAAATACTTTTGGAGATATTGATATTCTTGTGACGAATACGGGAGGGCCCGCTGCAGGTCCTTTCGAACAATTTGATCTTGATGATTGGAAACATATTTACAATTTGCTATTCTTAAGTGCAGTTGATATTATTCAACAGGTCTTACCAGGGATGAAGAAAAAAGGCTACGGCCGCATTCTCACCATTACCTCGGTTGCTGTCAAACAACCAGCCGATAATTTGATTTCTTCCAATGCTGTGAGGGCTAGTTTATTAGGACTGGTTAAAAGTTTGTCTCAAGAAGTTGCTACGCATGGCATAACCGTCAATAACCTGATGCCGGGGTATACGAACACAAACCGGCTGGAAGAACTTGTGGCAAAAGATCCAAAAGTGAACCAGATAAAAGAAACCATTCCGATGAAGCGGTTTGGAACCCCATCAGAGTTTGCCGCTGCTGCAGCTTTCTTGGTAAGCGATCGTGCGAGCTACATCACAGGGCAATCACTGGCCGTTGACGGTGGCTGGATCAAAGGGCATTGATGGAGGGGTTGCCTGAGAAGTTAGAATTCAACACTTAGATTCGTGCATTCTCGCCAACAATTTCAAGTCTGACAAAAAATGGTTCGAAATAAGTACCGTCTGGGCTACAGACAAAATAGGAAACCCTTTCTCAGCTTGATTTTGAAAGGGTTTTTTATTTGAGTTAAACCATGGTTAAAACAAATAGAAGCATGAGGTGCAAAATCCGATTGCATTGATCCAGTAAGTCTCGTTTTGATGTATGACTCGTACTGCAAAATTTATAATTGTATTCACCAGCCTCTCTCTATGATCGCGCAAAGCGTTTTCGTTCCCCGAAGCTTTTTTGCGTTTTCCCTGAGTTAATTCGCCTTGGAACCTTATTGACGATTCGATACCATTCGCCTCCAATCGGTCATAATTGGGCCTGGCCTCAATTGCAAGACAAAAACGGGAATATTTGGTTCAGCAATTGGGCTGGGGCCTACCGGTATGATGGAAAAACATTCTCAAGTTTTACAGAAAGCGATGGCCGGCCAGGTTTTGGTATGGTTGCGCGGATTATAGAAGACAAAAACGGAAACCTTTGGTTTGGTGGTAGTGGCATATGCCGATACGATGAAAAATCTTTCACTGGTTTTAAAGACGGACTGATCAATGAGGGGATTTGGGCAATTCTGGAAGATAAAACGGGGAATCTTTGGGTGGGTACGAGAGAAACAGGTCTCTACCTGTTCGATGGAAAAACATTTATTAACTATTCAGAATATAAACCCCACCCTGAAACGGACAAGTAAACAAAAGCAATGAATGCATTCCGTCCAACGCAATGGAAACAGGGGCAGGGTCAATTCGTTCGGCGACTTCAATGGCATAGGGTCCGAAGTATAAGGGACCGAAAAATTGATCATACTGAAGGGGACTTTTGTAAGGATTATCCGCGGAAAAATCTGAAGAATACGCGGCTCTCAGGAATTAGTTTAATTACCCTATCTTTGTATGGATAACACTTGAGTTGTTAGCATACCGGAATCGATCTTACAGGCGTTACTTCTCCTAAGCGCTTAGAACAGTCACTCTCACGTAATAGCTTCTTACCTCAAATTTTGTGAAACAATACGCATGTCACTTTCGCGTGTTATTTATTGTGACATGTATTAAATCTTAAACTTGAATGACGACGACACAAACCACAAGTGGTTTTGACGCCGGCTTTATCGGGATACAGTACCTCGCGCAGAAGTTTAACCGCTCTGCTCAAATGATACTCGAACTGTTTATAGACAGTGATTATTCGATAAGCCGTACGGCTGAATACCTACAGAAAATGGAAGCTAATTAAGCTTCCTTTTTTTTGCTGTAACCTGTAATTTCGAAGTCATCGATAACTGCCATAGTCGTTGATAGCATTGCTTAGATAATAGGGTAAGAACCATATCTTGATAAAGTCATTAAAACAAAGCAAACACTACCTTTACGAATGACCCAGATCCTGATACTCCTTGTTATCGCCGGTTTCATCATTTTCTTTATTCGATATAAAAAGCCTGTGAAGCTGGGTGAGTTGCCGGATGGATACCGGGATCTATTATCTAAGCATGTTGCTTTCTATCGCGACCTGGATGAAGAGGGTAAATTATTATTTGAAAAAAAACTAAAAGAACTATTAGGGTATATACGGATCCATGGTGTCAAAACGGATGTGACCGGTCTCGACAGGCTATTGGTTGCTTCCAGTGGCGTGATCCCCATATTCGGTTTTCCAGAGTGGAAATATTATAACCTGAAGGACATCCTTCTTTACCCCGGCGCATTTAATGAGACAGATTTCAGTACCGAAAAAGATCCTGATATTTTAGGGATGGTTGGCAACGGTACTATGCAACGAATGATGATTCTTTCAAAACCAGCCCTGCATCATGGATTTGAAAATACATCCGGCCAGGGAAATACCGGCATCCATGAATTCGTACACCTGCTGGATAAAGAAGACGGTGATGTGGATGGTTTACCGGAAGCCTTGCTGGAAAAACAATATACCCTGCCTTGGCTCAACCTTGTTGCCAAAGAAATCGGGGCCATCAAAGAAGGACATTCGGATATCAATGTGTATGGGGTAAAAAATAAAGCGGAATTTTTTGCAGTCGCGGCAGAATATTTTTTTGAGCAACCCGATCTTTTCAAGGTACACCACCCTGAGTTATACGAAATTATGACGCGGATTTTTAACCAGAATCCACTGAAAAAATAATAACCCAAGCCGTCTTGATCAAAAAAGATGAAGGCTAGTCATGTTTTCTCGTCTGTAAAGAAGTT
>JAOQAK010000066.1 GCA_025963635.1 Ferruginibacter sp.
ACGGATATATTCCAACCCATCGGCCAATGTATACGCCAGTTCAATATCGGCGGTAGCGCCTGCTTCCTGCATGTGATATCCCGAGATAGAAATGGAGTTGAACTTCGGCATCTTCTGGCTGGTAAAATTGAAGATATCGCCAATGATCCGCATGGAGGGTGTAGGTGGATAGATATAAGTATTCCGCACCATAAATTCTTTCAGGATATCATTCTGTATAGTGCCGCTTAATTTTTCCATGGGCACGCCCTGTTCTTCAGCGGCCACGATATAAAATGCCATGATGGGAATAACTGCTCCGTTCATGGTCATACTCACCGACATCTTATCCAAAGGTATTTTATCAAACAACAGCTTCATGTCCAATATCGAATCGATGGCTACACCTGCCTTACCAACATCGCCGGTAACCCGGGGATGGTCTGAATCATAGCCACGGTGGGTTGCTAAATCAAAGGCTACAGACAATCCCTTTTGGCCGGCTGCAAGATTTCTCCTGTAAAAGGCATTCGATTTTTCTGCGGTAGAAAAGCCTGCATATTGCCGGATGGTCCAGGGCTGCAGTACATACATAGAGGCATAAGGTCCGCGGAGATACGGTGGTAGTCCGGCGCCAAAATCAAGGTGTTCGGCATGGGCAACATTTTCCTTTGTAAATATGGGTGGAATAGCGATTTTTTCAGCCGTTTCCCATAACGCTTCCTGGTTTTCAACCGGTGGGTTTTCAACGGTTTGATCATTCAGTTTTATATCAGCGAAATCCGGTTTCATGGTTACTCCTTTTAATGTACAAATAGTTCGTTCTGAAGTGCAGTGATAAACTCCACCACATTCGTTTTTTGATGAATGCAATCATCTACCCCGGCTTGTTTTAGGCTTTCTATGATGTCAGCAGGATAACCTGCGAGGATCAGCTTTTTATCCTTGTTCAATTGTTTGAAAGTTTCTGCAAATATTTTTCCACCGGTTTCATATTCTGCGTCGGATGAACATATCACCACGATATCCGCATCACTTTTTGCACTTTCTTCAGCACCCTTTTCCGCTTCTTCAAAAAAGAACTGTCCAATGATTTCAAATGCAGCGGTACCAAAAAACTCGGCCGAAAACGCAGCGCGTGCATTGCGCGTGGCCTGGTTGCCAAAACATGCTAAATAAACTTTTGGTATTTTACCCATTTGCTCAAAATATTGTTGTGTTCTTTGCCGCAGCCATTCGAAGTTTTTTGTAGCTCTTTGTGAGTGCAAGAGCGGGAAGCCCGGATCCGCAGCAGGAGCAGCTGAAGCCTCTTTTAAACTTATCTTCTCCTGTGCATTCACATATTTGTTCATACCCACGTACACTTTTTTCCTGGTGGCGATCTCCGCTTCTTTTTTTTGTTTTGATGCAGATATTTTTTGTTGGATCAATCCTTTTTTGAAAGATTCGATGTATCCGCCAGAGGCTTCCATCTCTTTATATAATCCCAGGATTTTTTCTGCTAAACCGGAAGTAATTGTTTCGATGTAATAGGCGCCGGCCGTAGGGTCTGATACTTTATCAAAGTAAGATTCTTCTTTGAGCAGGTTGGAGATATTCAGTGCTATCCTGTGGCTGAATTCATCCGGATTCTTATAAGTGCTGTCATGCGGATTGATCAATATCGCATCGCAACCTCCAAGGATGGCTGACATAGCTTCCGTAGTATTTCTCAACATGTTCACTGTTGGATCGTACAGGGATTTTGACCATGCTGAATTGGAACTCAGAATAGGTATATAAGGAACGGTGATATTGTAACGTTCCAATATTGCAGAAAGCACCGGCCGGATTGCCCTGATCTTAGCCATTTCAAAAAAGTAATCACCGGTGATTGCCAAATGAAGAGCGATTTGCGGGATGATCTGTTCCCTTTCGAGTCCTTCTTTTTCCAGCATTTCAATGGTATCTGCGAGTTTGTTAAGGATGAAAGCGCATTCCTGCACAATTCCAGAACCTGCATTTACAAAGGCATGTGAACTTAGCATCAGTCCCCTGAAGTGTGCAGCCTGCGCAGTAATCTTCAATTGTTCTGCAAGTTCTTTATAACCAGGCTCCGCACCGGTTACAGACCATTCTTCCAACACATCCGATTGAACAAAGCCCCGGATATTGGCCAGGCTAATGCCCTGGGCGGTTACGAAAGAAAAATACCGCTGAAGCAGTTCCGGGGAGGGCTTGTGTAATTTAAATGCGATTTTAATCTTTGCAGGATGGATATCCTTTAGCAGTATGTCGAAATCGGTGTTGCCTGGATCGGGAATGTTAAGTAATATTCCTGTAACACCAAATTCCATCATCCGCAGAATGAATTGGTTTGCCGCCGGGTCGCCGCCAACTTCAACCTCCACATAATTCGTCCATTTTCTTTTGGCGCATGCTTTATTAGGAAAAAGGGAAAGGCCCTGCAGGTCTTCTGCTGTATAAAATGGCTGCACTGCAATTTCTTCGTCTGTTTTCCAAACCAATCTTCTGTCAAAATCGGCGCCTTTTAAATCGGCAATGGCTGTTTCCTTCCAGGTTTTTTTACTAACCGGCTCAAATGCTGAAAACAGTTCCAGGTTATCGTCTGTCATCTTTGTTTTTTTTTATTTTTCTGCCAGGCACTTAACAGTTTAATTTCGAAGGCACATGTAATTTAAAACATTTCGCTGTGCTATGCTTAAACTGTTATACTATGCTCATTAAAGAAGTAAAGACTGGCTCCAAAACGTGCGTGCGCATCTCTTTCCAATTCTTCCCTGGAGGCTAGAGGCGTCACATTTATTAGCGCTTTTGGTAGGCTGATATTCCTTTTTAATTGCAAGGAATATCAACACCAATATATTTTTTGGATTTTAATTGACATTTTTGTTTTCACACAATTCTGTTAATACACCAAATGTTGATTTGGGATGAAGGAAGGCGATATCGAGTCCTTCGGCCCCTTTCCTGGGGGTATGATCGATCAATTGAATGGATTTTGATGCAGCATCGGACAACTGCGCCTCGATATCGTTTACAGCAAAAGCAATGTGATGAATACCCTCTCCCTTTTTTTCTATGAATTTTCCGACAGGGCCCTCGGGGGAAGTACTTTCGAGTAATTCAATTTTGGTTTGCCCTATTTTGAAGAATGCAGTTTTAACTTGCTGCTCGGATACTTCTTCAATTGAATAACAGGTTAGTCCCAATACTTCTTCATAATACTTTATGGCCGCAGTAAGATCCTTCACTGCTATGCCAATATGTTCAATGTAATTTAACTGCATGGTTTGATTGTTTATTTTTCTTCAAAATTGAATCTCATAAATTTAGCGATGATTCAACGTTAAACGCCGGGAGACATTACCGATTGGCAAAAAAATGTCGCAAGCATTTGAGCTTACAAGCACAGAACCTATCATTAAAGCAATGACTGACTTACTTATTTTGAGTGGATGTTCTACTGCGATCGTCGCGTACATAGGAATGAAGGTAATAGCGGCTAAGATTAATAAGGAGGCTTGCATTATGAATTGGATTTGAGTTGATAACCCACAAAAAAAATCAACGTTGATTTTTTTTAGCTGGCAATGCTATTACAAATTTTTAGCGGCGGTATGATACTTTATATCCGGTCAGGTGTTATTTAGCAATCTGTAGTATTTCTATAGCTCTTCGTCTGTTTATGATAGTATAAATTTGGAGAATAAACCGTCCTATCTTACATTCAGACTTTCTTTTTGAGAGCATAAAATTAGTAGCCGATTACTGGCCAGAGTATGACATGTATCAGAAAATGGCATAATTATAATCATAGATGAAACAAATTTTTGTAAATAAGAGGCACTCACCCGAAGAGTACGTGCAGGGGATTTTAAACAGCGACCGCGTGATGCTTGGCAAAGCCATTACCCTTGTAGAAAGCAGGCTGAATTCCGATAATGAACTGGCCGAACAGGTATTGGGAAAGCTATTGCCCCACACCGGAAATTCTGTACGGATCGGGATAACAGGAGTGCCCGGCGCAGGGAAGAGTACATTCATTGAAAATTTCGGTCAGCAGCTCACTTCATCGGGAAAAAGAGTTGCAGTGTTGACCATCGATCCCAGCAGCAAGAAAACAAAAGGAAGTATTTTGGGCGATAAAACAAGAATGGAAGCGCTTGCCACTGATCCGAATGCTTTTGTACGGCCATCCCCTTCAGGAACTACTTTAGGCGGTGTTCATTCCCGCACAAGAGAAACCATGTTGCTGTGTGAAGCAAGCGGCTTTGATGTTATTATTATTGAAACAGTGGGGGTGGGTCAAAGTGAAACCAGTGTAAAGGGGATCGTTGATTTTTTGCTTTTACTGATGTTATCCGGTGCGGGCGATGAACTGCAGGGCATTAAAAGAGGTATTATGGAAGTGGCCGATCTTATTGCGATCAACAAGGCAGACGGAGAAAATATAAAAGCCAGCCAGGTAGCGCTGCGGCAGCTTCAGAATGCATTGCATATGTTTCCGCCCAATGAAAACGGCTGGTATCCTAAAGTGGTTACCTGCTCTGCCATGCACAACACCGGGATAAAAGAAATATGGGATATAATAAATGAGCACCGGGTGAACATGATGGCCAATGGCTACTTTACCATTAACCGGCGGCAGCAAAACCTGCAGTGGATGCATGATGTTATCCGGGATCACCTACAGAATAGTTTTTACACTAACGAACTGGTAAAGGATAGCCTGAAAGCGCTCGAAAAAGAAGTGGAGACCGAAAGGGTGCCGGCTATTGTGGCTGCCAAAAAATTGCTTGCACTTTTTAGATCATAAAACGGTCGGCACGGCACATCAGACGGTTTTATGACCTAAAAAGGTGATAATTAACAATAGCTTCCCCGTTAATTGTATCCTTCATAGTTACCCGCTTGTAAATTAGTCAATGCATTCCGTTGATTTTTATACCTGATAGGCTGCTAATCTTCTGTATAAAAAGTAACCTTTAACGCGGCAAACCGGTCTGACGTTCCGTGCCGACCGGTTTGCCGGATTAGTGGCATGGTTTTATTTATACTATATAACTTTTTATCCTTAGCAATGTTAAGCAGATAATAAACATAAAACTTATGACGAAAATTATAATCATCGGCGGCGGGTTTGCAGGTATCAACCTTGCTGAAAAGCTTGGAAATAAAGAAGGATTATCTGTTACGCTGGTAGATAGAAACAATTATAATTTTTTCCCACCGCTGTTGTACCAGGTGGCTACTGGTTACCTGGAAGCATCCAATATCAGCTATCCTTTTCGTAAGCTGTTGCGTAAGATGAAGAATATCAGTTTCCGGCAAGGGGAGTTTGAACGCGTCATCCCTGCCGAAAATAAAATTGTGCTCTCCACCGGGGAACTGCAATACGATTGCCTGGTTTTCGCCACCGGTGCCGAAACCAACTATTTTGGGATGGAGAATGTAAAGCAGCATGCCAAACCAATGAAAACGATCAATGATGCACTGGAACTGCGGAACCATTTTTTTCAGCAACTGGAAAAAGCTACCCTTGTTGAAGATGACCAGGCAAGAAATAAGCTGTTAACAGTTGTAATTGCCGGCGGTGGCCCAACGGGAGTGGAAGTATCGGGCATGTTGGCCGAAATGAAGAAGTATGTCATACCAAAAGATTATCCTGAACTCACCGGGCATGGTTATGAATCGCATATTTACCTGGTAGACGGAGGAACTAAGGTATTGGCCCCGATGAGTGAAAAGTCGCAGGAAGAGACTTACAAGGATCTCACTGAAATGGGAGTGGAAATAAAATTCAACATGCAGGTTAAGGATTATATCAATGACACTGTTTATTTTGCAAACGGAGAAACCATTCAAACGGAAACGCTGGTATGGGCGGCCGGGGTTACGGCCTCCGTTTTTGAAGGAATTCCCGCCAAAAGTTACGGCCGTGGAAGAAGGTTGCTTGTAAATGAATACAACCAGGTACAGGATCTGCCCAATGTTTACGCAATTGGCGATACCTGTCTCCAGCTAACTGATAAAAATTTCCCTGAAGGGCATCCGCAGGTAGCGCAGGTAGCCATGCAACAGGGCAAAAACCTCGCCCGCAATTTTGTTGCGATGGGAAAAGGCGATCCCCTGAAACCCTTTGCTTATGCAGATAAAGGCTCCCTGGCAATTATTGGCAGAAACAAAGCAGTAGCGGATTTACCCAAACCGAACATTCATTTAGGCGGTTTTATTGCCTGGGTGATCTGGGTATTTGTTCACATTGCTTCCCTTATCAACTATCGTAACCGGCTCAGAACCATGTACAACTGGACGGGAGCTTATTTCACCAGGGACCAGTCACTCCGGATGATTATCCGGCCTTCGAAGAAATAAGCGGGGATGTTGTAATTACTTTAGTAGTTATAAATTACACCTGCCACAGTTCTGCCCGTGTGGCATTGCTAACACTAAACTCCGCCGTGTGGTATAGAAACTTTTAACCCATACCAGGACTTCCACTCACATCGTGATATTTATTTCCACATCATGCAGCAAAAACTACACTGATAATCCCTTATCCATTACTGGACATATTTTTTCAGGTTTATTGTATTTGGATTAATCATGTTATAATTGCAATAATAAACGTGTCAAAACGATGGTGACAATCCGATGTTTGCTATTGCTCTTGTTACTATTTTTTGGTTGTTATTTCAACGCAAACGGCCAAAATAATCCATATAATTTTTCCAAGGTCGACATAGAGAGTGGCTTATCTCACAACCAGGTAAATGCAATTTACAGGGATGATGTTGGCTTTGTGTGGTTTGGAACCAACTCTGGTCTTAACCGGTTTGATGGATACAATTTTAAAATTTCCGGGAGCCATGGCTGATCTTAAAACCGTGAGAGACAGGGCCTGGGGTGGAGCTGGTTTAGCACCTGCAATTATGAAAGACAGTGCGAATTATGATGGTACCCGGGGTGCCCCGATCACCGATCCTTTACAAATGGTATTTAGCGAGTACAGGCATGAGCTAAGTGGTGAATACTCTGTTTTTTATAATCTTTGCAGGGCTGGTACGGATGTGGCAATAGCCTTTATCAAAAAGGCGAATGGTACGGTAGACGCCAGCTACGAGCCTGTTCCCAATCCGGCACCAGGCCCAACGCATGATGGTCAAAAACATGGTTTGTACAATACCTCTTTTACCGCAGATAAAGCGCTTTTGCCAATACCACAAGGAGCAATTTCCCTTAATCCAAACCTAAAACAAAATCCAGGATATTAAATATATATCATAATGGAAAAGGGCTTTCTCCAAAAGAGAAGCCTTTTTTTATTGCAGTCATTTTCAGCTTAATTTTACAGCTTATCTTATTACAGATTATTACAGAAAATCTAGTATGAAACTGTTTAGATTACTACCAATTTGTTTATCCATATTTTGTTTTGCAGCCTGCAACTCTAATAGTACATTGTTTGAAAAAATTTCCCCCTCCGCTTCGGGTATTCATTTCAATAATGTCATCACTGAAACTGATTCTATCAACCCGATGAATGTTGTAAATATTTATAACGGCGGGGGTGTTGGCATCGGCGATTTTAACAATGATGGACTGCAGGATATTTATCTTACCGGAAATATGGTGCCCAGCAAGTTGTACCTCAATAAGGGTAATTTTAAATTTGATGACATAACAGATAAAGCAGGTGCAGAAGGAGCAGGCAGGTGGGCAAGAGGGGTTTCTGTAGTCGATATAAATAACGATGGGCTGATGGACATTTACATTTGTAATACCATCTACAAAGATTCCCTCAGGCGCCGCAATATACTCTACGTAAACCAGGGAATAGATAAAGAGCAGGTTCCACATTTTAAAAATATGGCGGCCGAATATGGCCTGGATATTCATGAGCAATCAACCATGGCTGACTTCTTTGATTATGATAACGACGGCGACCTTGATATGTATCTCACCGTGAATGAAGCCTCCTCCGGAAATAAAAATATGTTTGGTAAGAGCATGAATAATATTCTGAACGCCGACAAGGGAAGTAAAGGGAGACTATATCAGAATAATTCGGATGCCTCCGCCCATCATCCTATTTTCAGCGATGTCTCAAAGCAGGCGGGTATGGTGTATGATGGGTTTGGCCATGGCGCCACCGTTGCCGATATCAACCGGGATGGATGGAAAGACATCTATGTAAGCAATGACTTTTTGTCGGAAAACATACTATACATTAACAATCACAACGGAACTTTTACCAACCGCTCGAAAGAATATTTTAAACATACTTCCTTCAACTCGATGGGACAGGATATTATTGATATCAACAATGATGGACTTGAAGATGTGGTGGAACTGGATATGAATCCACAGGACAATTACCGCAAAAAAATGATGCTGCCGCCCAATAATTACAATACCATTCAAAACTTTGAACTTTTTCATAGCCAGTATCAGTACTTACGCAATACCCTGCAGCTAAACCAGGGACCGAGGATATTGGAAAATGATTCCATTGGATCACCTGTTTTTAGTGAAATCGCTTTTATGAGCGGAATGGCCCAAACGGACTGGAGCTGGACGCCATTGATAGTAGATTTTGACAATGATGGGTACAGGGACATGATCGTTACCAATGGTTTCCCAAAAGATGTGACTGACCACGATTTTATATCATATCGCCAGGAAACTGCCAACCTTGAATCGCCCCTGCAGATGATGGACAAAATACCCGTAGTTAAACTAGCGAACTACGCCTTTAAAAATATGGATGGCGTAAGTTTTAATGATGTTACAAAAAATTGGGGTTTATCTACAACGAGCTTTTCAAACGGTGCCGCCTACGCCGATCTGGATAACGACGGTGATATGGACATGATTGTAAATAATATCGGCGATGAAGCTTTTTTATACAAAAATACCCTTCGTTCAAAGAGTGATACGTCGGGTCATTTTTTGCAGGTAAAATGCATCGGCGATAAAATGAATATCGGTGGAATAGGCGCCTGGATTGATATTTATTACAACGGCACAAAACACCAGGCTTATGAGAATACACCCTACCGGGGCTATCTATCCACCTATCAAAACATTGCTCATTTCGGCCTTGGCAAAACAACGATGCTTGATTCTGTTGTGATAAAGTGGCCGGGCAACCAACAGCAAACCATAAAAAATGTGAAGGCCGATCAGGTGCTGAAGGTAAGTTTTGCGGATGCTAAAGAAGCTTATTCCTGGCAGCCATCAAAGTTAACCGTATCGCCATTGTTTAAGGAAGTAACCGAATCCGCAGGGATCAGTTATGCTTACCGGGATGAAGATTTTATCGACTTCAATATCCAAAACACTTTACCTCACAAGCTGTCAGAATATTGCCCGGCATTGGCTGCAGGAGATGTTGATATGAATGGCTTCGATGATATCATTGTGGCAGGAAATACCTACAATCCGCCTACCGTTTTGTTGCAACAGCCCGACGGGAAATTTGTGCAAAAAATTTCTTCCATAAATGACGACAAAAATTTACACAACTCTAAAGATGAAGGCATCCTGCTGTTCGATGCAAACGGGGATGGCAACCCGGACTTGTATGTGGCAGGTGGAGGATTTAAATACGATCACAATAGCGCTAATTACCAGGATAAACTTTACATAAATGATGGGAAAGGAAACTTTACAAAGATTGAAGGTGCCCTTCCTCAAAATTATACAAGCAAGCTTTGTGTAAGAGCGATGGACTTTAATAATGATGGAAAACTGGATCTGTTTGTTTCCGGCCGGGTGGATGCCTGGAATTATCCAAAACCGGTGAGCAGTTTCATCTTCAGGAATGATTCGGATAACGGCACGATTAAATTTACCGACGTAACCAGCGAAGTGGCACCCGACCTGGTAAATATCGGAATGGTGTGTGACGCTCTTTTTACCGATTTTGACAATGACAACAGGGTCGATCTAATACTTGCAGGTGAGTGGATGCCTGTTACGTTTTTACAAAATGTGAATGGCAGATTTAAAAATGTTACCGCTAACTCAGGGATAAATAGTAAGCCGGGATGGTTCAATTCAATTGTTGCAGGCGATTTCCGGCATACCGGCAGAACCGATTATATCATTGGAAATGTGGGCCTGAATACGCTTTACCAGGCGAGTGATCAATACCCCGTTTTTATCACCGCCAAAGACTTCGATAACAACGGCGGTTATGAAGCCATACCTTCCCTGTTTCTTCCCGGCCAGGAAGGAAGACTGCAAGAGTTTCCTGCATTTGGAAGGGATGAGGTCGTAGACAGGTTGCCTGCCTATAAAAAGCGATACAATAATTATAGCAAGTTTGCTAAAGCTACCATGGAGGAGATATTCCCTCCAGATAAAAGAGAAGGAGCCATTCGGCTGAAGGCCAATATGCTGCAATCCTGTTTTCTTCAAAACGATGGTGGAGGAAAATTTACCATGATCCCATTACCAAAGGCAGCGCAGGTTTCCACCCTCAACGGCATGCTGGCCGATGATTTTGACGGAGATGGAAACTTAGACGTATTGATCAATGGAAATGATTTTGGTACAGAGGTGTCGATCGGGCGTTACGATGCTTTAAATGGGTTATTGCTCAAAGGAAATGGCGGCGGCGGATTTTCACCACTTTCAATTTTGGAAAGCGGCATTTATATTCCGGGCGATGGTAAAGCGCTGGTTAAGTTGATGGGGAGTTCAGGGAAATACCTGGTAGCAGCCAGTCAGCACCAGGATGGTTTAAAACTATTTGAATTAAAAAGAAAGTCAAAAGTCTTGCAAATAAAACCTTTAGAGCTTTCAGCAATGGTGGAATTTAAAAATGGCAAAAAAGAGAAAAAGGAATTCTATTATGGATCATCTTTTTTATCGCAGTCTGCAAGGTTTATTGATGTCAATGAGAATGTATCCCTCATTACCATCTTTGATAATAAGGGAGTGAGCAGGGTTGTTCGCTTTTAGATTTGATAAAAATTATTCTGCAGACATTAACAACTATTCAACGGATGGTTCGGCAGGCAACGAATAAACTCAATCAATAACCAATTAGCATACCATTGAAAACCATTCTTTAATCACCCTTTCCATCATGAAAAAATTATGTTTTACCCTTTTTATCGTTAGCCTTTGCCTCGTTACTAAAAGCCAGGGAAATAATTATATACAGAATTACCACAAGTTTGAAGGGCTGGCCCTTACCCCACCCATGGGATGGAATAGCTGGAACAAGTTTGCCTGCAATGTGGACGAAAAACTGATCAGGGAAATAGCTGATGCCATGATATCTTCAGGCATGAAAGATGCAGGCTACACATATATCAATATTGATGATTGCTGGCATGGCGATCGCGATAGTAAAGGCTTTATTCATCCTGATCCTAAGCGTTTTCCCTCGGGCATGAAAGCACTTGCTGATTATATCCATTCCAAAAGTTTAAAGATCGGCATCTATTCCGATGCGGGTTCGCAAACCTGCGGCGGCAGGCCAGGCAGCCGGGGCTTCGAGTTCCAGGATGCAATGACCTATGCAGGTTGGGGGATTGATTACCTGAAATATGACTGGTGCAATACCGAAGGTCTAAAAGCAGAAGGTGCATATAAAACCATCACCGCCGCGTTACGAAAAGCTGGAAGACCCATTGTATTAAGTATCTGCGAATGGGGCAATGATATTCCGTGGATTTGGGGACAATCAGTTGGACACCTTTGGCGTACCACCGGTGATATTTACAATTGCTTTGATTGCATCATTGATCATGGAACATGGAAAGCATGGGGCGTGATGCAAATTTTAGATAAGCAGGAAGGCTTACGTAAATATGCAGGGCCGGGCCATTGGAACGATCCTGATATGTTGGAGATAGGCAATGGTGGATTTGCCCCCGGCGAAAACAGGGCTCATTTTACCATGTGGTCAATGCTGGCAGCCCCTTTAATCGCAGGCAATGATCTGCGGACCATGTCGAAGGAAATTAAAGAAGTACTTACCAATAAAGAGGTCATCGCCGTTAACCAGGATGCACTAGGCATACAGGGTTTTAAATGGATGGTAAAAGATAGCGTGGAAACATGGTGCAAGCCGCTGAAGAACGATGAATGGGCAATTTGTTTTCTCAACCGAAGCACCAGGCCGAAGGCGATAAAATTCGACTGGAAAAAACAGGAGGTTACTGATACCATCTTTCTAAAGCAGCTGAATGCAGCAGCAAATGTTTATAATTTAAAAGATTTATGGACAGGGAAAAATGCGGGCAACACACAAAAAGAACTTGATACAATCCTCCCTCCGCATGATGTATTGATGTTTCGATTAAGCAAATAGGAAAACTTCACTGATGTTAAGTCGGGAGTGTAATAAGATCCATTATAATAGTACAATTCGAATATATTAATTTCAAATTCACTTTCGTAATTCGTGCAATAAAATTAATTACACACAAAATCAATGTTAACATTGCACCAGTTAAATACTCCGAAAAAGATTGGTACAATTCCTGCCAAAGTTGTAAAGCATCATTGGCTTCATTTAAAAATTAGTAGTATGATACAAACGGATAAAAAAAAGAAATCAAAAAGTTTTGAATGGCTATTATTACTGTATTTGATCTGCCCGCAGATAACGGCGCAGGGGCAAAATAAAACAACTGCAAATACAGAACCCATTGCTGGCTTAATTTTACCACCAAACTTTTCGTCGTCAATTATTGCAGATAAACTGGGACATGCCCGTCACATTGCCATCACTCCGCAGGGCGATATTTTTGTGCGGCTTTCGCAGCCGGTAAATGGAAAGGGTACCCTTGTACTGCACGAACAGGATGGAACCGCTGCCACCACCAATGGCTTCGGAAATTTTGGAGGCACCGGTATCGCTATTAAGAATGGCTATCTATATACGTCCTCCAATGAAGAGGTATTCCGTTATAAACTGAACGAAAAAAATGAGGTGATCGATGCCGCTAATCCCGAAAGGATTGTAACCGGCCTGATCGACCGGGGCCAGCACGAAACCAAATCACTTGTACTCGACAACGAGGGAAATTTGTATGTAAACATCGGAGCCTATTCCAACTCCTGCCAGGTGCAGGACAGAACTCCCGGATCAAAGGGCCGTCAACCCTGTAATATACTTGATTCCGCCGGCGGTATCTGGATGTTCAGGGCGGATAAAAAAGATCAATCATATGCCGATGGCATTCGCTACGCAACCGGTTTAAGAAATGTAGTGGGGCTCGATTGGAACCAGCAGCTGAACCAACTCTTTGTGATGCAGCATGGCCGTGATCAGTTGCATGATCTTTTCCCCGACATGTATAGCATCCAACAGTCGTCCGAATTGCCTGCAGAATGTTTGTATGCGCTTAAAAAAGGCGACAATGCAGGCTGGCCGTTTATTTACTATGATCCGCTTCAGCACAAAAAAATACTTGCACCCGAGTACGGAGGTGATGGTAAAAAAGAAGGCAGTAATGAATATATTGATCCTGTAGCAGCCTTCCCTGCTCACCTTGCGCCCAACGCCCTGCTTTTTTACACTGGTAAAATGTTCCCCGAACGATACCGGAACGGCGCCTTCATTGCTTTTCATGGCTCCTGGAACCGTGCACCCGAGCCACAGGCAGGCTTTTACGTGGTATTTCAACCGTTTGAAAATGGTAAGCCCTCCGGCAAATGGGAAGTGTTTGCAGATGGCTTTTCCGGCTCCGCTGCAAAAACCAACTCAGGCAGAGCCGATCACCGCCCATGCGGATTAGCCCAGGGACCGGATGGATCATTGTATGTTAGCGATGATAACAAGGGAACCATTTATAAGATCGGTTACAATGCTAAAACAGTTGCTCTAAAACCAGTTGCAGCAGCTAAGGCAGCCTCAGCAAAGCCAACAGCGAAAGCCGTGAAGACTGAAGCCACCACTGCAAAAGTCGCATCAAAGCCGGTTACCACCACAAGCTTTCGCACTTCCTTTACAGGCGGTAAAAAACTTTACACACAGTATTGCCTCTCCTGCCACCAGGAAGATGGTGGCGGGGTACCCAATATGAATCCTCCTTTAATCAAAACATCTTATGTACAGGGCGATAAAACCCGGCTTATTTCAGTGATACTGACGGGCTTAAGCCGGCAAAAAATTGATGGCGAAACTTATACGAATGTAATGGCTCCTTATAATTTTTTAAACGATAAGCAGATTGCCGACCTCTTAACTTTTATCCGCAACGATTTTCATAACAAGGCAAGTGCAGTTACCCCTGCAGAAGTAAAAGTGGTTAGGGCAAAAAAGTAGAGACGCCATGCATGGCGTCTTCTTTTTTTTCAAAAAAAAGAAAATTATAACCTATTCCCGGTTTAGGATTTGCGAATCCTTAATCCAAAAAAATTATCAACCGCAATGATCAACACAAACTGTTTCATTAGAATTTTCCTGCTGTTCACCGGATTCTTTTCCGCTGCCCAACCCATATTCAGCCAGGCGGAGTTAGCTCCCTGGGGAAATTTAACAGGCATCAGAACCGAAGGGCAGTTAATGGAATTTGAAACCAGTTTGTGTGTAGTTAAAAAAGATTGGAGCGCCACAAAGTCCACCGGGAAAGAACGGCAAAGGCCCAGGTACACACGGAACGGCCGGCAACAGGTAGTTACCACCAATATAGATAGCATTTACTTTATAGAGAAAGTACAAGACATCAGCAAAGGCCAGGCAAGTTTAAGTGTAGAATATACTGCAAAACAAGATGAGCCACTGGAAGGAATATTTCTTTGCATATCGCTTCCCGCCAGCTATAATTCAAAAGCTACGCTACAACCGGACAAATCCAAACCAATTCCGCTGACAACTGGTATTGAAACAGCAAATGAATTCCTGCAGTCTCCCGTTCAAAGCATCCGGTTTTTCTCCCCGTCCCGCCAGCTACAGGTAAGCTTTCCAAAGGCTATGGCGATCACTGTCAAAAAAGCTTCAGATAAAAACGGCAGCCACTTACTGGTGATGATCCCAATTCATCAGGGTGATGTTCAAAACGGGAACACCGGTCAATCCATGTTTACGATCAGTGCCTCGGGCCAAATCGATAAAAAACCGGTAAGCATTGTCCTGCACACTGATCATCCCGGTAAAATATTCGACGGGTTCGGTGGTAATTTCCGCCTTCAAAACCCGGCTACAGATCCGCAGGTAATTGATTACTGTCTTGCTAATATGCGGGTAGCCTGGAGCAGGGTAGAAATGCCCTGGCGTTTCTGGCAGCCACAAAAAGCTAATGATTCAGCGGCACAAAACGGCAAGCTGCATCCTAATGTACAAAAGGCGATGGAAATGGCACAAAGGCTCGGCAAAATGGGTATCCCGGTAATTCTCTCGGCCTGGTCAGCTCCTGCATGGGCCATTGTAGGGGCACCAAAATTCCAGCCGGGCCCCGATGGTGTTTGGGGTAATCCACTGGATAAAAACAGTATGAACGAAATTTATAAATCCATCACCGGTTACATCGTTTAT
The DNA here is from genome assembly GCA_025963635.1 of Ferruginibacter sp. Taxonomy (GTDB): domain Bacteria; phylum Bacteroidota; class Bacteroidia; order Chitinophagales; family Chitinophagaceae; genus Ferruginibacter. The sequence goes on from JAOQAK010000066.1 coordinate 15,485, forward strand.
CTTAAAGAACACTATGGTGTGGAAGCGGCAATGTTTTCCTTCAATGAATCCGACCTGGGTATTAATATCCGCCAAACCGGCGGAGAGCACGCCGAACTGATCAAAGGACTGGGAGCCTATTTTGTATCAAGAGGTTTAAAAACAAAATTATTACTCGGCGACAATTCAGACGCTACCACTTACGAGTTTATTTACCCAGCATTAAATGATCCGGCAACACATCCTTATATAGGTGCCGTATCCTTTCATTCCTGGCGTGGATGGGAGAAAGATCTCTTGCAGAAATGGTCTGATGCCGCTGATAAAATCAACCGTCCATTGATCGTTGGTGAAGGCAGTATTGATGCACAGGCGTGGGGTTACCCGGCCATTTTTGAAGAGCCTACCTATGCTTTACAGGAAATTAACCTGTACATCCGTTTGTTGGCCATTTGTCAGCCGCTTTCAATTCTGCAATGGCAGCTCACCGCCGATTATTCACCCCTTTCCGGCGGCGGCATTTTTGGCGACAAAGGACCACTGCGGCCCACGCAACGTTTCTGGAATTTAAAGCAACTTGCTTCCACGCCAGAAGGCCTCCACGCTTTACCGGTAAGTTCAGGCGCAGCTGATGTTTCAGTGGCAGCATTGGGGGATACCAAAACAGGTAAGTACGTACTGCATATTGTTAATAACGGGCCCGCCAGGAGGGTAAATTTATCAGGACTTCCTGCTGGCATCAAAACATTCCAGATGATCGTAACCAACCAGCAAAAAACGATGACTGCGGGCGCAAATATTCCGGTAACAAATGGCAGTGCAAGTTTCAAATTGGACGCAGTCACTTATACTACGCTGCAGAACCAGTAATAATTGATGAAGGGATTTTGCTCCGACGCAAAAGGATAAAGATTATTGTCCCGGCAAAAACCATTGTGGTACATTGTTGCATCGCCCACTTGTGCTGCATACCATTGGGGGGCTTTCATTGAAGCGTAGCCAAATGCAATTTCCTGTTCAAATGGAATTCATTTATATCAATAAAAACTTTCTCATGCGCAAGTACCTGGTATTTCTCCCGCTGATGCTTTGTTCCGTTCTCTTTGCCCAGCAAAAGAATGGACTTGATACTATCCTGCAACAAATGCAGTTCACAGCTAAAGAACAGTTGATTGATAAATATTATCCCCGCAATATGGATACACTGTACGGCGGTTATTTAAGCAGCTTTAGCTACGATATCAAGCCGGTGGGCGACCAGGATAAAATGATCGTTACGCAGGCCAGGCATACCTGGTCTACCGCCAAAGCAGCAATGTTTTACAAGGATACGGCCTATATCAGCATGTCACGCCACGGCTTTCTTTTTTTAAGGGATAAAATGTGGGATTCGGTATACGGTGGCTTTTACAACCTGGTAACCCGGCAAGGAGTAGTAAAGAGCCAGGTAAAAGAAGCGTATGGAAATGCCTTCGGTATTTACGCTTTGGCCGCCTATTATGAATGCTCCCATGATACAGGCGCATTGAACCTCGCTAAAAAAGCTTTTAGCTGGCTTGAAAATCATAGTCATGATAAGGTATATAAAGGCTATTTTCAGCACCTCCAAAGAGATGGAACGCCGGTAAAAAGACCTGCTGCAACTGCCGGCCGTTCCGATCTTGGGTACAAGGATCAAAATAGTTCCATTCACCTGTTAGAGGCTTTTACAGAATTATGCCATGTGTGGCCCGATCCACTGTTGAAAACCAGGCTACAGGAAATGCTGCTGTTGATTCGGGACAAGATGGTTACATCAAAAGGTTACCTGCAATTGTTTTTTACGCCCGAATGGAAACCCGTTTCTTTTAGGGATTCATCTAAAGAAACCATCCTGCGGCAGCGCAACCTCGATCATGTTTCTTTTGGCCATGATGTTGAAACGGCTTACCTGATGATGGAGGCTACTGAAGCATTGGGAATAAAACACGATCCCCTCACAATGAAAATTGGCAAACGAATGGTAGATCATGCACTGCGCAATGGCTGGGATAAAGTACTCGGTGGTTTTTATGATGAAGGCTATTATTTCAAAAACAGTAGTTCCATCAAAATAATAAAAGAGAGTAAAAACTGGTGGGCGCAGGCAGAAGGATTAAACACATTGCTGATCATGGCAGATTTGTATCCTAATGACAGCATGCAATATCTTCAACACTTTAAAAAGCTTTGGCAATACGTTCAAACCTATCTTATTGATCATGAGCACGGCGATTGGTATGAAGAAGGGCTCGACAAAGAACCCGAAAGAAAAACAGCCATGAAAGCCCATATCTGGAAAGGTACCTATCATAATTTCAGGGCACTAAGCAACTGCATCATGCGGTTGCAACAATAATAGTACGGGCCTTTATTGAATTCCCGAGGTTGCTAAAGCATTCCAACTCCTTTAGTTAACATGCGCTCCAGACCTCACAGGTTTTAAAAACCTGCGAGGTCTATTCTGCCTTGTCGATTTTCACCTCATTTGGAAACCCTTGATTTTTCTTGTTTTCCGCTTACCCGGTTACTCCATCACTTTTCGCCGCCGCCGTTTTTTGAGTATATTTGCTCAATGCAGAAAAGCTCCATATTTTATTTTTTATTACCTGTTTTACTTAGCCTTGCTTTTAAGAGCGAGTGCAAGGCTATGGGCAGTACGAAATTAAATGTTGATTTTCATCATGCTGCTGTTTATTCAATGCCCGCCGGGCATCAATCGGCGGCATTAATCAGTCCCTGTCATAACTCTATTGCCGGTGCAACCACCCAGGGTATTGCATTCCAACTTTGCAGTCATTCAGAGGGCAATCCAAATGCTTTAAAGGGCTGGTCTATTCTTCCCCCTGGCGTTTCAGGCACGGCAGATGGCTTTTCGCAACAGGACAAATATCTTTCCGGTATTTATCCTTCCCATAATTTCTGGTAATTATCCGCACTCTTTTTTATCCACTGAACATTATCCTTTTAACGTTACAATCACTATTAATTCTGTCGATAACTGGGGTTGATGATTGGTATTAGCTGCATTCAATACATATTGAAAAGCCATGCTTGCCCAATATGGCGGCCATTTTTAATTCTTAATTTTTAACTTGTCAAACCGGTGGTAATAGAACCAGGAAATATTTTATTGATCGGGTCAATCCTGTTGCTCATTAGCATTATTGCGGGCAAAACTACGAGTAAACTCGGGGTGCCTACCCTGATCTTCTTTTTAGTTGTAGGGATACTGGCTGGCTCTGAAGGAATCGGGGGCATTCATTTTGCCAATGCACAAGTGGCACAATTCATCGGGATTGTGGCGCTTAACTTTATATTGTTCTCCGGTGGATTGGATACCAATTGGAAAACGATCCAACCCGTTCTATCCAAAGGTATCATGCTGTCAACACTGGGAGTTCTTTTGACCGCGTTTTCCGTTGGGATATTTGTGCACCTGGTGTTTGATTTTACACTTGCAGAAGGCGTATTGCTGGGCGCTATTGTATCTGCCACCGATGCCGCAGCAGTATTTTCAATCCTTCGCAGTAAGGGCATTGGCTTAAAAGGTTACCTGCGCCCGCTGCTCGAACTGGAAAGCGGAAGCAACGACCCAATGGCTTATTTTCTTACCATCTCCTTAACCACGATTGTAGCAACCAATCATGCCGATTTTGCGGAACTGATTGTTTCCTTCTTAAAGGAATTTATCATCGGCGGCGCTATTGGTTATTTAATGGGGAGAGCAGGTTTGTGGCTCATTAACAATATTAAGCTTGAAACAGAAGGCTTGTACCCTGTGCTTACCATTGCACTTGCCATGCTTACTTATTCGGCCACCCATTTCATCGGCGGCAACGGGTTTTTAGCCATTTATGTTTCAGCAATTGTTTTGGGCAATAGCAATTTCATTCATAAGCGAAGTTTGATCAGGTTTTACGATGGGCAGGCATGGCTGATGCAGATCATCCTGTTTCTAACACTTGGACTATTGGTGTTTCCATCGCACATGTTTCCAATCATCGGTATGGGCCTGCTGATCTCCGCTTTCCTGATCATAGTTGCCCGCCCGATCGGCGTATTCGTCAGCCTGGCATTTTTTAAAACCAATCTCAGAAGCAGGATATTTTTATCCTGGGTTGGATTGCGTGGAGGGGTTCCCATTGTGTTTGCGACCTATCCTCTGCTGGCAGGGATCGGAAAAGCAGAAATAATTTTCAACCTGGTCTTTTTTATTTCTGTTACCTCGGTGCTGCTGCAGGGCACTACACTTGCTTACATAGCAAAACTGCTTCATCTCGATATTCCTTCCAAGGCAAAGCGGCGAACCGATCTTGAGATATCAGACAACGCCAAAAGAGAGAAAGTGCAGGTGGTAATTGATGCAGGTAATACTGCTATCGGGAAAATGGTGGTAGAGCTGGATTTTCCGAAAGCAGCCCAGATCATGACCGTAAAAAGGGGGAACGATTACATCATCCCGGTGGGATCTACCCGGATACAGGCAGATGACAAATTATTTATACTTGCGGAAGATAAACACACGGTTGAACTGGTGTACAACTCGTTGCACCTGCCGGCACCGGGGATACAGCCGCAATAGTAGATCTTCAGTTTCGAATCAAAACATTTCGACGGCTTAACTTTCACCATTATAAATTGATCTTTAAACTGATCGAAGGAACCCATTTGTAGCAGACCGTGCTTCCCTGGAATCGGGGCGCCATGTCATTCACAACAGAGAGCGCATACGCCTTTCGTTTATTTCTATTAGCTGCTTTGAACAGTGGGATGCTGCCCAGCATTGCTGCGCCACCAGTGATAATCAGCACACTCACCAATGCATCATGATTGGTACTTGTGTTGTCGGTAAAAAGATTGTCAAGGTCATTACTAAGGTCATTCGTGGCTACAACGGCACCAATAAGAAATAAAGTTCCTCCCCCAATCAGTGAAACCAGGCCGCCTGTTTTCTGGCTTTTACTTTTTTTGAGGTAATCTTCTTTTGTAAGAAGTGTTTTAGAAGCTTCCGATGTTTCCTGCGCAAAGGAACTCAGCATTGCGCTCATGCAAACAATAACGATGATGACTCTTTTCATATCTTGTTTTTTGAAGGTTTAGAATGTTTATTATGATAAACTAATTGGGTAAAATAATTATGATCAATAGATCGACAAAGCTTTTAATCGTGCCCGCTTTTCTTCAAACCGCTGCTGGTTTTTATTGATAGGGATTCCGAACCGGAGCACAGGCGCTGAAAATGCACCGATCATCAACCCTAATCCTGCTCCACCGGCGATGCTGTACAAAAATGTTTTATCGGAGATATAAATACCATAGTCATACAATTTGGATGGTATCAGCGTGCCCCATAAGATACCGGCTCCCCAAAGCCCCCTATCATGCTTTTTACCAACGCATTTTTTCTCTTAAAGCTGATCTTCTGGATGCCTGCCACTTCGATCCTTACCGGTAGGTCGTTGTATCTTTTTCCGGCGATGACCCTGATATTGGAGTCACTTACATAATACAGCCTTCCTTTATAAATACCATTATCCGTAGTTACTCTTATGAATAGCTTTTCTCTATATAGCTTTTCATCTTTTTGTGCTGGCAGCATTTCATTTGCCGCAATGAAAAGAATTAGTAAAAAGCGCCACTTTTTCACCATACCAACTTTATTTATATAAAGCGGAACTGTTATAAACAGCAGTCATCAGCATCAATAATTTCCCAGGGAAGCGATTGTGCACAGGATTTGATCAGGAATTGCTCCCGGGTTTTATCCACACAGCGATATTCAATAGAAAATTAATAAAAAGAAACAAATATTTATAGCGCAATTCGTAATCGGTTGGTATTTGATCGGAACCGGTATTTTAAAAATGTACACGGCCTTTTTAAACGGTTGTGATATAAGGAGTGGCCGGTTGTAAACGTAACCGGTTCTTTAAATAGATTTCGATGGTTAAACTGTAAGGCTTTTGCGATATGCCTATGTTCCGCAGTCTTCCTGGTAGTATTCGCAACAATAATTTTGTAACCCTGATAAAAGCAGTTAATTTTATAAGGATTGTTTGCCATGTATTATTTCTCATTTAAATTCCAGTAAATATGGCAATCCGAGTAGCAATTAACCACAAGACAACCTATAGCTACGACCGTCTGGTAAGTCTTTCTCCTCATATTTTCAGATTGCGTCCTGCAGTTCATTCCCGTACGATGATCGAAGCCTATTCTTTCAAAATTTCACCAAAAGAACATTTTATCAACTGGCAGCAGGATCCATTTGGCAATTACCAGGCAAGGGTGGTCTTTCCTGAAAAAACGAAGGAATTAAGTGTTGAAGTGGAAGTAATTGCCAATATGGTGGTGATTAATCCATTCGACTTTTTTGTAGAAGAGTATGCTGAAAATTATCCCTTCCGCTATGAAGAACAATTGCGGAAAGAACTGATACCTTATTTTGAATTCAAAGAATATGGCCCACAGCTGCGGCAGTGGATTGCGGGCATCGACAGAAGTCCCAAAACGATCAACGATTTTTTGGTGTATATCAACCGGAAGTTGAACAAGGATATTAGTTACTCCATCCGGATGGAAGTGGGCGTACAAACATGCGAAGAAACGCTTACCAAAGCCCTGGGCTCCTGCAGGGATTCGGCCTGGTTACTGGTGCAGATATTAAGGCATCTCGGGTTGGCTGCACGTTTTGTTTCGGGGTACCTGGTTCAGTTAACTGCAGATATCAAGTCACTCGATGGCCCTTCAGGACCCGAAAAGGACTTCACCGATCTGCATGCATGGACAGAAGTGTATATCCCCGGCGCCGGATGGATCGGGCTTGATCCTACTTCGGGTTTATTTGCCGGTGAAGGACATATCCCCTTGGCCTGTACACCCGATTTCGCAAGTGCAGCCCCGGTAGAAGGGGCCACCGATCAATGCGAAACCACCTTTACTTTTTCCAATACGGTTAGCCGCATTCACGAAGACCCAAGGGTGACTAAGCCTTACACCGAAGAACAATGGGTGGCGATCAATGCCACCGGTTTAAAAGTAGATGAAGACCTTGAACAAGGGGATGTAAAAATGACCATGGGTGGAGAACCCACTTTTGTTTCGATTGATGATATGGAAGCGGAAGAATGGAATACAGCGGCGGATGGAAGCCAGAAACGCCTTCTTTCGCATGAACTTATTTTCCGACTGCGTGCTAAATTTGGCTCAAATGGTATGATCCATTATGGACAGGGAAAATGGTATCCGGGCGAACCGTTACCAAGATGGCAATACGGGTTGTTCTGGAGAAAAGATCATTATCCCATCTGGAAAAACATCCAGCTAATCGCCCATGAGGACAAGGAAAAGACATTTACTCATGAAGAAGCCCGGCAATTTGCCGTTGACCTGGCGAAGCAGTTGGCCATTTCTCCTGAAAATATCAGTGTAGCTTATGAAGATGTTTTTTACTTTTTGTGGGCAGAAGGGAAAGCGCCCGTAAACATTGATCTTTCCAAAGTGAATATGAAGGATGAGCTGGAAAGAAAAACCCTCTCACAATTATTGGATAAAGGGCTGGACACGCCGGCAGGATTTGCGCTTCCACTAAAATGGAACTATGAGAATAGCAGTTGGAAAAGTTGTAAATGGATATTAAAAAGGCAGGAATTATTTCTTATTCCCGGTAACTCGCCCATGGGTTTGCGCCTGCCACTGGATTCACTTCCTGCAGTTGCTAAGGAAGATGAGCCGCGGACAGTAGAACGAAGTTTATTTGAAGACTTGCCCGAACTGGAACATTATGATGAGACCATTGTGTCGAGGTATGATACGCTCACTGTTCATCCGCCAAAGCAAGCGAAAATAGCCTATGCCGTAGTGGAGGAAAAGAAGTGGGATCCTTTTAAACCTAAAAAAAAGGTGGAAGTAAAAGAGCCGGAGGTGAAGCCTTCGTTTGAAGTGGAATCCATCAAAACAGCCATCTGTATAGAGCCCAGGGATGGCTTCATTTATATTTTTATTCCCCCGATGGACTACCTGGAACATTATCTCGACATGGTAGCATCCATTGAAGCTACTGCGGAAAGATTACAGATCCCGGTACGCATTGAGGGATATGAACCACCGCGTGATTACAGGATGGAACGATTGGTCGTGTCACCCGATCCGGGAGTAATCGAAGTAAATATTCATCCCGCAAAAAACTGGAAAGAACTTACAGGCATCATTGACACTTTATACGACCAGGCATTTCTCTCAAGGCTGGGCACGGAAAAATTTATGCTTGATGGCAGGCACACCGGTACAGGCGGGGGCAATCATATCACTATTGGCGGTGCTTCCCCTTCGGAAAGCCCGATGTTGCGAAGGCCGGATTTGCTGCGCAGTTTGATTACCTATTGGCAGCATCATCCCGGTTTATCCTACCTGTTTTCAAGTGCATTTATTGGTCCTACGAGCCAGGCTCCCCGGATCGATGAGGGCAGGGATGAGAAGTTGTATGAAATGGAGATTGCCTTTAGCCAGGTTCCTGAAAACGGCTTTATTCCGTTCTGGATTGTAGACCGCATCTTCAGGCATTTGTTAACCGATATCACGGGCAATACCCATCGCTCAGAATTTTGTATCGACAAATTGTATTCACCGGATTCTTCTTCCGGCAGGCTGGGCATTCTCGAATTCAGGGCCTTTGATATGCCGCCGCATAAAGAGATGAGTCTCGTACAAATGCTACTGATCCGGGCCTTGATTGCCTGGTTCTGGAAAAAGCCTTATAAGCACGAACTGGTAAGATGGGGCACCGAGCTGCATGATAAATTCATGCTATCGCATTATGTGCGTGAAGACATGAAGGAAGTGGTGAACGATTTAAATGATGCCGGTTATCCATTCGACATCAGCTGGTTTGAGCCTTTCTTTGAATTCCGGTTCCCGCATTATGGTACGGTGCAGTTTCAAAATATCGAAATGGAAATACGCATGGGTATCGAGCCCTGGCATGTTTTGGGCGAAGAAATGACCAGCGCAGGCACGGCAAGGTTTGTTGATTCTTCTCTTGAAAAAGTACAGGTAAAACTGAAAGGCCTGAATGGCAGCCGCTATATTTTATTATGCAATGGCAGCAGGGTTCCTTTGAAACCTACTACTATAAAGGGCGAATTTGTCTGTGGAATCCGTTACCGGGCATGGCAGCCCCCATCCGCTTTGCATCCTACCATTGGCATTGATGCACCGCTTACTTTTGATATTGTGGATACCTGGAACAGCCGTTCTATTGGGGGCTGTACGTATTATGTGGCCCATCCCGGGGGAAGAAGTTATGAAGTTTTTCCTATCAACAGCTATGAAGCGGAAAGCCGACGGTGGAACCGGTTCAGCAATACCAGTCATACACAGGAAGTATTGAGACCGTCGCCCGGCTTGGAAGTTGTGCAGCACTATATAGCGCAGGATCGGGATCCGTTTTTCTACGATGCACCGCCATTGATCATTAACAAGGAATATCCTTATACATTAGACCTGCGGCAGTTCTGGAAAAAATGATTCCACGCGGTTAATTTCACGCAAAGACGCAAAGGAGCAAAGAAGGTAAGAAATTGATTCTCTGTTGGGCCACTCCTTTGCTTTTTACGAGAAGAGGCTAAGCTGCGTTTGAGTTTATCCGTGTCCACTAGTAATCTCACGAGAAACGTAAAAGAGGATAAGAAATAAATTAGAGGGTTTTATTTTCCTTTGCGCCTTCGCTCCTTTGCGTCTCTGCGTGAAATCAAAAAACTATGCGGCTTTCGAGTTTACCTGCTTCCCCACACCACATACTTCATGAATGAACTTCAGTTTTTCTATCACGGGTGCAGAAACTATAAAAGGGTAAAAATCTGCATGGCCCATGCTCCTGTTCAGACTGTTTACGGCAAAAGTTAAAGGAAACCAGGTATTGATAATGGCGTCAAAATCAGTCATGGTATATGGATCATGATCCACTTCGGTTTGCATTTCGCTTCGGTGAATACCTATCCCGAACGACCAGGCTGTTTCAAGGGTATCCATTAGGTGCATATAGTGCGCCCAGCTCTCTGCCCAATCTTCCCATGGGTGCGAAGAGGCATACGGGCTAATGAAGAAACTGTTCCAGTTGGGCTGAATGCCGTGTTGGTAATAAAGGGCGAGCGCCTGCTCATAATCCCTTTCTTCATTTCCGAAGAGTTGCCTGAATTTTTCGACGTTCGGACTGTCCTTAATCAATACATCCCAATAATAATGGCCAATTTCGTGGCGAAAATGCCCCAGCAAAGTGCGGTACTTTTCTCCCAGGTGCAGCTTATTGCGTACGAGTTCTCCTTCATCTGCTTCTTCGATATTCAATGTGATCACACCATTGTCATGGCCCGTCATCACCCGCTCTGTAGAAGAAATATTGCCAATAAAGTCGAATGCAATGCCTCCCGTTTCATCCACACTTTTCTTTGCTTTAACCGGAAGGCGTAATCGTATCAGTGAATATACCAAACGATGTTTGGCTATTTCAATGCGTTGCCATTTCTGCACATTTATTTGAGAAGAAAGTTCAGGGATGGTTCGGTTTAACTCACAGGCGATACAAAATTGAGAAGTTTGGGCAACCGGTACCAGCCAGTTACAGGTACCATGAACCGCATTGGCACAGTATCGGTACAGCTCGTTTTTGTTGTCGACTGAGGAGTATCCATTGATGTTATTATCCAACGCAATGAGATTGAATTGGCCAACTTCAAAACCAACTACATGTTTGCAATTGAGACAGGTAGAATTTTCGAAATAGAGTGGACTTTTGCAATTGGTGCAAGTATATAATTTCATTGAGCGATGCTTTTTTCAACACATTATTCAATAACTATTCCAAAGGAGAAGGTCGATCGTCAATGGTCAATGGTCAATAGTCAACACCACATCAAGGTCGTTTATTCAAAAGAAATATAAACAGGTGCTTTTAACAAATCCGTCTGGAGTCTTCATGAATCCAAAAGTGAGTTGTTTGACAATTCACGATTCACGATCCTGGATGCCCTCCCACACCCGTTTAACATCAACCGACACCTGCAGATCATGGCTGCCACTGCTCATAATTACTCCCCTGAGTGGGGTGATATCTGCATAATCCCTTCCCCATCCAATGGTAATGTGTCGCTCGGAAGGGATCATATTATTAGTGGGATCAAAATCCACCCAGCCACTATCGGGCAAATACACCGAAAACCAGGCATGAGATGCATCTACCCCGATAAGCTTTACTACACCGGGTGGAGGAATCGTTTCAATATAGCCGCTTACATATCTTGCCGGTAATCCCAATGAACGCAGGCAGGCGATGGCAAGATGCGCAAAATCCTGGCAAACCCCTTTACGCTCCCTCATCACTACTGATAGTGGAGTTGAAATGGTGGTAAACCCGGATTGGAATTTAAAATCTGTAAAGATGCGGGTCATCAAATTTTTTGCCCCTTGAAATAAAGACATTCCGGCTGGGAAAGATTCCTTAGCATATGCCGCAATTGCCTCATCTGCCATGGTCATCTGTGTAGCGGCGATAAATTGTTTTACATCCAACAGTTCGGGCGTTAGTGTATGTGTTAGCCTGCAAACTTCTTCCCAGGAAACAAGATCATTTTTCGGCAGCCTTTCTTTTGCCGGCGCTAATTTTTCAATTTCTGAAAGCACATGCACACTCAGCTTTTTGTGCTCTTTTTCAATAGTGAAATACACGAGCTTGTTGCCGTAAAAGTCTTCGTATTCTACCAACACTTCCGGCTCAGGGGAAATGGTTACCACAGATCTTTTGCAAAACTGTTTGTTGGTGCTGCGGGGTATCAGCCGGATGATATTATGGCAAAGGCTTACCGGCACCTGGTATGTATAGTCAGTTTTATGAAGGATCTTATGATACATTTGTTGGTGGTTGAAGGTTGATGGTTGAAGGTTTAGGGCGATGGCACCTATCAACAATGATGTAATTTCTTTGAACTTACACTCCTTACCGCACTTAAGCAATAGGCTTGTCTCCGGATTGATCGGATGAAAATAATTGCTTCTGCGATTGGGCGTGTTTGAAATAGGTTTTGGTAATGGCGTTTTGTATATCTGACAATAGCTTGTATATGTTGGAAAGAAAATCATCCAATTGCAAATATTGGGTCGTTGCCTGGTCTAATATCGATAACTGCTCTTTATTGGCAAGTTTTAGTAAATCATATGCCTCCGCTACCAATAAGTCGTGCGCCTGTGCAGACTGGTCCGTTGTTGGTTTTGGAAGGTTCGCAAGGTTCTTTTTCAACCTATCCAGCTGGTATATCAAGGATCTGGGATTGCTTGCGTCAAAAATCATCAGTTCAAGCACCAACGGCAACTGTAACAGCGACCTGTATTTGTAACGGAAGTTCACCAGGCCTTCGTTGCTTGTGAGCACTGCTTCCTGCAAATTGTATTCTACCTGGTCATCATATTTGTTTACTAATGTGGCCCGCAGCATACTGGTTAATAAGAGGCACTGTTCAATTTTTCTGCCCATATCCATCATGATCCATCCCTGTTCCCTCGAAATGCTTTCCCTGTTCATGCCGATAAATGCAACCACCGACGTAACCAGGCTATCCAGCAGGTGCTGCATTTTTAAAAACCCGGGAACGGGCACACCCTTTAAAACGGCCCATTCCTCTTCCATGCCCCGTAAAACCCGCCAGGTATCGGTTGACCAATGATCCCGTGCAGCATGAACCGCCCGTAAGAACAGGTTGAAATCATATTTCAAACTCCCTTCTCTTGTTTCATTGAATAGGATATCAGTGATTTCTCCCCATGGCTTCCTGAGCGTTTCTTCATCGGCATCGATAAAGCCCGGGTAGGTAAAAGTATAATGAGTAAGCGCCTTTAGTAAAATTTCTTCTGTTTGTAAATCATTTTCCATCATCAGCTTGTTTCCCCCGGCAATGAATTGTATCACTGTCCGGTGAAAACGTGCATTTCCCAGCAGTCGTTCGGTATAGCGGCCTACCCAGAAAAGGTTTTCGGCGGTATGACTGGGCAGCACGCCTTTTGCGGGAACGAGCACGGTATCGGCCTGCTTTTTTGGAACGATCAAAGCAGCGGCAGGCTCCGGCGATATGATCCAGGTATCCTTGCTATTACCGCCCGATTGGTTGGAAACAATAAAGCTTAGTGCATCAGGAGAATTTCTGCTTAAGCCACCAGCCATAGCGGTATAACTGTAGCCGTTGCTTACCAAAAATCCGCGGAATATTGTTTTACGGGGTTCAATTTTACCATTTACCAGTGAAGGCGTAGAACTTAAACCGATCTTCTCCTGCCCCACATAAAGAAAGGGATTTTGGATGATCTGCTGTTTTAAAAGATTCATCTGCGCCTGCGACAAACTTGCGCCATCCACCGAAGTGCTCCTGCTGGTGCCGCGGTAAATTCGCTTAATAACGAGTGATTGGATATTACTCAAAACGTATTTCATCTCTTTTGGCTGTCCGCACCACCACGAAGCGATAGTGGGCATCAAAAGCCCTGTGCCAAAAAAGTATTTGGAAATATTTTGCAGGAAGGGCATTAGTCCGGGGTTTTCGAGAATACTGCTCCCCGGCGGGTTGGCGATGCTTACATTTCCCCTGCGCATCACCTGTAATAAACCCGCTATACCTAATTGAGAATTTTCTTTTAATTCCAGCGGATCACAATATTCGTCATCGATGCGGCGAATGATCACATCTACTTTCTCCAGCCCGCTAAGTGTTTTCAGCCATACAAAATTATTTTTGACCATCAGGTCGCTTCCCTGTACCAGTGTATAACCAAGCTGTGAAGAAAGATAAGAATGTTCAAAATAAGTTTCATTGCCGGGGCCGGGAGTGAGTATTACAATTCCGGGATTTTGATGATGGCGAGATCCTAACTCATTCAAAGAATTTCGGAGGGTATCAAACCAGGGAGTAATGTGCCTTACTTTTAAACCACTGAACAACTCGGGAAGCACACGTGTCATCACGTTCCTGTTTTCCAAAGCATAACCCGATCCGGAAGGAGCCTGCGTGCGGTCGCTGATGATCCATAATTTCCCATCGGGGCTGCGGGCAAGATCGGCGGAATATAATAGCAGGCTGTGTTTTCCGGGCAATTTGATGCCTGCGCATTGCCTCAGAAAGCCGGTATGATTGTAAATGAGTTCCAGGGGAAGAATGCCATTTTTTATTAATTTTTGATCCCCATAAATATCCTGTAGCAATAAATTCAGCAGTTCGGCCCTTTGTATAAGCGCGGCTTCTGTTTTCTCCCATTCATCTTTACTGATCAGGAAGGGAATGGCATCTACATTCCAGTCGCGATTGATTACGGAGCTATCGTTATAGGTGTTATAGGTAACCCCATTTTCCTTCAGCAGTCTTGAAATTTCATTATTCCGGTTTTGTATTTCCAACTTCCCCATTCGATTAAATGACTCAAAAAAAGCAGTCCAATGCGGACGGAGGTTTCCATCTTTCCCCAGCATTTCATCATACGAATATTGATTTCCCAAATAATCCTGCAGCATAGAAGCGCAATGTAGATTTAAAGCATGAATAATTGTTTATACAGCAAAATTTTGAAGGTGCGGAGATTAAAAGTACTAAATAATCCAACCCGTGATGTTCAGTGCTGCTTTTGAGTGAATTACGAATATTATACTATTTTATAAATCGTTTGAATTCGAGGGAAGTTGAACTGTGAAACCGTCACAGACGGAGCTTTCTTATTATTGTTTGAAAGCTCCAATAGCCAAGCAACTGTAATCATGCAATCTGGATTGACAATTACCCGGTTGATTCTCGCAATCTGGATGTTGCCATTTGAACGGGTACATCAGTGGCCAAATAAATTTAAAACTTAGTAGTTTTATAGAAATAATTTCGAAAGAACGGTACATCTTTGCACCCACAAAAAATGCGTGCTGGTGGCGAGCAATACCCGGTCTTATTTCTCCAATTCTCTCCTGTGTCAGATGTACCCTCCGGCGCTAATTTTATAAATTTAATAAACTATGGAAAAAAGTCAGGTTTTACAAAGAGTGGTCATTACAGGTATGGGCGCATTAACGCCCATCGGAAATAACGCAAAAGATTTTTGGCAGGGATTGATCAGCGGAACCAGCGGAGCAGCGCCCATTACAAAATTCAATGCCGCCAAGTTCAAAACAAAATTTGCCTGTGAACTGAAAAATTTTGACATACATCATTTTATTGAGAAGAGTGAAGCGAGAAGGTACGACCCCTATACACAATATGCATTGGTAGCGGTGGAAGAAGCGGTGAAGCATGCAGGCATTAATTTCGACAATCTCAACCGTAACCGCATTGGCGTAATTTGGGGTAGCGGCAACGGGGGTATACAAACCTTCCAGGAGCAGGTAGCGGAATTTGCAAAAGGAGACGGAACACCGAGGTTCAATCCATTCTTCATTCCGAAAATGATTGTTGATATTGCATCGGGTATCATCTCGATTAAATATGGTCTTCGCGGCGTAAATTTTACAACCGTATCCGCATGTGCCACTTCCAATACTGCCATCATCGATTCGTTTAATCATATCCGCTGGGGAAAGGCCGACATGATTATCACCGGCGGTTCTGAAGCGGCGGTTAATGAAACTGCTGTTGGTGGCTTTAATGCATCAAGAGCCTTGTCGACCCGGAACGATGATCCGGCAACGGCGTCCCGGCCTTTTGATATCAGCAGGGATGGTTTTGTGATGGGTGAGGGAGCAGGTGCATTGGTGCTGGAAAGCTATGATCATGCCATCAAAAGAAATGCAACCATTCTTGCAGAAGTAGTTGGCGGCGGAATGACCGCAGATGCTTACCATTTAACTGGTACTCATCCCGATGGCGAAGGCGCTTACCTCGGTATGCTGGAAGCAATGAATGAAGCAGGAATACAAGCGTCGGACATTGATTATCTCAATGTACATGCAACTTCTACGCCAATGGGAGACACCAGCGAATTGAAAGCAGTTGCAAGGGTTTTTGAGCCGAACACGACATTAAATATAAGCGCCACCAAATCAATGACAGGCCATCTGTTAGGGGCAGCAGGTGCTATTGAAGCAATTGCCTGCATCAATGCCATCAGGGAAGGGATTATTCCCCCCACCATCAACACCAAAGAAGTTGAGCCGGCATTTGCAGATAAATTCAATCTTACCCTCGGAAAGGCAGTACACAAAACGGTTAATTATGCCATGAGCAACACTTTTGGTTTTGGCGGGCACATTGCGACGAGTCTTTTTAAGAAATTTGAAGGGTAGCATAAATTACAAAACCTCACAGGTTTTAAAAACCTGTGAGGTTGGCGATCTTATTACTTACACGATAATTGCTAAACAGTAAATTTCACAATCACTTCGTGGGGCGCTCCATCATCCACTAAAAGAATACTGTTTCCCGCCTGTTCATTTCCATCATAAATTACCTTAACGGGTTCAACATTTCCGCCGCTTACCTGCTGGTATTGTATGTTGAATAAACTCGTTTTATAACGATAACGAATCTTTACAGAATCCCATTCAGGCGGTATACAGGGTTTAAAGCGTAGTGTTAAACCTTCCTTTTTTAGTCCGATAAAAGAATCAATG
>JAOQAK010000063.1 GCA_025963635.1 Ferruginibacter sp.
AATATCTGATATCTGATTTTTTAATGTCTGATATAAAAAGGCGCTTGACGATGCCAATGCTAAGTTAAACAGGCAGTACAGAACTTGAAAAGACAACACCATTGGAAAGGAAATCAGACATCGCAAATCAGGCATCAGACATTCAAGTTCATTTCTGATTTGTTTGATTTCATTCTTACTTCAGGATGTTTGAGTTACTTGTGGTTTCAGTATCTTGTTTCCTACGGCGCACTCAAGACAACGTTTTTTATTACAGTATTCATTTTTCAACTGGATGAGTGACTGCGAGTCAAAAGCGTTTTTGTTCTCCACTCCTAACAAATCAAACCCTTTAGTGATACTGTTCTTTTCTTCCACGATCTGTTCAAGCCATGATAATGCTTTTTCCTTGTAAGCGTTTTCCCCGTTATGGTGCCCGTATGCAAAAAGAACCGGTATCACTGTATTAATCATAATAGAGTTGATCATCTGTGTCCCCAAATTTTTTTCCTTAAATGCGGTGGCTTCATCAAAAGTGTAATGATAGCTCCAGTAATCATTTGCCGTAACATTTAAACGTTTTTTCACATCCTTCAAATAAATAGTTTCTTTTACAATGGAAAACAAATGAATGCTGTTGTGTATTAGCATGGCAAGCTGTGAAAGCCGCACAGTTGGAAAGTTAGAGGGCCGCATCCTTAAAAAATGCAGCGGTATTTGAATAGGCTGCAATTGATACTTCTTTCTATAAAACCGATATTCTCTTTGCAGCATTTGCGGATAGTCTTCGAGGAAATCATTTTCAAGCAGTCCAGCCTGGCCGAACAACAATGCTTCTGCCTGGTGCAACTGATTCTTATGTTTCGCTAGTACCGCCAGCGGTAGAGAACATGCCATTTTTTCAAATGCATCGCTGTTTACAGTGATCCCGAAATTTCTTGCGATCAGCCACCAAAAGGTTTCTTCCCAGTGATTGTTATTTTTAGTAAGATACTCCAGGATAATAGCGGTTTTCTTTTGCATCCTTTCAACCAGCAACCTTTCTTTCCAGGCAATCCATATGATCGGAGCTGTTTTACCAATTAGTTTTTCGCAGGCAATAAATGATTTGGCATTCATCAACTCATCAAATCTTGCCAGCAATATTTTTGAAACCAGTGTACGCAATTCAAACACCGGGAAGGGTAAGTTCAAATGGATGTCATCCTGCCAAACCACATGAAGAATGACATTCCCATAATTTTTATCAAGGCTGTGTTTGTGATTGTTCCAGTCCGAGGAAAGAATATGCAATTCGATACTACCTGCCCAGGTGGTATTGGCTAGTTTTATTTTGCCATCAAGGAAATCCGGTCCCTGGTTGCGGTTAATATTGCCTGGCGAAATAATCAACAGGGGTTCTCCATCTGTTGTGCTCAGTTCAGTCCTGTTGAAATACTGGAATTGCCAGATGTATTGAAGAAGGCGCTCGTTCATAAGGGTAGTTTTTAAATGGTCCGAAATGCGGGATCCAGGCTTTGATCATTGTACGGAAGAACCAATGTACAAAAACCCATTCAAACATTCAATATTTTTATTATACCAAGTTACTGCCTATTTTGCCAGCACCTGCGCCAATAAAGATGCCGGTGAGTCACTCTTTGGGAGAGACTCACCGGCATCTTTTAATTGTTCACAACAAACCTTTATACAATTCCAATCTTTCTTAGTTCCTGCACTACCCTGCTTACCGGCAATCCCATCACGTTATAAAAATCGCCGGATACAGATTTTATTCCAATCACACCAATCCATTCCTGGATGGCATATGCACCGGCTTTATCGTAGGGCTTGTATTTATCAACATAAAAAATGATCTGCTCCTGGCTGAGTTCATGAAATTCAACAGCAGTAGTATCTGCAAAGGTGATTTCCTTTTCATCATACAAGATGACTACGCCGGTAATTACCAGGTGCTTTTTACCGGAGAGCCCGGTCAGGATGGTTATCGCATCTTCGCGGTCGCGGGGTTTACCAATCACCTTATCATCCAACACAACAATGGTATCTGCAGATAGAACGGGCTTTATAAATGCATGCTCCTGTTGAATGGCCAACGCTTTGTTCCGGGCAATGTGTACCGCTATTTCTGTAAGTGATAAGTTATCGGGATAAGATTCGTCTGTTTCTTTTACCATTATCTCAAAAGGCACTTCTGCCCATTCCAATAATTGTTTGCGCCGGGGTGATTGAGAGGCCAGGATAATACCCGAAGCTTTAACGGTGGGTTCAGTGTGTTTATTGAGAACTGAATTCATTAAAAACGTTTTTAAACAGGTGGAAAGTACGGCTATGTATATATTTTGATTAAGATGATAGAGCAGATACCGGTCAGCATCACCAGTTTAATCATTGTGCTGATATGATGGTAATCGGCCGTTACTTGTGCCTGGTAAACTTTCTTCAGTATCCAGCAAAGCGGCAAAATCACAAGTAGCAAAACATAGAGTGCACTCAACCACCAACCAATTTGCAAAACATAAAACTGAACAATAATCAATGTACCGATCAGCACCACCAGCCAAACGCCTACGAACACTTTGGCGGCAGGCACCCCCCATACAATCGGCATAGTTTTACAATTGTAGCGTGCGTCCCCCTCCATATCTTCAATATCTTTTACTACCTCCCGCACCAAAGAAATTATAAATGCAAAGCCCGCATACAATGCAGCAAATTTATACACCCTGTGCATAGCCGAAGTTATTGCTGACGGAACATTGCCGGCCACGGGAAACATCGTATTAGTGGCAAAATATAGTACCAGCACCGTCCACGCCGTTAATCCGGAAATGATAAGATTGCCGGTTAAAAGCTTTTTCTTAAAAGTGGTGGAATACACCCATAACAGTAATGCACAAACGATGTTAGCCAGGATGATCACCAAATTTGTTTTCAAACCAACGTAACCGCTTATAGCAAGTCCAACGGTTGTAATCACCAAATGCAAAACAATCGCCCATCGGCGATTAATGATTTTATGCACCACCATTTTGGTGGGCTTATTAACAAGGTCAATATTAATATCAAAATAATCGTTGATAATATAGCCCGCCGCAGCAATCAGCACAGATGCGGTTACCAGCAGGTAGAACAGGCCGGGTGTTAATTTTTGATTGAGCAGGTAATAATTACCAGGTAAAGCGGGAACAATAATGCAATAAAAAAAAAGCAATTGGGTAAGCGCAATAAACACAAGATTAGGCCAACGGATCAAACGGAAAAAAGCGGAAAATAATTTCATGCTGTTATTTCAATTGCTAAAGTGAAATGGTGGTGTGCCCGGTTTTATGGAGCATAAAAGTCCACAATTTAGCATCTTATTGGTTATTGATTAAATTCTCTTCTCTTGAGAGATAGCGGTCATGCCCCGGCACATTGATACTATTTCGAGGCTACGCTGGTATCAAGATCCCAATGGCCATTGAGCTTAAGTACTTTCTCAATCACATCCCTTCCACAGCCTTTACCACCTTTGATGGGCGAAATGTATTTTGATATCTGTTTTATCTCCTGTACTGCATCTGCCGGGCAACATGGAAGTCCTACCATATTCATTACGGAATAATCAGGAATATCATCTCCCATATACAGCATCTCCTCAAGCTTACAATTGTTTTCCTCCGCATACTCAAGCAGTTTTTCTTTTTTATTATGAATTCCTAAGTATACGTGCCGTACCCCCAACTTTTCCAGTCTTTGCCGAACGGGCTCCGAACTGCCGCCAGATATGATGGCAACTCCATAGCCTTTTTTAACGGCAAGCTGTAATGCATACCCGTCCTTACTGTTCATGTTCCGGGCCATGTCTCCATCCTGTAAAATCACCAGTATCTCTGTAGCCAACACACCGTCAACATCAAAAATAAAAGTTTTTATTGGCTTGAAAAGTTGCAGTACACTCATGTAAATAATTATAAATTGGTTATTGTTCCGGCAGCATTATTAAGCAATTCCTTCAACTGTTCCTGGTAGCGATCAGAAGATGGTAGTTCCTCCGATGTGATCGTATCCGCTAAAAATTCCCGTACTATCAATGAATGCATTATTTCTGATTGTCGCGCCATTCATACACCCAACTGCTTTGTATCATTTCAAGGTGACCTTCATTGCTTTCTTCAGGCTTTCCTTCAAACTTTTCAATTTCCATCACCCATTTGTGCAGGTCGGTAAACCGGATACGATAAATTTTACCTTCATTGAATTCATCCCCAAATCGTTCATACAATTTCATGGCAATATCTTCATAATCATTCCAGTGGATAGGTGGCTCGAAAGTCATAGAGTTATAATGTGATAATTTGCTAATGTGATAATGTGATAATTTACTAAATTTATTAAAGTGTATTCTTGAGTACAAAGAGGCAACTGAAGGCTTTAGAACATTAGCAAATCAGCTAATTGGCAAATTAGCTAATTAGAAATCATTCTCCTAAAAACTGCGATTGATCGGGTAATGTAATCATAATGCTGCCGTCACCTTCCTGCAAAACGCACTGGCAACTGAGTCTTGAATTGATCCGTGGATTTACTGCCCTATCAATAAAATCTTCTTCCCGGTCTGATAATTCTTCCAAAAAATCGTCGCCCGATTCTACATAAATATGACACGTACTACAGGCACAAACCCCTCCGCAATTATGGTGTAAATCAATATCGTTCTTCAATGCCACTTCAAGCAAAGACTGCCCATCTTCTATATTATTCAGCGTGATGGGTGAAAGTCCTTTTTGCTCGAATTTATAAGTAATTGTATACATATATTTTTTAAGTTCGGGATGCAAACCTACTGTAGAATAACCATTTCAGGAAAACTTACTTTGTCATGGCTCCATTGAACTATTGCGAAATATTTAATTTGCTTGTGAATAATAAAGCATTTGTCTATTTTTATCACCTTAAAAAATTAAGCCTTATGAAAAAAAACAAATATGGGTTATTATCAATGCTTTTATTTTGCATTGTGCTTATTAGCATTGCATGTGGTAACAACCAAACTGATAAGCAAGTGACCGCTGAATCGAAAAAGGATACCCCCCTTGTAAAAGAGTCGGTCGCGGAAACAGCCAAGGGGCCTGTTATCAATATAAACGATACGCTTTCAGTAAAACGCATGGTGCTCACGATGAAAGACAGCGCCGCCAACATGGAAAGAGTAGGCATGAAACTCGGAGAAATCTATGGTGTAAAACTTGGAGCCATCATTAAGAAATACAACTTAAAAACAACGGGTGCACCGGTAGCGTGGTACAAGGGCCCAAAAGCGCCTTATTTTTTTGAAGCAGGAATTCCGGTAGATAAAAAACCATCAAAGATGCCACCCGGCGCATACATGAAACAGATAGGAACAGATAGTATCGTGGTGGCTCATTTCTACGGCCCGTATAACCTATTGCCGCAAGCTTACGAAGCTTTGGGCGAATGGATTAAAGATCATAAAAAAACATTAAAAGGAGCTCCATACGAGATTTATGTGGGCGACCCGCTTGATGCGCAGGGCAAACCTAAAGACCCTTATAAGGTTCAGACGGATGTTGTATTTTCCTGGAAATAGTCGTTTACTTTCCCTGGCTGAGGTTGAGAATATACTTTATGTGCTTTAGCTAACAGGGCTCAGGGTTCATGATGCTATCCGTCATTCGTAAGTACATTTTCTTTAACTCCGGATGTTTTGACAACAAAAGGAGATGGTTGTTGAGGGTTGCGATATCTTTTCTTGCGGCCGGTCCGGTTTGCATGTTTCCAGGCGCATGATCTCTGATCCGCAGGGCAGTTTCCTCAATCAATGGCTGCAGCATTTTGAAATCGATGTTTTCTTTTTTACAGTAATTGGCTGCAAGCGTGTACAGGTAATTGGTAAAATTATTAACGATCACCGCAGCCACGTGTAATTTCAAACGTTGCTCATCATCGATCCTGGACACTATTGGTGAGATCGTTAAAGCGAATTGCTTAATCGTTGAGAATGCTGCTTCTGAATTGCCATCAATGAGTAAAGGAATGGTAAGTTGCAGATCGGGGTTGTCTTTGCGCAAACTTTGTAAAGGATAAATAACGCCGTAATTCAGTGAAACCATCTTTAAAACATCCTTTGATACCGAGCCCGCTGTATGCACAATTAATTTATCGCCCACATGAAATAGTTCGTATATCCCCGGGAGTGCTGAATCCACAATGGCTACAATATACATATCGGCAGACATGTCCAAACGATTCAGATCATCTTCGAATGCGCAGTTCAACTCGTTTGCAAGCGATTGAGCATGGATAATATCCCTGCTGTACACCTGGATAATTTCGTGATTTGCTCTCTTAATTAACCTTCCAAATACGCTGGCAACATTTCCCGCTCCTATAATTACTATCCTCATATTGTATCTTTGATAAAATGAAATTAAAGCAAAAAATAGCAATTGGCTACATCCGGGCAAAATTTAAAATGATTACTGCCGTTTCAAAACGAAGAGCAGCGGAAAAAGCATTTGAATTATTTTGCACACCTTTTTTAAAATCAAGGGTAAGAACACCCGTTATTTTTGAGCAGGCTGAGAAATTACATTTTAAGTTGAACGGGCTAAGGGTAAATGGATTTCGCTGGAACCACGATCAGCCTCATAAAGTATTGATATTGCATGGTTTTGGATCAGCTGCCCATAAATTTCATCAATATGTTTCGCCCCTGATTGAAAAAGGATACGAAGTGCTCGCTTTTGATGCTCCGGCGCACGGTAGCAGTGAAGGCAATATGATCAATGCCGTGCAATATTGCGAAATGATTGAAGAAGTTGTGAAACGATACGGACCAATAACTGGATTTTTGGCGCATTCTTTTGGTGGGATGGCGCTTAGCCTCGCCATTGAAAAATCCAATCATACAGCAGATACAAAAATCGCATTGATCTCGCCTGCTACCGAAACTGTTTCGGCCGTTGATGCCGCCTTCAAAATGCTTCAGTTGAAAGATCCGGAAGTAAGGAAGGAGTTTGATGATATCATTTATAAAATGAGCGGCCGGAAAACTGAATGGTTTTCAATAAAACGGGCTCTTAAAAATATCAATGCGAGTGTTCTTTGGTTGCATGATGAAGATGACGACATCACCCCTCTTGAAGATGCTTTAAAAGTAAAGCAGGAAAATTTCCCCAACGTCCGTTTTATCATTACAAAAGGTCTTGGACATAGAAAAATTTATGGCGACCTGGCTGTAAAAAAGGAAGTGCTTCAATTTCTTTGATAAGCCCCAAGCCATCCCTGGTTTTGTAAGAATTATTTCCATTTTTCAATTTTAAAGTAATATTGCAGTTCGGTTTGCACCGGTAAATGACCGTCATTTATTTTTTGTAAGCCGTAGAACTCAATACCATTAAGCTTTTCGGCCGTTACCCGACGAGTAAAATCTGGAAAATGTAATCTGCCCTACCTCCCATTTTGGGACCCGGCGAAAAATATACTGTTCATTATGGCGAAGAATCTGTTAATTGTAGAGTCCCCCGCGAAAGCTAAAACCATCGAAGGAATTTTAGGAAAAGATTTTGAAGTAAAGAGTTGTTTCGGCCATATCCGCGACCTGGAGAAAAATGATATGGGCATCGATGTCAACAATAATTTCAAACCCAAATATATTGTACCGGCTGAAAAGGAAAGAGTAGTAAAGGAACTTAAAAGCATTGCGAAAAGAAGTGACGAAGTATGGCTGGCCTCGGATGAGGACCGCGAAGGAGAAAGTATCAGCTGGCACCTTGCCGAAGTGTTAGGTCTTGATCCACGGACTACCAAAAGAATTGTTTTTCATGAGATCACTAAGCCAGCAATAGAAAGAGCAGTAAAAAATCCACGCATTATTAATATGAACCTGGTGGATGCACAACAGGCACGGCGGGTAGTTGACCGATTGGTGGGTTTCGAACTGAGCCCTGTATTGTGGAGGAAGATTGGTATGAGTGGTGGATTAAGCGCAGGCCGGGTACAGAGTGTTGCAGTTAAATTAATCGCGGAAAAAGAAAGAGAAATCAACCAGTTTACAGCAGTAGGCAGTTTCAAAATTGAAGCTTCACTGGCAGCAACCGATAATAATAACAGGTCGGTAAACTTTAAGGCAGAAGGCGCAAAATACGACACCACAGAGGATGCCGAAAAATTTCTGCAAAGTTGCATTGGTGCAAAGTATACCGTTAAAGACATACAGGTAAAGCCGGGTAAACGTACGCCTGCCGCACCTTTTACAACATCTACCTTACAGCAGGAAGCCAGCCGGAAATTAGGATATGGTGTGAGCAAAACCATGTTGCTGGCACAAAGATTATACGAAAGTGGAAAGATTACGTATATGCGTACTGATAGCGTAAGTCTTGGTGAGACTGCCATGGATGCTATTAAAGCCGAAATCAAAACAAGCTATGGCGACAAATACCTGCAGGTGCGCCAATATAAAAATAAAAATCAAAGCGCACAGGAAGCGCACGAGGCCATCCGACCAACCTATATGGAAAACCATACGGTGAACGATCCGGAACTCAACAGGCTATATGAACTAATTTGGAAGCGTACCATTGCTTCCCAGATGAGTGATGCGGAACTGGAAAAAACCACCGCTAAAATTAATATCAGCACCAATAACCAGGAACTGACGGCCACCGGCGAAGTACTAAAATTTGACGGGTTCCTGAAAGTTTACATTGAGAGCAGCGATGAAGATGAGGATGACAACGAAGGGGAAAAAGAGGGCGAAAGCAGGTTACCGAATTTACGGACCGACCAGTTGCTGGATTTTAACCAAATGACCGCTACTGAAAGGTTTACAAAACATTCTGCAAGATATACAGAAGCTTCCCTGGTAAAAAAACTCGAAGAACTGGGAATCGGCAGGCCGAGTACCTACGCTCCTACGATTTCAACCATCATCAAAAGAACCTATGTTGAGAAAAAAGATAAGGAAGGCGTAAAGCGCAATTTCCGGGTATTGAAATTAAAGAATGATGTTATAGAAAAAATAATTGAGCAGGAGAATACCGGCGCTGAAAAATCAAAGCTGTTTCCAACAGATCTCGGGTTGGTAGTTACTGATTTCTTAAACCAGCATTTCACCAAGGTGATGGATTATTCTTTCACAGCAACTATTGAAAAAGAATTTGATGAAGTTGCCGAAGGTAAGATGCAGTGGAGCAAAATGGTGGGTGATTTTTATAAGCCATTTCATAGCGGTGTTGAGCATACGCTTGAAACTGCTGAAAGAGCCGTTGGCGAGAGAGTGCTGGGTGTGGATGAGACCGGTAAACCTATCATTGCACGAATGGGGCGGTACGGACCGATGGTGCAAATAGGCTCACAAAACGATGAAGAAAAACCGCGTTTCGCGAAACTAAAAGCGAACCAAAGCATCGAAACCATCAGTTTGGAAGAGGCTTTGGAGTTGTTCAAATTACCGCTTAGTTTGGGAGAATACAATAACCTGGAAGTAAGCATAAATATTGGAAGGTTTGGGCCTTATGTAAAATGGGGTGAGCAATTTGTTTCAATCCCAAAAGGAGAAGACCTGTCAGTGGTTGACCTCGACCGGGCGATCCAGATCATCAATGCCAAGCAAAAAGAAGATGCTCCTATCGGATGGTTTGATGAAAAACCGATCACAAAAGGCAAAGGGCGGTTTGGCCCGTTCATAAAATGGAACGACCTGTTCATCAATATACCAAGAGCTTACAACTTTGATACCCTTACACAAAAAGATTGCGAGGAACTAATTGAAAAGAAGCTGGAAAAGGAAGCAAACCGCTTTATCAGGCAATGGCCCGAAGAAAAGATCGCCATTGAAAATGGCCGCTGGGGTCCGTTTATCCGGTTTGGTAAAAAAATGTTGAAGATCATATCGGGTGCCAATGGAAAGTATACTGCCGAGCAGTTGGCAACTATTGAATTAGAAGAAGTAAAAAAGATGATATTAACCCAGGAACCAAAAGCCTTTGACAAAAAATCGCCGGCAAAGAAAAAAGCAGCAACCAAAAAAGCAGCACCAAAAAAGACAGTAGCCCTCAAAAAATAATAGCAGTACATATTCGTAATTGCGCGAATGGTATTTAACATTATTCGGACTGTCATTCCCGGCTAGCTCCATATAATCAAAAAAACAAATTCATCTAAAACTATCAATCAGTTGCATGGTGGTTTTAGATGAATATTTTATAAGCCATACGCTAATCCGAAAGCCTCCATCACTGCGACGCAATTGATACCTAATAGGAGTGTAAATGATATTTTCCCTTTGCGAACTAATTGAACGGAGAGGCTTTTTTACAAGCAAATTAAATTTGGTAAACTCCAAAATGAGCTTATCTTTAAGGATCACAAGAATTTTAGCTTGCACAAATTTCACCTCGTCTCCTGTTAAATTATTGATACATTTTTCTTGCGTTTCTTTCAATCCTGCTATTTCCAATACTACGAATTTCCATCAATCTATATCTTCATTATTTTTTTGATTTGATCGGAACTATGCGCTCAGCATAGCTCGAGGTTACAAACAATTTCCAATTTTGTGAATTCCACCACCGGTTCTTATTCGAAGAACTACCCGAAATTATTGTGTAAACCTCTAAACTTCAGAAAATGAAACTTTTTACTTTTATCAGTTCCTTGCTTCTGTTAAGCACTGCAAATTTTGCCCAATCTCCAGCCTGCCCTAATTATTTTAAGCGCAATAATGGAAATGGTATTTGTCCCGACGGACAATTAAAGTTGTTCTTTAATGATCCTGCAACGATCGCCCCCATTATTGATTCGGTGTATATAAACGGCACTAAGGCAGACATCAGTTTTGGAGCACCAGACATCTCTACACTTGGTTCAAATGGGTATATCGCTTATTGTATTACTGGTTCCAACACACCACCACCTGCTGCCTGGAAAATCTATTATCATGATCCGGTAGCTTTGGCTCCCACCGGTTGCCTGGTTCCTGAGGGCGACGTATTGCCCATTACACTAAAAAGCTTTTTTGCAAAAAGAACTGGTGGCATGGTTACACTTAGCTGGCAAACATCTTATGAGTTAAATGCCAGTTTCTTTGAAGTTCAACAAAAATCCGGCAGCGAATTTATACGGGTTGGAACTGTTTCAGCCACTAACAATACCCTGGGAAATTCATATAGTTTCACTGATAAAAATAGTTTACGCGGAGTTTCTGAATACCGGTTAAGATTACTCAGCAAAGATGGAGAAGTAGTATTTAGTGATATTAAAATTGTGAAGGGCGCCGGCACTCCTCTTGATTTTACCATCTTCCCTAATCCTACTGTAAGAAATGCGCAGATATCCATTACCGATATCAACGAGCCCACAGACGTTCAGGTTATCAACAGCATTGGCAGCATCGTAAGAACATTCACGGTAAAAACCAGCAACACAATTAATATAAATGACCTGCAGGCAGGTGTTTATCGGGTAAGATTAATAAATAGAATTTCAGGAGAAGCCATCACTAAAACATTGTCGGTGATACAATAAAATCAAAATCCACAACAGTAAGGGAGCCGTTATGTAGATAGACGGCTTTTAATTTATTTCAATTCCAGGTGTAAAAGATGTTTATTGTTTGCTATAATCTTCCCCATCATTTGTCATATTTAAAGATGAGCGGAGAAAGATCGGGCAAAAATTTCCTTTTCCGTTTTACTTCGTAATCATAGATCACCTCGCCCAGATTTTTCATAAAAGGCAATCCGATGGTATTGTAATCATACTCATCGTCATTTAAAATGCCATCCTTGTTACAATAAATAGTAGCAGACAAAAAGAATTCAATCTTTTTGTCAAAATCAACTATATAAGCCACATCGGTTAGCTGGCCATATGCATCCCCTACTTTATTGAAAATGCGGATATTTTTTTGCTGTACTCCCTTCTCCGATCCATACAATAAAAATTTACAATACGCAGGCCAGTAAGCTGCTGTATCCGCCGAATAGGGTGGAAAAGTGCTTTCGGTAGGGAGTTGACTCATATATTTTAACAAAAAATTTCTGTCCTCCGGTGTGAGATCAAACCGTTGCTCGCTATGCACCCTGTAAGGAAATACCAGGCTAACCAAAATAGTATGCAGGTCTTCAAGGCTGATCCTGTTCTTCAGGGAAAAATCCATTGGTTCCGTTATCAATTGCCCTCCCCTTATCAATCCTTTGCCCAATGAGTCTTTCCGGGGCAGGTATGAAACTGTATTAATCTGCATGGGCTGGCTGTAAAGGGAATTGTTTTGAGCCCCGAAAAATTGCACTGGGTTGGTGTGGCGGTTTTCATCCGGCGACAGAAAAATATTTAACCGGTGCAATAGCTGCACATCGCCATAGCCTTTTCTATGCAACTGGTCGTTGATATACTCCTGTCCTAAAAATTCGTAGAGGCGGTTAAATGCATCATTGTCGCTTACCATCAATATTTTTTTGATATACTGGGCGATGCTGGGTCTTCCATCTGGTGTGGTAGGATCGTTGTACACGGGTGTTTGACCGCTGTACTCCTGTCCGGTAATCATCGTTGTATTTTTGTCTACTCCTTTTATTTTTAACTGATTCAGTTTTTGCAGCGCCAATATGCTCACCGGCAACTTAACGGTGGAGGCGGGATAGAAATATTTGGCAGCATTGAGGTTAAAATAATAGTTTTTGAGGGCAGCCATCCCATTCGCCCCCTTATCAACCTGTGTATAGATCAGTTGCACATTCCAATCTTTCCTGTGTTGAAGAATGCTGTCAAAGTACTGTGGATATTGCCTTAACAAATTCTCGAGAAATGCATCCGTACGGGTGCTGTCCGCCGGAACCTCGGCTGTTATTATTGCGGGTATACTGGTAGCAGAACCCACTGATTTTTTGGGAGATGAACAGGAAAGAAAGCATACTGTAATAATAAGAAGAAGAAATGCCGGACATGGATTTTTAAAGCACATATTTGATCGTTTACGTACAAAAATGAGGAAAAATCCAGGAACCGATCCCGAAATGATTTCAAAATTTCTGTAAATCAAAGCATATGGGTCCACAATTCGCCGCCTATGCAGCATTCACAAAGATCCAAACTGCGTAAGAAAGTCGTAATTTTGACGGTATTCTAAAATAACCCGCCTTATACTTCAATGGGTTTTTCCCCTATCTTTGCAAACTTCTAAAAAATTAACAAAGTTCCTATTAAATGTAACCAAATATGAAATTGAAAGGCTTAGTCTGGTTTTTCGCCATTGCTTTAATTTTTATCTCCCTTTGGGAATTGTCGTACACCTGGGTGATCCGCAGTTATGAAGGCAAGGTAAAAGTACAGGCGGAAAGGTTTGTAAAATCACAATTCCCCGAAGTAAAAGGCGATGATAAAGAAGCATTGGTAAAAAGCAGGATGCAGCGGATCCTCGACAGCACAAGGGACAAAAAGATTTACCCGATTGTAGGCACCACTTACCAGAAATGTAAAGAGAATGAGCTAAAACTAGGACTGGATCTTCAAGGAGGTATGAGTGTAACCATGGATGTAAGCCTTGAAGGTTTATTAAAATCCATGAGCAATAACCCTAAAGATCCTGCCCTGTTAAAAGCGATTCAAACAGCCAACGCACAGAAAATCAACAGCAATACGGATTATATCAGCCTGTTTACATCGGCCTATAAAGAACAAAATCCCGATAGCAGGCTTGCTTCCCTATTTGCAGGAGCCGGCAAGCAGATAAAAATCACGGATAGCGATGATAAAGTAACCGATCAAATTCGTACCACAGCTAAAGGCGCTATTAACGAGACCTATAAGATATTGGTAAAGCGTATCGATAAATTTGGTTTGGCTAGTCCTACCATCAACCTTGATGAAAACAGGGGCGTTATCAACGTAGAACTTGCGGGCATTACAGACAAAGAAAGAGTTAGAAAATTATTGCAGGCGAGTGCCAATCTTCAATTCTGGGAAGTATATAATATTAGCGAACTGGCCGGGCCATTGCAGGCAGCAGATAAATCAGTAAGCGATTATTTAAGTGGTATCAGTGCAACAGATACCAGCCATAAAACGGTAGCAGATTCTTTAAAACTTGCCGCCAATCAAAATGCATTTTTTAAAATAATCAATCCTATCGACGGTCAACAGGATCCCAAAACCGGTAAAACGGTTTATGCAGCGGCGATTGGAAGTATAGCACTGAAAGACACCGGTACATTTAACAGGTACATGAGCCTCGAAGGTGTTAAGGCAAGTCTGCCCACTGATGTTAAATTTTTATTGGGTGTAGAAGAAAAAGCGCCTAAAACAAATGTTCGTTATTATCCATTGTACGCCATCAAAACCATTCCGGGAAGCGATAAAGCTAAACTGGAAGGTGAAGGAGTGGAAGAATCAAGCCAGAGCTTTGATGAAAGAGGCAGGCCGGCTATCAAAATGCAAATGACAAGTGTGGGTGCTAAAACATGGGCAAGGATGACTACGGACAATACCAATCGCCCCATAGCGATCGTATTGGATGATGTTGTTTATTCGGCTCCAAATGTAAATGGCCCCATTGAAGGCGGAAGTTCTGAAATTTCGGGCAACTTTACTACTGAAGAAGCACAGGATCTGGCGAACATATTAAAATCAGGTAAAACGAATGCGCCGGCAAAAATTGTTGCTGAGCAGATTGTTGGACCAACCCTTGGTAAAGCTGCCGTAAACGGTGGTATGATGGCCTTTGGTATCGCCTTCCTGGTGATCTTTGGTTTGATGCTGGTGTATTACAATAATGGAGGCTGGGTTGCCAATATCTCCCTGATATTGAACCTGCTATTTACAATTGGTGTATTGAGCGCCATGGGCTTTACGTTAACGGCTGCCGGTATCGCCGGTTTGGTTTTAACGATCGGTATGGCGGTAGATACCAATGTAATTATTTTCGAAAGGATTAAGGAAGAACTTACAAAGGGTAAATCTTACCCGCAGGCGGTAAATGACGGATACAGGCGCTCTCTTGCACCTGTAATTGATGCGCACGTTACCACGTTATTAACCGCGATTATTCTCGCGTATTTTGGTTTGGGACCTGTGTTAGGTTTTGCGACCACGCAGATCATCGGTATCCTATTGTCTTTGTTCTGTGGTATCCTCGTTTCGAGACTGATCACAGACTTTTACACCAACAAAAACCGCCATTTTAACTACTTCACCGGTATCTCAAAGAGGGTGTTTAAACATGCGAAATTTAAGTTTATCGAATACAGGAAGGTTGCCTACGGAATTTCCATTGTTGTATTATTATTGGGTGTGGGATCTTTCTTTAACGATTTCCATTATGGTGTTGAGTTTAAAGGAGGCCGTAGTTATACCGTTGAATTTCCACAAGCCGTTTCCAATGAGGCGGTGCAGGATGACTTACGCAAATCTTTAGAAGGTGATTTCCCGATCATCAAAACGGTGGGGAACAATAAACATCTGAATATTACTACTTCTTACCTGATCGGTCACGATAATGCAGATGACTCTGTACAGGTAAAGCTATATGAAGGATTAAGGAAAGTGTTACCGAATATCAGTTACGAGCAATTTTCAAAGAACAATATCCAGAGTTCACAAACGATACAGCCTACTATCTCCGCAGACCTGAAAGCGGGCGCTATCAAAGCGATCATATTCGGATTGCTGGCCATCTTCATTTACATCTTCATCCGTTTCCGCGATTGGAGATACTCGATGGGAACGATTGTGGCTTTATTGCATGATGTATTGGTAATGCTTGCGGTATTCTCCTTTTTAAAAGGAGTTGTGCCTTTCCCGCTGGAAATTGACCAGCATTTTATCGCCGCCATATTAACGGTGATAGGATTTAGTATGAATGATACGGTAATTGTATTTGACCGTATCCGTGAGTACAGCAAGGGCACCAAGGCAAGCGAAAAAGGCAACATCATCAACCGTGCGATCAACGACACATTGAGCCGTACCGTGATGACTTCCCTCACTGTGTTCTTAACCCTCCTGATATTGTTTATTTTTGGAGGAGAAGTAACCAGGGGATTTGCATTTGCGATGTTGATTGGTGTAATTACCGGTACCTATTCATCCATATTTGTAGCAGCTCCGATACTGGTTGATTTTGCAAAAGATAAAACGCTTGGAGAAGCAGAACTGATCAGCAGTGACAAGCCTGTTGTGAAGAATGAAAAGATCGTTGCAAAGAAAGCGTAATATGAGAGTATAAAAGTATTTAAAGTACATAAGGTTTAAAAAGGCCCGTTCATCACCTGAACGGGCCTTTTTGTGTGGCTGGCGGCAAGCGAAAAAGAGCCCTCCCCTGTAGATGCCTTGCAAATCAACCCTGGTAAAAAGCAAGCATAAAACCCTCCGCATTGGGCGATCAAAAAAAATCTTTCCTGTTTATTAAAGACGTCAGTACCGTAAACGCGGGAGGATACGAGGTGATGGTGAAATAGCGGAGACGTTGAAGATTGAAGGTTGAAGGTTGAGGGTTGAAGATTAATGGTTGGATTCCCACAATAAAAAGGCTGCATCTACAGATGTGGCCTTTTCCATTTCCCGCCAGGGCCACATGTCCCGGGCGGGTTTCTACAGATGATGTATTGGCGGTATTGAAATATTTACAGCGGACCCCGCCGTGCTACGGTGTGAAAAAAGTTAAACCTGCGAAAACGAAATCCCCCACTGCTGTAGCAAATGATTTAACCCCGCCATAGAAAGGCATTGCCCCTGTTGTAGAAAAAAAACTACCACATCTATAGATTAAATACTATATTGCGTAGCATAAACGCTAAGTGCCGGTCTGAGTTTATTATCCAATTCTACAATACTATGAAAAACGATTTGTTTGATTACTCCCACAAGCCTAACCAAGCGGCTTTTCGAAGAACGAGATCTCCTGATATATTTGACCGCTATCTCCCGAAATGGTACTTATCACTGCATCGCCGCGGTGAAAACCACCTGTTTTTTCGGAATACCGAGCTATCATATTTTATTTACACCTCGTGGCTTTGGCTGACATCTTTGATGAAACCTTATAAAAGCGACTCCATAATCAGGAAAACAGTTCCAATAACTGGAACCTTTTGCAGAATAAATAATATGTAAAGGACTGGTTAATAGCTTTATAGATCTCGGCATTATAAATGCGCAAGGCGGAATAAATTGATGAGTGCAGGAATATCTATTGGAATTTTAGAAGATTTTCTACAAACGGCAGTTTAATAACAAACAATACGCTGATGACTTTTACGAACTAAAAAGAATGAGGCTTAAATATCCCGACTTCCTTGAAACCATCAATACTATGAAACCGCCTACCTATACAAAGTTCTTAACTTTCGTCTATTCTTGTATGTCTTTTTTGCGTATGTTAATTAGCGCTGAGAAGAAGATATGCACTCCTAGCCAGAGATTGCAGGTAATTGCTTTAATACTGACCTTGCTTACCTTTTGTTTTCATTCTACTTATGGGCAGACCATCCAAACCTTTAACAGTTCAGGAACCTTCACGGTTCCTTTTGGTGTTCAAAGCATTATCGTTGAATGTTGGGGCGGTGGGGGGGCAGGTGGCGGCAATAGCGCCGGTAGTAATGGAGGTGGTGGCGGCGGCGGAGGTGCATATAGCAAAACCATTTTAACAGGATTAATTAGGGGAACTGTATATTCATATAATGTGGGAACCGGCGGTCTTGGAAGTACTGGAAATGGAGCATCCGGTGGAGACACCTGGTTTCAAAATAGTACGTCCATATTGGCCAAAGGCGGAGGAGGTGGATTTACACCTGCCAACCAACTTGGTGGAATATTTGGGCCGGGTGGAGCATCTGCAAGTAGCATTGGCACTCCCATCTTTGCGGGTGGCAGCGGTGGTTCGGGCAGGAAGGACAATGCAGGTCGGGGGGGGCCTGGTGGTTCATCCGCAGGTACTACATCAAACGGTACATCCGGGCCCACTCCCTGGTCAACAGAATTGGCGTCTCTTGCGCCAGCAGACGGAGGTAAAGGGGGTAATGGTGGACTGGAAAGAAATCCTGGAAGCATCGGTGTTTCACCAGGCGGCGGCGGCGGCGGAGCAGGTGACCAAACAAATAGTGGTGGTAATGGCGCTCCTGGTCAGGTAAGAATTACTTACACCCCATTAACGTATAAAAGTCAGATCACTTCAATCACCACCGGTTCGACAAATTGGTGCGCGGGGGAAACCCGAAATGTAACTGTAACAGTTAAAAACATCGGAACAGCCACCTGGACAGATACCAACCCAGACATTAATATTGGTGTAAAATGGAACACAAATGGCGCTAGTTGGGCAGATTATTATGTGCGTGTTGATGCTGGAAATTTAGCTCCCGGAGCAACTGCAACTTATACATTGCCGGTTAGGGCATCCGATAACGCTGGTGCCGGCTATACAACTGACTTAACCGGATCTAACAATTTTACTTTTGATGTGATATACGAAGGCTTGTCTAGCTTCGGAATTAATACCGGTGGCTTCTTGCCTGGTAATGCGGCTACTGTTTCTACTCTTATAACCGTAAATACCTTGCCAGTGGTAACGACTGCCTCGACAGTATGTGCAGGAAGTACGATAACATTATCCCCCACTACAGGCGGAAGTTGGGCAAGCAGTAACACTTCGGTAGCTACCGTGGACAACACTGGAAAAGTAACCGGTGTTTCAGGAGGTACTGCAGCCTTCACATTTATTTCATCTTCCACCGGCTGTAGCAGTGTAACACCCTCGTTAACAGTAAACCCGGCAATAGGTATTCCAAACTTTTCACTGGGTACTACGTCTGCCCGATGCCAGGGGGCAGAATCAGTGACATATGCAGCAACTTCCGCGAATGCCACGGGTATAACTTATACGCTTGATGCAGGAAGTATCGCTGCAGGAAATTCAATATCTTCAGCCGGCCTCGTAACTTACACCTCGGCATACATTGGCGTGTCTACTGTCACTGCTATGGCAAGTGGTTGTAGCGGCCCCCGTTCATCTACACATATTGTTATGAGCAGTGTTCCCGGCACATGGACCGGAGCCGTGAGTACTAACTGGAATCTTGCTACTAACTGGGCTTGTGGCATTATCCCCACCTCCGCTACCAACCTTACCCTACCCACTGGGCTGACCCGCTACCCCGTTTTAAGCTCAGACAGTGGCTCTGTGAATAATATCACCCTTCCCGCCGGCACATCATTAACCGTAACAAATGCAATCCTTAAAATTGCGGGTGCTGTAAATAATCTCGGCACATTTGATATAATCAGTGGCACCATTGAAATGAACGGTACAGTTAACCAAACCATTCCGGCAAATGCATTTACGGGTAATAGTATTAAAAACCTGCTTATCAACAATGACGTTGCTCTTAGCGGAGCACTTTCTCTAACCGGAACGCTTACGATCGGCACGACCAACAAAACTTTAAGCACAAATAATCTCCTTACTCTTAAATCTACTGCTACCACCACAGCCAGTGTTGCTGCACTGCCGGTTGATGCATCGGGTGTTGCAACAAGCTTTATCACGGGCAATGTTACTGTTGAAAGATTTATTCCGGACAATCGTGCCTGGCGCCTGTTAACCTCGCCGCTGTCGAATACCGGATCAATTTTCAATGCATGGCAAAATGGAGGTGTAGCTTACACTGCCGCCGAGATCGGCAAGGGAACATTGATTACCGGCCCGAACCCAACATCCGCAAACGGTTTGGACGTGAGCGCACTAAATAGTGTTTCGATGAAAACCTATAACGCCAACCAAACCTGGGGAAACATTACAGACACCAAATCAACCAATCTCTCTAATAATAACGGCAACGCTGACAATATTGGTTATTTTGTATTTGTTCGGGGAGACAGAAATCCCCTTAATACCAACGCAGGATATAGCAGTTCCACTACCCTTAGTAGTACCGGTAAACTGCAAACAGGAAGGCAAACCATAACGCCGGCATCGGCTACAAGTTATTCGCTCATTGGAAACCCTTATGCATCCCCCATTGATTTTAGTAAAGTACTTCTTACGAATGTTGCAAAACGCTTCTATGTTTGGGATGCTACCGTTAACACGGTAGGTGCATATGTAGTGGTAGATGGCACCAATGGAACCTATCAACCAACACCTTCCGGGCCTGCTCAAAATCAATACATTCAGTCCAGCCAGGCGATTTTTGTCCAGTCAGATCCATCAGCAGGAACGCATACATTGGTATTCGATGAAAGTATTAAAACCAACCAAACCAGTATTCTCGGTTTTCGGCCAATCGGGGTCAAATCCCTGGCAGTTACTTTAAACCTTTCAGAGGCGGATAATTCAGTCCAGCTTGCAGATGGTACGTTGGCCGAATTCGATGATAATTATTGTAAATGTGTCAATATTGAAGACGCCATTAAGTTTACCAATACCAAAGAATCTTTTAGCTTTCTGAGAAATGGTACTGCCTTAGCAATCGAAAGATGGCCGCTTATCAAAGCCACTGATACCCTGTATTTAAAATTGACCGGTACGTCACAAAGAAATTACCAGCTTGTAATAGCGCCAGCGAATCTCTCTCAACCTGGCCTATTTGCTTACCTGCAGGATAAATACACTGGTGTGGATATCCCGGTTAGCCTGGAAAATGCTACCATCTATAACTTTGTCATCAATGCGAATGCCGGTTCAATGGCAACTGACCGTTTTAAATTAGTATTTAAGCAAGGGGTTGTGCTGCCGGTTACTTATAGCGATGTAAAGGCATTATTACAGGGCAACAATATCGCCGTACAATGGACAGTGGAAAACCAGTTAAATATCCAAAGCTATGAAGTTGAAAAATCAGTAGATGGCATTCATTTTACAAATGTGGCCAGGCAGTTGCCGAAAGACAATCAAACTACTGCATCCTATTATTGCCTGGATATTCACCCTGTTGCAGGAGATAATTTTTACCGCATCCGCAATATAGACCTTAGTGGAGCAACCGGTTACAGCAAAGTAGTTAAAGTAAATACCGGAAATCTCCCGGGAGAAATAGCAGTATACCCCAACCCGGTAACAGGTGGAAAAATAAACCTGCAACTGAACAATATGCCACAGGGAAAATATGCTGTGCGCTTGCTAAGTCCGGGTGGCCAGGAACTGCTGGCAAAAGAAATAAACCATGCTGGTGGAACCGCGGCAGAAAACATATTGCTTCCGAAACATATTTCAAAAGGTATGTACACACTGGAAATCACCATTCCCGGCAAATATAAAAGCACTATCAGCGTAATGAACCAGTGATGAGTAATGATATTCTTGTTCATGAAAC
Source organism: Ferruginibacter sp. (assembly GCA_025963635.1). GTDB lineage: Bacteria > Bacteroidota > Bacteroidia > Chitinophagales > Chitinophagaceae > Ferruginibacter. Next base: position 21,294 of record JAOQAK010000063.1, read on the forward strand.
ACCCTTCCTCTTATTGAAGGGTGTTTTTATTTACGTTTTGCATTGCCCAACCATAACAATCCATCAGTAATTAACCTGTTTTGAATTTCATTTTCAAATGTGTGCGATAATGTTTTGTTGGTTCCACCTTCATAGTCCATATCATTGTGCCCCATATTAAGATAGATCATTTTGTACTTTTTGTTTGTCCAAACCACGGGGTAATAACCACTATGCCATATTTCATGTTCTTTTGGCCCGGTGCCGAGCGGAAAACTGGAGGAATCAATGGAAAGCAAAATCCTTATGTCGCTGTTGGTTCTCAGATCATTTCCCCAACGGTACCATTCATTGGGCGAAGCGTGAAAAGTAGTGGGCAAATGCCTCGTAGCGGGATGGGCCGCATCTTCCACCCGCAATATGGCGGAAGTGGGCCGCCAGGTGTTACTGGCATATGAACCCGATCCTAAGAACCGGTTGTGGTACCAGTCCCAATTTTGCGGAAATTGTGATGGGGTCAAAGCGAATGCGGCGAAATGAAATCCCATCCAGGCCCCGCCGGCATTCATGTACTTTTCGAAAGCTTCCCGCTGTACTGTTACGTCGGGACGGGTGTCTAAAAACAATACTACCTGGTAACCGGAAAGAAAGGGGGAATTAAGATTGTTCCAGTTGCTGGTGGTATCATAGGAGAAATGATATTTGGCAGCCATTTTCGGAAACCATTCATTCGCTTCATTTACAAAACTAATGTGGGCCAGGTCGCTCTTACCCGTAAAAAAAGCAATCACCTTAAATTTAGGGACACGGCTATTTCCTTGTGCCATTCCGCCCACACCAACACAAACAAACAGGATAGAGGCGAGAATCGGACCGAGAATAATTTTTATTACTTTAGGGCAGGAATTCATTAGGTTTTTAATTGAGTTTTTAATTGAAAAATTGTTCAAAAATCGGAACTAAAGGTAATTTTTAATTAAGATAAAAAACTTAATTGTGTGGAAGAGTGATCCATCCTTCCTCTTTAAAAAATATGTAATGATTAATGCAAGGCGCCGCTTCTAATTCAGGCTTATTTAATTCTTTGATATTTCAAGCACATAAAAATGACCTTAACTGAAATTACCCATCACCGCCTGGCAAACCAGCAAATTGCTACACACCAGTTCGGTAAGCCTGCAGAGATAGTGGAATGGCTTGGCGCAATACAAGCCCAGGAATATGCGCTTTCAAAATGGGCAATTGGCTTGCGTTTACCAGGCAGTAAAGAAGATGAAATAGAAAAAGCACTATCAGCAGGAACTATTCTTCGTACACATTTGCTAAGGCCTACCTGGCATTTTGTAGCGCCTGCCGATATCCGCTGGATGCTTGCATTAACTGCTCCGCGTGTTAACGTTGCCAACGCATTTATGTATCGAAAAATGGAATTGGACCAACCGATCTTTAATCGCGCCAATGATGTGTTAGCGAAGACATTGCAGGGAGGCAAACATCTTACCCGGCCTGCTTTACAAAAGGCGCTGGCACAAAAAAAGATCATCGCTGATGGAGTGAGGTTAGTTTGTATTATGATGCATGCAGAATTGGACGGCATCATTTGCAGCGGAGCAAGATCCGGCAACCAATTTACTTATGCCTTACTAGACGAAAGAGTTGCCCCCGGGAAACAGTTCGATGGAGATGAAGCGCTCGCAGAACTTACTACCCGCTATTTTAACAGCCGCGGACCGGGTACCCTGAACGATTTTGCCGTATGGTCGGGTCTAACAAAAACCCTCGCAAAAAAGGGCCTCGAAATGGCTTTACCCGCTTTTGAAAAGGAAAAAGTGGGCGATGAAGATTACTACTTCCAGCCGGGTACTGACGTTGATAAAAACGGTATTCGGCAAGCCTGGTTATTGCCGCCCTATGATGAATACATTATGGGCTACAAAAACAAAGAGCCGATTTTTATAAGCCGAAATAAAATTCCCAAAACGCCTACCATGCTTTTCAACAACACCATTGTAATTGAAGGCCAAATAGCCGGATCGTGGCGGAGAACCATTCAGAAAAATACCATCCATTTGGAATATCACCTGTTTAAACCATCCAATAAAAAGCAATCGCATCTGTTGAAGCAGTCGATCAGGAAGTTTTCAAGGTTCATGGATCTCCCCGTTACTGAAATTGAAAAGTAAACGGGTAACAGGTTTAACCCATCACCTCAACAGAATTCCCTCGGATCTTCGTTGTTGGAAAATGTTTAGCTATCTCTGCATTGCAGGCCAACTTGTCACCATCATAAAATTGATAATGCTTTAACTGCAACGGGCATACTTTGTGCAACATAGTTTGTAATAAAATCAGCGTTATGAAAACATTTAAAAAATCAATCAGGTTCATTATTTTATCATTGAGCGCAATTTGTTTGGGTCAAATGGCCACGGCACAAAAAAGCCTTTCTTCCAAAGAGATCGTAATAAAAAATGCAGTTGAAAATCAAGCGTACACTTTTTATGCACAGAATGTAACACCTTCAAGTGGACGGCAAAGATTTCTTACTTCTGAATACACGCTCAATATTTCAAAGGATACCATTGAAAGTTACCTTCCTTTTTTCGGACGGGCTTATTCCGCCCCAATGGATCCAAGCGATGCTGGGATTAAGTTCGCCTCAACGAGTTTTGACTATAACCTTGCTCCAAGAAAAAAGGGAGGATGGAATGTCGATATCAAACCCAAAGATGCCCAGGGGGTTCAGCAACTCACCTTGTCTGTTTTTGAAAATGGCAACGCTACTTTGCAGGTGATCAGTACCAACCGTCAGCCCATATCATTTAATGGATATGTTGCGGCAAAAAAGGAGAGAAAATAAGTATTTGGGGAGAGAAGCACGTTTGTAAGTTTTCGGACTCTATAGTGTCTAATCAACTTTTAATAGGGCGATGGACTAATGCATGTCCAACCGCCATCGACTATAATGGTTTGCCCGGTAATATGCCGGCCTTTTTCGGATACAAGGAATAATGCGGTGCCTGCAATATCAGCAACAGTAGCGGGGCGGCCCATCGGTGTTAAGCCGGACCAGGTGACTGCATAGGCAGGATCATCTAAAGTTCGTTCGGTTAAGGTGGCCCCAGGTGCAATGGTATTTACATTGATTTTGTATTGAGACAATTCTATTACCAGGTTTTTTGCCAGCATTTCTACGGCCGCCTTGCTCATTCCATAGGCCGCAAGATCTTTGTGGGCCTGGTGGGCTGTTACGGATGAGGTAAATAGTAATGAACCCCCGCCTGGTCGTTTTTTCATCTGGTTGGATGCCGCCTGCGCAAGGAAGAACGTGCCGCCCAGGTTAACCTGCATTACCCTGAAAAATGATTCAGGAGGATACGTGAAAAAATCTCCAAACAAAGTAATGCCCGCGTTGGCAATCACGATATCAAGTTGTCCAAACCGTTCCACTGCCTTGTCTACCATGTTTTGTATATAGGTAGTATCGCCTGAATCACCGGCAATGGCAATGCAGTTTCCGCCGCTTTCTGATGTGATCCGTTCTGCAGCAGCGCTCGCTAAAGTTGGATTAATATCATTCAGAAACACTTGTGCGCCTTCGTTTACGAGTTGACTGCAAATTTCATAACCGATCCCCTGCCCCGCCCCGGTTACAATGGCTACTTTATTTTTAAAAGACATGGGAGAGATTTTAATGAGCAATGAGTTCCTTAATGAGTAATGAGTGATGAGAGGCTGCTACGGCAATTCATATTCCATCAAATGTTTGTCAATCAGGTGTATTAAGAAAATATTCAACATACGAGTAATATTCGCTATCTATTTTATTTAAGACGCTTAGTACGCGGTACTACACAGACTCCGTCTTCCCAGGCGGGTCTCTTCACAGCTAAAGCTTACAATTCAAAAGATTAGTTGTGAAGGACCCGCCGCAATTAGAATTGTCATAGCATATTATTGACAGGATCTGTTATGATCCAGTCTTCCCAGGCGGGTCTCTCCACAGCTAAAGCTTACAATTCAAAAGACTAGTTGTGAAGGACCCGCCGCAATTAGACTTTCATAGCATATTATCGACAGGATCTGTTATGATCTTTTTGAAGCACAATTTTTTCAGTTTGATATTTCTTCCCCGTGGAACAGTGAGTCCTGCCGCAATATTTTAAACCTTCGAAGAGATTCCCTGCAGAGACTCGCCTGGGAATTCAAAGATTTGTCGTCCTTTGTAATCAAGAAAGTGTACAACTCAATAGTCAAACTCACTGCCCATTTTAGTTAAGAAACCGGCCACTCGGTACTACACAGGCTCATCACTCATTACTCATCACTCATCACTCATCTCACCAATCTCAATGCGAATCCCTCGCCACCTCGCTGCCGGAACCTCCCTTTAAGAAGTCCATATCCGCGCCAAGATGCGCCTGTTCCACATGAGACTGGTATAAATGTACGTACCCGCGTGAATGCAATTTTTCTGTTGGCACCCATGCTGATCTCCGTTCAGCCAGTTCTTCTTCAGAAACTTCAAGCTGTAATGTTCTGTTATGTGCATCGAGACGAATGATATCACCGTTTTTCACCAGCGCTAATACACCGCCTACAGCAGCTTCGGGCGATACATGCAGTACAACCGTTCCGAAACCCGTGCCACTCATCCTGCCATCCGAAATACGAACCATGTCGGTAACTCCCTGTTCCAATAATTTTTTTGGCAAGGCCATATTACCTACTTCGGCCATGCCGGGATATCCTTTTGGCCCCACATTTTTCAGCACCATAATACTATCCGCATCGATGTCCAGTTCCGGGTCATCAATCCGCAGATGATAATCTTCTATATTTTCAAAAACAACAGCCTTACCCGAATGCTTTAACAATGCCGGGCTTGCGGCAGAAGGTTTTATCACCGCACCATTGGGCGCTAGATTTCCCCTTACAACCAATATACCCGATTCCGGTTTAAAAGGATCCTGCATGGTGCTGATGATATTCCGGTTGTACACTTCACTGGCCGCACAGTTTTCGCCCATGCTTTTCCCATTTACCGTGATCGCATCATTGTGAATCACTGAAGACATCTCTTTGATTACTGCAGGCAAGCCACCTGAATAGTAAAGGTCTTCCATATAGTTGTCGCCGGAAGGTTGTATGTTGGCCAGCAGCGGAATTCCCTGCGAGTACTTGTCAAAGTCACTGATGTTTAGTTCAACACCAATCCTCGCAGCAATGGCAAGCAAATGGATTACAAAATTGGTTGATCCCCCGATAGCAGCATTGATCATGATCGCATTTTCAAATGCCTTCCGGGAAAGTACCTTTGAAAGCTTAAGATCTTCTTTTACCATTTCAACGATCCTTCTGCCAGACAACTGCGAAAGCACTTTACGCCTTGCATCGGCAGCTGGTATAGATGCATTATCCGGGAGGGAAAGTCCTAAAGCTTCTACCATCACCGCCATCGTTGAGGCCGTTCCCATTACAGCGCAATGACCGGGTGTACGGGCCATACAAGCCTCTGCCTCTACAAATTCTTTGTCGGTGATTTGTCCTAATTTACTTGCTACATCAAAACGCCACACATCCGAAGTGCCGATATCTTTTCCCTTCCAATGGCCTTTCAGCATTGGGCCGCCGGAAATAACCAACGTGGGCAGGTTTACACTACAGGCGCCCATCACCAGCGAGGGCGTGGTTTTGTCGCAACCGCAAAGCAGCACAACGCCATCAATCGGATTGGCCCGGATTGATTCTTCCACATCCATACTAACCAGGTTGCGATAGAGCATCGCGGTGGGCTTTATCAAAGTTTCGCCCAACGACATTACAGGAAATTCAACGGGGAAGCCGCCGGCCTCCAGCACACCTTTTTTTACCGCCTCCGCCAACTCGCGGAAATGTCCATTGCACGGGGTGAGTTCGCTCCAGGTATTGCAGATTCCGATCACAGGTTTGCCTTCAAACATATCTGCCGGAATACCCTGGTTCTTCATCCAGGCACGGTAAATAAAACCATCCTTTCCTTTACGTCCAAACCAGTTGCTGCTTCTCAATATGTTTTCTTCCACCGTCTGTAGTTTATAAATTAAAAGATCGTTTGCGAGAAAGTGTGAGGCGAATATAATATGTTCTTTGCGATTTCACGGGAGTGAAATAGTGCTTTTTAACCCACCGTGGGTTACTTAAAGGATTTTGATTCCTTTCTTCTTCATTGCGTCTTGCAATTTCTGCGGGATATCCCTGCAGGCGCAATGCTTTTTATGTTCAAGATGCCAGGCAATCCGCTGCTCTAATGTAGCGTTCTTTGGCATCACGTTGGCCAGGTGCCATTCCTTATTAAGCTTCATATAAATTATTTATACAACTCCCTTTCATTAAATTCCAGGGCAACAATCTCCAGTGTTAGCCAGGTGAAATCACCACTTTTCAGTTCCCAACTTACCTCGCTGCCTGCCGGTATGCGAATTCCACTGAAAGACTGGTATTTTTTTGTTTTGATTTCCCACTTTGCAGGGATTGATTGCTTGCCATTGGCATACCAGCGATCGGCAGTAAAGCCAATCATATCTCCATTCTGATCAAAATGAAAGATCCCTGAAACAGATATCCCACCATAATGCATAGTAGCTTTTGCAGTCAGCCAATCCACGGCGTCCCATTGAATATACGCTTCCAATGCAGCACTGGGAAACCAACATATTTCAGCCAAATAACGCAACATAGCGGCTTCATCTATCTTTTTGTCATCACCCATATTCACCACATTTACCAGCGACAAAACTTTTATCAACATCTCACCCTTTCCATTTTCAAGCTTATCGCGACCGTTGAGCGTTATGAAGGGAAGCATTTGTACAGTAGTCTGCCAATTGAATGAAGCTTTATCAACATTGTAATATTGCGTAGCGGTAAACGGCAGCCAGCTACCACCCGGTTTTGTACGCATCTGCCCTTTTTGTTGCAGCCTTACAAAATGGATCTTTTCTTTGCCCAATACACCCGAACTGGCCAGCCAACGCTGAACTGGCTCGGGCAGGTTAGCCAGCATCTCTTTTGTGATAATGGTATTACCCGAAACCTTTTGTGACAACAGCGCATTTCTTTCCTTCTTAACGAGTTTATTGAAATTATTTTCAGCAAAAGCAGGAATTGCCACCAGCAGCAAAATGACATTGACGATCGTTCCGAAACGGCCATCTTTCCAAACGGTGATAATGAGTACCTGGGAAATTACGGCAGCAGCAATAGCAATGATAGGCCAGGCCACTGTTTGCAGCAGGTACAGAATGGCAACGGCAATAAGCAAAAATCCGGCAACTAACCAACAAAAGCCAGTTGTTTTAGAAATGTCTTTGGCGATGGTAGTAATATTCCCATATGCGAAAGCTTTTGCAAAGCCTATAAAGTGAATAAGGCCGTGAACTAAAATGATAAAGGCGATGATATATTTAAGCATGGGATTGGGTTAGAATATTTGCGTTTCATGGCTGTTTGAGCGCCATTCATTTCTAAGGTAAGCAGCTACCGAAATGATGGTTATTCCGGTACCGAGGTATACAATTTGCATCCAGCTGTACGCCTGGAGCATTACTACCTGTACCACAATATACCCGCTGATGACAACACCGGCGGCAATTGACCATTCATAGCGATTTTCAAGACTGAGGAAATTATAAAATAAGGCAACCAGGTTAACGCCACCCACTATCAAGATCAAGATAAGGCCCGGAACCAGGAAATTGTTGAAAGGGGTATTCCCAAGCAAACTGAGCGACAGGTATAAAAACGCGCCATCCGGATGATTTATAATGATCAATCCTGCCAAAGAAGCTGTGATCCACACAAAAGAAACGAGGGTAATTAAAAGTGTTTTCATTTAAATGCTATTTATATAAAACGAATGTTCACTGACAGATGCATCAATGATATCTATGGACTTGCCTTGTGCCGGCTCATCCCTCAAAATGTTCTATATAAATTCCCAAATAGCGGGAGCGATGTTTTTAAGAGAAAATTTCATAGGCATCAATCATTGCTTTACATCAAAACAACTGAATTAAATCAATTTGTAAACTGTTTTTTATCAAGGTTTCAAATGATTGTAATCAGTTGTTAAGTGGGTTATCCTTTTCTGCTCATTGATCAGCATATATAAATTGTATAGATTTTGAACCTGGGTCTTACAGGCTCGTCTGCCGCTCATTTGTGCCAAATTTCACTACAGTCGCAGGTACATTACTGACAGCAATCATATCATGATACCCTTTACATCATTTAAAAAATGTAAAATACCATCTTACTTGCACTTCATACAGCTGTTGAAATTAAATAACAGCTTTTTACAAAAATTAGTGTTTACTTTTACATCAATGAAAAGGTTCCTGATCTCCATTCTTGCTCTCCTGTATCTTGGCTCCACTGTGGGTGCTACGGTACAAATGCACTATTGCATGGGCAAACTGGCGAACTGGGATCTTAACCACAAGGCCTCTTCCACCTGTGCCAAATGTGGTATGGAGAAATCTGCAAAAAAAGCCAAAGGCTGCTGCAAGGATGAGCACAAGTTTGTAAAAAATGCCGCTGATCAAAATGCTCCTGCGGCGGGATTACAGGTATTAGATGTTCTGACAACTGCTATACCTGTAGCTTTTTATGAGATACCCTACAATGATCTGTATTCTATCACAGAAGATAATCCCATCAGCCACGCTCCTCCCCTCAATAAAAGCGTAGCGGTATATATCCGCAACTGCGTTTTCCTTATATAGAATTTATCTTGTGGTTCGGGCCCGGCGATCAATTGCCAGGCTATTGGCATTTCCCTATGCCTGTTAATTTTCTTTATTCACAATAATCTATTCACAATAAACTTTACAACATTGAAAACTTTCAAAATGCTGTTGATGGCAGCTTTCACCATCTTTTCAGTTTCAGCCTTCGCACAGGATTCAACTGCCCATTCATCGAAACAGGCCAGACAAAAACTGCAAAAAACAACCTACAGTTGCCCAATGCACCCCGAAGTGGTCAGTAACAAAGTAGGCAAATGCCCTAAATGCGGAATGAAGCTAACGGCATCAAATAAAGAACAGATGAAAATGAAAGAAATGAAAACATATGCCTGCCCCATGCACGCAGACATAACCAGTGCAAAGCCGGGCAAGTGCTCCAAATGCAATATGGACCTGGTAGAAAAAACGCCTGCTGCTGCCGGCCATCAAAATTGATCACAACAAAATCATAACAATGAAAAAGATATTCTTTCCAGCATTGGCCGCCATCGCCTTATTATTGGCAGCCTGCAACAATAACCCCAAAACTGAAACGGAAGCGAAGGACAACATCAACAAAGACACCGTGCATCCTGCCATGACCATGGATGATTCGGACATAGATACAGTTGCCATACGTTACCCGGCAATAGACGCAATTGCAGCAGCTTCCATTAAAAAAATTATTGACGCGTACCTCGCCGTGAAAAATGCATTGGTTAACGATAAAGCCAGTGAAGCTGCCAATGGCGCTAAAGCGATGCAGGGTTATTTTGCAAAGCTGGATAAATCGTTATTGACTGCAGAACAAAAAAGCCTCTACGATCGAATCGAAGAAAGCTTGCAGGTACATGCAGAATATATTGGCAAGAATGGCAATAACATAAAACAGCAGCGGGAACATTTTGCCCTGATGAGTGGAGACGTGTACAACCTGGCAAAAGTTTTCGGTGGTGGCAGGGAACTCTATCATGATCATTGCCCGATGTATAATGAAAACAAGGGAGCCATGTGGCTGAGTGAAACAAAAGAAGTGAAAAATCCTTACCTCGGTGCTGAGATGCCGACTTGTGGTACAGTGGAGGAAGTTATCAGGTGAATGGTCAATGGTCAATCGGCAATAGGCAAATAGCAATTGGCAATTCTCAACATAGGCGACCTTTTTTAAACAATATTGCAAACTAATCGGCAGCGCGAGCAGAGAAGATTGTTTCACAATTCACCATTCACCCTTAACCTTTCACCATTCACAATTCACCATTCACCACCCACCACCATCATGGTTCAAAAACTAATCGAACTCGCTTTACGCAACCGGCTGATTGTACTGTTGATTGCCGCAGCAATGTTTGCATGGGGCATTTACTCCATCAGGCAAAATCCCATTGATGCAATTCCCGACCTGAGTGAAAACCAGGTGATTGTTTTTACAGAATGGATGGGCCGCAGTCCCCAGGTAATTGAAGACCAGGTGACCTACCCGCTGGTGAGTAACCTGCAGGGCATTCCGAAAATCAAAAACATACGTGGATCGTCTATGTTCGGGATGAGTTTTGTGTATGTGATCTTCGAAGACAATGTAGACATCTATTGGGCAAGAACCCGGGTAATGGAACGACTGAATTTTGCTCAAAGATTGTTACCACAAGGTATAACACCTACGCTCGGACCGGATGGTACCGGCGTGGGGCACGTTTTCTGGTATCATCTTGATGCTCCAAAAATGGATCTCGGCGAACAAAGGGCGTTGCAGGACTGGTACGTAAAATTTGCATTGCAAACTGTGCCCGGCGTAGCAGAAGTAGCTTCATTCGGCGGCTTTGAAAAACAATACCAGCTGGTAGTTGATCCGGTAAAATTACAGCACTACAACATCTCGCTGATGGAAGTGATGAATAAGGTGAAAGCTAATAATAATGATGTAGGAGGAAGAAAATTCGAGATGGCTGATATGGCCTACATCATCCGGGGTCTCGGGTATATCAAAAGCAAAGAGGATGTAGAAAATATCGCCCTGAATAATTACAATGGAATACCCGTGAGAGTAAAAGATATTGGCTCAGTACAAATGGGCGGCGACCTTCGGCTGGGCATTTTTGATGCAGACGGAAATGGCGAAGTGGTAGGTGGGATCGTAGTGATGCGGTATGGCGAAAATGCAGACAAGGTAATTAAGGCAGTAAAAAAGAAAATGACAGAAGTTCAAAAAGGCTTGCCCGAAGGAGTAAACTTTAAGGCTTCTTACGACCGCAGCACATTGATTGAAAGAGCAGTTGAGTCGGTTAAAGGAACATTGATAGAGGAAATGATTGCGGTATCAATCATTGTGATCATTTTTCTTTTCCATTGGCGCAGTGCCCTGATCATTTTGATACAATTGCCCATTGCAGTAGCAATCGGTTTTATCTTTCTTGACTTCTTTGGGATTTCCAGCAATATCATGTCGTTGACCGGAATTGCACTGGCCATCAGCGTTGTAGTGGATGATGGTATCGTGATGGTTGAAAATGGTTACCGGCATTTAAGTGAAGCGCAGGTTGCAAAAAGTACTTAGTGCATAGTATTTAGTATTAACCCATTGATAATGCTACCAAAAATAAATAATTAGCCCAACCAGGTCTAAATAGATCAATGAACTTGATGCGGGTTTAAACCAGTAACTACATAAGCTGCCTCTTTTCGTTCGGTACCCACGAAGTCGGTATTCAAAAAATGCGATAGCTTATTTTTTGAAAGAAGCAAAAGCAGCAGCGTTGCAGTTACGCAGCCCCGCCGGCCGGGGAGGCGAAAACAACAAATCTAAAAGGAGCAACTATTAAGCAGGGTCCCAACCAATTAATGAATACGCGACATAAACGCTGGTAATTAGCATTAAGATATTGATTACTGGCAAATAACGGTAAACAGAAAATCCAAAAAAGTAAACATGTTTTTTAAACAAAAAAAAGACCCGCTCACTCCAGATGAACGCATGGCGATCATCATGAAGGCATCCAAACAGGTGGGCCCGGGAGTGTTTTATTCTACTATTATTGTAGTCACTTCTTTTTTGCCGGTGTTCCTGCTTACGGGTATGGAAGGAAAATTGTTTCACCCGCTTGCGTGGACGAAAACTTTTATATTGCTGGTAGATGCTTTTCTTGCCATTACACTTGCCCCTGTGTTAATTTCCTTTTTGCTGAAAGGAAGGCTGAAACCCGAAAGCGCTAATCCCATTACAAGAACACTCGAAAAAAGATATACACCTATACTGCTGTGGTGCCTGCGATGGAGAAAAACAACCATCGCCATTAACCTGGTTGCGTTAGTTGTTGGGGTTATCATGATGACCCGCCTTGGTTCTGAATTTATGCCTCCGCTGGATGAAGGTTCCCTGCTGTTTATGCCGGTAACCTTACCCGACGTTTCCAATTCTGAAGCAAAACGATTGTTGCAGGTGCAGGATAAACTGATCCGCACGGTTCCGGAAGTATCGCAGGTATTGGGCAAGGCAGGAAGAGCCAATACGGCAACAGACAACTCTCCTATCAGCATGATTGAAACCATTGTTCTGCTAAAGCCCAAAGCCGAATGGAGAGCAGGGATGAACAAGGATGATATCATCAATGAACTCAATGCAAAGCTTCAGATACCCGGTGTCACTAACGGATGGACACAACCCATCATCAATCGCATCAATATGCTTTCTACCGGGATCCGCACCGATGTGGGACTGAAAGTATACGGTCAAAATCTCGACACTATTTATGCATTTGCACAAACGATCAAGAAACAACTCGAAGGAATTGATGGTGTAAAAGATTTGTATGTAGAACCGATCACCGGCGGAAAGTACATCGACATTGCTATCAAACGCGATGAGATTGGCCGTTACGGATTAAGCGTGGATGATGTAAATGCGGTGATAGAAATCGCATTGGGTGGTATGAAAATAACTACCACCATCGAAGGCCGTCAGCGCTTCTCCGTAAATGCACGATATGGACAGGATTTTCGCAATAACCTGCAATCGCTGAACCGTATGCAGGTACAAACCATGAGCTTCGGACCGGTACCGCTGGAAGCAGTTGCCGATATAAAAATCACCGATGGTCCTCCAATGATCAACTCAGAAAATGCGATGTTAAGGGGTACGGTTTTATTCAATGTAAGAGAAAGAGATTTAGGCAGTACGGTAGAAGAGGCCCAGGGAAGATTGAATAAGATGATCACCAAACTACCGAAGGGATATTTTCTTGAATGGAGCGGCCAGTGGGAAAACCAGCTAAGGGCAAACAGAACCCTAACGATGATTATGCCGGTAGTCATACTCATCATATTTATGGTGCTGTATTTTACCTATCATTCTTTCAAAGAATCGCTGGTAACCATGCTGACCGTGCCTTTCGCTTTGATTGGCGGCGTGTTCATGGTGTACTTCTATGGAGTGAATTTGTCAGTGGCGGTTGCCGTTGGTTTTATTGCATTGTTTGGAATGGCCATCGAAACGGCCATGTTAATGACCATTTACCTGAACGAAGCAATGCAAAACATGGTAAGTAAACACGGTAATTCGGGAGCAACCTTAACTCCCGCCATCATCAGGGAATTTGTGGTGGAAGGCGCAGCAAAAAGACTGCGGCCAAAGCTGATGACGGTATCTGTTGGCTTGTTTGGATTGATCCCCATTTTATGGTCAACGGGTGTGGGCAGCGACATCATGCGGCCCATTACTATACCACTCATTGGCGGCACTATCACGTCCACAATTTATGTGTTGCTGATTACGCCGGTTGTTTTTGAAATGATCAAGGAAAGAGAATTAAAAAGAAAGGGTAAGATAGATGTAATAGATGTAAAGGAATAAAAAGTTGTTGCCACTAATGACACGAATTTGCACAAATAAAGCCCGGGAAAAAAATGAACCGGCGATGAATTCGCAGCGGCGTTAAATCATAAGAAAAAAGGGCGGTTTGCTAACACGGTAGCAGAGATAATGCAATCATTCGTGCATTCGTGGCATAAAAAATAAATACCGGGCTAAATACATACCATGAAAAAAATAATTTTATTGCTGGCAACCATACTGTTGGTAAAAACCATTTCGGCACAAACGCTTACGCTGAATGCAATGATCGATAGCATCTCGGCTTCACATCCTGTTGTAAAAATGTACAACAGTGAAATCCGTTCTATGGATGAAGCGGCCAAAGGTGCAAAAAGCTGGATGCCGCCCGAGATCAGCACGGGGCTTTGGATGGCGCCTTACAATATTAAGATGTGGAAGAAAGGAGATATGGGCGAACCCGGCATGGGACAATACATGATCGGAGGCCAGCAAATGTTTCCCAGCAAAAAAAAACAAAATGCCGATGCGGCTTATATGGAGGCAATGTCTTCTGTAGAAAAGGAACGAAAAAATGCTTCACTCAACGATCTTGTCAATGAAGCGAAAGGATATTATTATGAGTGGATCATGCTGAAAAAAAAATCAGCTGTTTTGGACCAAAATGAAAAGCTGCTCGACTTCATGATCAAAAATGCGGAGATCCGTTATAAAAACGGCCTCGGAAAAATCAATGCATATTACAAAGCAAAAGCTGCGCTCGGAAATATACAGAACATGCAATTGATGTTTGAAAATGATATCAAAGACAAACGCATCCGCATAAACGCATTGATGGGCCGCAACGCAATGATTGATTTTGATATCGACACAAGCTATGTATTAACGGATTATTCTTCACTCGTGTTTGACAGCACTTTATTTTACAACCGCAGCGATCTGAAAGCAATTGATAAAAATATCAGTCTTACTTTTTTAAAGCAGGAGACCGAGCGGCAAAGCCTGCGGCCACAGTTTGGAATCCGTTATGAGCATATGTTTGGCTTTGGCGGCCTTCCTATGCAATTCTCGCTGATGGGAATGATGAAACTGCCGCTGGCAAAATGGTCGTCCGGGATGAACAAGGCAAATATTGAAAGCCTGAAATGGAAAGCCAGTGCCCTGCAATCGCAAAAAGAAATGATGCTAAATGAATACAGCGGAATGGCCAATGCCATGCGCAACGAAATATCGTTAAAGAACAAACAGTTGAAATTATTTGAAACAAATATTATTCCTGCATTAAAAAATAATTACAAAACCATGCAGTTGGGTTATGAACAAAACACAGAAGAACTGTTCATGATATATGATGCATGGGAATCGCTCAACATGACACAACTGGAGTATTTGGAGTTGCTGAACCAGGCGCTTAAACTGCAGGTATCACTGGAAAGGATAATCGAAAAAAAATGAAAAGAGAAAAAGTAGCCGCGGCGATCGTGAATGGTGAATGGGCAATGGTCAATGGTCAATCGTCAATGGTCGGTAGTCAATTGTCAATCGGCAATGGGCAATCCACAGTCCGTAAAAACGGCTGGAGCCCGATGGTATCTTGCCTATTGCCAATTTGCCTATTGCTTATTGTATTACCTGCCTGTAATCCAAACAGCAACCACAAGCATTCACAACCGGAAACAGAAAACATCAAACAGTTCTATACCTGTTCAATGCACCCGGAAATCATCCGGGAACAGCCCGGTAAATGCCCCATTTGCGGGATGGAACTTGTAAAGAAAATCACGAATGCAAAAGCATTGGAAGACATTGAGCTGGCCTCACTTTTAAAACCTACCAACGAATTTGTGATCTCCTCCGTGCCGGTCACCACTATCCAAAAAAAAGAAGAACCATTAGAGATTGAAGCACTCGGTAATGTCGCTTATGATACAAGGGCCACTGGCAGCATCTCATCACGTGTTGCGGGAAGGATTGAAAAATTGTATGTCCATTACCGTTACCAGGCTGTACACAAGGGCCAACACATCATGGACATTTACAGTCCGGAAATCCTCACCGCCCAGCAGAACCTGTTATTCCTTCTTAAAAACGACCCCAACAATGCAACACTGATCCAGGCATCGAAAGATAAATTGCTGCTTCTTGGTATGAGCAATGAGCAATTGCAACAGGTGACCAGGTCGGGCAAACCCGGTTTTACCGTCGCCGTTTACAGCAATTACAACGGGCATATTCACGAAGCCCCCGGAGGAACTGCAATGAACAATCCCGCTGCGTCTACCCGTATGAAAGATATCGCACTCATCACGGAAGAACTTGCCTTGAAAGAAGGAATGTATGTGCAAAAAGGACAACCTGTTTTTGAAGTAAACGATCCCGGCCACGCATGGGCCGTTCTAAATATTTATGGCGACAACCAGCAATTAATTAAAACCGGAAATATCGTACGGGTTGTTCCTGAAACCGCTCCGGGAAAGGATTTCAGGGCCGTCATAAACTTTATTGAACCTTTTTACCGCAAGGATAGCAAAACACTGACAGCAAGAGTTTATTTCAACAATACGCTTTTAAAAATACCCATCGGCAGCCAGGTAAGGGCTATCATTTTCGGCAATGCAAAGAACGCTTCGTGGTTGCCCAAGGAGGCCGTGTTGTCGCTGGGAGTAGATAAGGTAGTATTTAAAAAAACAGGTGATGGTTTCAGGGCACAAAAGGTAAATACCGGCATCCTGCACGAAAATCATATACAGGTGATCAGCGGTTTATCAATGGAAGATTCAGTGGCCGTGAATGCACAATATTTGATGGACAGTGAAAGCTTTATCAAATTAAAAAATTAAGCGATGAAAAAGAACAATGATGTACCGGGCTGCAGCACTACTATTAAGCATCAGTGGCGTCGCACTCTTGTACATAAGATACTATTGGGAGCGATGATCGCCTCCCTCATTGTATTGGTTGCTTCCTGCAAAAGCAAACAGCAAACACCCGTCAACGCAGACACTTATTATACCTGCTCGATGGATCCACAGGTAATAGAATACAAGCCTGGTAAATGCCCCATCTGTCATATGGAACTAACGCAGGTAAAAAAAAGCCAGGGAGAAAAGGCTGATGAGATACTGCTGAGTGCGCAACAAATTCAGCTGGGTAATATCCAAACCGATACGCTTCGTAATGGTACCATCGGCGATCAGTTGGTACTAACCGCCACATTAAATTTCGACCAGTCGAAAGCATCCTCAGTAAGCTCAAGAGTGATGGGGAGAATAGAAAAATTATACTTTAAAGACATGGGCGAATTTATTCGTAAAGGCTCACCCTTGTATGATGTCTACAGCGAAGAATTAAACAGCGCCAAGCAAGAGTATTTACTGGCATTGGAAAGAAAAAAAATATTCACGGATGAGACTGCCATCGACTTCGGCCAGCTGCTGGAAAGTGCAAAAAACAAACTGCTGTTATGGGGCATGAATGAAACACAGCTGAGGCAACTGGCGCTCGGTAAAAAAGCTTCGGCAACCACCACTTTTTACAGCAGCGCATCAGGATATATTACTGCTTTGCCCATCCGTGAAGGCGATTATGTAAATGAAGGAGGAACGATTGTTAACCTTGCCGACCTTTCTACGCTTTGGGCAGAAGCACAGGTATACAGTTCCCAACTTTCGTCAGTAGATATTGATGGCGCTGCAACGGTTCAGTTGCCCGATATGGAAGGCAAAGAAATCAAAGGGAAAATGGAATTTGTAAACCCCGAAATAAGTCCGGATACAAGAATCAATTTGGTACGGGTTTCCATTCCCAACACTGGTAATAATTTAAGGCCCGGAATGCCTGCATATGTAGTCTTGAAAAGCCGGCGCCGTGCATCTCTAACGCTGCCCATTGATGCGGTAATCAGGGATGGCAAAGGCGCCACGGTTTGGGTAAGAACTGGTGGCAGTTCATTTAAAAGCCGGATGGTAGAATTGGGTTTGGAAAGCAGCGAACGGGTTGAAATCAAATCAGGATTAAACGCCGGGGATGTGGTAGTAATTACGGGCGCTTACTTGCTGCAAAGTGAGTACATTTTTAAAAAAGGGGCTAACCCCATGGAAGGAATGAAAATGTAAATTGAGATCAATTTAAAGGCTATTTCTACTGCCGGCGAACATAAAATGTATTTTAAAATATTTTTCGATACAATATTCCAGCCAGCGCAAACAAATGGGTGAATTCATATAGGCCAACTGGGTCGTGGTAGAACATTATATCTCCAAATACGTCATTAGCAAACCCCCGCTTCTCAAAAACCGGAAGCATATAAAGAAATTATGCAATAACTTTAGTGCCGGATTAACATTCTCCCCGACTGAAATATGTTTTTTTTAGCCCCATTCGTTAATTAGCGATGTGGGTGTGTGTACCAAATTGATATTATGAGAAGAAATAATTTTTGGTTAAAGATATTTAATGTACGACAGGATGAAGCATGGCTGGTAAAAAAGCTTTTCCTGCTCCAATTCTTCCAGGGTGCGGGAATCGCGTTCTTCTTTACAGCTGCTTTTGCAATGTTTCTTGACAAGTTTGTGATAACAAAACTGCCATGGGTAATGGTGATCTCTGCCGGTTTACTATGGATCGTCGGGATCGCCTATAGCCGCCTCGAGCACCGGCTGCCCGTTGCCAAATTAAGTGCGGTGGTAACCCTTTTTATGACGCTTAGTATGTTTGTTTTCTGGCTTGCCGGCGGCTTTATAAAACAGGATTGGTTTTTTTACATCATGCTGGCCTGGTTCAATGTATTGTACCTGTTAAACAATCTCGAATTTTGGGGAATTGCCGCCATCCTCTTTGATGTAAGACAGAGCAAACGCCTGTTTGGCGTAATCAGCGCCGGCGACATCCCATCAAAATTTATCGGCTATTCTGTTGCACTGGTGGTGGTATCTTATACCGGCACCGATAACCTGATCCTCGCCGGAATTGTGTTCATGCTGGGATCACTGTACTATTTACGGCATATACACCGGTCGGGCCTGCTTCAGCAAATGCAACCCCACCAAACGCATAAGGCACCCAAACAGAAAATAAGAAAACTGGTAGAAAGCTTTTCATTTAACACACTTATCCGACAGGTGGCTGTGCTTTCTTTCCTGATCAGTTCGTGTATGCTCATCATCAACTACGCGTTTTATTCGGGTGTTAAGCATGCAATTAAAGACAATGTACACCTTGCACAGTTTATAGCCTTCTTCCTGGCTGGCTCACGTATCATTTCAATGATCATCAAAATGGTCTTTGCCAGCAGGCTCATGTTTAAGCTGGGCATTCACCGGGCTGCGCTGTTAACGCCGCTGGTTTTAATCGTTAGTGTTTTGCCGGTGCTGATTTTCGGGCAGGTATTTACCAACGAGTTGAAGGTGATCTATTTCTTTGGGGTAGCCGCTATTGCGGTGGATGCACTGCGCACATCCATCAACGCACCAGCCTTATTAACCCTGATGCAGCCACTTCCGACCCATGACAGACTGCGGGCCCATAATGTTGTAAAAGGAATAATGGACCCTTTCGCCAATTTGTTTTGCGGCATCCTTTTATTAGTGATGTTTAATTTACAGCACCACGTAAATCTCGTCACGCTTTCTTTGGTATTGGTAATACTTGCATTGGGATGGATCGTGAATATCTTTTACATAAAAAAATCTTACCTGCGAACCCTTTTTAAAACTGTGGGAAGCAGTTATTTTAACCAGGAAGGCTTTACACTGGAGGATGAAGAAACACAACAACTGATTCAAAGAAAGATTCAGGCGGGCACTGAAGTGGAAATTATAAATATTCTAAGATTATTGAATAATTCAAACAGTAAGCTTTCCCAGGAATTAATTGTTCAGTTGCTCCATCACCATTCAGATAAGGTAAAACTTGAAGCAATTCATCTCACCAAAAAACTCAAAATACCGGGTGCCGAAAAAGACCTGGAAGATTTGGTTGAGCAATCGCAAAGCCCCGAAGTGGTCAGCACTGCCTTACAGGCGCTATGCGGTTACGGAATGCCCGATGAAAGATTCGTTGGCTACATGAAACATCCTGATAAACTTGTGCAACAGGTTGCTGTATCTAATTTACTAAAAAGTAAAGATGACGCATTAAGACAAAATGCCGAACATACATTGGAAGAACTGTACGCCAGCAATGATGCTCAGGATAGGATCAAAGCAGTTGCGATTTTAACTGATGTAAACAGCAGCCGGCATTACTTGGTGTTGAATAAACTCATGAATGACCCGTCTGTTATGGTAAGCAATGCAGCCATGGAAGCGGCGGGAAATTTGAACGATATTACCCTGTTGGCAAGCTTGCTATCTTTAATGACAACAAAAGAAAAGCAGGTGTTGAATAGCCTGCAACGGGCTGGTGAAGCAGCACTTCCGGTAATATCAGCCTATGTTTTTTCAAAAGAATGTACTCCGGAACAACGGGATAAGCTGATTGTAGTTATCGGCAAAATTGGCGGAAGTAAATCTATGGATCTACTGCTTCAACTACTGCATGAAAAGCCGATTGAATCAGCGGCCATTATAAAAGCATTGTACCGTTGCCGTTATCATTGCACTGTTGCTACACAGAAATTGTTTGAAGAAATGGTGAAAGGATATGTTGTGTACGGTGTGCAGTTGTTACATATGCAGCAGATATTACAATCTGACCACAAGAAATACGATTTACTGATGAACTCCCTGCAGATCGAATTGCAACAAATCAGGGAAGTATTGCTATGCCTGTTTGGTTGTTTGTACCATCATGAGAGTATGGGAAAAGTAAGGGCCGGATTAAATATGAAAAACAAAGAAGGTATTGCCAATGCCATGGAAATTGTTGAAATGATGGTGCGAAAAGACTTTGCCGGGCAGTTCAATACTATTTATGAAACGGCCACCATCGATCACCGCTGTGATGCATTGAAAAACCTTTTACCGGCAAATTTCCACCTACAGGTTGAAACGGTTCTGCACAATATACTTTCTGAAAAGCCCATCAATTATAATCATTGGACCAAAGCCTGTTCCATGTACATTTCAAAAAAGAACTTCTACAAAATAGAATCCGGCCTGATAACAAAATACCTGGCCTCCGATAGTAAGTTATTGCAGGAAATAGCCCAATTTGCCATGTAAAAATGTAACTTTATTGCATGCCTCATCAACCAACCGATCGTTTAATGATTATCGAAAAAGTATTGGTACTTAAAACACTTAGTATTTTTAAAGAAACCCCGGAAAATATCCTGGCAGACCTTGCTCCCTTAATGCAGGAAAAAGAACTGGAAGCCGGTTCGGTTATTTTTGATGAGGGTGAAATCGGTGATTCCATGTACATTATCTACAAAGGCCAGGTAAAAATTCATAAAGGAAACACCATCCTTGCGATATTAAAAGAAAAAGAAGTTTTTGGAGAACTATCACTGCTGGATGCCGAAACACGTAGTGCCACCGCAACTGCTAACACCGACTGTTTTTTATACAGAATTGACCAGGAACCTTTTTTTGAACTGATGGACGAACGGCCCGAAGTGGCCAGGGGCTTTATAAAAATACTCTGCCAACGCCTTCGGGCGATGAATGAAAAGTCTGTTGGAGCTCGCAATTGACTCTTTGCATCCTTTGCTGTGCGGGCCTTACCGAAATCTCAATTGTGAATAGCCATCACCGGTACATGGCTGTGCAGTACCAATTGCCTGGTATGACTTTTATGAATAAGTTTATCAAGCATATTATGTCGCTTCGGCAACACCACCAGCAGGTCAATTTCATTTTTTTCCGCAAAATCCATGATCGCTTCATCCGTATTTTCATTGGTGATGAAATGACATTGCGGTTTCAAGGGTGCAAGCACTTCTGTAAGTAAACCGGGGCCGAGCACAATATTGGGATTAAATACTTCCTTTTTGCCGGAATTAAGTACATGCAATTCTGCATTCAAATCGTTCACCAGCATTTTAATTTCCCTCACCGGCACAGTATCGAGCACCTTATCAAAATCGCAGGCCAGGCCAATCTTTTTAATTGTTTTGAAAGCAACCCCCACCGGCACGGTTATCAACGGGCATTTCAAATATTGTACGGCCAGCACGGTATGACTGCCAAAAATCAAACGTTCTGCAGGTGATGTTCCCTGGCTTCCCATGATTACCGCATAGGGTTGTACGTTGTCGCAAGCCAATTGTAATCCATAAGAAAATATGCCCATCCTCACTTCGGTTTCCACGTTGAGCTTTCCGTCGCTTTTACGAATCAGTTCTTCTTTTAATTCGCTCATTGCCTTTTCCACATTCTCTGTCATATCCTCCTCATTTACCGCCACAGCTACTTCGCTATAACTAACGGGTATCTGGTAAACATGAAGCAATACAATACCGGCATTAATTGCCAAAGCCATACTTGCCGCATAGTTTGCTGCATTGAGTGCAGCGGGCGAGAAATCAGTTGCTACCAGGATCGTTTTCATTTGAAAGTTTTTTGATAGCCTTATGCCATAAAAACAGGCTGGCTAATATGAAAAAATATTTACTGCTAATTGGTGGGATTCTCTTTAAATGTTCGGGCTCCGCAATTATCTTTATACACGCTATTCTCACTTCTAATTTACTTTAATTCAGACCTTCAGACCCTGACAATAGTCACTAAATAATATGATTATTCTCATTTTCCGGCTCACACTAAAATGGGACTGCTAAAAACCGATTATGAAAACTTACTGGTATCTTAGTTGCCGGATATTCTTTGGAAAATGTACTTACTTCTAACCTTGTAATCCCTCTGGGTAGCAAGCCGAAAAAGTACATCAAAGTACACATCCGTTAATTAGCGTAAACACCATGAAAAAATTCTTGCTCCTCCCCTTCATCTTACTTATTGTAATAGCCTGCAAAAATGAGCCTGAACCCGTGATACCAATTGTTACCCCCTCCAATTTTGCCAAGGGCGCTGATGTAAGCTGGGTTAGCCAAATGGAAACCGCTGGCATTAAATTCTATAACACCGCAGGCACTGAGCAGGAATGTATGGCCCTTCTGAAGTCGATTGGAATGAATACCATCCGGCTTCGGGTATGGGTAAATCCATCGCCTGCATGGAACAATACTGCTGACCTGGTGGCAAAAGCCACCCGTGCAAAAAACCTGGGAATGCGGATCATGATCGATTTTCATTATAGCGATAATTGGGCTGACCCCGGCAAACAAACAAAGCCTGCAGCATGGGCATCACAGAATATTGCTGCTTTAAAAACATCCCTTGCCGATCATACGGCATCCGTATTAACGGCATTGAAGAATAATAACATTTTGCCTGAATGGGTGCAGGTGGGTAATGAAACCAACGACGGCATGCTGTGGCCTGATGGCAAAGCATCCGTAAATATGAACAATTTTGCTCAATTGGTGAATGCAGGATACGACGCCGTAAAATCGGTTTTTCCTTCTGCAAAAGTGATTGTGCATATCTCTAATGGCTTCGACAATTCGCTTTTCCGGTGGATCTTTGATGGCCTGCAATCGAATGGTGCTAAATACGATGTGATCGGCATGTCATTATATCCGTCCGTTTCAAACTGGTCTACGCTAAACACACAATGCCTGGCTAATATGAATGACATGGTATCGAGATACAACAAAGAAGTGATGATCGTGGAAGTTGGGATGAGCTGGAACAATGCAACAGAATGCAACTCATTCCTGGCAGATCTCATCACCAAAACAAAATCGGTAAGTGGCAACAAAGGATTGGGCGTTTTATATTGGGAGCCTGAAGCATATAACAACTGGCAGGGATATCCATTGGGAGCCTTTGACAATACCGGCAAACCCACCGTGGCTCTAAACGCTTTTGCCAATTAGAAGAACCACGCCTGTTTTACCAATCTCTTTTTTTGACAACAACAATCTTACAATGCGAAACGCTTTACATTTTTTGGCCGGACTTATTTTATGCTTTTTTACCCTGCAAAAGGCAGATGCACAAAATCCCGACAGGAAAAGAATAAATTTTAATGACAACTGGAAATTTCATCTTGGGCATGCCGGCAATCCTGAAAAAGATTTCAACTATGGCATCACCAATGTTTTTGTGAAGTCGGGTGCCGCCCAGGGTACCGCCATCGATGCAAAATTTAAAGACAGTTCATGGCGAACACTCAACCTTCCACACGATTGGGCAGTGGAATTGCCATTTGTAAAGGTTGATAATTTTGATGTGATGGCACACGGATATAAACCTGTTGGCGGCCTTTTTCCGGAAACCAGCATTGGATGGTACAGGAAACATTTTACAATTGCCCGGTCAGATTCCGGCCAGCGATTTCAAATTCAGTTTGACGGTATTTTCCGTGATGCCAATATCTGGATCAATGGTTTTTATTTAGGAAACAATAAAAGCGGCTATGTCGGCAACGGTTATGATATTACCGACTTTGTAAATTTCGATAAAGAAAACATCCTGGTAGTTCGTGCGGATGCCACCCAGTACGAGGGCTGGTTTTATGAAGGCGCCGGCATTTACCGCCATGTGTGGTTAAACCAGTACAATAACCTGAATATCGTGCAGGATGGAATTTTTGCTTATTCCGAGGTTAAGAATAATAAGGCTACCATTCATGTGGAGACGACCATTCAAAACGAAGCGCCATCGTTAGCGGGTTGTATGGTGGTTACAAATGTCATTGATAGAAATGGCAAACTGGTCGCTACCTCCAAAGGAGAAGCCATTTCCTTGAATGTGAACGAATCAAAAAAAGCAATTCAAAATATAAACATCACTAATCCATCACTTTGGTCATTGGATGATCCTTATTTGTACAGGATAGAAGTAAAGCTAATTTCCCAGGGAAATGTGATCGATACAAAGCAGCTGAGGTTCGGTATTCGCACGATTGAAATAAAACCAAATGGTGTTTTTTTAAACGGAAAATATGTACAGCTACACGGGGTAAACTGTCACCAGGACCATGCCGGCCTTGGCGCTGCACTACCCGACTATTTGCAATATTACCGCATTGGATTGTTGAAAAACTTAGGAGTGAATGCATACCGTACCAGTCATCACGCACCTACACCAGAGTTGCTGGATGCATGTGATAGTTTGGGAATGCTGGTGCTGGACGAACAACGGCAACTCAACAGCAGTTCTGAATACATCAACGAATTTGAGCGGTTTGTAAAGCGTGACCGCAGCAGGGCATCCGTGTTCATATGGTCTATCGGCAACGAAGAAGGATGGATACAAACCATTACCACCGGCAAAAGAATTGCACAAACATTTATCGCAAAGCAAAAAGAACTCGATCCTACCCGAACCTGTACGTATGCTGCGGATTTACCCAATGTATTTCACGGTGTGAACGAGGTAATCCCTGTGAGAGGATTCAATTACAGGCAATTTGCCGTGGAGGATTATCATAAAGCCCATCCAACGCAGCCGATCATGGGCACCGAAATGGGCAGCACGGTTACCACCAGGGGCATTTATGAAAAAGACAGCATCCGGGGATATTTACCCGATCAGGATATTACCGCACCATGGTGGGCAAGTAAAGCAGAAGACTGGTGGAAGCTGGCTGCGGTAAATGATTTCTGGCTGGGAGGTTTTGTGTGGACAGGATTTGATTACCGTGGGGAGCCAACGCCTTTTGAATGGCCCAATATCAACTCACATTTCGGCATCATGGATATGTGTGGTTTTCCGAAAAATATTTACTACTATTATCAAAGCTGGTGGACAGACAAAGACGTTCTACACATTTCTCCTCATTGGAACTGGAAAGAAAAACGTGGAAAGCCTGTAGAAGTTTGGGTAAATTCCAATGCAGATAATGTTGAGTTGTTTTTGAACGGAAAGTCACAAGGCAAAAAAGATATGCCCCGCAATAGTCATTTAACCTGGATGGTGAACTATGAGCCCGGCAAACTGGAAGCGGTGGCTTTCAAAAAAGGAAAGAAGTTAACTGCACAGGTAGAGACCACTAATGCACCCGTTGAAGTGGTAATTACTCCTTATAAAACTACTGTGCTGGCGGACGGCAAAGATGCTACCATTATCAATGTGAGCGTTGTAGATAAGGAAGGCCGGGAAGTGCCGGATGCAGATAATATGATTAAGTTCTCGATCAGCGGCCCGGGCAGCATCATTGGTGTTGGCAATGGTGATCCGAGCAGTCATGAACCGGACAAATGCATGGATGGTGCGTGGCAGAGAAGACTGTTCAATGGCAAATGCCAGGTAATTGTCCAGGCGGGAGTGAATACGGGAATGATAAAATTTGAAGCAAAATCAACCTCACTGGCCACCGGCTCAACCGATATTGTAACCATTTCACCGGAAAGCGCAGCTACGGTTACCATGGATAAAACCTATGAATTGAAAGGAGAAGCCGCGAAGAAAAGACCAATGGATAAAATGCTTGGTGCAGATATTTCTTTCCTGCCCCAATTAGAAGACCGCGGCATAAAGTTTTCAGATAAAGGCGTTCAGAAAGACCCGGTTTTGATTTTGAAAGATCATGGTTTTAATTATGTACGGCTGCGCATATTCAATGACCCGGCCAATGATAGCGGCTACTCGCCGAAAAAAGGGTTTTGCGATCTTGAACATACTAAGCAGATGGCAAAACGGGTGAAAGCAGCCGGGATGAAACTATTGCTCGATTTTCATTACAGCGACTATTGGGCCGATCCCGGGAAGCAATATAAACCGGCTGCATGGCGGGGCTTATCGTTTACGGAACTGAAAAAAGCTTTATACGATTATACAAAAGATGTAATGCAGCAATTAAAAGCCCAGGGAACCGTTCCCGAGATGGTACAGATAGGCAATGAGATCAATCATGGAATGGTTTGGCCCGATGGCAACATAAATAACCCGGACGGTTTAGCTCAACTCATCAAAGCGGGAACTGCAGCTATAAAAGCTGTGGACCCTTCTGTTGTGATCATGTTGCATGTGGCGTTGGGTGGGCAAAACAGCGAGTCAGTATTTTTCATCGATAACATGCTTGCAAGAGGAGTAAGCTTTGACGTGATCGGTGAATCGTATTATCCAAAATGGCATGGCACGCCGGATGATTTAAGGGACAATCTGAATGACTTAGTAAACCGGTATCATAAAGATGTGATCGTAGTGGAATACTCCCAATTAAAAGAAACCGTTAATAAAATTGCATTTGAACTACCCGAAGGCAAGGGAAAAGGCACCTGTATCTGGGAGCCGCTTAATACATGGGAGTCTATCTTTGACAGGGATGGAAAGTCTAATAATTATCTTGCTGTATATGATGAGATAAGTAAAACATTTTTGCCTAAGAATTAAATGAAATTTTCCAGCTACGAATGCACGAATTAGCACAAATATCACCGGCCTTATTCGTGTCAATTCGTGCAATAGTGGCAATAATGCTCACTAAGATTTAACTGAACGATATTTAATGCATTTACCAGGGTCTCCGTTTACATGCTAATCGGCGGTACAAAGTGCTTCCCGTGTCCATTCAATCTTTCTCCCAAAACCGAGATTGCTGTCAGTCATTTTTATGCTGTTGATACGAATGGTAAATACCTCTCCTTTCATGGCAAGCGCCATGGCATATTTTTTATGATACCGCAGGTAGCCGTCTTTGGCAAGCGGATCAGCATGCTGCAACAAATCGCCCTGGAACTGTACACCTCTTGTTATTAAAATGTTCAATTTATCAGGCAGGATCGTTCCCGCAATGATAGGGTTTTTCCCCAGCATAATAACATGGTTGGTGTCGGATGAGGATTTAAAATACAAAAGTCCATCTTCCTTGTTCAACGCAAAATAGCAATTGAAACAATAAGGATTTCCTGCTTCGTCGTTACAGCAAATAGTGGCACATGTTTGCTCCTGCATAAATTGCATGATTGTTTCGTTCATAATACTTTGATGATTTTTACCGGGCAAGCCCTTGTTAATTCTTGTGTGAGTTGTTGAATATAATTAGTGACGGGTAAAACAAAAACGTCTTTTTTTAAAATCGCATTCACCAGGGTTGCCTTGCCATCCTTTTTTGACATGCGCCATTGGTCGGGGTACATTTCAAAACAGACACCACAACCAATACACTTGCTCCTATAGTGGATGATTTTAGCCATTTGCCGTTTCAACAATTTTATATAGTTTATCTCCCTGCGTTATTTTTGTACCGAATGGAAAAGTTATTTTATCTCCCTTCACGGCTATTGCTTTCTGTGCGCCGTTTACCGTTAACGTTACCATCTTTTCTCTGGCCATGCCTACCGCGGCTCCGGTAATCATCAATGTATCGCCTTCTTTGACAGAGCCGGATTCAATAGCAAACTCTCCTACTTTAATCTTTGGATAATACTTGCTTCCCTTACCAACATAAATCTTCTTTTCCGTGGCGGAAGAACCGGGATGAGCCGTCCATTCGCCCAATTGATGGCCCAGGTAATACCCATTCCAAAATCCGCGGTTGTAAACGGTAGCCAGCCGCTTCATCCAATCTTCTATCTTGCCAGCAGTATAGCTGCTGTTTTCTAAAGCCTGCAAAGCTTCGCGGTAGCATTGCGTAACTGTATAAACATAATCGGGGCCTTTACCTCTTCCTTCTATCTTCAAAACGCTCACCCCGCTATTTACCACCTCGCTGAGCTTATCGATCATGCACAGGTCTTTCGGCGACATGATGTATTCATTATCCACCAGCAATTTTTCATTGGTTTCCGTGTCGGTTACTGTATAGGGGCGACGACAATTTTGAGTACAGGCGCCACGGTTGGCCGATGCATTTTGTGCGTGCAGGCTTAAATAACATTTTCCCGAAATCGCCATGCACAGAGCTCCATGAACAAATACCTCAACTTTCATTAATTCACCACTGATCCCTTTTATATTGCGTCTTTCAATTTCATTACAAATGTGGGCCACCTGTTTTAACGTAAGTTCTCTTGCAAGCACCACAACGTCGGAAAAACGTGCGAAAAACTGTACAGTTTCCAAATTGCTAATGTTGGCCTGGGTAGAAATATGGAGGGGGATGTTCAGTTGGTTACAGGCTTCAATCACAGCGAAATCAGAAGCAATAACTGCATCGATAGCGTATTTCTTTACTTCTTTCAGAATGGCATGCAGCAATTGCATATCATGGTCGTACATTATAGTGTTGAGCGTGAGATATGTCCGCACTTCATTTGCCTTGCAAATAGCTGCGATTTGCTGTATATCCTCCAGCATGAAAGAATTAATGGACTTAGCCCGCATATTCAATTGCTCCACACCAAAATAAACGGCATCAGCACCGCCGTTGATGGCCGCCTGTAATGCTTCAAATGATCCCGCGGGAGATAGTAATTCTATTGTTGGTTTTTTCATAAAATCTTGTGTTCATTGCCCATTCTTTGGCTTGCCTATAAAATTCTATTAACACAGGAAGGCAGTCCAATTTCCTCCAAAACGATCACCCTTTAAATGCGATCACTTTCGCCGAAGGTTCCGTCCGGGGTACAAGCATTTTCACCCGCCCATCACCTCCGGTAATGCAAGACATTTTTGCGATTCCCTTCCTGCTGGGTTGTATTGGCACATAATGTGATTTATCGCAGGATTGGTATTTCGCCATCAGTTTCTTATTGATAAATCCCTTGTTGATACGAAAAAAAATTTTCAGCACTTGTGTTTTAAGCAATATCCAATAAAACTCCAATCGCCATAAGCAGTGTATCTTAGTTTGAAGTGAAAGCCGTTGGATGAACTGCATCATCCCGCTTTTAATCGCTTTCATATAAAAGACATCTTTGGCTGGTATAGGATCAGGTTGGAATAAAACAATTTTAGCCATACACTATAATTATTATGCAAAAATAATAAATAAAGATAACTTTGTCTTTATTTATTATTTTAATTCACTCAAGGAAAGGCATATCATTTGTACAGTCCCGGTAAAAACTCCGGTGACATTTAATACAGGAAAAGAGGTCCCTGTGGTTGAAACCAAGTGATGATACCTCACGTAAAAAACATGTTAAGCTTAACGAAGATCTTTCATTTTGAGATGGCCCATGCCATACATGGGTACCAGGGCGCCTGCAAAAATATTCATGGGCATTCCTACGAATTACACGTAACAGTAACGGCTGGTGAAGAGAACCGGCAGTATATCCCTTCACCGGGATTTATTTTAGACTTTAAGGAATTAAAACAGGTGGTTTCAAAAACGATTTTGGAAACATTGGATCATAAACTCGTTTTGTCGCATTCTTATCTTAACGATCATACCGCAGTGCTGCCCCAGGAGAACCTGGTTACCTGGAAAGTTGAGCCGACTGCCGAAAACCTGCTGATTTATATCGTGCAAATATTGTATAAGGAACTTCCTAAAGAGGTTAAGCTGGTAAAACTGAAACTATATGAAACAAAAGACTCATATGCCCAATGGGTAAATGATCTTCCCTTTAATCAATATTAAAGGTCGCCGGAAACAAAATTGGTAGTTACATTAAAAAAGATATATGTTCTCCAAAGCAACAGAATACGCTTTAAGGGCTACCATCTATATAGCCAAACAAGGAACGGAAGAAAAGAAAATCAGCATTGAAGAAATCTCAAAGGCAATTGATTCTCCACAGTCTTTTACAGCCAAAATACTACAGCTACTTACAAGGGACAACAAAGTCGTGAGCTCAGTCCGCGGGCCCAATGGCGGCTTTTTTTTAACAGAAAAGGCGAAAAATCTACCGGTCCGGGCCATTCTGCAAGCAATGGAAGAAGATCAACTGCTGGAAAAATGCGTACTTGGTTTAAAACTTTGTTCGGAACTGCAGCCTTGCCCGATGCATGCGCAATACAAAACCATCAAACAGCAGCTCATAAAATTATTCGTTACTAAAACCATCCGGCAACTCGCCGATGATACGCTGGAAGGAGCCGTTTTCATCAACAACAAAAAACCACGTAAAAAGTAAACGGCAAATTAGCATTATGGCCTCTCTGCAAAAATCTCTTCAGGCATTATTGCAGGGCCATGATTCCATTCGACACTGCGGACTGCGGTGAATACATTAACACTGTTATCCCAAACCCGTGTCCGGCTACCTTCCGCCCCGGCGGATCAATTGCAAATCCTCAGAATTGAAATCATTCCGCTGATCGCATATTCACGCGAGTTTAACAAAAATGGTCGCATTCCCGTGCGAACTCCTGAGGACTTACAACCTCAATATTGTGAAAATATTTCCACTATTTGATTTTTAAAAAAATTTTCAGTAACCGAGAGAATTAAAGCACCAAGCGGCATTTCAGACGACAGTGTACAAATCATCTCAAATAAAGTTTTGGGGCGCTTATTTGCGGCCTCTTGCTTACATCCGCGGACCAATGGCAACATTCTTGATGTTATAAAATGAATCAGTCAAAATAATTATGAAAACGAGACCAAAAGATCGGCACCTCGACGTTCCTGCAGAAGCAAACACGGATAAGCATATTAATTTTGAAGCACTCGAAAACAATGGAAAAGATGCCGCGGCTACAGGCGAAACCGAGTCTTATTACAACAAAAATAATCACCTTGAGAACTCTACTTTTCACCTGCTGGTGGATAATGTTCCATATACTGTAAAGGTGGTCCCTTTTCCTTTTAATGATGATACACGTTTTTATATCAGCATCAACGGTGGAACGGATCATGTATTTGCCTGGGATCCGCAGATGAAACGTTTAAGAGCTATAGATGATGAAGCTGCAATGATACCGTCGGCTTTAGAAGATGCCATCAATGAAAAATTGATAATGAATGCTTATAATGAAATGTAGAAGCCGGATAAGGATATCTGCCGTGAGACTTTTGAGTCTTGTGGAATAATCAAAACGGTTTCACAATCTTTAATAACCTATGCGATAACTTTTGGTTGAACCATACTACGCGTCAACGCTGGTTCAATGCTGGCCCGTTTTATATCCCCCTGAAAACTTTGCGTACCGGGTAGTGAACCCACACAGATCCCAATTATTTAATAAAACCTTTGGCTTAAAGTTTGATTTTAAATTGATTATTTAACAAAAAAAATAACATCATGAAAAAATTAAAATTTCTTTCATTCATTGCAGCGGTTTGTATTTCTCAGGCATGTAATGATAGCAACAAGGACAGTGTTACGGAAGCCAAGGATTCTAATCATAATGCTCTAGACAGTTCTGCTATGGTGAACCGCACTGACACTGCGATGCGGGTGAATACCACTCCTGTTGACAAAGATGCAACAGACTTCGCAGTAGAAGCGGCTAATGGTGGGATGATGGAAGTAGATTTAGGGAAATATGCTCAGCAAAATGCAATGAGCGATCGTGTGAAAAATTTTGGTGCAATGATGGTAAGAGATCATTCCGCCGCAAATGAGGAGTTGAAAACGCTTTCTTCTTCTAAAAACATTGCTCTACCGATGGAAGTGGGGAGCGACGCAAAAAAACACATGGATGACCTGATGAAAAAGAAAGGGAAAGATTTTGACAAAGCCTATATGGATATGATGCTGGATGACCATAAAAAAGATGTAAAGGCTTTCCAGAAAGCGGCGAATGAATGCAAGGATGCCGATTTGAAGAGTTTTGCGGGAAAAACACTGCCCACTTTACAAACACATCTTGATTCTGCTAAGGCAATTACAGGGAAAAAATAGGTTGGATTCGGTGTAAATGAAAAAGGAAGCAAAACTGCTTCCTTTTTTTATCAATCATCCATTAACAAAAGAATTGAAGCATCTTAATTTAATTTTTTTGCCTTCAATTCATTCAGCGTTTGTTCCGAGCAGAACTGACTGGTCGGAAATATCGATACAGTATACCTTCCGAATATCGGCATATTGCCGGCAATGATCAAACCCTTGAACTTAGGATAAATAAACTGGTGATTTACCATGTTGAAAAAAGTGGGCATTTTATATATTTTAATATCAGGGTTTAAAAGGTACACAGTATCAAAACTGCCTGAAAGCATCGCTTCCATATGCACCTCGCTCTCCATATTAAAACTTTGGAAAGGCAAGTTGAAATTTACAACCGCGTCAAAGCATACGCCCATTTCAAACACCTCCATATTGAAATCATTAATAAAATCTGGCAAAATTGTAGAAGTTACTTTCATATACAAGCATTTTTAAATGAATCCGGATGTATGTCAATGAGTATATAACATAAAAATATTCCAATCTTAATCAGCGGTGTTTTTAGTGAACAGAGCTGAAATTGGGATTATAATTCCTCACCCGCAGAACTGGCTGGTATAGAGTTGGGTAAAATAACGGTCATTGATAAAGAGTGATATAGACCCAGGCAAGAGCATCAGCAATCAGGATTGCCGCAACAGAAGTCTAAAGAAGCTGATTTAGAAAGTGAATTGATCTTTCATGTTAATGGTAAACGTTTTAATTTGCAGGCATGCCCAATGATTATTTCCAGTTCAAACATTTTACTATTCAGCAGGAAAATTGCGCTATGAAAGTGTGTACCGATGCCTGTATCTTCGGAGCATTTGTCGCTACCCGGATGAAAAACCGCCTGCCTGTTGTCGAAAGCATCTTAGACATAGGAACGGGCACCGGTTTATTAAGTCTAATGTTGGCCCAGCAGACGAATGGAAGAATTGATGCAGTAGAATTGGATGGAGCCGCCTGCAAACAAGCCAAACGGAATTTTGAACAATCAGCCTGGAGAGACAGGTTAAAAATCGTTAGTTCCAATGTGCTTGAGTTTTACCCGGGTAAAAAATATGATTTTATTATTTCCAATCCGCCGTTTTTTGAGGGCGATCTGAAATCCGGAAACAGTAAGAAGAACGCCGCCAAACATGATAGCACACTCACCCTTGAACAACTCTTGAGCACGATTAATAAAAACTTATCAGGTGATGGCTATTTTGCCGTACTGCTCCCCTATCACAGGACGGAATACTTTAAGAAAATTGCAGGAGAAGCGAATTACTTTCTTAATGAACAGTTGCTGGTACAACACGCTGCCAGGCATCCTTTTTTTAGGTCTGTTTTGCTTTTCAGCCATTATGAATCAACTCCTCTAAATAATGAACTTATCATAAAAAATGAGGATGGCGGTTATACACCGGAATTTACCAGTTTGCTGAAAAATTATTACTTACATCTTTAAAAGAAAAAGATTTAAACCGAAGACAGAACGCTATACTATAGCCCGGCATATTCTTTCATGTAAGCAAAATCAGCGGTAAGCATTCCTTCCTTCACAATCGTCGCTTTCCTGATCGTTTCACTTCCACCTTTCCGGATATCATCCAATACAAATTTTATCAGTTGCTCTCCAAAATACCGGCTGGCGTCTCTTGGCAGTTCGTTGGGTAAATTGCCAACTGCCATTACATCAATGGAATTGGGCAGGTATGGAGCAGTTCTAAGAAAACTGTTTTTATCTACGCCATATACCGGCTGATCGATCGTGGCATCACCGAGATTACAAGGAACAGAGCCTGCTCTATCATCCGTAATATCAGCAATGGTAACGATCCGGAAACGGGGCAACTGCATATCCTCTAACTCAAATAGTCGCGGTATGGCGGTATCCCAGTACACGCCATTAATGAGAATATCCGTGCAGGGAATAAATTTGCTGAATTTACAGGCATACTCTTCGGGATGATCATGAAAATCTTCCCGCCTGTAATTTCCGGTGATTTTATGGGCGTACAAATCAGTTCCTTTCAGGTGAACATATACCGGGTAGGTAAATTCCCGTTCTACATACTCATCAGCTTCTACCTCGTGTATCCCCAACAGGTTCATAATTTCAAGCACCCCATGCGCCACCCGCCCGCTGCCGGTGACCGCTATTTTTATGTCTGGCACTTTCAAGCCAAAATAAGTGTGTATTAGCTTCTGAAAACTGTTCACAGAAAATACCCGTTGCAGATTGAATGCTCCCGTACGATTACCATATGCAAGCATCCCGTTGTGAGCACCGACGATACCAGCAAAAAAGCCAAACCCGATGATTCTTGTGCCGTCGATGTGTTCCAGGCACTCATAATCTATTAAGGTTATCTTTTTCTCTACAATCGTCCTCAGCAGCTTTTGATTATAGGGCTGCAATTTTTTGGTGTGTGAAAAAAACAAATAGGTTTTGCCCGCTATCAGCATTTGTACCGGCACTTCTTTGATACCCATCAACACGTCGCAGCCGCTGATATCTTCCAATACTTCCACACCTGCTATTTCATACTCTTTGTCATTGTAGCACCTGATATCGCTATGCTGCGCTTTCACCCGCATATCAGGGAAATTTTTGTGTAACCATTTGCATTGCGCAGGGGTAAGTGCCACGCGGTTATCCGCAGGAATTTTCCCCTCCCTGATTAATCCTATTGTTAACATCCGCCATTATTTACTGCAATTTATTGCATACTTAAATAGCAAGTGCAACTAAAACTGCCTCCTGAATTTTCGTGGTTACAATCATCTTGCAGGTTGTAGGTATCTTTGTGGGATGAATTATTTTGAACTATTTGCCATGCCTGTTTCTCTATTACCGGACAAAGAAATATTAGTTAAGAAATATTTTGAATTGCAGCGAAAACATCATCCGGATTTTTATTCACAGGCTGACGAAGCAGATCAGCGGGAAGCACTTGAAAAATCATCATTGGTTAATAAAGCGTTGAAAGTATTACAAGACCCCGATCTCACCATTCAATATGTTTTACAATTAAAAGGGTTACTGACGGATAATGAGAAGTACGAATTAGCGCCGGATTTTTTGATGGAGATGATGGAATTGAATGAAAAGTTAGCCGAGGAAGACTCCGCTACTTTTAAAAAGGAAGTAAACGAACTATACAATGCGCTTTATGATGCTGTAAAAAACATTATCGAAAATTACTATGATTCTACCGCATCCACGGAAAACCTGTTAAAACTAAAAGAATATTACTTCAAGAAAAAATACTTGCATCGTATTTTGGACAGAATGGACGATTAATGTAATATTGCAACCCTGTTAATAACGAATGGAAGATGTGCTGATTGACGGCCGGAAGTTAACAGCGAGATTGCCCATGTGGCGGAATTGGTAGACGCAGCAGACTCAAAATCTGCCGTTCGCAAGGGCGTGAAGGTTCGATTCCTTTCGTGGGCACCTGATTACCAATGCATTATGAGACCAGCTTTTGCTGGTCTTTTGCATTTGCAAACACTCTTTTAATAGTTACCAATTTTGCCCTGGTCATTATTAGGAGTGGAACAAACTAATACTAAGCTTTGAATTTTGTTATTCACACCGCAACAATTCTAAAGAAATTAAAGGCCGTAAAGTTACCGGGAAGCCCTACAAAACCTACCCGCCGGGTGTTAAAATTGCCAACTGTAAATAGGGTAAATAAAATTTTAAAAGCTTGTATTCAAGGTTTTGAAATATTAAGGAATTAACATGGCATACTTGCACCACAGTTACTACCCTGTTGAGTTATGACATATATTTTTCATGAGGAAAAAATCACTCAGTTTACTTCACATTTGTCATGTTTTATTTTAAGTCATACTTCGTGTTTGGTTTTGATAGGCATAGCACCAAGCCTTACCAAACTAAAGCCAATAAGCAAACTATATACGAAGCGAAGTATTTGCTTTCCAGACTATTAAAAAATAGAACTTAAAAGAGTTAGAGATTGATACTTTCATCCCAAACCCATGCTGCTGATCATTCGCAGAGAGTTATTAAATTGGACGCACCTAAAACATACTCAACACTGTTATCCTATTGTTTTCAATGAACTACTATTTCTAATTATTATTTTAATCCTTTAGTGCACTTGCTGCGATTATTTAATACTTCATCCCTCGCTATTTTTTATTGCACCTGGATATTTTAACGCTAAGCGATTCGAACAATATCCTTAGATATACCTTACGATTTGGATTTCACCTACCCTTAGTTACTCATTTGCCAAATTACACATCTTTATTTCTGTTCTATTTAACCCAGGTACTTTGATGGACTTTTAACTAAACCGTGAATTGTGTAACCCTCCCAACCCGCAATAGTTACCGGCAGTTAAAAAACCTGAACCCTGCTGTTTAACACAACAGGGTTCAAGTCTGTAGATTTAATTTTTCGAATAGATTAGTTTAGCCAGTTGCACTTCATTAGCTGTAGTAACTTTTACTACCTACTTGCCGTTAGCTACGCTTATTGGTACCTGTACGATTGTTTGTAAAACACCGGTGGCAGATCACCGACAGCATCAATGCCAAAGGTAATTACCTGGAATCTTCCGCTTCCTGCATGTTTGTTTATGCGTTGGCAAAAGGCGTTCGACTTGGTTATCTGCCCGCGTCGTTTCTTGAAACGGCGAAAAAAGGTTACGAGGGCATTCAGAAACAGTTTATTGAGACAGAGGCCAATGGCCAGGTAAATTTAAAGAGTACGTGCAGAAGCGCGGGTGTGGGCAACAACCCGTATCGTGATGGTAGCTATCGATATTATGTAAGCGAACCTGTTGTTACCAATGATGCTCATGGAATTGGGTCATTCCTGTTAATGGCAAATGAAATGGAAAAGTTAGGAAAAACCGTGACTGTAAAAGAAAGCAAATAGTAATTATTTATTGCTATTATAAGAAAATAAAGAGGAGACTACTATTTAAAGTATGAACCTAATACTCCCTGTTGGCACACGGATTACAGTGATGCTTTTTTATCATTGTTTTACGCCTTCATGTACTGATTTCAATATTATTCACGGCGCTCGTTACAAGTACCGGAACGGCGGAGAGTATGGAGCAATGATTACAAATGGCTGTTGTTGTAGCGGTATACTCTGGGATGATGTGCTGCTAGTCCAGAAGTTTCAGGTAAGGTGGTCGTTTGTGATTTACATTATCAATGTGCCGCCCGATAAAAATCAACAACAGTCATGAAGAACACGGTCATGCACAATTACAAATGTCATCCATAACACGACCAGGATTGATAGCAGATTAATGATTGCGAGTGTTGTATAATAATTTCTCTGAAAAGCATTGGACTTGCTAATAATTTTTTTAGCGTAAAATTTAGAAGCAACTGGAATCAGAGCCACCAACAATAACACAATAATCCCAGGATAAAAACCAGTGAATGCAACACCAATAATGCTGAGTGCTGCTATCGTAAGGGATAATATCATTGATGTGGAGGTAATAACACTAAATGTTTTCGTTTCCATTTTGATAATATTTAAGACTTCAAATTTACTTGAGAACTCAAAAGTACAAAAGCACTTTGAATTACAAAGTAAATATACGAACATGCCGGGAAACGATAAAGTATTTTTATTTGTGCCGGAATTGAATTCGCCTCGCAGTACACGTGCCCAAGTCCTGATCTTCATTCTGTGGAATTATTATTGAAAGTGGGTATTGTGAATGGACGAGCGGGGGTGATCCTTATTGACAGTCTATCTAAACGGATCTATCCATTTTATAGAATTTGACACGCTATTGTCACATGCAGAGCAAAAAAGGCAAATACTTGTTCACACTGTATTACAAGCAATGCGTATTGTGCTTTCCTAGCCCTATAAAACGCTTAAAAGCCTTAAATTAGTAAACTAAGTTTGAGGCTTTTTAATTCATATCGGCAAATAATTTTCTTCAACATATCTCTCCAGCTTCGGCATCGGAAAGTTCCCCTGTTTGTATGGTTACAAACAGGGTATACCTTTCCTATGAACTTTCACCTGAAAGCTCATTTGGTTTTTCCAAGGATATTAATAAAAATTTATTTAGAAAAAACTTTATAGAACCGGTTCTTCATCCTTTGCAGCATCTTGGCAGGTTTACTTCTGCTGAGCATTTTTTGGAGCGTTCGCACAGATTCCAATACTGATTTCTCATACAAGTCTGTACTCTTTGAAACGAAATGGTCGTTACCGGGAATCATCAGCCGGATTTCACACAATTTATTTTGAGGATTACCCCCGTCTCCCTGCCGTAGCGTAACTTCTGCACGAATTATATGATCACTCTGCCTAAATAATTTACTCACTTTTTCAGTGATAAAATTTTCCAATTGGCTTCCTGCTTTAAAATTGCGAGATTGAATGGTAATGTTCATGATGGCCTGTTTTATTTAATAATGAATGAAAAAAATCAATGTGTTGAGCTTAGTTCTGTTTCCTGGAAGGAATTTTCAATAATCCTGAGCACCTCTGCTTTTGAAGAAATGGTTTCTGTAGCCCGAAGAATTAAAACGGGTATCTGCGCCTGGTGAATTAATTGTTGCGCATAATCGCCCAGGTAGTAATCTTTGATATTGTTATCCAATTCGGCACTAATTACCAGCAGGTCGTATGGATATTCGCCTTTCTTAATCGTATCCAGTAAATGGGCCGCAAACTTATCGTCTTTGAAATAATAGTTCATAGTAGTATTGAATTCGTCTGCCGAAGCTTGCTTCTTGAATATTTCAGTAAGTTTTGAAATGATGTGCAACTCCTCGATATAATCCGGATTGCGCAAGCCCAGGAAATGCAGGGTGGCTTTGTTTTTCAGGATGATGGGCCGGATCAGCTCGTATTTTTCAAATACACTGACAACAGGCCTTGCAGGGAACAATACATCCGTAAAATTTTCATACATTTTGCCTGCCACTACCGACAAAACCGGGCAGTGCGATTTCTTGATCACATTATAGGTATTTGTACCGGCATAGTGTTCGCGGTATCCGGCGTTGCCATTTTTACCCATTACGATAAGGTCTGAGTTTTTTTCTTTTGCCGTTTGAAGAATTGTATTGGGAATAAAGCCTGACTTGTAAACAATGCCACAACTAACCCCATCGCCATTTTTTACGGATGCCGCCAGCCTGCCTAAAGAAACGATGGCGATGTCCGGATCCGAATTGCTGCCCATATTATCCTCCGGGTACAAAGTGTTGTCCAAATCAAAAACATGCAGCAATTTTAAGTCGGCCTTGTGTCGCTTTGCGATCGCCACAGCGGTTTGCAATGCGTTCATGGAGTTATTACTAAAATCAATGGGTACCAATATCCTGGTGATGTCGAAACTTTTCATGACAGCGGTTTAAAAATTTATTAGTAAAATCGGATCGAAGCTGATTAATTTAGAGTACAGACATTTGTTGCAAACCAGCACCACCATCGTAATGGAGCTCTTCTTCTTCTACACTTTCTTCCATGGGCTTTATACACAGCACCGGCAGGTGGGCGTGATTAATTACATGCCTTGTATAAGTTCCAACAATTAGCTGGTCATATAATGAATCATTCTCCGCAGTTAAAACGATCAGGTCTGCCCCCATCAACGAAGCAATTTTCACAACTTCTTCCTCCATATTTTCGCCTACTTTATAATATGTGGCAGCTTCCACATGATCCTCTTCTAATTTTTCCTTCAAACGGGCAGTAAGGGTTTTTACTAAGTCAATATCTTCGGCTCCATCCCTGGCCAATCCCAAAACCTTCAGCGTTGCATCATCTTTGCTGACCATCTTCTGAACAAAATCATATTTCTGTAAAGCATGCGGAACTGGTCTTACAGGAAACAATATCTTTTTAAAAGATTCATATTTTTTCTTTTCAGGGATGGTAAGTACCGGGCAGACAGCATTCTTAATCACATTGAACGCGTTTGAACCAATCACCGAATCTCTGTACCCGGATGATCCATGAGCACCAATCACCACGATATCTGCATTTTGATCCCGGCAAATTTGTATGATGGAAGAAGATACCCCGCCAGCTACAGCAATAATTTCGCATGGCATTATATACCGGGCTTTAATGGAATGCTGCAATTTTCGCAGGTGCTCCTCAGAATGCTGTGTCATTGCTTTCATTTCCTCCGTTGATACCTGGTTATCGCCGGTGAAGCCAGCTAAGCCAGCTATTTCAACAACATTCACAAGTAGTATTGCAGCAGCATGCCGGTTAGCCATGGCGACCGCTGTATCTAATGCATTGAGGGAAGCAGGACTAAAATCAATTGCCACCAGTATTTTGTTAATGTTATAATTGATCATGCCGTTAAGTTTATTTGCAAGATGCTGGTTTAAATCAGCCGGGTTAACAAATGGAAATGCAGGTTAACAATGTAAATAACGTGACAGGTATTCTCATGATTACACAATTGCAATTACATGCCTTCGATATCGGGCACAAAGTAGTACCAGGGCATTAAGCGCTAATTAAAAGAAGATTAGAAAATGATTAGAAAACAGGGTGATGTCAGGTATAAAGCATCTCTTGAATGAGTGAATTATAATTGGTAAACTGTGATTATTGCTTATTGCGCCTTGATCAATTCACGCTTGACATACGACTACAGGATGGCGGCTTTATCTGCAACAGGTAATGTAATCGTAAACGCAGTACCCTTATTTAAAACAGACTGCACCGATATTTCGCCCTTGTGCAATTTAATGAAGCGGCTGGCCAAAGAGAGTCCAAGCCCGGAGCCAGCGACATTTCTGCTGTTTTCAGCACGATAAAAAGGTTGAAAAATGTTTTCAAGGTCGGGTTTGGCAATACCACGGCCTTCGTCTTCTATTAATATCACAATTTGTCTGTGCTGCACAGAAAGTTTTACTTTGGCCAAATGATTGTTGGAAAATTTACAGGCATTCGATACAATGTTTTTTATAGCCGCAAACAGCAATACGGCGTTACCAAAAACAAGTAGAT
The DNA here is from genome assembly GCA_025963635.1 of Ferruginibacter sp. Taxonomy (GTDB): domain Bacteria; phylum Bacteroidota; class Bacteroidia; order Chitinophagales; family Chitinophagaceae; genus Ferruginibacter. The sequence continues at coordinate 62,576 of JAOQAK010000063.1, forward strand.
TCTCTTCCTGCTCGGGTAACTGATCAAAATTGAGATGCACCGAATAACGAGCATCTATTTTCTTCATCTCTTTTGGCAAAAGCATCAGTACTTCATCTACTCTTACAAGGTCGATCTCGATGCCACCGGGAGTACCCGAAGCCTTGGCAAATTCCAATAAAGTTTGGGTAAGATTGCTGAGATGGCGCACATCCTGGTAAACAGAACGCATCACCTGCCGGTATTCTTCCGCCCCTCTTTGTCTTTGTAACGCTACTTCCAGCTGGCTCGAAATAGAAGTAAGCGGTGTTGACAGTTCATGACTCGCATTGGATATAAACCGCCGCTGGATGTCAAAGCTTTCCTGCAGGCGGTTAAGCAGTTCGTTCAATGTGCCGGTTAAATTATTCCACTCATCATTGGCATGGCCCGATTTGATCCGATGTGTTAAATTCTTTGCAGAAATAACATTTACTTCATCCGTGATCCTCCTGATAGGCCATAGCAAACCGGTTGAAAAAAAATATCCCGAAGCAAGCCCAACAAGGATTCCACCGGTTAAGCTAAATAATAAAATAAACTGCAAACGTTCAAGATAGTTCCTTCCTTCGGCATCATAAGCGGCAGCAACAATTACGATTTTGGATTGGATATCAGTATCGCACCATGCAAGCACTTCTTTTTTCCCAATCCTAAAAAACACTTCTTTATTTTTCCTTGCAGCATCCAATATTGCTTTACTTACATGAATCGTATCAGCGGGCGTATCGGCATACGTATAAATAAGTACATCAAAATAATTGTATGCCTGAACCGTTTTATTCGTCATCGACAAAGCAGTGGAAGCATCTATCTTATTAATCAGCGCCTGGTCAAATGTTTCTGATTGATTGAGCAGGCTTGCGGTTGTAAGGGCACGGTTGAGCAGGCGGCTCTTTACATTTTCGATGCGGTTGCTATGAGAAAAATAGTAGACCGAACTGCATAATAACGATAGCAGCAAAAACACGATCATTGTAAAAAGCAAGGTTATTTTAATCCTAACCGGCATCAGGTTTCTTTTAAAATATAACCCATTCCGACCTGGGTTTGAATTAGTTTATGATCAAAGTTTTTATCCACCTTATTGCGCAGGTAACTGATATACACATCGATCACATTGGTGTTGGTATCAAAATCCATATCCCACACATTGATCGCGATATCTGCCCTGGATACCACCCGGTTTTTATTGCGTAAAAGATATTCGAGCAGTTGAAATTCTTTTGCGGTGAGATGAATAAGAATGTTATCGCGTTTAACTTCCTTGTTATCAAGATTCATTTCGAGATTGGATAATTTAAGGAGGTTTCCCACGGGTACATATTGGGCGAGGGTGCGCTTTAATAGCGCTCTGATCTTTAAAAGCAATTCCCTGAACTCAAAGGGCTTTACGATATAATCGTCGGCCCCGGCATCATACCCTTCTATTTTATCGTCCAAAGTACTCATTGATGTGAGCATAATAATAGGAACCTGCTCGTTCAGCACGCGAACGGCTTTACATAATTCGTACCCGTTCATTCCGGGAAGATTGATATCCAAAATCAACAAATCAAAATCCTGCACGGAAAACAGCCGGTAACCGAGTTTACCATCATAAGCTACTTCCACTTTAAATCCATTTTCGGCCAGCCCAAATTTTAAAGTATCGGCGATTTTTTGCTCATCCTCAACAATTAGTATTCTTATCTCTTCCATATTGGTAAATAATTCAGCGAACACAGGCAATTTACTACTAATCAAGGTGGTAAACAGGATTTGTGAGGCGATTCTAACCAAATTCTAATGCTTCTTTAATACAATATTAACAAGCTGATCCTAAATTTGCGGTTAGTATAAACGCATTTCTAATTACTTCGACAATTATTCAATCCATGACGATCACTCAAAACAGTTTTCACGTGAGCAACACTATAGTTACGATCAATTCTATAATAAACGATTTACAAACGGAAGGCTTTGTCCATACATTTTCAGTGATCGATGATGAGATTGGTTGCAGCGGCCCACGAAAATTGTATAAACCGAAGGAAATAAAGATTATTAAGCAAAATAGTTACCGTCCAAACCCTTATTCCCCGGCAGGCGCAATCATTTACGGTTTGGAAACAAACGACGGCTATAAGGGGATACTTGTGCACCGGTTTGGTATTTTCGCTGATGAGGCAATTGGAAAGTTTATACAAAAAAGTACAGCATAAACACGCTGGGATAAGTATTGGTTCCTGAAGTATAATTTTAAAGCAGATGAACCCGGAAGCAATGAGCTTTTGAGAAAAAGCAGGGGCGCCTAATCATCTGTATTCACCACTTTTAGCAATACAGGCGTATTATTCTTTAAGGAAGCAAGGAAAACTCCCTTTTTACTGTTTCCATCGTACAGGGTAACACTTCTGCCAAAATTAAGATCGATCAATACTTTGTCATCAATGATCCATCCCGGCCCTTTAAGCGTTTTGCCTTTGCGGATAAACCTGTTGCGCACCTGTAAATTTTCGTCGAGTTCAACAGTCACGAGGTCGCCATCGTGGAAGTCTTTGTATTTTCCTATGATCGTGGCAGTAATATATTTTGCACCTTCTTCTTCTTTATCTTCCTGAGCTGGAAGAATGCTTTTGGCTGCTTTACCGGATAGGTCAATTTCATCAGGATGCCGGTCATCTTTTACATTGCTTACGGTTACGGTCATAGAATTAAAAACAATTGTGTCCGTTGAAGTCGCTTCCCCTTTAGAAATGGATGCAGGGGGCCGTTTGCTTGCAAAAACATTGTAGCCAAAATCCTTCATGTACAACTCCGGATACTCAAACAATTCTTTAATGGCTACTATCTTATATACATATGCGGCAGTTTCATCATTTAATTTCATCTCGAAGTAATTCGTGCCCTGTTTTGCGATAGCTCTCGTAATACTGCCAATGCCGAAATTATAGGCCGCAGTAGCAAGTACCCAGGAGTATATTCCATATTTTTTGTAAATGGATTTATAGTATTCTGCCAGTATTTTACAAGCCGCATAGGTGGCTTTATTGATATTATTTCTCTCGTCAATAAACTCATTTACCATTAATCCTTTCTCCCGGGCAGTAGCCGGCATCAGCTGCCAAAATCCAGCTGCCCCCGCTTTTGAAACGGCATTTTTAAAAGCGCTTTCAACGATGGCGAGGTATTTGAAATCCTGTGGTAAATTGGTACGCGTCAAATAATCTTCTATGAGGGGAAAATATTTTTTTGATTCGTTCCGGATGTCAGAAAGGTTAATAAAACGTATTTGGTTTTTAATCACTCCCATCAATTTTTCAGCAACAAACCCAGTACTGACTGGTATCTTTTCTCCACAAAATAATATATCATGCCCCTGGCTTTTTACCCTGCACGAAATGCCTATCAATAAAAAAATAAATAACCACCTTGCAGTGCAGCCTTTGAAGGACATATACATTGATTGATTGTAAAAATTCCCCTGCGGGAATAGGTGGTCTAATATTATAAGTTCCGGTGATTCAAATCTATAAAGCGCCAACGCGATCCAGGTGCTGATTTCGTATCCTCCGAGTAACTTCACTTGACAGCATCCTATTCTTTCGGAGCTTCCTCTTTATTTTTTTTACGCTTGCCTTTTTTCTTGGTCTCTTTCGCTGCCTTTTCTTCTGCAAGTTTTTGCTCTGCCAGTTTTTCTTCAGCCAGCCTTTGCAGGTCGTATTGATATTGAACAGGTCTCAAGCGATCCTGTACATATTTATTGTCGGGATGAACCTCCAATGCCTCTTTAAAGGCCTTTATGGCTACGGGCCAGTTTTTGGCCGCCACGGCCGAATCTCCTCTTTTCCTGGCAGCCCTATATCTTAGTTCATCCTGGTATTTTTTTTCTGCTGCCTCCCATAATTTTTGCGCTTCTTCATTTTTAATCCGGATAACTTCCAGTTCCGCCAAATGTTTCTTTTCAGATTTTATGTACCGCACCTGGTTCAATGGGTATTTTGACGCAGGTTTAATTTGCGAGGCAGCATTATAATTCAGCAATGCCATGTCAAATTCTTTCAGGATCAATAAGCTATCACCCAACGCATTCAAACTGTCAAACCTATTGTCCAATTCAAGCTGCTTCTGTATTTCTGCGAGTTTGTTTTTGACTATCTCCAGTTGCTTTTTGGGCTCCTCTTTCATGGGTTTCAGGTCGGATGCGGCTTCATAAGCAATTTTCGCCTGCAACCACTCCTGTTTGGAGGTATATGATTTTGCCTGGGTTAACGCCAGTTCATAATTTTTATCCACTTCCCTGGCCTGCCTGGTACTGTCTTCTCTTTTTCGTTTCTCAAATGCGATCTGTCCCAGTTTGATCTCAATCAAATCCATTTGTGTAACCGGCAATGTTTCCAAAGGCTTCAAAGCTGCGGCCTGTTTATAGAAATTTTTCGCCAGCAGTAAATTGTTCTTTTTTAGTTCAATGTCACCTTTAGCAATGCTGGCATTGTACCGGTCAGTGGTATCCTTTTGCAATGCAAGTATCCGTCTCCTTTCATTTTCCTGCGTTCGCTGATCGGCAAGCACCCTGTTTACTTCCTTTATGCGATCGGAAATGATCTTACTAACCGTTTTGATTTTGTCCTTCGGGTAAGATCTTGGAAAAATCCGCAGGGCATTATTATATTCAGTGATAGCATTGTTATAATCTGCGGCTTTGAACAACTTGTCGGCCACACTTAGAGCCGCTGTGTATTTGGCTTCCAATTCATCCAGGAAAGCTTTTTGCTGGTTTTGTTCATCAATAATTTTCAACTTACTTAAGGCAACTTTATCAAATTCTTTTATGGTTAAGGCATTTTTGAAAGCTGTTTCAGCCTCGGCAAGTTTCTTTTCGCTGAGTGCTTTATCTCCTTCGCGGATGTAGGCATTATATTGGTTGAGCTGATCCTGCAATTTTTTTTGCGCTGCCTCCTGTGCAATTAATTTATCAATATTTTCGATCTGGCGAATGGCATATCCATCTCCCGGCATAATGTATTTTGCTTTCTCAAAAGCTTCTTTAGCCTTTTCATATTTTCGCTGATCGAGGTAACTTTTTGCTTCGGCTTTAAGCGCAGTAAACTTCTTTTCGTTCTCCAGTTGCTCCTGCTTTGCAATCTCACTAAGCTTTGCCCTGGTTTGATCTATTTTAATCTGGGCGATATCATCTTCCGGCTTTAGCAACTTTGCTTTTTCATAGATTGCGATTGCTTCATCGTAAGCTTCTTTTTTAAAAGCTTCATTTCCCTGTTCCAGCACAGCATAGTAATCGGGGGCAGCTTCCACCGGTTTTTCAGGCATTATCTTGTTATCATTTTTCTTTGTTTTGGGCGATTGATTTTTTTGCTCAGCTGCAACCGTCACTTTTGCATTCCTTGCGCCGGCTTCTTCAAGATGTTTTTTTAGCAGCTTAAGGGTTTTGTAATTGTAAGTGTATTCCCGCGAATCATATTGGTTGATGTTTTTCTTGTACACAACCAAAAAGCGGTGTTCACGGCCGCCTTCCTTAATGATCAGTATGGCTTTCTTAGAATTTTCAACTTTTGAATGGAGCAGTATATAAGCCCCCTGGATAGGAAATTGAATCTCTTTGTAGGTATCAATGGGAATAAAACGGGCATCATCCACTTCAGAAGGAAAAGTTACCTGGGCCTCAACATAAGTATTTATATAGATCGTGTCACCGTCAATATTCTGTGCATTGCCACAAAAAGGAAGAAAGGCGATGATTAAAAAGAACAAAAAAAGAATGCCTGTACAATGCTTCTTCATTAACGACCGGTTGTTGATAGTAAATAATTTCAAATCAAATTTAACAGATTTAATTCATCCGGGCAGGATATTATCGGGGCTGTTTTTGCCGCAACCACCCGCAACCCTTAGTCGCAAATGCTTACAAATATGGAACTTAAGTTAACAATAAAAAAGATGGCAGGAGATATCAGATTTGTATGAGCGGACAACTCACACATTATTCGTAACGATTACCCGATACGGATACACCGGTGAAGCATTCGATTCAAGCAGGAAGGCTAACTCACGGCAGAGGTAATCCGCTTCATTTTTCGTAGAGGTATTTACTTTATCACTGTAAGTGATCAACACATCAATAGAACGCCTGAAACCCTCACCAGGCTGGGAACTTACCAGGACACTTTTTTTAACTTCAACAGATTTCAACTTATCACCAAAGAGCTGGAAACACAGCAATTCAACATCTTCGGCGCTAACGACTTTACCGCGGGAGATGAGTTGCTGTTGCAGCAGATTTTTTTTCTCTGTCGCCACTACCCTATTTCTTCCGCCTGAAAACCCGGTAACAGTAAACGCTTTTTTTGAACTTATCTTCGATTGATGCGATGCACTCAGCTGAACTCCGGCTTTTACCTGGTTTGCATCTTCGCCATTTGTAATCCAATAGTCAATGGTTACAATTTCTCCATTATTTTTTGGCCTGAGCATTAAATAATTATAGTCGGTTTTTTTATCGGTAGCTGCCACCATATGATCTTCCAGTCCGGCAAGCGTTTTCCCGATATCTCTCAGGCGTTCCAGGATATACTCGTTACTAAGCTGCCCAAAATAAGCACTCTGGTCCCTGATCTTTTCCGTAATACTGCTGATCATCTCCCTTACTTCGTTTGAGCTGGTTTTACCAACTCCACTACTTCTTACAATCGCCTCCCCGGCAACCAGGCTTTGAGCGCCTGCGGATGGCCTTACCTTGTAATATTCGTCGCCCTCTGTGCGGATAGATGCAAGATCCAGATAAACGCCTTCAACCGGGAGCGGAATAATATTCAGCCAGTCGTCCGTGCGGTAAGCAAACGTTTTCAGCTTTTTATTTACCACCGGGAAGGCATTGATACTGCAGCTAACGCTGTCCAGCACCTGCTGTTGAAAATATTGAGGAAATTCAAATTTTAAAAATACCAGTTGTTCGGTTTCAAGTTGTTTGATTAACTCTTTGCTCAACTGCTGCTGTAATTTCTCAGGTACACCCTTGGAAGAGAGTGCAGCATTTTTTCCGAGCTTGATAAACTGCTTTTGATATATAAAGCCAACCTTCCTGTTTGTTTTACTGGTTTGATCATTCCCCGATAACAGGGTTTCTTCCGGGTTTAAACCACACTTCACATCCCCACCGAAACCACCTTCTATTTCTATTAAATCTTCATTCAAATAACATTTGGCGTAGGGAAGATTGTTGTAGAAATTGTGTGCACCGGAATTATTTCGCAAGTCAAAATATATGTGGAGACCGGCAAGGCTCTTTAAAGCAGGATCGGGTTTTATTGCTAACCATATTTCATTGGAAATGGCAGCAAAATCCGAAGTATATGCCAATTCCTTTTGGCTATTTTCCCTGGTGCGAAAAAGCTTGTTGCCGCATACAATATAGGCCAGCTCTGATTTCAGGAGCGTAAAACTCCCGATAGGCGTAAAATACAGTTCAGTGGTTTCTGTTTTATTGCTGCCTTTTTTCTGAATCGATTGGGTAAGAAAAAAACTTGAGCCGGCATCTGCAATCGTGCTGGTTTCCAAAGGCAGGGCACTGATTATCCCCGAAGCGGGCGATGCACCAAACAAAGCTTCAGGTAAAAGCACTCCTGCGAGGTAATCGATCAGTCTTGATTGTGAAGCGGTGATATCGTCATTGATTTTTTCCAGTTCCGCTGCGCACGCTTCTATCAGGAATAAAATGAGAGGGTCAAAATTATTTTCAATATCGTCTTCCTGCACGCCCCATACACGGGCAGCAGTTTTCAACATCTGGTCCCTGATACCCTCTTTATTTATCAATGCCATATCGCTTCTCTTAATAGTTTGATCGTGAATGGTGAATGGTCAATCGTGAATCGTCACTCTCAAAAATTGCAATGTTTTTTAATACTCCTTAATCGAACAACAATGGCCCTATAAAAAATCCTGTTTGAAAACGGAACAAATCATTGCTCCGTACAAGGTTGCCTGTTATAATGATCTCGATCCTTCTCCTGATCTGGCTGGAGGCAATTGTTTTAGATTCTGTTTGCTTTACATTCACCTCAACAGTGGTATTGTACAACCTTTTTTCATACTCGGCGATTTGTTTCCTAAGCGAATTCATCACCAGTTCCCGCCGGGCATCATTCGACATATGGATATCATAATCATGATCCCAGAATTCGGAGCCATACGCCATATCCTGCTTATTTTCCTCCAATTGCGTGGTGATCAATAAATGCAGGTTGCGTGCAATAGACTCCTTCAATGAGCAGGTAGCCAATTTCTCCTTTTGGAAAAACTGCTCCAGCCTGATGGGCAATTTAAGATAGTCTTGCATACTATATTTTTATAACCCTAAAAAGCCTTTCTTTTTATAATCAATTTTGATATTAAAAACGTTTTCATTTTCATCCCGCAACAACTGCACGGTTTTAAGCTTTATCTTTTTGCCTTTTCCTTTAAACTCCTGGTAAAGCCAGGTAAAGGTTTTAAAATCTTTTTCGCCATTCACCTGCACCTTGGTGGCTCCTTCAAAAAACAAATACTGATTGAAGTCGGTGATATCTTTTTGGCCCTCCAGCACGCTTTGCAGGAAACTTGTAAAGGTCTCGTCAGAAATAAACATCGTTTTCCTTTTCACAGGCTCTACTTTCGGTGGCGCCACTACAGTATTCTCCTGTTTCTCAACCAGTGGTTCAATTTTCTGCTGTTCGGCATCCGTTTTACGGATATTTCTTTGACCTGGTGGAATCAGGGGAACTATATTTTCCGTCACTCCACTTTTCGGTCTTGGAATATCATCCACATGGATCATTTTCCTGAATTTTTTTGAACGGTCATTATTTAACGTTAGTTCGATCGTATAATCGCCGGGCTCAGAAAAAACATATTTTGTTGAATCGCCTTTTCGGGGCAAATATTTAGGATGCTGCAACACGTTCCATTCGTAGGAATCCGCCTTAACTAAAGCAAAGAATTTCTCTTCTGCACCCACTAACGTGGTAGTGTGACCCGAAATTTTTTCTTCCCCGTTATCACTGTCAATTTCAATTTGTGTACGGGGAGCCTTTTTAACGAGGACGGGTTGAAAAGTTTCGCAGCCGGATGCATTGGTTATTTTTACATTGTACTTGCGCTCTTCACTAAAGCGGTGTGTTACATATTTGCCTTCCTGCTTTGGTGTATTGTCGTCAAAATCCCAGGTGAGCGTTTTTTCATCGCCGAGTGCATTAAAGGAAATGATCTCATCCGTAAGGTAGGCGCCATCATTGTGGTGAATAATCGTTTTGATGGTTACCTGCAGTGGGGCACAGGTTTCATGATCCATCAATCTATAACTCAGCAAGCCAGTGGAAAGAATGATCATCCCGATCATAAACCACCATACCCTGCTATCCAGCCCCATCATTTTACGGGTTAAAATACGGTTACTGTTCATGATGTTGTATTTGAAAAATGTTGAAAATTAATGCTGGGAAAGCAATTGATTTATCTGCAGCGAATAAGCATCTTTATCTTTTTTACATTGCTCCAGTTGTGCCGTAAGATCGTCGTTTCTTTTTTGTAGCTGGTTGATATCGGTGCTGCTTGCGGTGAGTCCCCGCAAGGTTTTCCGGGCGGTTTGCAGATCGGCAAGATTGAGCACCACATTGCGGTAAAGATCTTTATTATACATAGAATCAGCATTTACCGCGAGGTTCAGTTTGGAGATGCTTTCAGTGATCTGGCCATCCAGTATTTCGGGCTTGGTTGCCTTCGTGTTGATAGAATCCAGCATATTGATGATCTCGTTCATCTGACCCATAAATTTCTGTGAAAACTCGCGCTCCTTATCAGCACTTTCTGTTTGCGCCCTCAACTGGCTGTTTTGTTTCAACGGCACCTGTACACTCGAAAATGCAAGTAGTATCACAATGGCTGCGCTCACGCAAAACAAAAGCAAAAAATTAATGAATGCTTTTTTTCTTTCGGGGGTATTGTTGGGTTGCATAAAAAAGTTTATTGATATGTTCGGGTGAATGGTCAATGGTGAATGGTGAAAGACTCGAACAATTCACCATTTTAGATTCACTCATTTAAATTCAATTTTTTAAAGTTTTGTTTACAAACATTTGTATTTCAATGAAGCATCGTTGTGTCACTCTCTTGTACTTTTACAGCCATGGGGAGCAAGAGGCCATTCACCACAGACCGTTCACCATTCACCATTGACCATTGACGATTGACGATTGTCCCCTATCCAAAAAACCTCCGCTTGGCCTTCACCTGGCTTTCCGTTTGCGCCGCTGATTCTTCTTTAACAAAAATGCCGCTCTCCTTTCTTTTACCTATGAATTCAAGTTTACTGAGCGTTTCAAAAAGACGGGTGGTAACTTTTACAAACAATGCTATTTTCTGGATCGATCTATTAATATCATTGTTGCTATAGCTGGTATTAGCAAGATTGCCCAGCATGCTTTCCAACTCTCCCTGTTTTAATTCGCACCATTCGGTGAGATAATTCATTAGCTCATCTTTACCAGAGCCAATTCTCAGATCAATGGTATTTTTCATTACCCTTGCCAGGGTGGAAATATTGGCAAACATCACTGCAGGTGGTTCATATAACAAAGTCCATCTCATTGAAGTGATTGCCTGGCCGAGGTATAACATCACCCGGTCGCATAAAAAAAGTACGAGTTCAGAGATATCATTTTGCTGACTTTTTTTATAAATCTTTTGAACAATCTGTGATGAAAACAATTCGAGATCGGCCAAAAATTTATCCAGTTCTCCGTGAAGCGAAATAAGATCAGGATGTGCATTCACCGAAAAACAAGGCGGGATATAATCATGATCGATTTTGATATCCTTTCCATTTACATACACTTTGCCGATTGCCAATGCATAGGGGTGATGTGCAAATTCCTTGTAATTGCTTTCACTCACCAACTGCAATGTATAGGTCGGCAATACAATAGGAAATCTTGGTGGATTTTCAGAAAGATCCGGGCTTCCGGCAGGCTGCTTTTCAAAAGGATGAACCATTAAAAAAATCCAGGAAGTAGTTTCTGAACTGGAACTTGAAAAAGGAAAAATGCTGGTAAGTATATTGCCTGTTTCCGCCTGCGCTACTGTGCTCACCGAGGGCAAGGAAAGTCTAACGCCACCGGAAGTGATCGCATGGCAGGACAGCACTGATACCCGCAATGATTCCTGGTTATCCAGCGATATTTTTACATTGAACGTATTTTCTCCGGCAACTGAAGGGGGAATTATGCCGTATCTTATGGGAGACAAATTAAGTGCAGCCATTTCCTGTAATGCCGCCGTAGAAGCATTGTCCTGCTCTATGAAATGCTGCTTACTGATCTTCATTCCATCAATCCAGTTAACAGGAAAATGTTTTCTAGTATCTCTCATGTCGGTTGAAGGTTAGGTATTAATACGTTCACAAATAATAATGCTGTTTTCCCTGATTTTGTTTTCACGAACGGTTAATTCCGCATCAAGGATATGCTGCGGCTGGTACCACTTTCTTTTTGTTCTGAACCACCATTGGTGCGGCACCCGCTGTTGATCGGTGTAGTCGATCGTTGTTTCGCTGTGAAATTCGTTATAGTCATTTATAAAATGATAATACAGGTGACCCAGTTTCATATTTTCGGGGGCTTTAGCCCTGAAATGTGTTTTTACATCAGCATCCCTTTTTTTTGCAATCTCAAAGGCTATCACCAATAGACGCTCACCCGCTTGTTCATCCGGGAGGTCGATTGGATTATTAACCGGGTACACCCAGGAATTAAAAACAGGCTCCGGAATAGCATAGGCCGCTTCAAAAGTATTCTGAACCGCAATGGGAATAAAAAAAGCCAGGATGCTCATCAGCATGGGATAAAAAAGAAAGGATTTGTTTTCCAGGAAATATTCCAGCGAAGAAAAAATAACGATCGTAAAGAATACCATGGCAACACAAAAAAGCAATTCCCCGATGATTACTTTTGAACGGTTGTATTTTTTAGAAAGAAAATATTTTTTATGAAAAAAGCTGACATGAATTATTCCGAAAATTAAAAATATACCGGCCAGTATCCAGAACACGGTATACAGGTTTTTTCCTACGAAAGTGGCTAAGAAGGCAGCCCCGGATGCAACCACGGCAGAAAAGCTTCCCGATAAAATTGGCCTTTTGCCACCTCCTGAAAATCCTTCGGCAAAATTTTTCACAGACGCTACCATCGCTATCGAACCGGCAAGAAAACATCCAATGTATATCAAAAAGAAATTCAGCGCCATAATGTATCAGCTTAAACAAATTTTCAGAGAACCATACTAAAACCCAGCACATCCGCTGTTTCTTCATCTGCATTTTCAATGCAAGCGAATTCAAATATAATATCAATTGTCAACGGAATCATTATTTTCTCAAAATGGTTCAGTAACCTTCCATAAGCGTTGGCCGGGGTAAATAATGCGATTTCATCTTTGGAAAGATCTCCGATTGAAAATTTCCAGCAGGCCACCGGCTCATCAAATTGATTGCCTGTTACAGTGCCGATTCCCAGCTCACTCACACCGAGTTTAAAAGCAGTATTGCCGGCAACTTGCCGAAAGGCAGTGAACGATTCAAAAAGCACCGGCTTTTCTAATACGAGTTCGAGCGCTTTAGCGGTAAGCTGTGCATCGCCCTTTATGAAATTTGCCCAGGGCAATATCTGCACCAGCTTCCTTACACAATGAGCGGGCAATCCGTCTGGTATATTCCAAAACTGCTGCAGCTCATTTTTTACATTCCCGTTCAGCATGCCAAATGAAAAATCAACCTCTTCTTTCTCCACCATTGTGGCATATCTGAAAAATTCCTGCTCAAGCGGTTGAAAAAACTTCCTTGCATGCTTTTCCTCTTCCTTGAACCGCCGGTGTTCCTCCGACATTTCCTTTACATTGGAGGTTTTGCTGTTTCCTCTGGTTTGATGAAAAATGCCGTCCGGCAACCGGTCATAAATACTATCGCGGTTTAATAACAACTCAAGTTCTGCCTGGTAATTGTTTTCATTAAGGTTTGTAGTGACTGTTTCGATTTCATTGCGGAAACTTTTTCTAAAAGCACTGCCAAACTTTATTTTTAACGCTTCATACGCAATACCGTTTCTTGTAAGCTCAGCGCAAAACGTTTCAGCCCGAAGGTAGTGATGCACAGTAGAACGATATTCCTTTTGGTGGCTCATTAGTTTTTACAATACTTTGTTGATCAGGGAAGCGATTGATTTAAGCGTTTCAGTTAGTTGGTCTCCCGGGCTTGAGTAAGGCAATATAATTATAAATCAGATAAAAAATAAATTGTTTTCCAAATTATCCGGCAAGATTGTTTCCCTAAGCTTCCGGTTGCACGACTCATGTTTTAGTCGTTTAATCGATCGGAAACGGTAACAGGTGATGGATGTTTTACCAATTAAAAATTTAATTCTGAATTTAATTTTGTAAACTTGTTGGATCAATTCTCCGGATCGTTGCTTATGAACTGCCCGCCATTTTACATGTTCAACTTATCAAACTAACTGTAGCGTAATACCATTTGATTGCGCTACCGATGTCTCTTCATATTCATTTTAAAACAATAAAAATTTATTTTATGAGTTTCAAAGCTAAATTAAAGGTCGCCGGGAAAGAATTGAATGTATTGGATGCAAACTACAGCCTGCACCAGGAAGTAGATCCCACAGGACGCCCATCTTCTATTACCCGGGGTGGCAAAATCACTTTAACTGTAGAAAGCAACCAGGAAACAGACCTCTTTGAATGGATGTGCAATAATTTTGAAAGAAAGGATGGCAGCATTGTATTTTTTAAGCGTGATTCGGATGCCACTCTAAAAGAACTAAAATTTAAAGAAGGCTACCTGATCGGTTTTGAAGAAAGCTTTCATTCTGCCAACTCAAATCCAATGACCACTACTTTTACAATTTCCGCAAAGGAAATGACAATGGGTAATGGTACGCATAAAAACGAATGGGTATAGTACATCTTTAGAAGGTTGAAGGTTAAAGGTTGAAAGTTCGTGGTTGATTCGCCATTCACCATTCACCATTCACCATTCACCATTGACCATTGACGATCAAATTACAATATTCATTTAAATTTAATTCTGATGGCCTTTCAACTCATTAAAACGCAGATCAAAGTTGAAGGTACAGATGGTGATATCATCTTTTTCAACCTTTCGATTAATCAATACCTGGCAGATGTAAATTCATTCCGGTTTACCTGGCGGCAGCAGGAAGGAGAAGCCACGCTTACCAATCACGTTTCTTTTTACCAGAAAAATTTATCAAAGCTGGTAACCATTAAGATCCAGGATGGCTTTACCTTTAAGGGTATTATTTATGCCATCAATTGCAGCAATCAGGATATGCTCGGCGTGTCTTATGAAATTATTGGCAAAGGCCTTTTCGTAAAGCTCGACCAGGTTCCCGAGTGCAATTCTTTTTATAAAAAGAAACTCACACAAATATTTAACACGGTAAATAATACCAAGGGAACCACGCTAAAGCTTTCGCCGAAAAATAAAGGTGAATTGTTTTATACCGTACAGTACAACCAGACCGGTTTTGAATTTTTAAAAATGATGGCCGCCCGCCATGGTGAATGGTTGTATTACACAGGTGAAGAATTGGTAATGGACAGTCCGGGTAAAGAAACCGTTTCACTGAAGCAGGAAGAAGATGTATTTGATGTAGAAATTACCGCGAAAATGGTAAAAGCTCCGCTGAACTATGCCGGTTTTGATCAATTTAAAGGGGAAGTGATCCAGTCTAATAAAAGTGCCGGCGTAAAATCAAATGGCCTGATCGCCGCCGGCCTCAAAGCAGGGGAAAATGCATTCGGCACAAGTCAAACGATCACTCATGCAATCAACGCTCCCACTTCCGCATTGCTGAAAGATTTCAGCGCTTTGCAGGAAAATGCATCACTTGCCTCGGTAGTAGTGGTCTCCGCTCGTAGCGCCAACAGCAAGGTGAAACTCGCCGGTAAAATCAAACTGGTGGATGAAAAAGGTGGTAGTGCCGGAGAATACATCATTACAGAAATCCACCACCATTGCAGTTCCGACAATCATTACGAAAACCAGTTCATAGCCATCCCGGCAGAAACTGAAGTACCACCTTATACCAATCCACAACTGATCACATTGTGCAAGCCACAACCGGCGCTGGTGGTGAACAATGAAGACAAAGACGGATTGGATAGGATCAAGGTACATTTTCCATGGCAACAGGCTGCAGACACATCTCCATGGATCAGCGTTTTGACACCGCATGCGGGCAAAGGAAAAGGTATTCGTTTTTTGCCTGAAGTGGATGAAGAAGTAATTGTAGGATTTATTGATAATAACGCTGAACGACCGTATGTGCTGGGAGCAATTCATACTGATAAGAATAAATCGGGCAACGACCAGACAGGAAACAATCTTAAAATAATTGGATCAAGAACGGGTAGAAGGATTGAAATTGACGATAAGGAAGGTATTCTATTATTGAAGGATTTCGACGGCAAAGGGAAGGGCAATAGTTTAAAACTGTCAAACAGTGATAAAGAGACCATTATAAAAATAAGTTCCGGAAGGGATGACAATCATTTTACCTCCTTACAATTGATAGAAGGCATTGGGATAGGTATGAACCTTCACCAGGATGGTGGTAAAATTGTTACGTCTATTTTTTTGAAAGAGGACGGCAAAAAGATATTGATTACTACTGAAGGGGATATCGAGATGAAGGCAGACGGCAATATTAGTATGAGCGCCGCTAATATTTCCATCAATGCCAGCCAGGAACTCAAAATGGAGGGAAAATTGAAAGGCGTGGAAATGAAGGGTCAAAAAATAGCAGTTGAAGCCACCACCGAACTAAAAGCAAAAGGGCTACAAACTACTGTCGAAGGAACAGTAACCGCCGAATTAAAAAGCGGCGCAATGACAACAGTTAAAGGCGCATTGGTAGCGATTAATTAAATAGGCAATGAGCAATCGGCAATCGGCAATGGTGAATTGTGAATGGACAACCTTCAACCTTTAACCATTAACCTTGAACCTTCACCTTCAACCTTCAACCTTTAACCTTCAACTTCAACAACAAATTGATCTACCTCATCTACGATACCGCTCTCAATGGTCCTTATACCTTCATGTTGTTGCAACAGGCATACCCGGTATATCAATCCATGTTCAAAGGAACGAAGGATGAAGCGCTCTCTGATGTAGCTCCTTATCTTTTTGAAATAGATGAACTATTATTTGAGAAAGTTACCGGGCCCCTGGTGTCGCTGAAAGCTATCCTGGTAATGCAATCCGGCGATTCGATGGAAAAATTATGCCTTCATTTTAAGAACTTTATTTATCAAACTATAAACGGGCGGGAAAATTATCTTCGTTTTTGGGATGCACGTGTGCTCAATAAAATTTTACCAGAATGGACTCCCGAAAAAACACAGGATTTCTTTGAAGACATTCTGTCTTTCTCGTTTATTAATGAAGAAGATGATACGGCAGTTCGATTAATAATGCTCCACGGAAAACTACAAAAAATGAAAATTCACCGGAATGAATTATTCGGGAGCCCGATTGCAACCGGCGAGCCAAATCAGCAATCCGTTAAAGCGGAAGTGGAAGATAAAATGAATGTTCAAAAGCCCAGGCCGACAAGAAGGTTTTTTTACGAATAAGCAATTTCATTATGATCATTTATTTAACGAAAGGCAATATTATAACACCCATAAGGGAATTGAACAATACCCAGGTTCAATACTGGAAGTACGGCCAGGAATGCGCTTATATTGGAGGGGGATTGATGCCGGGTACGCAACTGATCGTTGAAGAAGTAAATAAGACACCAGGCATGATGTGGATAAGAGCAGCAATCCCCCATTCAGATCCAACGAAATATCTCAAAATTTCAGGAGAAGAATATGCACTTAACTTCAAATTGATTTAAAAATTGTCAAGTACTAATGATCATTTGGATAGATGTTGTGGGCGCCGTTATAATTTCGAAATCCCTTTTAATAATTGACATCTAACCACTAAACAACTTTTAGCATGGGAAAACCGGCAGCCAGGATTTTGGATATGCATGTATGTCCGCAAATAACTGTATTGGTACCGCATGTGGGCGGACCAATCATGGGACCAGGCTGTCCAACGGTGTTGATAGGCGGGCTCCCCGCAGCAGTAATGGGAGATATTTGTACCTGTGTAGGCCCGCCGGATATGATCGCTTTAGGAAGCGCAGGTGTAATGATCGGCGGAAAGCCGGCAGCACGCATGGGAGATATGACGGCACATGGCGGTGCAATTGTGCTCGGATGCTTTACTGTTTTAATTGGCGAAACAGGTGGTGGTGGCGGCGGTGCTTCTGCAGGTGGTGGACTTCCATCCGCCTTACTCAGTAAAGTTGGTGCAGGTGCAGCAGCTGGAATTGCAAACAAAAATTCATTGGAGGATGCTGCCGCAAAAGGAGACACTAATGCAGAGCGTACCAATAAAGATGACTTCAACGCACAATTTACACTGGTGGATGAAGCTGAAAAAGGTATAAAGAGCGTGGATTATGAGATAGAAACTTCTGATGGCCAGAAACACAAGGGAAAAACAGATGGCAGCGGAAAAACAGAAAATATTTCGGGGTATACTGCAGCGGATTGCAGGGTAACTTTTTTGAATAAATAATCAAATCAAATGGGAGTTCCAAATCAATCCGGTGAAACCTTTCAAAACATCCGCCCGAGGAACCTGGTGGTGATGGTAAGGTTTAAACCAGCCGGCAGTCTTGATACGAGCGCTGCCGGGGGAATGTTGAGCGGCATCACCAACCCCATTGATAAAGCAGTGGGGGCCATAGAGGGGGCAATGGACAATATCCCCGGGTTGAATATGTTTATCAAAGAAGATAAAAAAGAAAGCGAATCTCAAACCAAATATGACTTTTACCACAAGTACTCCAACTGGGATAAAGCGCTGGACAAGATAAAAGACCAGTTGGAAGAAATCAACCCGGATAGTAAAACAGAGTGTTTCGAGTTCAGTTCAACCGATTTTGAAGGAAGAAAAAAAGATGCGCAGGAGTTATTCAGTAAGATAAAAGCAAAGATTGCCTCGTGGAGCAAATACACTGGCTGGATACACTTTGTGGGGCTTGGCCAGGGCGGAAACGTTGCTAATGAATGCACCAGTTTACTGGCAAAAGACAGCACTTTTAAATCGGAGAAATGGTGCGTAAAATCAATCATTTATGTAGCAGCAACGCAATATAAAAATGATCACCTGCCCGACACTGAAAGTTTCAAAGGAGAAGGAGCGGTTTTCGCCTTTGGCAATTTATACGATCTTACAGCGAGGGCCGTTGGGTATTTTGATAACAACGAAAAACTATTGCAACAGATCGCTGATGCTAATAAAAATACTTTGTCCCTTGCTGTTGGAAAAATAAAAATGAGATTGGTGCAGATTGTGGGGATCATTCTCGGTGGTTTATCCATCAGCGTTGGCCCGGATGCATTAAAAGATCTTGATAAGTTTGACCAGGTGAAGGACCAGATAAAGGGGATGGTTGATGATCTTGTTGGATTTATTACAAAATTAATTGACGAGGGTACTTCCTATGTGAATTTAAATGAATTACCGGAATTTAAAAAGATTGCCGATGGCTACGGAGATATCCCGGGAAAATGTATCAAACAATTGGAAAAATTTATAAGCGACCTGGGAGATGAGGCGGTGAAAGGAGCAAAAAAGGCAAACCTCTCACTGGGACCTTCAGATCTTGCAAAATCTTTAAACTGCCTTTGTCCTTTATTTGATACCATCAAAGATTCCCTGGCGGTATTAAAACCGGAAACCAAGACAGGCGAAGAACTCGCTACCCAGATCATTGACAAAGCTGGAATAACAAAAGTTTTTGCACCAGTTTCTGAAAATACCAGCTTCCTTCCATATGATAAAAAATACATCGAAAAAGCACAGGAAGCCGCAAAAAAGAAAGAACCCGATATGGCTGGCGGACTGATCGCTAAAGTGCACGATCTTTTAACCAAGGCAACCGAGAAAACAGGAACGATAAAAGAAATGGACAAGGAGCAAAAGATATTTTTGGCAGAAGCAATCTCTACTATGTCGCTGCCCTTGCTCACTTCAAAAAAAGAGTTTTATGCAAAATTGCTGAAAGTGATACCGTTTAACCTGAATGAAATGACAAAGGAATATACCGCCGGCAAAGTTGTGGGAGCTGCGGATGACGCCGTTTCATTTATTACTTTTCCTGATGAATTAAATCTTTCTGTAAAAAATGCAGATGATGAAATAAGTCGCGTAAAGGGATATTTTGACCAGAATAATTTTAAGATGGTAGATAAAATTGATTCGCTGTACCTGATCTACAATTCGCACAATATGGCCCTGGAAGCCCCCCATGGGGAGATATTGAAATGCATCGACCAGCAAACCGGTTATATGGCTTACAAAAAATCGAAAGGTTTTGATTATAACAATGACTATAAATATGTACTGGTATCAAAAGAAGAAAAAGAAAAGGCTATCCCTACACAGGAAGTGCAGGAGAAAGAAAAGGTTTGAGTCGATTGGATGAATGTTGCAGCAACTTTTTTATGCCGGAATTACGAAGTATATGCCTCACCGGAAAATGAATATAATATGGGAAAGCCTGTAAAGTTTAGCCTTGGATGGGGGAAGAGACAAGTTGATTTCAAACCTGGAAACTTACATCAAACCTATCATTCAAAATCTTTCTCTCTTGGAGGAGCAGTTGACTTTGACGGCGCAAATGATTTTTTTCAACTTTTTCCAAGATTAAAATTATACATGAATACATCGCTCGATTTGTATACAGGAGGTTTGGGAACTCATTTTAGTCAAACAGGAAAAATCGACCAGCAACAAGAGCTGATTTTAAGTTTTGGCGGTTCCCTGGGTTGGGGGCATAGCCGCCCTTTCCGGATAGACATGATGAATCAATATACTCCGAATGCCGTAACTGATAACAATTCTTTTGCTATCATTTACCAGTCGAACGTGATATTTCATAAAACCGGGTTAAGGCAGATTAATGCAAGTGTCGCAGTAAGGATTTACCGTTTCAGTTTTGCAGGCTACAATGATATTAAAGAACTTGGGTTAACAGATGGTTTTGACAGATGGTGGTCGGGCGGTGGGAACATGGCTTACCATGATCCAAAAGGCTGGTCGTTAACATTGGGAACAGATGTTTTTACCGGCGAACGGATGAAAGATCTTGCAGGAAACGATCAAACCTTTAACAGCAATGGGAGATTATTTTTTACAGAAACCAAAACCGATCTTTCTTTAAACAACGGGGTTATTTATTTAAGGGCTACCAAATCGGATGGGTATTTTGTAGAGGCTGATTTTTCCGGTGCGGATGCCATGATTGCGCAGAACGTTCTTCATGACGCACTGAACATAGCCCATTATTCATCTAATATGCCAGACACCGTAATGTTTTATTTAGGAGGAGAATTTGGCGGATCGCTCTTACATTAATCAAAATCATTAAAATCAAATCTGACCAGGCAAACAATTATTATAAAATTCTAAAATCAAACAATGCCATCACTCACTTCATACGCTTTTTCGGAAACAGCAAAGCAGGCACAGCACATTGCATCGCAGTTAGCAAAAGAAAATATGCATGCTACTTACGGAGCAGCGCACCTGCTGAAGGCATTGTTGCATAAAGACCTGCCTTTACTTAAGTTACTGGAGGCCAAAGAAGTGGATGTATATTATTTGGAAGAATGGGCCGAGATACGCATTGAGCAATATCCGCGTACCGCCCGGCCATCGGATGAGCCCTTGCCGGATGACGCCAGCGAAGCGCTTTTTAACGAAGCAGATCACCTCAAATTGAAGTTTCAATATAATACTATTGAGCCGCAATGCCTGCTGATTGCCATTTCTACGCCGGGGGTATCTTTTGCTTATGAACAGTTAAAAACCTATCCCCTCTCTTCTGCGCAACTCATCCAATGGTTTGAAAATGATCCATCCAATGGCCAGCAATCAAGCCAAATTAAAAGCAATGGGGCCGCCTTTCAAAAACCTTCAGGGGGTACATACGAATCTTTGAATAAATATTGCATTGATAAAATGCAACAGGCGAGGAGTGGCAGCCTTTACCCGGTGATCGGAAGGGATAAAGAAATAAGGCAGATATGTGAGATCATCAGCCGGAAAAATAAGAGCAATGTAATTATCACCGGCGATCCCGGCGTAGGCAAAACCGCCCTGCTTGACGGATTTGCCATGGCGGTTGTAAATGAACATGTGCCAAAACATTTGCGCAATGTAAGCATTTACGAAATTGACAATGGAGCTTTGCTGGCGGGTGCGAGCTATAAAGGAGAAATAGAAGACCGGATCAGGAAGATTACAAAAGACCTGGCCAATTTCGAAAAGCCGGTACTGTTTATCGACGAGATTCATACACTCATTGACCGCAACAATCCAAATGGAGGTGCCACCAGCATTTTAAAGGCGGAACTCGCAAAAGGAATTCTAACGGTAATTGGCACTACCACCCAGGATGAATACCGGAAAAGCATTGAAAAAGATGAAACCTTCAGCCGTCGATTCGAGATCGTTAAACTTGCTGAACCAGATACAGCAATTGCCGAAAAAATGTTGCGTAACCAGGCTAAGCGATATGAGCAACATCATAAACTTTCCATCACCGATGAAGTGTTTTCAGAAGCTATCCGTCTCGCCAAAAGATTTATCAAAGACCGTAAACTTCCTGATTCTGCCCTCGACTTACTGGACCGCACACTCGCTGTTAGCCGGATGATGACCGACACCGCTTCGCAGGATGTGGAAAAATTCAAAGCGAAGCTATTAGAAATGAAACCGGATGCAACCGAAGAAGATTATAAATGGTTGTATTATGAGGCACAGTCAGGGTTAAGCCCGGTATTACTGGCAAGGCACAACGAGGAAAAAGAGTTTAAGAAAATCCCGGGGATAGAAGAAATGAAAGCATATTTACAGTCAATGTTTGAAAACCTTTCTTCCATTGCTTCCCTCGAAAAAAATACAATTGACTCAACGGACCTCGGTGCAGTGGTAGCCAATATCACAGGCATTCCCATTGGCAAAGTGCAGACAAAAGAACAGCAGCGTTTAGTGGATATGGAAAACCATCTTCGCCAGCGGGTGATCGGGCAGGATCATGCTTTGAAAACTGTTGCAGATGCCATTATGGAATCGCGGAGCGGACTGAATAAATCGGGCCAGCCCATTGCTTCCTTTTTCTTTCTCGGACCTACCGGTACCGGTAAAACGGAGTTGGCAAAATCCCTGGCTGAATTCCTTTTCCAGGATGAGAATTCGATCATCCGTTTCGATATGTCGGAGTTTAAAGAAGAACATTCCGCAGCGCTTTTATATGGAGCGCCTCCCGGCTATATTGGGTACGAGGAAGGTGGAATGCTGGTGAATAAGATCCGCCAGCAACCTTATGCAATTGTATTATTTGATGAAATAGAAAAAGCGCATCCATCCGTATTTGACATCTTTTTGCAAATACTCGATGAAGGCAAGATGCACGATCGGCTAGGGAAAGAAGGCGATTTTTCTAACGCTGTGATCCTGTTTACCTCTAACATCGGTTCTGAGCATATCATTCAAAGTTTCAACGAAGGGATTATTCCCAGGTCGGAAGATATGCTGGATATCATGAGCCGGTATTTCAGGCCTGAATTCCTCGCAAGGGTTACAGAGATCGTACCATTTGCGCCGGTGAGTAAAGAGAATGTGTTACGTATTTTCAACATTCATCTAAAGCCCCTTATCAAACAATTGGAATTACAGGGAATCGAATTTAGTGTTTCACCCGAGGCTTCGGAACACCTTGCACACCTCGGATTTACACCTAAATACGGTGTAAGGCCGTTGAAAGGAGTAATCAGGAGTTCGTTGCGAAAACCACTTAGCCGGATGATTATCAACAACGAAATCAAAAAAAACAGTGTTGTGCAGGCAGTGCTGAACGAAGGGGAATTAACCTGGCAGATTAAATAGCAGAATAAATAAATAAATCCTAAATTTATTAACACAAAACTAAACTTATGGCAGACAATTATGGTATCGGTGGCAACGAGGTAAAACTGGATGCAAGTGAAGCATTCGCAGATATCCCCCAAAATCGTACATTAATGGCCGAAAAGCTTACCAGGGATGCACCGGTAAAGCCACAAATCGTTCATGGCCTGCAAACGGTCGAACAGGTATTTCAACACTATAAACCAGAGATTGGCGTAGACTTCCAGGATGAGGAAGGGGTCACCAAAAAGGAGAGCCTCAAGTTCACCAACCTCGGCGACTTTGGTGTAAAAGGCATCACGGAACAAAGCGAGTTTCTCAAAGACAATACCACCCGTAAAGATGAATACGTGAAGATCATTAAGCAACTAAAATCCAACAAAATATTAAAAGCTGCGCTTACTGATCCGGATGCCAAAGCGGCGCTGGTGGAAGCAATTCATAGTATGATCGCCGAGTTGAAAAGTAATAAGTAGGTGAATGGTCAATGGTGAATAGTGAATGGTCAATCGTGAAATAGGAAAATCATTTAGTTACCGGCATTTGTTTTTCAATGTAACATCGTTGTGTCACTCACTTGTACATTTACAGCAATAAGGAGCAAAGGACAGTCATCTTTTAGAATCGGTGTTGGTTGTCCGATCAAAAATAAATCAGTTTAATACTCATTTCTTAAAATCATTTTTATGTCATTCCTTGCCAAATTGGTGATTGGAAGTACCGAGTATAACATACTCAATGTGGAGTATGATATCACTCAACCAATTGACCAGAATAACCGCCCCAACGGCAAACCAAAAGGTGGCCTTATCAATCTTGTTTTAGAATCAGGCAATAACAATGAACTGCTCGAATGGATGGTAAAGCACGAAATGGTTAAGAACGGTAAAATCGTATTTTACCGCAGGGATGCAAGTTCGCAATTAAAGACAGTCAATTTCACCGATGCATTTTGTGTGTATTTCAAAGATAGTTTTACAGCAGATGGAAAAATTCCCATGACCACGAGATTGACGCTTTCGGCACGGGAACTAAAGATCAATAATAACATTATCAGTAATTCATGGGCCGGAATGAAATCGTCGGCTTCCACTAACGGATCAGGAAGCGGAAACGATTCCATCGTAAGTTTTTCCGCAACCGATTAACTAACAACATTACAAACTTCAAATAAAGCTACATGTCAGAAAAACTGGACCTGCAACCTGGTCAACAACAGGAAAACTTCAAAGAAAAAGTTGATATTGCCAAGCCCCTTGATGTGCTGAAATCAACCAGCGAAAAGCTGGCAAAATTCGGCGGGTTCGACCTGATAGAATCTTCCATCGAAGGCACCCAAAACCTTAACCCGGAAAGAAAGGCAAGAAGAAATATTTTTCTTACCGAAATGCAGAAAAAAGCCGAAAGGGAAACCCTTGAAAAAGTATTGTCGTTGTGGGCCGATGTATTGGAATCCGGCAATGAAATCTCCGAGATGGTAGACCTTTGTGAAAAGAAAGCGGAAAGTTGCCAGAAAGTGTTGGACCACAACCTCGCCAAAGCAGTGGAGGAATCCAAAGAACTGGAACGGTCCTATCGAAATGTAGCGCTCTTCTTTAAAAACAGCGAATCGGATAAACTGAAAAATGTGTCCTTCATCAATTGTGAACTTGACCAGGTGAAAGACCTGGACAACACCAGGTTTATTGATGCAGTAAATGAAGAATTGAAAATGAATTTCGACAGGCTCGACCTGCGGAATAACTACAGTATCATGGTAATGCCAGGCTATTTAGGATCCAATAAAGTGGTTGAAAAGTGGGCGAAAATTGCTCACGAACATAAAGTGATGATGGTAACCGATTTCGAACACCTGGATGAACCAGATGATGTAATGGAAATGTTTGAACTTGCCAATCTTACCGCGGGTGATAAATATAAATCAAACGTAATGATGACCTGTAACTGGCTGGTAGGCCGGGGCAAGTACAGCGAATTGGGAGAAGAGGAAGATCTATATGTACCGCCATCGGGTGCGTTAGCGGGCAAGATATACAAAACGCTCATGAGCCAGGTAACGGCAGGAAAGAAATTTGGCAGCATGAATGAAGTAGACGGCGTAAAGTTTGAACTTAAAAAAAGTGAAATTGCTAGTCTCGAAAAGATGGGGCTCGTACCAATGGTAAAGGAATACGGAAAAGTAATGGCGTTCTCTGCCAAAACATTGTTCAATGGCGATAACCTGGGCCTGCAAACTTATTCTGTAGTTCGTGTATTCGATTATGTCACCAAGGTGATGATGGACTTTTTAAACCGCCGCGCCTTCGAAAATTTCAATGCCAATACGAGAAAGGATTTAATGAACCAGATCGTAAAGTTTTTGGATAGTATCACCGGTCCAGATAAACTGATAGAAGATTTCACAATACGCCGTTTTGAACAGGACCCTATTCAAAAAGATAAAATACACCTCGACATTCACATGAAACCCTATTTCCCTGCAAAGAATTTCATGATAAAAATGGAAGGGCAGAAAGGAGATGATGGCACCGAATGGGATACAGAATACGCCCAGCAGTAAGCATTCAATTAATAGTATTTATATTTAAAGGAGGATGATGTCCTCCTTTTTTATTTTGACGACTACCGGTTGTAAATTAAGTCTCCCGGTGTTTTGCTCAAAATCTTTACAATAGTAAGTTTCGACATAATAATGGTGGAAATAAAAATCACCAGCACCGTTGCAAAAGTGATGAGGTTGATGACAGAGTCAACATCTGAAAAATCGAGCATTTTAAAATACCGGATATTTTTATCCGCGTTATTGGAGAGAAAGAGATTTATGATGAACCCAATAATTGTTGAAGAGATGAACGAAATCAAGGTAGCAAAAGCAATAAAAACAAGGATGATCTTAAAGTAAATATCCCTGGACTCCTTGTCTGTTAAGCCGATCGCTTTGAAAGTACCTATATTCATTTTCACCTTTGACAGATGGCTTTTTAACAAATTAATGATAAACAGGCATACTGCCAGCGTACTGAAAATCACCAACAGGAGCGAAATGATTTTTGTGACATTACTTAAGAACAGATAATTTTCTTTTTCTTTCACCTTAGCATCATCTACCTGGATGATATCTGCATTGTTTTTAGCATCCGCCTTTTCATACATATACCTGGCAAATGCAGAGACACTATCCAGCTTTTCAAAGTAAACTGAAATATCATCAAATTTTGGATCCTTCTCATATTCACTCACCCCGCTATAATCATACACTCTCGATATTTTTGATCTGTCAAATTTTCCCAGCGAATACACTTTGATGCTTCCGATCAATCCATTTAAGATTTCCAGGCTGGTAATGGAAGAATCGAAATTTACTTCATACCGGAACCCTGCCTTCCAACCAACCGTATCAACTGACTGGTAAACCGAGCCTGGAGAATACCGGTTGTACAACACGCTTTTTTTCAGAAATCTTTCCAGACTGGATTTAAATTTACCAGCTTCTTTCAAATCGTCTGTTTCAAAAAAGATAAAATAATTATTGGTTTTCGTAGTAGAATCAAACGTATTGTCTTTATCATACATTAAGGTCTGGAATAAAAACAAGGGATATACCAGGCCATACTTTCCAGGCAGTCGTTTCACGATCGCCCTTACGGGTACCTGCACCGGGATATCTTTGGTGATATTATTGATCGTGTCAATTACTCCCGTTCGGCAATAAATAAAATTGGCATCGGGCGGATACCTGTTTTCAGCTAAGAAATTTCGCGTAACGATTACTCCAATGTCATTTTCGTTTTTAAATCCCGACCTGATTTTACCATTAATAACGTTGCCCTTATCTAATATAAATCCCGATAATAATTCAGCATCCTCATCTACATTAACACTTCGCGAAATAGCATAATTAAACTTTCCGGTAACCGGATCCAATACCCTCAATGGGTGCCGCACGTAGGGTGTTGATTGCTTTAAGTGAAACCGTATTTTATTTACCGGGCTATTTAAATCTTCAAGCAACCGGTCAATTTTACCGCCGCTGCTCTGGGCGTAGGGAATGGTAACCGGTATCCAATTTACAAAAGGGTCGCTCAATTGCCTTTTTAAATAATCAAGACTGCCATTTGCAAAACCAATTGCAAGAAACGTAAACAGCAGGATGAGGGAAAGGACAAGGAAATTAGATAGATTTTTTCCGGCGAGCGCCGCCCCTTCTTTTTTTAAAAAAAGTTGATGATACCCGACTAAGACGTTGGTTGCAGCGCTGCTCGTTTCTTTACTAATGATGCTTTCACTATCGACATTGTAAAATTTTCCCAGCCTGGCCTTAAATGAGCTGACTTCTGCAGTGGAATAATTTCTCCATCCTTTTCTATCGAATATATTTTCCTTTTTCACTTCTCCATACGACCTGCCTGCCTCTTTTGTAATTACAATAATCTGGTCGGCATATTTTACAGCCAGGTTGATATCGTGCGATACCACTATTGCAGAATGCCCCCCCGTTAAATTTGATTTGATAATTTCAAATAATTCGCTGGCCATTGCTTCATCGAGGTTACCCGTGGGTTCATCGCCGAACAAAATGGTTGCCTTGTTATTTAATGCTCGTACAAATGCAAGTCTTTGTCTTTGTCCTCCCGAAAGATTTACTGCCAGCGTATTCAGGTTTACCTCACTTTCAGGAAGCTTTATTTTTTCCATGAGTTGCTTTGCATCCGGCAATACCAGTTCCTGCACCACTCCTTCCTTGATCATCCCAGAAAGACAAACATTTTCATAAGCAGTAAAATTTTCCATCAGGTTAGTATTCTGGAAAATGAAACTGTAATATTTCTTTCTTACTTCAGTTAACAAGGGTTCGTTTTCCAACTGCCATAGTTCCGGAATACTTATTTTTTTACTCTTATTAGATGGATGCAGGAAAATATTTCCGGACGCAACGGTATTGTTCATCAGTCCCAGTGTTTCCAGCAAAGTGCTTTTGCCACAGCCGGAAGCTCCTAACAGGAAAATTAATTTACCTGCAGGTATTTGTAACTCTTCTATGACCAATACCTTACTCGCCGGCAACCGGTCATAGGAGCACACTAATTTTTGTATTGAAAACAAGGTTCCATCCATCTTCAAGATTGATTTAGGGGCAGGCAAGATTTAGGGGTATTGCTACTTGATATTGAAAGGGACGACAGTAGGTTTATAGGTTATAGTAATTAAGGGTAATATGCAGTTCCACAAAGGTTTGAGCCTTTTTTAAAAGTAATAAAGGATTTTAGAAGGCCATTATGGAAAATATTCCTCGGGAATCCAGTAAAAAACTCCTTCGTCACGGACATCTCGCATAAACCCTTTAAAATCTTTTGTAACATTCCTGAGATTGCCCAAACTAACCCTGATGCGCTTTTGTATCATGTCTACCTGCTCTTCCGACACTTTCCCGACATCTTTTATTTCATTTATTTTTATTTCCTTCATAAGAGCCGACTGGGAAGGAAGACCTGATATTCTGCTAAGTATCGAATCGAGGGTCAACTTGTTTTTAAACTGCTCATCAATCCTGGTATCTTTTCCGAAATAAGTGATTACCAACGCCTGGTAAGCATCGTACATTTTATCGCGCACATCTGAAGATGATCCTTCAAATTGCACATCCTCAAATTTCTTGATGATATCAGCAAGTTCCGCTTCGCTTACATAAATAACGTGTTTAAAAACGGGTTGATCTAATTTTTTTATTGAGGGAGCTGTCCACCCGGGAATAAAGAACTGATAATTTTTTCCGTTGAATTTACTGGCCAGCTCAACATCATTCATCCTTACGCCAACTTTTAAAAGAAAGTTTTTGACATCGGCATTGATTAACTCCATTTTTCTCTCACCCATGCCCGTTACCAATGTATTTACGGAGCTAACCATATTCTCTATGCTTCTCTCAAAATAACTGAAGGAAGTATCTAATACATTATCGATTGTTTCCGGGGGAATACTCGAGCCCTTTTCAGGAAAACTGATGGTCCCCTGGATGGAACTATAGGTTGGATAATCCAACCGGAACAAGTTCTGCGAACCATCCCCGATGGGAATCGAACGAAAGTTGGGTTCCTTAATATTAAACTGGTTATTCTTATCCTTTTTTTGATATTTTTTATTGCTCGCCGCTTTGATAATATCAATAAAATTAGTAGAAAAATTTTCAAATTCAACCGGCATCGCACAGTGTAGTTGAAAAACCGATAAATTGACATCATAATACGCCATCAATTCCGGGATAGTTTTTAAGTCGGGTTCAGCATTGCCCGTGGCGCCTCCTAAAAATAAAATATAATTGGACTGGAAACTGTTTCTATTGGCATTCCTGATCATTTGCAGAGCCTCGGTCATGGCTTTGTTTACATCCCGGTTCAGTTCATTCGTGCTACAACCCTCCTTTTTAAATTCCTCTTCCAAAAAGTGTGTCACCAACTGTCCATTTACGGTTATGGAAGCTTTGCTTAATGAAAGATCACCGTCAGGACAATTTTTATCATCGATTCCCCTGTAAACTACCGCGCCATACTTGTAAGTGTTTCGCTTTTCCCCTCCATTATTTAATTCATCCCGCTTACGCATCAGCGCCTGTAAAGAACTGATGATCGCACTGGCATAAGTTTTCATGCCATACCCGGCATCAATTACAAACACGATATTGATCTGCCGGTTATCCTTCAGGCCTTCATTTGTGTTTTTGGTCATTTTTGCAACCTGGTCAGCAGTGGCTACTACATTATCACTGTTTTCATTAAACAAATTTGTTGCAAAGCCGGTATATACAAGGTCATCTTCGGTATTAAATATTGGCAACCGCAATTTATTGCCGATCCATGGCTGGTCGTAGGGATCCTGGTCCCATACAGGTTTCGGTTGCCCGATCCCATCCCGCCATGATGCAGCATATTCCTTTTCAGCAAATAAGGATGCTTTCACCCCGGCAGCCTTTCTTTCCAGCGCTGCATCCTTATCCCAATTTGGTTCTAGGCATACCCGGTCAACCCACTTTTGAAGTATATCTTCGTCTACCCAGCCCAACACATCCCGCTCAATCCGGTAAACGTTGGAGTTATATACCTTCCCAATTAAAGCACTTGAACCGGCCCTCTTGTAAACATAGAGGAACTGGAACATTTTTACCGTATTACTATTTTCTTTCTCCAGATTGGGCGTACTGTAAATGCGGACATTGTCCTTCTTTGTTAGGGAAGATGATTTATTGATATTTCTCTCATTGTACACCGTAATTGCCTTTTCAGAAAAATGAGTGATTTTATTTTCCAGGCATCTTGCCCATAATAATAAATTTTCCTTTTGGATCCAGCCCACCCGCTTTGCTTTTTTTGGATTCAGCTTATTTTTTTTCCCTGCACCCTCCATCCTGGCAAGTTCATCGTAACGGTACAACTCGAGGTAATCACCTGTTTCATTGGTCACATAAAATTTATCCATAAACTCCACCGTATTGATAGCTGAACCCAGGTTATCAGGAGTGTCATATGCTTTGTTATCGCTGCGATCCGAACTTACAATCCAAAAGCTGGTAGATTTATCCAGCTTGCTATTTTCTAAAATATCTCCATCAGGTGATTCAAAATATTTGTTGGGGGTGTACATTAATGTGGGCGGAGTTTGACCAAAGGATGCCAATTGGATCAACAAAACGGTAAGTAGTAAACGAAAACATTTTTGTCTCATATTTCTATGTTTGTTATTGAATTTCCCTCCCCTGCCAATGCCTGCAATGAAATTGGCGAAGTAAATTATGCGGTTCAAATTGGCTGAAATTGAAATTTTATTTTTGATGGAAAAGCCTTGTGCAACGTATTAAAATTGCAAAATTTCTGAAGAGCCTGGACTTGGATCTTTTTGGAAAGCGCCGGATAATAAATGACAACGCTGACGCTTTCTTCATCACACCCTAACAAATGTTGCAGTTCATGCGGCAAACTATTTAACAGCAATCCTGCATTGGATCCCATCAGATCATTTAACAAATAAGATTCCGTTACAAAAAAATGCAGATTAATTTCTTTGGTATAGGAAAGATCTGCACTAAGTACATTATCAAAGATCAAACTCTTATCAAAGAAGCTATTTGGCTCAATGGTATAACCATTAGTAAGTTTATTGATGATGGTCTTTGCACCTTTATAATTACTTGCAAAATCAGGTTTTTGACCATTGCTTAAATAAAGACCCAGGTAGGTGTCCTTTTGATGATTCAGAGAATCCACTTTCCGCTCCACCATTTCAAACATATCCTCCGTAAAAGACTGGTAGTTTTTAGCATGGCTGTTATCAAGGTAAAAAAAATTATAAACTTTCCCGGGCACTGAAGAAGGCCCGATGTAAAATGAACTATTGAAAACGGTAATTGCTATCAGCAGAAAAATATAGCTATATCTCATGTATATATTTTTATATCTTTTGTGAATTCGGGAGTTTTTATATCTCACCGATTTTTGTGCTATGGTATAAATCATTGTGGATTACCTGGTTTTTCTTTAACAGTTGCCACAATTTTTTTGATGGTATTGGTTGTTGCGTCCCATTCAGTAGTAATTGAAATCAACGCAGGCCGCATAATATTAAGATATTGGCAAAATCCATATAATTTTTTATTAACACGGGAATCCTTGTTTACAATCAGCACGGGAATGGACTCGTCGTTATCCGTCGCTTTTTTTACAAGTGGGTAAGTAGTTTTAAACGAGCCGTTTGCCGAAATGCGCTGAAAATAACCGAGCAACTCTTTATCGCTTACTCTCTTTTGCACATAGGAAGTGGTGATTGCCTGGTCGTCATTCTTATTGTTAATGGCAAGACTTCCCGCATCCGCGGTGCTTCCTTCACCCGAAGCAATCCCTTCTCCCCCATATTTGACTGCCTGCGCAGGCCGCCTGTCTACATGAACCCTGATTGTGCCCACACCATCGCTGCCTGTATTCTTTTCATTGCTGGCGGTTATTTCAAAATCACCTTTGTGTGTAAAAATATAAGTATAAGTTTTTGAATCCTTAACGGTTTCATAGTTATCCATGTTTTTCCAAATGGTATGTTGTGCCCCGGGGGTATTATCTGTAAAGGTCACTTTATCTCCGATATAAGCATGTGAAGGCCCCGATATAATAACCATCGGCGCTATTCCCGGTCCGTTGCGGGGATTTACAATGATCACCATACTATCGGTAATTTCTTCGTTGATAGTGAGCCGTATTGTATAGCGGCCCGGTTCAAAATATTTATAGGTACCCTGCTGTGACAAAGAACGCACACCGCCAGCATCGCCAAACTCCCAGAGCCAGTTAGTAGCTCCCTTTGTATGATCTTCGTAAGTAATATTATCCTCCACGAAAACCTGCTTTGGGTTAATGGTGAAATTAACTTTATCCACCTCATTATTAGTAGGCTCTTCTTTATTATAGTACAAGTAAGCAAACAAAGCACCTGCGATTATAATAAGTATCAGCGTATACCAGATAATTCTTTTATCCATTTTGGCAAATTATAAAATAATGAATGAGTATAGGATAACCGGATACCAAAGTTGCTATTCGACATTTTTGAAACACCCTGCATCAATGTACTATAATGATAATTTTCATCCATCAACCTATAATCATTTCCAGTTTGCGGTAAACTTGTAGCGGAATAGTAACCGCCCAGGCTAAACGAAGACTGCTTATTGAAATTATAAGAAATTGACGGCATTATTATAAAGCCGATCCCGGAACCAAAGGTTGCTCCTCCATTGGAACCCACACTTTGGGAAGAAGCTTCTACATCCAGCGCCACGGGGTAATGGTTTGCCTGCAATCCGCTAAAATAGGCCGGCACCCCAGCACTTCCAACATGATTTGTAACGAAATTTTTGGTAATTAGCCATGAGGCTTCATTCGGTGTTTGCCGATCATCAAACACCGTTGTATTGTTGCTGGTATATTGATACACCGCCTCATAATCAAATGAACCATTATTGCTATTCATTTTACTGGTATAGGACAGGTTGAAACTGAGTCCCGCTAATAATTTTAGTGTTATTTTTTCAGAGATATCCGTCTTCACTGCAAGCACGATGGGAACAGCCAGGCTGCTGATGGCGATTTTTTCTTCTATAGGCGTTGTAGCAGTAATATGTTGCCGGAAAATATGATTGGCTTTATCATTGGCCTGGTATTCTACATGAAAGGAGTTTTTTTTAACCGTTCCGGAAATTGAAGCATACGAAATACCAATACCAATACCGAAAGTAGCTCTAGCACCGAAATACTGCTCCAGCATCACATCTCCATTAACAGAAGTTCCCCCGGAAAACTGTGTGGAAGGATTGATTTCATTCGACCTGATATTATTTAAATACGCATTATCTGCATTAGCAAGCGTGCCCGAAACCGGTCCGCCGCTTAGCCCAATAGTAACAAATGTATGAGCTGGTTCTTTTAACTTGCTTTCCAAAAAAGCGACCCTGTCTTCCAGTACTTTCTTTTTACTATTTGCTTCCAGCAGCGCGGCTATCGCTGTGAGAGAATCAGATCTTCGCGCCGCCAGCAGTTCATTTATTTTCGTCTCTAAATTTTTATCCGCTGCAAACGGGCATCCATTTGCACTAAATATCGCCCGGTCTGTGGGACAGGCATCTTTACCATCCACAACAAAATCCCTGTCCTTATCATTCAAAAAATTAAGCTGGTGACCCAGCATTTCGATACCGGCAATTTTAACGATTGAATAATCTTCGCTTACCTGGAGGGTTAATAAAAGTGTATCGTGATTTTGTAGTTTTAAAGCGGTTCCGGAAATTTCCCCTTCGGTGCTCTTTTCCAGCAGCACATCTATTTCCTTATGGTCTATATTTTTAAAACTAACGGCCGAATTTAGCATCCTTACCGAAAATCCATCAGGATAATTTGCTTCAACACGGGATAAAAATTCCGGCAGTTTGCGGGTAGCAATATTTTCCTGCCGGTTGATCGATGAATTATAGGCGGCAAGGTTTCTTAAAAACTGGTTATAGGCCTCATAAAAAGAATACTGCTGCCTGCCGATGTCTTCCAAATAGACCTTTAACGCTTCCTGGTATTGCTTCATAGCTGCAAAAGACTTTACATAATTCGCATTAAAAACCGGCAACTTCCCTTTGGCTATAGTTCCCTTTTCCATTGTATTGAATGAAGGTGCAACCGGTTTTGCTTGATTCTCATCGAAATGCAATGGGCTCATTTCATCGGGGATGCTTATATTATCAGCAATAAACAACTGTTTGAAATTGTTAAGTGAATTAGCCGAAACCCGTGGTCTTCCAGGCTCCAGGAAACTGCTATACTTAATATAATTGGCCACCAACCTATCTACCTTATTGAACAGCGCCTTTTGTTGCTCCTGTGTGGGAGCAGTTTGTGCACGCATCAAACAAGGTGAAAGAAGTAATAAAAAATGGAAAATTATTTTTCTCATATTAGCTGGCGTTAGCTTTTGGGTTATTGGTTAACAACTATATTGGAAAGAATGCCCCGTCATTTTTTAACAAGTTTGCCCACTGCAGCAGGTTTATTATTAAGGCGAATATTTACCAGGTACATGCCGCCAGGCAAACCAGACAGGTTTAGCACGGCTCTGCCAGGCGTTACATTAGACGTCATTGACATGCTATTAACTCTTCTGCCGGCGACATCCGTTATGGTGATTATCGCCGCATCCGTTGCATAGGTATACCGCCAGGTGATAATTGCCCTATCATTCACAGGGTTTGGATAAATGTTTATTGACGATCCGGAGGGCATCGGTAAAGGCTGAATTGTACCTGCACGCCCGTGTGGCTGGTTAAAGTATGTTTTTGTAAAACAGGTGCCCGACCTGGTAAGTACCCATACATACCGTGTGGCAGTATCGCTGATGGGACGGGTCAGGTTTTGAGCTGTAACAAAGGGGGCATCGCCTGTGGTGTAATTGTTTGAAAGCAATGCTTTGGTATCATACCCCCACTGGTAACCGTCGATGGCCGGGTTCACATTATTATTCAGGCAAACGAAATCGATGCCGTTATAAATAATTGTATTTGGTGTGGCGCCCGCAGCACCCAATGGTCCAATGGTGATGGTGGTATCGTTCACGCAGCCATTCCTTTCCAGAACACTATCAATTACCTTGATCTGATACGGTCCTGCACCAGGAAACTGAACCACTGCATTTTTGCCTTTTGATTGTTGGGGCGAATTGGTAGCAATTAAATTCGCGTTTGTAGTCCAGGTAAACAAAACGTCGTTCACTGTGCTGGTATTACTATAGCTGTTTGCAATAGACGCAGAAAAATTTTGACTGGAGCGCTGGCAAAGCTGCAATGTGGCTGGCATCATTGCAATTTGTGGCCTCGAAGGCAAATGCCTGATTACTATCAACACAGTAAAAGTATCCCCTATACAATTGCCTGTGAGCGGCACTACCCGATAGGTTGCCCGCACGATATTATTGCCGGAAGTATTTGAAAGCGTTCCGGAAATCGAATTCCGGTTGCTGCCTGGTGCTCCACCGTTAAATCCTGTTCCTGATGGGGCTGCCCAGCTATAAGTAGTTCCTGCAGCAAAATCATTTCCATTGGTGTTGGTTGGAGAAATCACAAACGTTCCATTACTACAGATGGTATCTGTTTGCATCACCAATGTTGGTGTTTTGTTGATCGTTAATTTACCGCTGTCAACAGCAATACTATAATTGCCGGCGATGAATTTGGTTGGAGAAGTTGTGCCCACTCCAATCGGTGAATTGGCACCAATAAAATGTGAATGGATGCCTACTCCTGCGGGGTCATTCGCGGGTGAACCTGCGGGACTTAAAGTAAGTGAAGCTATTTTTTCATTTTGTACCAAACCGGTTACTGCAAATTTGGTTTTATCAAACGTGATAGCATCTCTGCTGCATTTTACAGTATCAACCAGCACTTTTATGGTAAGGGGTGCCGGGGTAACATTGCCGGTTATCAGCTCGTCTGGCAAACTGTAATTGCTGGCTAAGCCGCCGTTAATCCCATCTTCAAGTGTATAGTGTATGGTGGCTGTTTTCCCGATACCGGCGTTTGCGTCCGTATACAACCCGGAAGCTTTTACAGTGACAGTTTCTTCGCCGATAAACCCGGAAATTGTACCAGTAGTTATCGTTCCTGTCAATGCACTGCCATCGTAAACCTTTGGGGCAATCGTAGTTCCGGAAATACTTAATTGCTTAGGGGTGATACTTCCTTTTAAAGTGTCATTTACCAGGGTGTAATTTGTTGCCAATCCTCCATTTGTCCCGTTAGCCATCGTATAAGCTATAGGGGCAATTTTGTCAATTCCTGTATTTGCATTAGTAAACAGACCATTTGCAGTTACGATTAATGTTTCATTGGCTACAAGCCCACCAATATTGCCGATGCCAATCGTGCCGGTTGCTGCATTGCCATCATAGGCTTTAGATTGGATGATGGTGCCTGAGATAGCCAATGCTTTTTTATCGATGGTTCCCATAAGGATTTCGCCTGGTAAGCTATAATTGGATGCAAGGCCACCGTTAATACCATCCAATAGCAAATAATTTACCGCTGCGCTTTTGTTTATACCGGCTTTGGCATCTACATACAGGCCAGTAGCCGTTATAGTAAGTGTTTCGTTACTCACAAGCCCATCAATATTGCCAGGAATGATTCCGCCGGTTGTTGTACTGCCATCATATACTTTAGGATTGATAATGGTGCGGGTAATGCTTAATATTTTAGGAGAAATAGTTCCCTGGATGATTTCTCCTGGCAAACTATAATTGGACGCAACTCCCCCGTTAGTACCATCCGATAGTGAATAACTTACAGTTGCATTTTTGTTTATCCCCGCATTGGCATCTGCATATAAGCCAGCAGCCAATACGGTAAGGGTTTCGTTACTCACAAGCCCATCAATATTGCCAGGAATGATTCCGCCGGTTGTTGCACTGCCATCATACACTTTAGGGTTGATGGCGGTGCCGGTTATACTTACAGTTTTTGGAACAATAGTTCCTGTGAGGATTTCATCCGCCAAACTATAATTGGCTGCCCGCCCTCCATTTGCTCCGTTTGCCAATATATAATTTACCGTTGTCGTTTTACCTGATCCTGCATTAGCATCCGCATACAGGCCGTTAGCAGTTATAGAAAGGATTTCACTGCTTGCAAAACCTGAAATTGCCCCCACTGTTACCACACCGGTTGTTGTTAAGCCATCATACATTTTTGTAGCGATGCTTGTTCCGGTAACCGACAGCATTTTTTTATTGACAGTTAGATTCTGGCTGATGTTCGGTGCAGCATTGTAATCGGCATTCCCAGGCTGTGATGCAGTGATAGTGCAGGTTCCCTGTCCAACAATAACTATAGTATTATTCAAAATAGTAGCTACGGATGTATTTGAACTTGCATAAAAAACCGGAAGACCTGAACTTGCAGAAGCACCTGGCGGGTAATCCGGGGCTCCATATATTTTTGTGTCATTGGCAGTCAGACCGGTGATTTGCTGGCTGCCCGGTGTAATCGTAAACACCAAAATTTTGTTATTACTTCCGGAAACGTTAGATGCTGAAATATTTGCATTGAAATTGCCGGCGGAAAACGGAGTTCCTGAAATAGTAGCCGTGAGAGGATTGAAAATTAGCCCGGCAGGTAAACTAGTTGCATCAAAAGAGGTAGGTAAATTAGATGCGGTAATCGTATAGTTAGGGAGGGCTACACCAACAGTACCATTTACGGTTAAAGCACTCGAAATCACCGGCTGCTGCCCTTGCAAATTCCATGAAATCAACACGTGAAAAATAACAGTTGTAATTGCTATAAAAATTCTTCTCATAATCAGGTAAATGTTTGGTTCTTTAACCTTCTACAATTTGGTGGATGTTGACTCCGATTTTATTAAAAAACGTCAAAAAGATTTGAAATTCGTATTGCCTGATCTGATCAATTT
The DNA here is from genome assembly GCA_025963635.1 of Ferruginibacter sp. GTDB lineage: Bacteria > Bacteroidota > Bacteroidia > Chitinophagales > Chitinophagaceae > Ferruginibacter. The sequence continues at coordinate 100,679 of JAOQAK010000063.1, forward strand.
ATTTAATTATGTTTCATTACAGGCAATCTCCTTTTTATCTTTCAACGACCCTACCCTTAACAAAGGACTTGCAACTGAAATTTTTTGCGCATTTAAAAGCAAAACCCCACTGATACCAGAAGACAATACTTTTCTAATATACGATACTTTCTTTATTGAAATGGGGTTTCCGGATAGGATAATAAGATTGGATTGTATTTTCCGGTGAGCAATCGTCTACCCTATTGGCTTTACTGCTAACCGGTATTTATTTGTTACGCGATACTTGGAAAATCATTTTGGATAAATCACCCACAAAATTTCTAAATGAAGCTATATTGAAAATTATACATTTTTAAGCAAATTCGAACGCACTTTCTAAAATTTCAATATAAATGGAAATATTAACTGCAAACAGCTATCCGGGGACATATCTCCTTTAAGCTGCACATAGTTATGCATTTGCACGCTAACTGCAGCCTACCGTAACAACTTTTCGCAGCTGGTCGTCCAATGAACCGTATTATTTTAATCACTCATTAATTTCATTACTCATATTTTTGTTTTTTGAGCTTCAGGCGGATAATTGTTTTCACCAGTGAATATTAAATATCAAAGATTAAAAAGATTTAGTCTCCCTGCTGTTCAACAGTTACGTTTGACAATTGAAATCGACCTTCAACATTCAAAAAACGACCATGGATTTAGCTTTCAACAAAAACGAGGATGCCATGAAACTGGCCTATAGCCAGGTAAGGCAAAAATTAGAAGAAATTTATGAAGGTGGCGGAAAAATATCAATTCAAAAACAGCGGGAAAGAAATAAACTAACCGCAAGAGAAAGGATAAAATGGCTCTGTGATGACGGTAGTCCGTTTATTGAAATCGGCGCTTTTGCAGGTTACGGAATGTACGCCAGCCAGGGTGGGTGCCCCGCAGGCGGAACCGTAAGTGGAATAGGGTATGTAAGTGGCAGGCAGTGCGTTATTGTAGCCAATGATCAAACCGTAAAAGCCGGCGCATGGTTTCCAATAACCGCTAAAAAAAATTTACGCATGCAGGAAATTGCCATGGAAAATAAACTCCCTGTCATTTACCTGGTAGATAGTGCCGGTGTATACCTACCGATGCAGGATGAAATCTTTCCGGATAAAGAACATTTTGGGCGCATCTTCCGCAACAATGCCAGGATGAGTGCAATGGGCATTACCCAGATCGCCGCCGTAATGGGAGCTTGCGTGGCCGGTGGGGCCTACCTTCCCATCATGAGCGATGAAACATTGATGGTAGAAGGGAATGGTTCTATTTTCCTGGCGGGGCCCTATCTCGTAAAAGCCGCAATAGGAGAAGATACCAATAATGAAGCATTGGGGGGTGCAGAAACCCATACCGCCATCAGCGGCATTGCTGATTATAAGTTTGAAACTGAAAGAGAATGTCTCGACCAGGTAAAGAAAATTATAAGTAAACTTGCTAGTCCTGAGAATGCAGGCTTCGACAGGATAAAAAGTATTGAACCTGCAAAAAATATCCTCGAAATTTACGGCGTTTTGAATGAAGGGAATAACCGGCCTTACAACGTAGTGGATATCATTGAATGTGTCACAGATGCAGGAAGCTTCGACCAGTTTAAAAAAGATTATGGCAAAACCATTGTATGCGGATATGGACGTGTAGACGGCTGGGCAGTGGGGATTGTCGCCAATCAACGGCTCATTGTAAAAAATAAGAAGGGTGAAATGCAACTGGGCGGAGTCATTTACAATGACAGCGCTGACAAGGCAGCCCGGTTTATAATGAACTGCAATCAAAAAAAGATTCCGCTCGTTTTTCTGCAGGATGTTACCGGATTTATGGTCGGAAGTCGCAGCGAACATTCCGGTATTATAAAAGATGGTGCCAAGATGGTAAATGCGGTGGCCAATTCTGTGGTTCCGAAATTCACTTTTATTATTGGCAACAGTTACGGCGCCGGCAATTACGCGATGTGCGGTAAAGCTTATGATCCCCGGTTCATTTATGCCTGGCCCACCGCGAAGATTGCCGTAATGGGTGGCGAACAGGCCGGAAAAACGTTACTTCAAATACAGGTAGCCTCATTAAAAGCCAAAGGTCAATTGATAACACCCGCCGATGAAGAGAAACTCCTGAAGGAGATAATGGAAAGTTATCAAACCCAAACTACGCCCTATTATGCCGCAGCAAGGCTATGGGTAGATGATATCATTGACCCTGCTGAAACCCGCCATTTGATATCGGAGGGGATAAAAGCAGCTAATCAAAACAAAGACATTCCCACTTTTAAATCCGGCGTGATGCAGGTATAAGCATATCGGTAAGACGGTATTTAAAGATTTATTTACATCAACATCTTGTTCAATATTAATGGAAAGCATACAACTTTATACAGACGGTGCATCAAGAGGCAACCCCGGGCCGGGAGGCTATGGCGCCATATTGATGTGGGGAAATCATAAAAAAGAATTGTCCAAAGGATTCCGGCTTACCACCAATAACCGGATGGAATTATTAGCTGTGATATCGGGCCTGGAAGCAATAAAAAAAACCGAGTTACCGGTGATCGTTTACTCAGATAGTCAATATATTGTAAATACGGTAGAAAAGGGATGGCTGAAAACCTGGATAAAAACAGATTTCAAAGGCGGCAAAAAAAATAAAGATCTTTGGAAACACTATCATGAGCTTGCAAAGAAATTTACCATAAAATTTGTTTGGGTAAGGGGCCATGCTGATAATCCCTATAATAACCGTTGCGATAAATTGGCAACTGAGGCTGCAGACGGAAAAGAACTGGCAATTGATATTGGCTACGAACAATCGCTTTAAAAAAAATGCTGACCCGGAAGGGAGCAGCACAAAGATTTACAGGTTCGTCTTAAGCAGTCACACGCTTATTTTGCAAGGCAAACTTATTGAACAGGAAATATCCTCCAAACAAAATGGCACTAAAAAACAAAGTCGAATAAAGGCTTGCCTGGTAAAACGGAAGGCCGGCAGCAAAACAGGTCATCAATCCGTCCCAGGTTTTAGCATAAGGAAGGTTGTTCAGTGCAAGACCGCCGCCGATCCAAACTACAAAATTGGATGTAATAAAATAAAAGGTCGCACCGGCAACAGATCCTCCTGCAATGTGCAACAGGTTTTCTTTCTTAATCATAAACCCGATTACGGTTACTGCGGCAAACAAAATATAATTTAATACCTGTCCGTCATAGAAGCCTGCAATTGGTGAAATATTGTAAGAGAACAATACTTCGTAAATAATGTCTGAAACCAGCATCGAAAGAATGGGTAACAGAAAAGAAAATTTTTTATCCTTAATAATGCTTCCGCTAAAGAGGGCCATTGCGATTTGTGGGGCAAATCCAAAGGGTCTTCCAGGCATGATCCTGTACAATGAGGCAATAAGTACCAGGAAAATAAAGCTAACAATTATTGATTTATCTATCTTCATTTTTATATATTTTAACAGCCGCAAAAATAGTAATAAATACCTGTGCAACAATATTAAAATTCCGCCGGTTGCTAATTTTTTAAGGCATTAAAAAAACAGTTAACATGGCAAAGCATATCGATACGGGCAAAAAAGGCGAGGCTTTGGGGATCGCCTGGCTGTTAAGCAAAGGGTATATCCTAAAAGAACAAAACTGGCGTCATGCCCGCTGGGAAGTAGATGTGATTACGGAAAGGAATGGCATTTTACATTTCACAGAAATAAAGACCCGGCGCTCGTTGAAATTTGGCCATCCCGAAGATAAAGTAGGAGAAAAAAAGATCCGGAACCTGATCAATGCTGCCGAGCAATATCTGTACCTGAACCCGCAATGGCAAAGGATTCAATTTAGTATTCTCTCGATCCTGATTTTAGATAACCAACCAATCGATTATTTCTTAATTGAGGATGTGTTTCTATAAAAGGCTATTGATTGTTACCAAGGCAGTTAATGATGAAACGCTAATGCTGCTTCCGTTGAATTATATGAGTTAAATAATTACTGTTCGATTTATTTTGAAACTGCACTGCTCATTAATGCCTTCATCTTCTCCACCATTTTATAGGTTGCAGGGCAATACTGGATATTTTGTTTATGTACATGAATATAATCGACTGCTTTCTTTTTTGTAAGATGGGGAAAGCCGGCACAGTCTCCCGGGCGGATCGGGTAAATGGAGCATTTATTGTCGGTTAAATCCAGGAACTGGCAGGGTTGCTTTTTGTTTTGCCAATCACCATCCTTTTTATCGTATACCAGCCATTTTTCTTTAAATGCAGCCGGTGTTAATTCAAAATGGGCAGAGATGCGTTTTATATCACTTGGCGAAAATGTGGGAGTCATTTGTTTACAGCAGTTACCGCAACTCAGGCAGTCAATTTCGTTCCAAACCTCGCTATCTACTTTGTCGAGTAGTGTGTGCAAATCTTTTGGAGGATTTTTTTCTAACTTAGTTAAAAAGGATTTAAACGACTTTTTATGATAACGCACTTTTTGCTTGAACGACCGGAAGTTTACAACAATCATTAAATAGTAATTTAAATTGTAAACGAAAATAGGAAAGCATTGGCAATAATGTGAAATTACAATCGATACTTCAAAAATGCACGTGTTATGGCCGAATTTTATTCTTCCATACAACTGGTCTGCGAGATTTAAAATCATCAAATTAATTTATGTGGGAAATATATAAAAACGGCTACAAGGCTCACCTGCAATTAGAAAAGTCGCTCAGCGATAATTCGGTGGAGGCTTACCTGCATGATATTGAAAAATTAACCACCTGGATTCAGCTAGCCAACGAACTAAAAACTCCCCAACAAATTGAATTAAAAGACCTCGAAAAATTTGTGAGATGGATCAGTGAACTGGGGATGACACCGGGATCACAAGCCAGGATTATATCAGGCCTCAGGAGCTTTTTTAAATATTGCCTGCAAGAACAAATTATAATCATTGATCCTACTACCCTTCTCGAATCTCCTAAGCTAAAAAGATCGTTGCCTGATGTACTGGGCTTTGAGGAAATAGAATCAATCATCAACAGCATCGACCTAAGCAAGCCAGAAGGCGGAAGAAACAAGGCCATTCTTGAAACGCTGTACAGTTGCGGTTTAAGAGTAACGGAAGCGGTAAACCTGCGCATCAGCTGCCTCTACCTGGATGTTGGTTATATACGGATTATTGGAAAAGGGGATAAAGAAAGACTGGTGCCCATTGGGGAAGCGGCTGCCAAATACATCAATATCTATCGCAACAATATTCGTGTACACATCAAGGTGAAACCTGGCAATGAAGACATTTTATTTTTGAACAGGCGCGGCAGCAAACTTTCAAGGGTAATGATATTTCTGATCATTAAAGAATTGGCAAGGCAGGCAAATATTAAGAAGACCATTTCACCTCATACTTTCAGGCATTCATTTGCAACTCATTTGGTAGAAGGAGGTGCCGATCTGCGTGCTGTGCAGGAAATGCTCGGGCACGAAAGCATTACCACCACTGAAATTTATACACACCTCGACAGAGAATTTCTTCGTGAAACTTTGCATCAGTTTCACCCGGCTTTTAAATAAGAGAAGTTATTTTTAGATAAGCGTGGAATCATTTAGATTCAAGCACAGCTTCTTTTTGAGGAAAATTGACGGAATTATTTTCGTAGGAATTTTTAACCTTTTTTCTATAGTTTTTGAACATGCTCATCCAGCGCAATTTCAAAACACCCAAAATACCTTCTTTAACAATACCCTTGTTCATCTTACTATCACCCAACTGGCGATCTCTGAATGTAATCGGTACTTCGGCGATCTTGAATCCCAATTTCCAGGCGGCAAATTTCATTTCTATCTGGAACGCATAGCCTACAAATGTTATCTTGGCTAAGTTGATGGTTTCTAAAAATTCTTTCCGGTAACAAACAAAGCCGGCAGTAGGGTCACGTACAGGCATCCAGGTGATCATCCTTGTATATAAAGAAGCGCCTTTGGATAAAAGAATGCGATTGGTTGGCCAATTCTCAACGGCACCTCCCTTTACATACCTTGAACCTACTGCGACACCGGCTCCACTTTTACATGCGGCATACAAACTTTCCAAATCGCGGGGATTATGCGAAAAATCAGCATCCATTTCGAAAATAAACTGGTAGCCTTTTTCCAAAGCCCAGCGAAACCCATGAATATAGGCAGTGCCTAAACCCAATTTACCTTTGCGTTCCTCTAAAAATAATTGCGCGGGATATTTGTAAAACAAGGATTTTACCAGGTCGGCGGTTCCGTCGGGAGAACCATCATCAATTATCAATACGTGATAATTTTGTTGCATGCTAATTACCGCACCGATGATACTTTCGATGTTCTCCTTTTCGTTGTAAGTAGGTATAATAACTAGCTTTTCCAAGAATTATATTGACACAATTTTGACGAATTTACAAATTGTACTGTAAATCAAACGAAACTAATTTTTGGACGGTGGGATTTAGTTTATTTTTAACAGCGTACGATTCAATATTTCGGTGAGTTTTTGCTTGGTATGAAGGGGGAAATCACCCCGCATCATCCAGTCATAATACTGGGGCTCAGCCTTTAACACATCCATCACGGGACGACCTTTGTGTTTACCAAAATTAAAGACTTCAACGCCTTTATCATCAAACAAAAACCTTCTTGCATAATCGACTACTTTGTCTTCGCCAATGGTTGCAAGAATGGTATCGATCGAATTGCCGAGTTGGGGATAGCGGGTGATTTGCGCCAATAAAACATCAATCGTTGCGTTTACATCTGACTCAGCACTATGGGCATCAATGAGCTCTTTTTGACAGTAATATTTATAGGCAGCAGTAAGCGTACGGGGCTCCATGGTGTAAAAAATATGCTGAACATCCACCATTCTTCTTGTACTAAGGTCCACTTCCATTCCTGCACGTAAAAATTCTTCCATTAACATGGGAATATCAAACCGATTACTGTTATACCCACCCATATCACAGTTTTCAATGAATTGCTTTAATTCATTACCAGCCTGTTTAAAGGTAGGCGCATCTTTTACCATCGCATCCGTTATACCATGGATCTCTGTAGAAGCGGGTGGAATAGGAAGGCCTGGATTGATTAGTTTCCTTTTCACCTGACGGCCTCCATCCGGGAGAATTTTTATCATCGCGACCTCTACAATCCTGTCTGTAGAAAGGTTGACACCGGTAGTTTCTAAATCAATAAAGGCAATTGGACGGCTTAATAGTAAGGACATTTGTAGATTTTTATTTTAATGGTAGCTTTCTGAAGCGGTAGCGCTTTCATGTTTAATTTTAGAACAGCACACTAAAATCGCCGGAAAACAGTTTATATAGTGTGTTTTAAAAAAATACTGGCACGATTTAGTTACAGGAATGGTTAGCAAGGTACCCTTTAAACTAATACCCTAAAGAAAAGCTTTTGTATATTTGCAAAGCAAAAATAGAAATACAATCAATAAAACCCAGCAATATGAAGAAGATTTTATTATTTGCAATTATTCTTACAACAGGAATTATTTTTTTAAGTTCCTGTGCATCAGGCAGAAGAGGTACCGGTTGCCCGATGACCGAAAGGATAATTCATTAAAAATAACAACATTGTAAATGAATTGGATTGAATTAAAGACCGTTTCACAATTAGAGGATATAAAAAGAGAATCTGATCATAAACCACAGGTGATCTTTAAGCACAGCACAAGATGTGCTATCAGCAATGTTGCCAAGAACCGTCTCGAAAGAAGTACTCCCCCTGAAAACGTTGATTTTTATTTCCTCGATTTGATTCGCAACAGGGACATTTCCAATAAAATTGTGGAGAAATTTTCAGTATTTCATGAATCGCCCCAAATACTCCTGATCAAAAATGGCGAATGTGTTTACGATGAGAGCCACTCAGGCATCAGCATGAATGAAATTGAAGAACAGGTGGCTACGCTTCAATAGTTTACCCTTTTTAGATTTCACCTATTAAGTTACTTCCAACCTGGATCTTTTTCATCGTAAAGTCCTCGACAAGATACCGTGCGTTAATGAGCTAAAAAAGCCAATCTACCATGTAAAGCTCCGCTATTGATTCACTGCCAATTCCAATAAAAAAGCTTTCAGCAAATCTCCATCTGCATTTATTTGGATGCTTTTCTTTTCCAGTTGCATTTGTTCCCGGATAGTTGCAGGGATCGGCACCGCTTCACCGATTACAGGTTCCACCACGTCATAAAATTTTACAGGATGAGCTGTTTCCAAAACGATTCCCTTTTGATCCGGATGTTGTTGAATATAGTTCTGCAAAGCGAAAAATCCGACTGCACCATGAGGATCTAACAAATACTGTTTGGTATGGTACACCGATTTCAAGGTGGTCCTGGTTTCATCATCTGAAATACTGCAGCTGCTTAATACATTCTGCAGGTCTTTAAACTTATGATGAAATATCTCGAGTATTCGTATAAAGTTGCTCGGATTGCCAACATCCATTGCATTGGAAATAGTAGCCACTGATTGTTTGGGTTCGTACCGCTCGGTTTGCATAAACGACGGCACTACATCATTGGCATTGCAGGCGGCAATAAAATGCTGCACCGGCAATCCGCCGATATGGGCGAGAATACCTGCACAAATATTTCCGAAATTTCCGCTGGGTACAGAGATCACCGGCGGATTGTTTTTATCCATCCATTGCTTGTATGCGAAAAAATAATACAATTGCTGCGGCAGCCATCTCGCCACATTGATAGAATTGGCGGAAGTAAGAAATAATCTTTCATTCAATGCCTCATCCGTAAATGCCTGCTTTACCATTAGCTGGCAATCATCAAAAGTACCTGCTACTTCCAAAGCATGAATATTTTTACCTAGTGTGGTCAACTGCTTTTCCTGTACAGAACTCACTTTGCCGGAAGGATATAGTATCACCACTTCAATACCTTCCACGCCGTAAAATCCATTGGCTACTGCACCGCCGGTATCTCCGGAAGTAGCTACTAAAACAGTTACTTTTTTATGCTGCTCCTTTACGAAATAACCAAGACAGCGGCTCATAAACCGGGCGCCTACGTCTTTAAAAGCCAGTGTAGGCCCGTGGTACAACTCCAGCGAAAAAATAGTATCAGTGATCTTTACCAACGGGATATCAAAGTTGATTGTTTCAGCAATGATATTGCGCAAAATATCTTCAGGTATGGAGCTACCGACATAGGGTTGTAACACCTGGTAAGCAATCTCTTCATTTGAATATTGCGTGATGTTTTCAATCAATTCTTTTGGAATGGCGGGTATCCGTTCCGGAAAGTAGAGTCCTTTATCAGGAGCCTGCCCATTGATGGTTGCCTGTTTAAAATCTACCTCGGGCGATTGGTGATTGGTACTGAAATACTGCATTATAATTGAAAATGGATAATTAATAATTAAAAAAAATTACCTTTCTGTCTTTGTCCATTGCCCATTGATCATTCAATGTCGGTAGTTGAAGGATCAGCGGCCCTTTGCTCCTTATTGCTGAAAATGTACAAGTGAGTCATTGCCCATTGATCATTCAATGTCGGTAGTTGAAGGATCAGCGGCCCCTTGCTCCTTATTGCTGAAAATGTACAAGTGAGTGACACAAGGATGTTTAATTGAAAAACAAATGTTTGTAACCAAATAAAAAATTAAGTCAACGGCATTGCTTGCCCATTGACGATTAACCATTGCCCACTCACGGCATTAATCCTGCAGAATTTTCACACCGGTTGTGTTGATAGTAGTTACATGGGTATGATACTCCAGCCCGATCCTGTTGTAAATTTCCTGCATTACCTTTTCTACTTTTATTGCCGTGTTTTCGTCCCTGCTCAACATAAAAATAGAAGGGCCCGAACCTGAGATACCGCCACCAAGAGCGCCTTCCTCCTTACACCTGTATTTAACTTCATCAAAGCCGGGGATTAAGATACTTCTTACCGGTTCAATGATCACATCTTCCAGGGAGCGGCCAATAAGATCAAGATCTCCCTGCATGAAACCTGCTACGAGGCCGGCAATATTACCCCATTGCCTGATGGCATCTTTGAGTAATACTTCTTTTCTTAATATTTGTCGTGCATCTTTTGTACGCACTTCAATTTGCGGATGCACAATCGTCACATAAAGCGAAGGACATGGAATAGAAATGATATCCAAAGGATGGATGCTGCGAATCAATGTAATTCCCCCGTAAATGCAAGGTGCTACATTGTCGGCATGCTTTACGCCTGACGCTACTTTCTCGCCAAACATCGCAAACCGCACCAAATCTCTTTTCGAAAAAACATTTCCGAGCAAGTGATTTGCGGCCACCACAGCACCCGCAGCGCTGGCGGCACTTGACCCGATACCGCTTCCCGGTTTTATATGTTTATGAATGGTTATTTCAAAGCCCCTGGGAGTATCTAATTCATTGATCATTTCTACCAATGGTGCACCGGCCGTATTCTGTGCCGGGTCGGTGGGTAACGGGTAACCGTCGGCGCTATGAATGATAACTTTTTTTTCATCCAGCAAGGTAATTTCCATCAGGTCGTTGGGCTCATTTAAACACATGCCCAGTATATCAAAGCCACACACAAGGTTTGCCACCGTTCCCGGGGCGAGCACGCTTACCTTCGTATTAATAGCAAGTGCATTGGCTGTACGCTTAATTTTAGTCTCTGCCTGGTGTGGGTTCATATGTGCTTGTCTTTATAGGCTGATTGGCTTTGTTCGGCTTTAGCTGAGTTTTTATATCCTCCCGGTTCTTATAATATCTGCGAATACACCGGATGCAGTGATGTCTGCTCCCGCGCCGGCGCCCTTTATCACCAATGGCTGCTCTACATACCGGTCTGTATAAAAAAGCACGATATTATCTTTGCCGTACAAATGATAAAAATCGTGTTGCGGATCAATGTGCTGCAAGCCTACGGATGCCACCCCTTTGTGGTATTTGGCAACGAACTTTAATTTTTTGCCGGCATCAGCAGCTTCGTTGTATAGTTGTTTGAAATGCGCTTCGTGCTCTTCCATTGCCTTATAAAAATCTTCAACCGAACCTTCCATGCAGGCCGGCGGCATAAACGAATTATTGGTAATGTCTTCCATCTCCATTTTTTCACCTGCCTCCCTAGAGAGGATCATGATTTTTCGCATTACATCCTTACCACTTAAATCCAGTCGCGGATCCGGTTCAGTATAACCTTCCTCCTGGGCTTGTTTTACAACGGAAGCAAAGCTTTTGTGGCCATCATAATTATTGAAAACAAAATTCAATGTGCCGCTTAAAACTGCTTCCATGGTATGAATATTATCTCCGCTGCGCAACAGGTCATTCAGCGACACAATGATGGGCAAACTCGCTCCGACATTGGTTTCGAATATAAATTGTGCATTAAACTCGGTCGATAATTTTTTTAATTGGGTATAATATTCAAAAGAAGAAGAACAAGCTATTTTGTTACAGGCTACAACAGAAATGCTTTTTTCCAACAACTGGGCGTAGCAGGAAGCAACCATTTCATTGGCCGTTACATCCGCGAAAACGGCATTGCGTAAATTTTTTGCCAGGATGGTATCAATAAACTCCTGCATGTTCATTTCCGGTCCGCCGGCCAGCAGGTCTTTCCAGTTGGACAAATTAATTCCGCCGTCATTAAAAAGCATTCTCCGGCTATTGGCAAGTCCCACTACATTTATTTTGAGGTGCAGCTTTTGCTGCAGGTATTTCTGCTGCTTCTGGATTTGAGCGACTAGTTTCCCGCCCACATTTCCAACACCTGCAATGAATAAATTCACTTCTTTATAAACCGTTTCAAAAAATTCTTCATGCAATACGTTGATGGCTTTTTTCACATCATGCGTGGAGATCACCGCGGATATATTTCTTTCAGAAGATCCCTGGGCAATGGCTCTTACATTCACACCGTTGCGGCCAAGGTTGCCGAACATTTTACCGCTAATGCCCGGATGGCTCTTCATATTATCTCCTACCAGGGCAACAATTGCCAACTCCTTTTCAACAAAAATGGGATCCACTTTCTTAATCTCGATTTCATAAGCAAAAGCGTCATCAATGGCATTTTTTGCTTTATCCGTATTTACAGCATCAATACCCACGCAAATGGAATGTTCGGAAGAACTTTGGGTGATCAGGATCACATTGATTCTTTTTGTTGCAAGTGCTTCAAAAAGCCTTTTTGAAAACCCGGGAATGCCCACCATGCCGCTTCCCTCAAGACTCAGGAGCGAAATATTATTGATGCTTGAAATGCCTCGGATACTGCTCTCATTGATTTGGGGACCATTCTGTATTACTGTTCCGCGGTCGTGTGGCGCAAATGTATTTTTTATCCAGGTAGGAATACCCTTGCTGCTCACCGGCTGGATAGTAGGCGGATAAATAACTTTTGCCCCAAAGTGTGACAGTTCCATCGCCTCCTGGTAGGATATCTGCGGAATGATCTTCACATTGGTTACGAGCCTTGGATCGGCAGTCATCATTCCCGAAACATCGGTCCAGATTTCCAGCACATTTGCATCCAATGCGGCAGCAATGATTGCGGCGGTATAATCTGAACCTCCCCTGCCTAAGGTAGTCACGGCGCCATTAGTATCTGACGAAATAAAACCGGGTAAAATAAATAATGAAGAAGCTGATTCATTAAAATAATCGGCTACTCGTTTATTAGTGATGGGGAAATCAACTACTGCCTCGCCAAAATTAGAATTGGTAATGATGATTTCCTTCGAGTCTTTCCATTCGCAACCCTCGACTTCTGCATTCAGCCGGGCTTCAATGATTCTTGAAGACAAAATCTCTCCGTAGCTTACAATCCTGTCTTTTGTCCGTTCAGACAATTCCCTTAATAGAAAGATACCATTACAGATATCTTCGATTTCGTTGCACAGTGTTTTTACGAGGCTCAGCACGCTGCTTTGCCGCGTAATAGGAATTAATTCTTTTGCAGTTTGAAGATGACGGTGTTCCGCTTCGAGCAGTTTTTCCTTGTATGTTTCATCACCTTCTGATGCAAGTTTGCTGCACTGTAATAGCAGGTCGGTCATTCCGCCAAGGGCAGAGACAACAATGATCGTTTTATCTGTTACTATTTTTTCTTTAATGATCCCGATTACCTTGCTTATATTTTCCGCGTTCTTAACTGAACTTCCTCCGAACTTTAAAACCTGCATGAGTTTTTATTTGTGTGTAAATGTAAATAGTAAATATCAATATTATTTTACCTGGTTAAGCTTTTCGCCCAATGATGATATGAAGTTGTACAACCCTTAACGGGTATACGTAGCAGCAGTTGTGATAGTTGCAGCAGTAGCTGTTGAAGCCGGGGAAACATTACAGAAGATAATATGTAAATCCAATTGAAACACTTTAGTGGGGCTAAATTAGGCAATAATTTGTATTGGAGCGGAAGTATTTGAAGATTTTAAAGTATTTTCATGTTTTACTTCGATTGCTGCCCGGCATTATCACCTTTTATTAAAAATTATTGAATATGGATCATCAGTCAACGCGAGGGTTGCAGCATTTTAAAAACCTGGTTGGAATTAAGTTTCAGTTGTATAATAGCCTCTTTACTTCTCTTCCTTTTCACCGTATTGAAAAAACAGGAATTTTGTTATCACTTCTGCTGAATAATTGCGAAGAAGGATACAAGAAAAGGCATAGCCCTACCGAGATCATCGAAGAGTTTTTTTCCAAGCATACCACTTACCGGCTTCCACAAGAACGGCTGGACCTGCTTTTTCGCTTTATACAATATATAGAGCGCCAGGTAGTATTATTTGATGCACTCGAAGATGCAGGCTTTAAAGAAGTACACGACACCGCTGGCGTAGGGACTCTAAAACATCTCGAAAGCGAGGTGATAGAACATAAAAAGCAAGAAGAACTGAAGGAAAAACTTAAAACTTTCGCCATACGACTCGTACTAACGGCACACCCTACCCAGTTTTATCCGGGAGCGGTGTTAGGTATTATCAACGACCTTTCTAACGCATTGATCGAAAACAATGCCGTTCAGATCAATACCTACCTGATGCAGTTGGGTAAAACACCTTTCTTTAAAAAACAAAAACCTACGCCGTACGATGAGGCCATGAACCTGATATGGTACCTCGAAAACATTTTTTATCCCGCCGCAGGCAGAATCATTTCTTTTTTAAAAAACCAGTTTGGTGATGCCCTCGATGAAAAGAATCCAATAATTACGATGGGCTTTTGGCCTGGCGGCGATCGTGATGGCAACCCTTTCGTAAAAGCAGACACTACATTGAAAGTAGCTGATGCCCTGAGAGGTGGCATTATAAAATCTTATTACCTGGAAATACGGAGGCTGAGAAGGCGGCTTACTTTTGACGGGGTAGACTCGATATTATTAGAGCTTGAAAAGGATATGTACAATAATATATTTATCCCAGGCCAGCGTACACATTTGAATAAGCAGGATATTTTAGGCTCATTAAATAAGATCAAAGAAATATTGATTTACAAACACAACAGTCTTTTCCTTCATTTAATTGATAGCCTTATCAATAAAGTAAATGTGTTCGGTTTACATTTCGCTTCGCTTGATGTGCGGCAGGAAAGTACGATACACGGCACGGTGCTGGCGGGCATCGCTGCAAAACCCGGGTTTCTGCCATTGGATTATGCAACGCTTTCAGCTGAAGAAAAGATTAATGCGCTTACGCATGTTACTGCTACCATCAAAGAAGAGTCTTTTGAAAATGAATTAACTGCTGATACCATAGCAACAATTAAAGCAATTAAAACGATCCAGGGTTTCAACGGAGAACTTGGCTGTAACAGGTACATCATCAGCCAATGCAATAGTGCACTGAATGTGTTGGAAGTTTACGGATTGTTTCTTTTATGTGGCTGGCAGCAGGATGCATTGAATATCGATATTATTCCCTTATTTGAAACGGTGGATGATCTCCAACACGCGGCGGAGGTGATGAAAACTTTATACGCTAATGAAGTGTATGAAGCGCATCTTAACAGGAGAAACAGGCGCCAAACCATCATGCTTGGATTTAGCGATGGCACTAAAGATGGTGGTTACCTGATGGCCAACTGGTCGATCTATAAAGCGAAGGAAGGACTTACGGCCATCTCCAAGGAATTTGGTGTTGAAGTAATTTTCTTTGATGGCCGTGGAGGTCCCCCATCAAGAGGCGGAGGAAAAACACACAAGTTTTATGCATCGATGGGAAAGAACATCTCTAATAAAGAGATACAATTGACTGTGCAGGGACAAACGGTAAGTTCCAACTTTGGTACTGTAGATGCAGCACAATATAATATAGAACAATTATTGCACGCAGGCATATCCAACGACCTGTTTAATAACCGGCACATTACCATGGAAGAAGATGAAGAATGTTTGTTGGAGGAACTGGCCAATGAAAGCTTTGTCAAATACAGTGCACTGAAGAATCACCCTTATTTCGCTGATTATTTATCGCAGGTTAGCCCGCTTAAATTCTATAGCGAAACCAATATCGGCAGCAGGCCGGCCAAGCGGGCAGGCGGCAATAAATTGTCTTTTAAAGACCTCAGGGCTATTCCATATGTTGGGGCATGGGCACAGCTAAAGCAAAATGTAACAGGTTATTTCGGCGTAGGCACGGCTTTAATGGCACTTGATAAACAAGGGAAATTTCCACAGGTGAAAGCGCTTTATCAAAATTCACTGTTTTTTAAAACGTTGCTGGACAATTGCGAAATGGCGATGAAAAAATGCTTCTTTCCATTAACGGCGTTTTTAGCCAATGATGAAAAGTACGGCACGATCTGGAATATGATTCACGATGAATATAAATTAACACAGGAATATATTCTAAAATTGGCTGACAGAACTGAGTTGATGGGAGACTACCCCGTAGACCAGCTCTCGATTCTTATGAGGGAAAGAATTGTGATGCCGCTGTTAACCATTCAACAGTTTGCCATCATGAACATCCGGGAGATAGAAGATAACCTGATTAATTCCCCCCTTAAAGAAACCTATGAAAAGCTGGTGATCAGGTCATCGTTTGGGATTATCAATGCCGGGAGAAATTCGGCGTAAATCAAAAAACACTCTACAAAATACAAGCAGAATAACTTGTTAATATTATAATCGCTCAACATAGAAAAAACACTTCTGTGTTGAGTGATAGTGACGGATATATATATATATATCTTTTTTATTGATGAAAATGGGCAATCCCTTTTCAGCAAATCAGATTAGCATTATTTAACGAAGACCTTCAGTGAAGTAGTTTTTGATTCCCTTTCGACAACAGATAACTGGTAAGTACCTGTTTTAATGGAGCCGGGGAGTCGGATGTTTTTAGCATCAGTACCACCGGCATGATTCAGTATAAGACTAAGCAGCAATTGGCCCGCCGTGTTATTTAGCATTATTGTATACTTCCCCGCCGACTGATTGTTAAATTGAATGCACATCATTTTATCCATGACCGGGTTTGGATACAAGGTGATGGACGATTCAGTCTTACGCTTCACTTTTACCACCTGGCTATATTGTGCTTTTCCATCAGACCCCATACTTTTAATACGGTAAAAATTATCACCTTCAAGTACATCGACGTCTATCCAATGATATGTTTTGCTGGAAGCGTTATCGTCTGTTGCAGTAGTGGTATTTACTGTCTTAAAATTCACCCCATCTGCCGACTTCTCCACTTCGTATCTCCTAATGTTGAGTTCATTTTCAACTTTCCATTCAACATTTATAGAACTATTCTGATGATAAGCATTTACCCTGGAGAATGTTACCGGCAAAGGCGACAGTTTTGCAAATACTACCCTGAACCGCTTGTCAAACTGCGATGCTGCATCCGCATTCACAGCAAAATTTACCGTTGTCGTGCCTTCTAAATTCAACAGTATCGGCAATTTAGTATAGCTGTCTTCAAGAACCGCACTTAAGGCCGGATCATTAAAACCTGAAGCCATAAATTGAAACTGGTAATTTCTCCTGGTAGATTGAATGAACTTAAAAAACAATGTATCTTTTATGGAAATCGAAGGTCTTCTTTCTGTTGCCAGGAATATATTGTTCCTTATAAATCCGAAGGTTTCATTCACATTGGTACATTTCAGATTATCATCATCATCAATACCTGCGGAAAAAATGTTATTGAAATCAGCCCGGGTGCCATCTGCCTGCGTGGTTATGCTCTCGGTGGTATCAATTAATAAAAGATTGGTAATAAAAGCGGCACCCGCGCCCATTGGCCTGCCGAATATTGTAGTATTGTTAGTTACCCCTTTGTTTGCTTCTTTAAATTGTACAGAAGCTGCGCCGGCGTTATTTGTAAGGGCAAATATTGCTTGCGAAGATTGAATGTTATTATCCTGTGTACTACTGGAAGGAGTTGGTGAAAAATGACCGGCTGACAATACATCATCCATTACAACATACCCGCCTACCTGGTTCAACTTTGGATCCCATACATAAAACTTCCGTTTAATATTTGTGGTACCTGCATTTGCCAAAACGAGGTTCCAATCAATGGGTGATGCAAATGGATTGCCAACCATCGAAAATGCTCCCGCTACGGAAGACAGTCCTGTAAAATCCTGGGTACCGGTTTGCAAATAGCCCGTACTTGTGAGTGTTGTGATATTCTTACGTATCCCATTGGGATCGATGTTAGCCCACTCCCTGTCGCCGCGAACAAATATAAAATAAGGCGTATTGTCGGCAGAACCGTTATTGGAGGCTGAAATGGGCACATTGGTGTTCATCACCGCTTCCAGCTTTTGGGAAGCAACATTCCAGGTTTTTAAGGAAGAGTTGCCCGAGGCATCGATCCCCGAACCGCCGCCGGGAGCGGTTACCAGCAAACCTTTGCCTTGCACATACACCCCACCGTTTTGCCAGCTTTGGAAAATGGTATTTGAATTGCTTAAGGGAGCGGTCATCATTCGCCATGACCTCTTTTCGGGAACATATCTTTCTACATTTACATTTCCGATAACATAAGTACCTGCACCCGAAGCCACTTTTGCAGTTCCGTTTGAGTCAGATTTGAGT
Source organism: Ferruginibacter sp. (assembly GCA_025963635.1). GTDB lineage: Bacteria > Bacteroidota > Bacteroidia > Chitinophagales > Chitinophagaceae > Ferruginibacter. The sequence goes on from JAOQAK010000063.1 coordinate 118,744, forward strand.
GTGAGGTAACCAAAGGTAGTCAACACACCCGCAGTGGGTGTATAAGTCCCCGTAAGGTTTAGTTCACCCTTAAGCAATACACCGGATACATTATTTATTATTAAATTTTTAATCGTATTGGTGGTAAAGGCATTTGCAGGAATGTTTTGCTGAGAACTTCCACGCATTGAAATAGTACCACTGGTCGCCGTAAAGGTTCCACTATTATTTATAGCACCATAAATTTCAAATACGCCATTTTGGGCTACGGTAAGGCTTGCGCCTGTAGATACCCCGATGTTATTGATCGGCGCTACGGTACTAACTACGGGAAACCTGCCTCCTGTAGGAGAAGTGGGTATGGTTACATTGTTTGTGGCCGATGGTATCGCGGCCGGTGGAGTACCCCCGCAATCCCAATTGGCTAGTGTGCTCCAGTCGGTAGTGTTTGTGCCTGCCCATGTAAGTGAATTGATCGTAGCCACTACAGCTACCCGGTTGCCTGAAGAACACTGTGCCACATCCGAAGCAGCATAATAAGTTGTTGTTGCAGCTATCGAAGGTGAAAACGTTGTTCCGGCTGCCAGCGCTGTCCCACCTGTACTCACATCATACCAGCTTATTGTTCCTGATGTTGCCGTAGCACCCAGGCTAACAACGCCTGTTCCACATCTTGCGGCAGGAGCAGTTGAAGAAATTCCCACAACAGTAATTACAGCAGGTGATGAAGTAGCAGCCCCGCTACACCCACTGCCACTTGAAACAATTAGTTTGTAAGAAATCACTCCTGTTGCATTTACCGGTGGCAAATAAGTTTTAATAATTGCATCAGGAATTGTGATGTACGAACCGGAAACATTGGTTTGCCATTGGTAGTAGAAATTACTGCCCCCTGTTACCGTACAGGATAAAGAAACGAGATTGTTTAAGCAGGTGGTTGTTGTTGACAATACGGAAACCGCTGTGGGTGCTGTTGGAGTAATAACTGCTATAGTAAAATTGCTGGAATAGGATACATACCCCGTTCCCGACTCGGTTACCGATCCACGGTATTTATAATTGTTAGTAGCAGAGGTAATGGTTAGCCGTTTAGTAGTCGCACCTGAATAGATGCCGCCGTTAGTAACTGTTGACCATGTGGTTCCGCCATTAGTGGATACTTCCCAGGCATAGGTTAATGTACCTCCATAGGCAGCAGTTGCGATAACTTCTAAATTGGCCGTACCTCCCGCACAAATAGAGCTATTGGTTCGGTCAACATAAATGTCAATATTAGGAGACATGTCAATAGCATTTGCATTAAAGGCAATAAAAGCGTAATCGCTGGTACCGCTGGGAGTTATCTTTAGCGCAGCTACTTGTGTATAATTGGCTAAGGTAATTCCAAAGTCAGAGAGTTTAAATCCTGCCATGCGTATATTTCTGGTAGTACTGACGCCTGGCGGATTTACTGAAACACCAAAGCCCATAGCAGAATTAAACGGCGCACCGGGACTTAATGTAAACAGATCCAATGTATAGGTCCCGAGTTTTGTTAATAGTGTCATATCCTGGGTGATTGAATTACCTACGGTAGCACCTGCGGCATTAACGAACTGAAAAACATCGTTTCCCATAACGGGGTCTGCGATCTGCGTTATGAGAATATCGGGTTCCGCATCCAGGATTTTTGCAGGGTTAATAATATGGATATCAAAATCCATAATTGCACTTGACGGCAAATTGGTAACCCCGGTTCCCATGTTCAAGCCGTTAACTCCATCTGTCATCACGTCCCTAACAGTTACATTTGCCACAGCGGAAGCATTTGCTACAGCGGCACTACCATCAACCTTATGGGCCATTGCAAGAAAAGTACTGGACGCAGTATTGGTGCCGGTAATATTAGCGACGGGCAACGACCTGAAATTTCCCGGAGTAAAGCTAACCCCCTGCCCGGTGAGAATAGAATTGTTAACACCTGTAGAATAGGTTATTCCGTTATAAGTGAATGATAAAAGGTCGTGGGAGTTGTCTGGTGCGACGAGGTTATTGCTAACAGTGGTGGTAGGCCAATAACCTGCAAAATCGGTAATAATCGCAGACAATGGCAAATAATAAAAATTAGGGCTGCTGGCTGTTTGAACCGGCGTGGTAACTGTAATTGATCCCGCAGTTGTTGAAGGCACTACCGCAGTAATTTGTGTTGAAGAAACTACAGTGAAAGAACTGGCGGCGACGCCATTAAAACTTACTGCGGTAGCTCCGGTAAAATTTGTTCCGGTAATAGATACGGTATTTCCTTTTGCTGCAGAGGTGGGAGAAAAAGAAGTAATGGTGGGTGTTTGCGAAAAAAGGTTTTGAGCTTGGAAAATTAAAACCAGAAGAATGAAATGCTTTGGTATACGCCAACATTTTATGTGTTGACTAACACAATTATTATTGCCTTTCATGGGGTAGATTTACGGAACTATAGGACTTTTTTATTGATAAATATTCAACACGGTTTCGAGACTAACAATTATTCTCCATTAACAATTATAAAAGAACGAATTTATAATGGGAATATTGCTCTACTTAAAGTCCGGCCTTCAAAGTGTTTTATAATGTATCTCATTTACTACAAACCCATAATTAAATATTAGGACAATTCCAATTCGGACGGGGATTGTTAATATCTTTTTAACAAAAACTTATAAATACTTTATAAAATTTGCAAGAGATATACAAATATTAGTATATTCGTTACAACAATTAACTAACTAAAACGCTTTAACGATGCTACCAAAACTTGCTTATGCAAAAGGCATTCTGCTTTTTTGCCTTCTCCTCTTTTGTTTTACTTCGTTCTCCCAAAAGAAAATTACGGGAAAAATTACTGACCAGGAATCGAAACCTTTGCCAAATGTTACCATTAACGCAAAGGGAACTTCCGTTAGTACCATCTCAAGTGCAGATGGCTTTTTTACCCTCAGTGTTCCGGAGAAAACAACCTCCCTGCTGGTTTCAAGCGTAGGCTATGAAACAAAAGAAATCAGCATTGCCGGAAAATCGAATGTTGATATTATTATTGCTGCACAAACATCCAGCCTGAACGAAGTGGTTGTGGTGGGTTATACAGCGCAGAAGAAAAAAGATATCACCGGCTCTGTAGCAGTGGTAAATGTATCTAACCTGAAATCTATTCCTTCTGGTACAACGGAGTCCCTATTGCAAGGGCAGGCATCCGGAGTTACCGTAGTTAATTCTGGTTCTCCCGGGGCCGGCAGCAATGTGAGAATCAGGGGTATCACTTCCATCGGCTCTACGGATCCCTTGGTAATTGTTGATGGAACACCAGGTAGTTTACATGATATCAATGTAAATGATGTTGAATCCATCCAGGTATTGAAAGATGCCGGCGCAGCTGCTATTTATGGAGTTCGTGGTTCTAATGGAGTTATTGTGGTAACTACTAAAAAAGGAAAATCTGGAAAGGCGAAGGTGAGCTATGATGGTTTTTATGGCACTCAAATTGCCAATAAGAACGGTTTTAGAATAGCGAACACGCAGGAAACAGCCAATGCCACCCAGCAATCTTATATTAACAGCGGATTAACACCGGCGCATAAGCAATTCGGAACTGGCCAAACACCAGTGATTCCTGTATATATTACCCCAACGGCTGCGTCTACTGCAGATCCCGCCACCTATGCGCTTTACAATAATCACCAGATTACCAAGGCAAACGCAGTAGGAACAGATTGGTTCCATGAAATCTTCAAAGATGCTCCGTTCCAGAGCCATACCGTTTCCGTTAGCTCGGGTACGGATCGTTCTTCTTTCTACTTCTCTCTTGGTTACCTTGATCAAAAGGGTACTTTGATTGAAACTTACCTGAAACGTTATTCTGCCAGGATAAATACAGTTTTTAATATCAAGGACCGCATCAGGATTGGCGAAAATGCTTATTTCTTTTATAAAAAGAACCCAGGTTTCACTAACCAGAATGAGGGAAATGCGATATCAATGAGTTACAGGGAGAGCCCTATCATTCCCGTTTATGATATTGCGGGTAATTATGCGGGTACAGGATCGCAGGGCCTTGGAAATGCACAAAATCCTGTTGCCAATATGCAACGGACCCATAACAATAAAGGAAATGACTACCAGGTATTGGGAAATGTGTTTGCTGAAGTAGATATCCTGAAGAATCTCACAGCACGTACCAGTTTTGGAGGAACTATTGACAACTACTATTCCAGGGCTTTCAGTTATACAGCTTATGAAAATGCTGAAAACAATGCAAATCCGAATAGTTTACAGGAAAACTTTGGTACCAATAGTAGCTGGACCTGGACGAATACACTCTCCTATAATGGCATGTTCGGTAATCATAGTGTAAAGGCTGTTATTGGCTCTGAGGCTATTAATAGTTTTGGAAGAGCAATTATGGGAAGAAGAAACGGGTACTTCATTACCAATCCCAGTAATTTAACCGTTGATCCCAATTTATTTACATTGAATTTTGGTCCTCCCAGCGGACAAACAACAGGCAATATTAACGGTACACCATACGCAAGTTCCTTGTACTCCTTATTCGGAAGATTGGACTATTCTTTCAAAGACCGCTACCTCCTAAGTGGTACAGTTCGCCGCGATGGATCATCAGTGTTTGATGTAGATCATCAATTTGGCGTTTTCCCATCTGTTTCTGGCGCCTGGAGGATTTCCAATGAAGCGTTTTTGAAAGGACAGGTAACCTGGTTGAACGACTTGAAAATTCGTGGTGGCTGGGGTAAACTCGGCTCTATTAGCAACATCAGCTCCACAAATGCATTTAGTCTTTTTAACCAGACTGCTGCGAATTCTTATTATGATATTAGTGGTAATAACAGCAGTTCAACCCTGGGGATTTATGCAAGCCAGATTGGCAATAAAAACACAACCTGGGAAGAAGACATTATAACAAATATCGGCATTGATGCAACCCTGTTCAAAAAAATAGATCTCTCTGTTGAATGGTATAATAAAACGATCCATGGATTACTTTTTGCACCACAGCAGGACATTACGACTGCGGGAGGGGCTTTGTCAGCTGCTATCAACGCTGGGAATATAGAAAACAAGGGTATTGATGCCTCGGTCACTTACCATGGCGCTGCCGTTAACCAGGAGTTAAAATTTGATATCGGTGTTAACTTTACAACGTATCATAATAAAGTGGTAAGTCTCCCTGAAGGTATTAAATATTATGACCGCGGCAGCGCCGGCTCGGGTCGTTTAGGAGCATTTTCACGTATGCAGGCCGGGCAATCTTTGGGAGCCTTTTTTGGATATGAGCAAATTGGATTGTTTAAGGATGCTGCTGATGTAAGCGGGTCACCAGTTCAACCCGGTGCAGCACCCGGCAGAATGAAGTTCCGCGATGTTAATGGCGATAAATTAATCAATACCGATGACAGAACCTTCTTCGGCAATCCAAATCCAGACTTTACCACCGGCCTCAATCTTTCTGCCAGCTATAAAGGATTTGATCTTTCCACATTCTTTTATGCCTCTGTTGGTAATGATGTCATTAATTACGTAAGATTTTGGACCGATTTCCCGCAGGTATGGGATGGCGCAATCAGCAAAGACGCAGTATACAATTCCTGGACACCATCCAATCCCAATGCCAAAGTTCCAATACTGGAAAGAGCCGCCTCTTTTAGCACTACCAGTAATTTTAGTTCCTACTATTTGGAAAATGGTTCTTTTTTAAGATGCAAATCGTTATTGTTGGGATATAATATCCCCACCAAATCATTCAAAAATATGGGCATTGACAGATTGAGAGTTTATGTACAGGCAGTAAATTTATTTACTATTACCAATTACACCGGCCTTGACCCTGAGTTAACGGGTTCTGACCTGAATAACAACACAAATTTTGGTATTGATTTCGGAAACTATCCGGCAAACCAAAAAGGGTTTAATGTCGGCGTAAATCTTTCTTTTTAAATTGAAAAAACGACTGTTATGAAAAAAACGAATTATAAATTAGCCATATCTTTTTGTTGCATATTTTGTCTCTGCCTGTTATATGCCTGCAAAAAATCATTTTTAGACAAGCAGCCCCAGGGCGCATTGAGTGCGAATGTCTTAGCCAATAAGACGGGTGTGGAAGGATTACTTATTGGAGCATATCATATGGTGGGTGGTGAAGGCGGCGCCCCCGGAACTGTTTGGGGGGCAGCGGCTTCCAATTGGGTGTTTGGGAGTGCCATCGTAGACGATTCTTATAAAGGGTCTGTACCTGCTGATCAAATGACCGAAGGGTTCAGCACATTGGCAACATTTACTTATGCCACAAATAATCCTTATTTAAACGAGAAGTGGCGCGCAATGTACGATGGAGTGCAAAGAGCTAACGATGTATTGCGTGTGCTACCACTGGCAAAGGATATTTCTGCAGATGATGCTAAAAGGATTGTTGCCGAGGCAAGATTCCTAAGAGGCCACTTCCATTTTGAGCTTAAAAGGATATTCAATAATATAGTATATGCAGATGAAACCACTACCGAAACACGCAATGTGGATGATGCAGGTGCATATATTGATTACTGGCCCAAAATTATGGGAGATTTCCAGGCTGCCATCGCGGATCTGCCTGAAACACAACCCCAGGCTGGCAGGGCAAACAAATCTGCCGCAAAAGCCTACCTGGCCAGGTGTTATATGGAGCAGCACAAGTACACAGAAGCGAAGCCGATATTAGAGGATATTATTGCAAACGGGAAAACTGCCAAAGGCGAAAAGTATGATTTGGTGAATTACCAAAGTAACTTCAATGCTGCGCAGGATAATGGTCCTGAGTCTATCTGGGCTTACCAGGCATCGGTAAATGATGGATCAGGTACTAATGGAAATTATGGTGATAACCTGCAGTTTCCAAATGGGTCTGGACCGGGCGGTTGCTGTGGATTTAACAATCCGTCTATCAACCTTGCAAACGCATACAAAACAGATGCTAATGGCTTGCCTTTGCTGGATACCTATAACCAGGGAAATATGGTGAGCGCAGCAACAAGCCCTTATACCGGTAACATTGATCCAAGGATTGATGTTGTGATGGGGAGGCCAGGGATTCCTTATTATGATTGGGGTATAGTTCCAAGAAATGATTGGATCCGCAGTCCCGCTGATAATGGATGGTTCAGTCCTAAAAAAATGGTCTATGCGAAAAGCCAGGTAGGATCACTTTCCTCAACCGAAACCAGTTTCTGGGGACCCACCCAAATGTCTGCAATCAATGTAAATCTCATCAGGTTTGCTGAAGTGCTTTTATGGGCTGCCGAATGCGAACTTGCTGTTGGTACACCTGCAAAAGCCTTGGCTTACGTGAACCGTGTTAGAAACCGCGCTGCTGATCCTACAGGATGGGTATATCTAAATAGCGCTTATAATGCATCCACCGGAAAGTATACAACTCAAACTACCCCGGCAGATAATTATAAAGTAAGCCCTTATCCTGCAGGTGCATTTGATGATAAAGTATTCGCTGCCAAAGCCATTTTGTTTGAAGAAAGATTGGAACTAGCGATGGAAGGACAACGTTTTTTTGCACTCCGTCGCTTTGATAATGGAACAGGCCTGATGACAACAATACTCAACAACTATATTGCCGTTGAGAAAACAAGGCCTTCGTTTTATATAGCGAATCCAAACGTTGTATTTGCGCCAAAATACCAATGGTTCCCAATCCCGCAACAACAAATAGATGTAAAGAACGCCACTGGAAAAGTATTTTTAAAGCAAAATCCTGGGTTCTAGATTATACGAGTTTTATATTGCAATGGAAGAAAGAGGTAGACTTTAGTTCTACCTCTTTCTATTATGATCATGGGCCAACGTAGCTATTAAAGAGCACACGATTGTTTACTAGCAGGTGTCTCACAAAACTTCCAAAAACTAAATAATGCACCAAAAATTTACTTAATTTTCAGAATGCCTTCTGCTGTAACGTTTAAAAAAGAGTTAATCCCTATTGTTGTAACCAGTTTAACAATTTTGCTATTCTCCTGCAATCACTTCAAAAAGAACAGTACTCATTTACAGGTTCCTGATTCGAATATATCAAAAGGAAAAGTATTGGCGGCTACATATTGTCAGTCATGCCATCTGCTTCCCGATCCATCACAACTTGACTCAAAAAATTGGGAGTTGGGGGTACTACCTGCGATGGGACCACGATTGGGTATTTTTGATTTTGGTCTTTACCATTACCCGGTTACCAGGAATGATCCGAACATTGGCAAAGACTTTTATCCCTCCAGGCCCGTCTTATCCCTCGGGGATTGGCAATGTATTATTGATTACTACGCATCTCTTTCGCCTGATTCTTTACCTGCTCAACAAAGAGACTACCCTATTGATAATGGCAATGCACTTTTCAAAATTGAAATACCATCTTTCAGGAAAAACATACCGGCAACCTGTAGCGTAAAAATTGACACTACTATCGGATCACATCAATTGTTTGCGACAGATATGATCAGTAAAAACATCTATCGGTTTGATAATCGGTTGAGACTGCTGGATTCATTTCATTGCAATAGTCCAGCCATTGACCTGGAAATTTTTAAGGATAATATCATAGCGTGCAATATTGGTATTATGACACCGAATGATGGTAAGTCCGGCAGTGTACAACTCATAACAAAACATACAGGTGAACTGAAAGTCGACACTACTATGTATTTCGATAAACTTGCAAGACCAGTGCAGGTAGTTGCGGCTGATCTTAATAAAGATGGAAAAATGGATTACCTCGTCTGTGAATTTGGCAATTTGAAGGGCGCTTTATCGTGGATGGAGAGCCTCGGAAATAACCAATTTAAATATAACATCCTACGCCAGGAGCCAGGTGCTATCAAAGCATATGTTACAGATATAAATCATGATGGCCTGCCGGATATTTGCGTTCTGTTTGCACAGGGAGAAGAAGGTATTTTTCTGTACACCAATCTTGGGAATGGCAAATTTGCACAAAAAGAAATATTGCGATTTCCTCCTATTAATGGTTCCTCCTACTTTGAAATGGCCGACTTTAATAAAGATGGGTTCCCCGATATCGTATATACCTGTGGAGATAATGCAGATTATTCAGCCATATTAAAGCCTTATCACGGAGTGTATATCTTTATGAACGATGGTAAAAATGATTTTCGCCAGCAATATTTTTTCCCGATCAATGGCTGCTTCAAAGCAGTTGCCCGGGATTTTGATAACGATGGTGATATTGATTTAGCGGCTATTTCTTTTTTTGCAGATTACGTGCACCAGCCTGAAGAGGGTTTTGTATACCTGCAAAATACAGGAAAAATGGATTTTCATCCTTATAGTATTGCAGGAACAACAGTAGGGAGATGGCTCACCATGGATGCAGGAGATATTGACGGAGATGGTATGATTGACCTGGTGTTGGGAAACTTTTCAATAGCGCCCTCGTTTATACAGCCACTGACAGATTGGAAATTGGGGCCTCCGTTTATTATTCTAAAAAACATAATGCCGTAATGATGGCGAAACTCGTATTCCAGTGATCCAAGCCAGCAAATGCCAATTTTTTTCTTTTCCCATCAAATGGTTGGTGGATGAAAGTTGCTCGTATTGTTTATATCTATGTATCCTCTTTTCTTCAGAACTATCATCACCACAAAATAGAGGCCCCTCATAGAAATGAAGGGCCTTAACGATTGCTTGCCATATGAAAAATTGTTATTCGATTAAACTTCTCCTGCAGCGAATTATTGACAGGATGATCTAATCTTAAAACTTTTGGTAATCATTCTTTTTTACACCGTACATCCGAACTTTTACTTAATTTTTTTCTATTTTAATCTATTATCATCCTCGTTTTAAAAACTGTATATCGCTGCGAGAATAGCGCTGAAGGCAGACTTTGAAGCTTCTCCTTTGCTATTCTTGCTGAACACTTTATCCTTTGCGTTGTCAAGCCTTAACTCAGGAATAAACATAAAATTACCGGCTTTTATATTGCCAGATAATGTAATCTCAGTTACATCAGATCCCGGCAGTTTAATTGCATATTTTTTATCTGCAAAATATTCAGCTCTCAATGTCATTCCAAAAACATCAGAGGCGGTTAAATTCGCATACAATGCTGAAGCCCACCAGCTTTTAGTCTTTGTTTTGCCCGCTCCGAGATAGTCTTCATCCCTGACAAACTGAACCGTTCCGTCGTAACCAAGACTGAATTTATCAGCAAGTGTAGCAGAGGCAGTTAACCCAACCTGGCTTAAAGAAGAAGCTGTTGGACTATACATCTTTCCTCCAAAATAGCCTGCATAATTAAGATAAACAGAATACTTTGCTCCTACCTGGCTCAATTGTGCAATCAAGGTTTTTGGATCACTTCCGCTGGCAGGTGCAGTTACATCAATTGGATTAGCCACGCCGATCATCAGTCCTGTACCTCCACCTAATGTAAAGTCTGCTTTGATACCAGTATGAGAGAACGGCCCATTGGTAAACATATAAGACATGCTGTAATTCTTATTAAGCTGAGGATCCAATAATTCATATCCTATATGGGTACCGAATTTTCCAAAAGTGAATTTTACTTTATCGGAGGGTGCATAGTAGATATAAGCTTGTTTTACAGATTGCAATGTAGCATCGTCTGCGTAGGAAAACTCTTCAGCTCTTTTGCCGAATCCCAAGTCTACCACTACTCCACCTTTCCCTGCAGTATATTGGGCCTTTATTGATGCCATACCCAATTGGAAAGAATTGTTTGAATTGGTAAAACTCGTAAAATTATTCAGAGCGGATGAACCACTTGCTCCTACACCCATTCGGTAGTACACATCTACGGAACCCGATACCGTAAATGGCTTTGTGGAATCCTGCGCAATTAAAGAATTGCTTGAAAAAGCTGCTAAAAATATCGCTGTCGCTACAAAAATTTTCTTCATCGTAAAAATTTGAAATTAAAAATTTGGTTAAATACAGGTATAATTACCTGCTGGAAAATTTGCGGCAGCAATCTTAAGAAAAAGGAAAAATTCTATTGATTAAACCTTCGCCAGCTCACTAGAGTTCCGTGGCCGCATGAGCAAGTAGTACACTCCTACCCACTATCAATTTTAAAAAATTACACCAGGGGAAATAATGTTGGAAAGTAAACCCTGGTGTAATTTGAAAGAACAATTAAATATTATCTGTTTCAGTAAAAGACCCGCCGGTCTTTACCAGTAAAGTTCCCTGCATATACTTTTCATCATGCTGTGATGCATCCAAACCTTCTTCTTCATCAGCAGGACTAACACGTATTGGTAAAATGAAATTAATGAATTTGAAAATCAGGAATGAAACAGTGAAGCTGTAAACAACTACTATCAACATTGCCTTTAACTGGATTAAAAAGAAAGGGAAATTACCATAAAACCAGCCCTGTGGGCCATCTTTAATGCCGTGAACCAGTTGATTTGCAAAAACGCCGGTCAACAACATTCCAACCATACCTCCAATACCATGGCAAGGGAATACATCCAGGGTATCATCCAAAGTTGACTTTTGTTTGATGCTGACCGCGATGTTAGATATAACGGCTCCGATCACCCCTATGATAATACTTTGTGGAATTCCTACAAAACCTGCTGCGGGAGTAATTGCAACAAGTCCTACAACAGCACCGATACAGAATCCAAGCACAGAAGGCTTTTTACCTTTCAACACATCAAAGAACATCCATGCTAAACCAGCTGCTGCAGCCGCTGTATTGGTAGTTCCAAAAGCATTTACTGCAAGTGGCGTTGCACCTACCGCAGACCCTGCATTGAAACCAAACCATCCAAACCAAAGTAAACCGGTACCTATTAAAACGTACGGTACGTTTGCTGGTGGAATTTCAGCTCTTTCCTGGTGAGACTTACGACGTTTTAAAACAAGTGCCCCTGCAAGGGCAGCACAACCAGCGGTGATATGAACCACCGTACCTCCGGCAAAATCCCAAGCGCCCATCTTCGCCAGGAATCCGTCAGGATGCCAGCTCCAATGTGCTACCGGTGCATATACCAGCAAACTAAATAAAACTATAAATACAACGTAAGATGTAAAACGAATTCGCTCAGCAACCGCACCAACCACCAGGCCGGGAGTGATGATCGCAAACATTAACTGGAATAATGAGAAAAGGGTAAGAGGAATTGTATTTGCCAATGGCCATGCGGCATGTGACTTTACGCCTTTAAAGAACAAAAATGTTCTCGGGTCACCAATGAAACCATGAAATGAGTCACCAAAACTCAGGCTAAATCCAACAATAAGCCATAGTACACCAACGATTCCGGCGGCGACCACGCTTTTAATCATTGTTGAAATAACATTCTTCCGGTTAACCATCCCTCCGTAGAAAAACGCAAGACCCGGAGTCATCAAGAATACAAATGCTGTTGATACCAATACCCAGGTCATATCGGAAGTATTATATTGAGGATCACTAGCGCCGGGAACGTAATCTACTTCCGGGGTCCCAATAAATGCAGCCATTATAGCCAGAACAACTAATACCGCAAAAGGTATTACTGATTTGATTGTAATTCGTCTCATTCCGATTTTGTTTTTGGTTTAATTAATTAATATTATAATTTTTATACATAATATCATTATTCTGTAAACATACAGCTTTTTTAAATAAAAATTGAAATATCAATATATTTTTATTAAACTAATATATAAGATATTATCTAACAATTCCATTGAAAGACAAAATAATTTGTGATTATCAATTCCTAAATGGCAAAAAAACGAACAAATAGCGGTTTTCGTGTTGAATTATCAAATAATTTCTTCTTAAGTCAAAAATGCAAAAAATCGATTTAGGTTTATCGAAAGGATGAATTAATGTGTAAATAAAACATTTCTATTGAAACTAATGTGGTTTGATTTACGGTTTTACTGGAAGAAGCCTGTTAGTAATAATTTACTTAAACTACTTTCGATAGGAGGTAAAATGAGTAAGGGTACTCCGGAGGTATATTATTTTTCTTGTGCAATCGTTGGAGCACAGCATTGCAATCGAAAATAAATGCAGTGAAGGAAATTCTAGATACGGCTTTCTTCTATATCAAAAATGCTATTCCCCTGTGAATGGAGAATAGCATTTTTACAAAACCAATCTTGTTGAAGAATTTTATATGTGGACATCGTCCTTAACAGAACTAAAAATATTTACGCCCATTTTCGAAGTTACAGGTAACGTGCAATTGCATTACGGTCGGCCGTTTCCAGTAACGAATGTCCCATCAGGAATTCATCTACCTTCTGTGCACAATCCCGGCCTTCTTTAATGGCCCACACTACTAATGACTGTCCGCGTCGCATATCGCCAGCAGCAAATATCCTGGAGATATTAGAATGGTAATTCTTTTCAGAAGCTCGCACATTGCCTCTTTCGTCTAATTCGATCTCTAATTCATTTATTAATCCTTCATGTTGCGGATGTACAAATCCCATGGCGAGTAGTGCCAGTTCGCAAGGCACTTTTCTTTCACTTCCCTTGACTTCTACAAACTGGGCCGCTTTATTGTCCACCACTTTCCACTCGAGGTCTACCATTATAATTGCTTTTAGGTTTCCCTTTTCGTCCCCAATAAATTCTTTTGTAGCTACCGCCCATTTTCTGTCGCACCCTTCTTCATGCGATGAAGTTGTTTTTAATACCATTGGATAGGTAGGCCATGGCATTTGTTCATTTCTTGCAACCGGTGGTTTTGGCAATAGTTCAAACTGGCGTACCGAAGCTGCCTTGTGTCGGTTTGATGTACCCACACAATCACTTCCCGTATCGCCGCCGCCAATTACTACCACGTTTTTACCTGTGGCAAAAATATCTTCTTCGATGAAAGGGATTCCCGCAACCCTTTTATTTTGTTGCTTTAAAAAATCCATGGCGAAATAAATGCCTTTATAATCTCGTCCGGGAATATTGAGGTTTCTTGGCACAGTGCTGCCGCCCGCCAATACAATTGCCTGGTATTCGCGTAAAAGATCGCTGATACTTATGTCAACACCTACATTGGCATTGCATTTAAATATAACGCCTTCTTCTTCCATCAATTTGATTCTTCTGTCGATTACCCATTTCTCCAATTTGAAATCAGGTATGCCGTATCGCAACAATCCGCCCGGCAAATCATCTCTCTCAAAAACCGTAACTGAATGGCCCACGATATTTAATTGGGCTGCAGCAGCCAGGCCGGCAGGACCGCTGCCTATTATGGCCACTTTTTTACCTGTTCGTGAAATTTGCTTTTCTGCTTGCACAAATCCTTTGTCAAATGCAATTTCTATTATATGACGCTCTATTTCTTCAATAGTAATTGCGGGTTGGTTGATCCCAAGTACGCAGGATGTTTCACATGGAGCCGGGCAAATTCTGCCCGTAAATTCAGGAAAATTATTCGTGGAAGACAATATATCATATGCTTCTTTCCAGCTTTTGCGATACACCGCATCGTTAAATTCCGGGATCACATTACCGAGCGGACAGCCACTATGACAAAAAGGAATTCCGCAATCCATACACCTGGCAGATTGTTGATTTAACTTCTCATCAGAATACCTTTCAATAAATTCCCTGTAATCGTTCACCCTTTCTTCCGGTAACCTTTTTGCCGGAAGTTCTCTTGTAAACTCTAAAAACCCAGTTGGTTTGCCCATATGCTATACTCCCCGAAGGGATCTTTAATTAAAGTAGATAATTGATATTTAGAAGTTTTACAGCCAACAGCATTTAGCCACCTAAAAAACCTCCTTCCCAATCTGTGATTAAAATTATTTCTTAAGCTCTCCTTTCAATACACCTGAATGTTTAAGCAAGACCTTCTTGTAATCCTTTGGAAATACTTTGATGAAATTCTTCACCTGGTTCTCAAAGTCGTCCAATACAAACCGGGCTACATTGCTATTGGTGTAATTATAATGGTTGCTGATCATCCTGAACAATTCATCTTTGTCATCTTCGTCAATCGGATCAAGATCCACCATTTCCATATTACATTGAATGGGGAAAATGCCCTTTACATCGTATACATAGGCTATTCCACCGCTCATCCCTGCTGCGAAATTCCTTCCTGTATCGCCCAATATGATTACTTTTCCACCAGTCATATATTCGCAACCATGGTCACCTACCCCTTCCACTACTGCAGTTGCACCCGAATTACGGACCGCAAAACGTTCGCCTGCCTTACCGCGGATATAAGATTCGCCGGAGGTAGCTCCGTAAAATGCCACATTGCCTATTATAATATTGTCTTCAGGAACAAAACTTGCCTTGGCAGACGGATATACAATGAGTTTGGCGCCACTTAAACCCTTTCCAAAATAATCATTCGCATCGCCTTCCAGTTCCAGCGTAACACCCCGGGTATTAAACGCTCCGAAACTTTGCCCCGCAGTACCTGTGAATTTGAAATGAATGGTATCGTCCGGTAAGCCTTCAGACTTATATTTTTTGGAAATCTCGTTCGACAAAATGGTACCGGTAGTTCTGTCAATGTTTTTAATATCAAAAGTTCCGGTAACTTTTTTCTGCTCTTCTAAGGCGGGTTTTGCAGCCTCCAACAGTTTCCAGTCCAGCACATTTTCCAGTCCATGATCCTGTGGCTCATTGTTATATAAACCAGTGTAGATGGACGCTGGCTCTTTATACAGTATCGGCGAAAGATCAAGTTTGCTATATTTCCAATGATCAATTCCTTCCCTCATTTCCAGGCAATCTACCTGTCCAACCATTTCATTGATTGTGCGGAAACCTAATTGAGCCATGATCTCCCTTAATTCTTCTGTCAAAAACTTAAACAGGTTAACGATATGGTCTGCATTGCCGGTGAACCTGTCCCGCAATTGCTTATCCTGGGTGGCCACACCAACGGGACAAGTATTTAAATGACATTTGCGCATCATAATACAACCTTCTGTAACCAATGCTGCAGTTGCCACACCCCATTCTTCAGCGCCGAGCAGCGTTGCGATTGCGATGTCTTTTCCTGTCTTAAGCTGGCCATCGGTTTGCAAGACTACCCTGCTGCGTAGTTTATTTTTTACCAATGTCTGGTGAGCTTCCGCCAAACCAAGTTCCCATGGAAGGCCGGCATGTTTGATAGAACTCATTGGTGATGCACCCGTTCCTCCATCAAAACCGGAAATCAAAACCACATCCGCCTTTGCCTTGGTAACGCCGGCAGCGATGGTACCTACGCCCGCTTTCGACACCAGTTTTACATTGATCCTTGCTGTTCTGTTGGCATTTTTCAAATCAAATATTAACTGGGCAAGATCTTCTATTGAATAAATATCATGATGTGGAGGTGGTGAAATCAATCCAACACCTGGTGTTGCATGCCTGACTTTACCGATCCAATCATCCACTTTATGTCCGGGTAACTGCCCGCCTTCTCCAGGCTTGGCGCCCTGTGCCATTTTAATCTGCAATTCATCCGCCTGTGTTAAATAGTAACTCGTTACACCAAACCTGGCCGAAGCCACCTGTTTAATTGCACTCCGCATAGAATCACCATTTGGCAGTATTTCAAAACGCATTTCATCCTCACCACCTTCCCCGGTATTACTTTTTCCACCGAGGCGATTCATAGCAACAGCCAAAGTACTATGTGCCTCATGGGAAATTGAGCCAAAACTCATTGCTCCTGTGGCAAATCTTTTCCATATTCCTTCAGCTGGTTCAACTTCATCAATGGAAACTGGTGGACGGTGATGATTGAACTGGAAAAGACTTCTTAATGTACATGCCCTTTCTCCCTGGTCATTTACCAGTTTTGAGTATTTTTTAAAGGTTGCATAATCATTGCTACGGGTAGAATGTTGCAACAAGTGTATCGTCTGCGGGTTGAAAAGATGGAATTCACCTTTGCGTTTCCATTGATAGATTCCACCTACAGGCAAACGATCTACCGGCATATGCTTTTTAGGAAATGCAAATGAGTGCTTTGCAAGCGTTTCCTTTGCAATTTCGTCTAAGCCTAAGCCTTCAATACGTGAAATGGATCCTGTGAAATATTTATCGACAACAGCCCGGTTTAAGCCAACAATTTCAAATATTTGGGCTCCCTGGTAAGATTGCAGGGTTGAAATACCCATTTTTGAAAACACCTTTAATAATCCGTCATTTACGGCTTTCGTATAATTCTTTTTAAGCTGGTCTATGTCAAGATCGGTTTGCAATTTCCCCTTGATCTTCATATCACGGATGGTGGACAATGCCATATAAGGATTAATGGCTGTTGCACCGTACCCAATCAAACAGGCGAAATGATGTACTTCCCAAACATTGCCCGCTTCCACCACTAAACCTACACATCCTCTCAACCCTTTACGAATCAAATGATGATGCACGGCTGCGGTTGCCAGCAACGACGGTATCGGCGCGTGATCAGAATCTATGGAGCGGTCCGTTAAAATCAATACCTCAAAACCATCTTCCGCTGCATCAACCGCATAGCGGCAAAGCCTGTCCAATCCTTTCTTCAAAGAATCCGGTTTGCCATCCGCACGAAAATACATTTGCAGGGTTTTTGCCTGGAAAACCCCCGTATCAATACTCCTGATCTTTTCCAGTTCAAAATTTGATAAAACAGGATGCTTTAATGCTACTGTATGGCAGCTTAAAGGATCTTCTTCCAATAAATTTCCATTGTTACCCACAAAGGTTGCCAGCGACATCACTAATCTTTCCCGGATAGGATCGATTGGCGGATTGGTAACCTGGGCAAACAATTGCTTGAAATAGGAGGTTATATGCTGCGGTTCATCACTCAAAACAGCCAAAGGAACATCGGTACCCATGGAACCTACCGGCTCCTTCCCATCCAAAGCCATGGGTGCAATTATTTCATCGAGGTCTTCTGTTGAATATCCAAATGCTTTTTGATATTTGAAAATCTGGTCGCTTTCCAGGTGTGTGAACATTACTCTTGGATCAGGCAACTCCTCTAATCTTATTTTATATTTATTCAGCCAGTCGCCGTAAGGTTTTTGGGAGCAAATGGTACTCTTCAGTTCATCATCGCTGATGATTCTTCCCTGTTCCATATCAACTACGAACATTTTACCCGGCTGCAGTCTTCCTTTCTCTTTGATAATTGCAGGATCAACAGGCAATGCCCCGGTTTCTGAAGCCATAATTACCCTATCATCGGTGGTAACACAATAGCGTGATGGCCTTAAACCGTTCCTGTCCAATGTAGCGCCGATGATCTTTCCATCAGTAAATGAAATCGAAGCCGGGCCATCCCATGGTTCCATTAAGGAAGCATGGTATTCATAAAAAGCCTTTTTCACGGGATCCATCATATCATCTCCATCCCATGCTTCCGGAATAAGCATCATCATAACATGTGGTAAAGACCTGCCCGTCATTGTAAGTAATTCGATCATATTATCGAGACAGGCGGAATCCGATTGAATTCCATTCACTACAGGAAGCAGCATTTCCATCTCTTCCTTACTGAAAAAAGAGGACACGAATCCTTTTTCACTTGCTTTTAGCCAATTGAGGTTTCCCTGCAAAGTGTTGATCTCTCCATTGTGTGCTATGTAGCGGAAGGGTTGGGCCAGTTTCCAGGAAGGAAAAGTGTTGGTGGCGAAGCGGCTGTGAACCAGGCCAAAAGCAGACACTACTCTTTTATTGCTTAAATCAGGGAAATAACTGCGTACCTGGCGACTAGTCAACTGCCCCTTGTACACCACCGTTTTGAAAGACAGAGAGGCGATGTAAAAGCCGATTGCATCCTTTCTTACGGTATTGTCAATGGTATGCGTTGCATATTTGCGAAGTACAAATAGTTTTCGCTCAAAATCCATCGGGTTGGTAATGTGATCCGGGCAGGCTATAAAAACCTGTTCCATCACCGGTTCTACAGACAGTGCAGTTGGACCGATATCAAATGTATTTACCGGTACGCTCCGGTAGGTTAATATCTCAAGACCAAGCTTTTCCGCTGCCCTGTTGAAAATATCGCGGCACTCTTCTCTAAGTTTTATCTCCTTGGGAAAGAAAATTGCACCCACTGCATACTTGCCAAAAGAAGGTAAATGCACTCCCAGTCTTACACATTCATCAAAGAAGAATTCGTGCGGTATCTGGATAAGTATCCCCGCACCGTCACCCGTGTTGGTTTCGCATCCGCACGCACCGCGATGCTCCATATTTTCCAAAATGGTCAAAGCGTCTGAGATATGGCGGTGAGATTTGTAGCCCTTGATATTGGCAACAAAACCGATTCCACAGGCATCATGCTCAAATTGCGGATCGTACAAGCCTGGATTTTTTTTCATAATAATTTGTTTTTCCTTTGATTACACATTTTCCACAGATTTTTAAGCCCGTTGTAACAATCTGCCCATGTGTATTTGGACAGACCAATCATATCGCAAATTATCGCATTAGCCCACTGTTATACCAGGTAGCCAAATACATTATCGTTTTTACCTAGCTCGGTAAAGTTAATATGAAATTTGTGTAAATTTTGCAGCAGCGCCTCGAAATCAGCTTTTGATCTAAGCTCTATGCCTACTAAAGCGGGCCCTGTTTCTTTATTGTGTTTCTGCATGTATTCAAACCTTGTGATGTCGTCATTCGGTCCAAGTACCTGATTTACAAACTCTTTTAAAGCTCCCGGTCTTTGAGCAAACCGGATTAGGAAATAATGTTTTAATCCTTCATATTGTAGGGAACGTTCTTTAATTTCCTGCATGCGGTCGATATCATTATTTCCTCCGCCGATAATGCAAACCACATTTTTCCCCTTAATAATATCTGCATAATCATCCAAAGCCGCAATACTTAAAGCGCCTGCGGGTTCTACCACGATGGCATCTTCATTGTATAATTTTAAGATGGTGCTGCAAACTTTTCCTTCAGGAACCAGGTGCATATCATCCAACACTTCCCTGCAAATCGGGAAAGTGATGTCCCCTACCCTTTTTACGGCCGCTCCATCCACAAATCGTTCGATATTGTCCAATGTCACCGGGCCACCTGCTTTGAGTGCTTCATACATGCTGGGGGCGCCTTCCGGCTCCAGCCCGATGATCGTTGTTTTGGGAGAAAAAGTTTTGAAATAAGTACCCACTCCCGCGCTTAGCCCGCCGCCGCCAACTGGGATCAGTAAAAAATCCACTTGTGGTTCATCTTCCAGGATTTCTATGGCAACTGTTCCCTGGCCTTCAATAATTCTTAGATCATCGAAAGGAGGAATAAAAGTTAGCCCGTTTTCCTCCGTGTATTGTTTTGCGGCTATTGCACAATCATCAAAGGTGTCGCCAACCAATTTCACTTCAATCCAATCCTCACCAAACATTTTGGTTTGATGAATTTTTTGATTGGGTGTGATGACCGGCATAAACACCATTCCTTTTACCTTCAGCTTTTTACAGCTATAGGCAAATCCCTGGGCATGATTGCCCGCACTTGCGCAAACCACGCCTTTTTCAATTTCATTGGCAGGCAGGCTGCTCATCATATTGTATGCACCCCGTAATTTGTAAGAGCGCACCACCTGCAAATCTTCTCTTTTCAGATATACATTGCATTGGTATTGCCTACTCAGGTTGTGATTGAGCATTAAGGGCGTACGGGTGATGATGCCCTTGAGACGACGGGCAGCCGCTGCAAAATCAAGAGAAACTTCAATAAAGCTGGTGTCGGTAGAAGCTTCCAAACAGCACGCCATAGGCTCATCGGCCACCGATGATTCGGTTGCAGCAGCTCCCACTTCCGCCACAGCGGAACGCTTAGGTATATTATGACTGAATTTCTTATTCATGGTATATATAGGTGCTAACCCACCAACTCAAACCTCTATTTCTCAAACCAGGAGATTATACCGCAGTACTGATTGTTTTCATTTCGGTCATCGCCTGCCGCAATTCCGACCCGATCAATTCTATCGGGTGAAAGCGGATCACTTCATTTACCACAATCAATGTTTTATTATCTACTCCGTTGTCTTTACCAGTATTAAAATTTTTGCCAATCAGGTCCGGAGTCACTTTCTTCATGAAATCGGCCAGCAAGGGTTTACATGCATGATCAAAAAGATAACAGCCGTATTCTGCAGTATCAGAAATTACCCTGTTCATCTCAAACAATTTTTTACGGGCAATGGTATTGGCGATTAAAGGTGTTTCGTGCAATGATTCATAATACGCGGATTCTTCTTTGATCCCTGCTTCCACCATGGTTTCAAAAGCCAGTTCCACTCCAGCCCTTACAAATGCTACCATTAGTAATCCATTATCAAAATATTCCTGCTCAGCGATCTTCATGTCTCCCGCAGGTGTTTTTTCAAAAGCGGTTTCGCCGGTTTCAGCACGCCAGGTCAATAGATTTTTGTCATCGTTTGCCCAGTCTTCCATCATTGTTTTGGAAAATTGGCCGCTCATAATATCATCCTGGTGCTTTTGAAACAGCGGCCGCATGATATCTTTCAATTCTTCCGACAATTGAAATGCCTTGATCTTCGCCGGGTTAGAAAGCCTGTCCATCATGGCGGTAATTCCACCCTGCTTCAGGGCTTCGGTAATTACTTCCCAGCCATATTGAACAAATTTGGAAGCATACGCTTTATCAATTCCTTTTTCCACCATTTTATCAAAACTCAATATTGATCCGGTCTGCAACAAGCCGCAAAGAATGGTTTGTTCGCCCATGAGATCTGATTTTACTTCAGCAACAAAACTCGATTTCAATACGCCTGCTTTATGGCCGCCTGTTCCTACACAATACGCTTTTGCAAATTTCAACCCCTTTCCTTCAGGATCATTTTCCGGGTGAACTGCTATTAAAGTAGGAACCCCAAATCCACGAACATATTCTGCTCTAACTTCGGAGCCCGGGCATTTGGGTGCTACCATGATTACCGTAATATCTTTTCTTACCTGCATACCTTCTTCCACAATATTAAAACCGTGGGAATAAGATAGTATTGCTCCTTTCTTGATCAGCGGCATAATTGCGGTAATTACCGATGTATGTTGTTTATCCGGCGTTAAATTAATCACCAGGTCGGCGCCGGGAATCAATTCTTCGTAAGTTCCAACGGCAAAATTATTCTCAGTCGCATTTTTCCAGGATTGTCTTTTTGCATCAATTGCTTCCTGGCGCAACGCATAGGTAATATCCAGGCCGGAATCCCGGAGGTTCAGTCCCTGGTTAAGGCCCTGGGCACCACAACCTACAATTACAATCTTCTTTCCTTTCAGTTCATTGACGCCATCCGTAAACTCACTTTTATCCATAAATTCACATACACCCAATTGGTTCAGTTTTTCTCTAAGCGACAGTGTGTTAAAATAATTAGCCATTTTTTTGTTTTCAGTTTATTGTTTTATTTTCTGTTGATTGTTTAAACTTATCTCCTAATATGTTTTAGAAAGTTTTATTACCAGCTTTTGTATTTCATAGCAACATCGTTGTGTCACTCCCTTGTACAGCATACCTTTGTGCAGCGTCCCAAATTCAGTATATCTCCATAAAGTA
The DNA here is from genome assembly GCA_025963635.1 of Ferruginibacter sp. Taxonomy (GTDB): domain Bacteria; phylum Bacteroidota; class Bacteroidia; order Chitinophagales; family Chitinophagaceae; genus Ferruginibacter. The sequence continues at coordinate 141,254 of JAOQAK010000063.1, forward strand.
AATTCGCTGCTAAAACTGAACTACATGCTAAACACTTCCTCCTGTTGGTTCAGATATTCATTTTCAATAACTTCCTCGCTGGGTGCATGTTGCTCAAATTCCTTCAATTTTTCATGGAAGCCCCTGCTTTCTTTGATGATCGCAATTCTTGCACTGCGGACAAATTCAATGAGACCATAGGGTTCTAATGCCTTCACCAGTTTAATGGTTTCCTCTCGATGACCGGTAGTTTCAAATACTGTGAAGTCTTTGGTGATTGCCACCGCTCTTGCACCGCATTCCCTTAACAATCTCTCTACTTTTACTTTGGCAGCTATTTCTTCGGTAGATACTTTGTAAAGCGCCATTTCCTGCCAAACGATTTCATCCTCAGTATTAAAATAAACTTTAAGCACTTCCACCTGTTTTTCGATCTGCCGGCAAACTTTTCTAACCACTTCCTCAGTTTCATCAATTAATATGGTAAAGCGATGAATGCCTTCAATTTCGGAAGGCGAGGTATTCATGCTATCGATATTAATCTTTCGTCTTACAAAAATCGTAGCGATCCGATTGAGCAAACCGATTTGATTTTCTGTATAAACTGTTATCGTGAATTCTTTTTTCATGTGCTTGTTTTTGAACCCGTGTTATTTGTAGTTAAATCGTGTATTGATGGACTAAGTCGTTCCATTGTTTATTGGATGAGTGCTTATACCATGCTAAATACTTATTTCTTTTCGATTTGTTGCTTTTGCCTCCTCAGCCGGCGGGCTGCGTAACTGCAACGGAGCTGCTTTTGCTTCTTTAAAAAAATTATGCTTCGCATTTTTTTAATACCGACTTCGTCGGTACCGAAACAAAAGAGGCTCCTTATGCAGTTACTGGTGAAAACTCGAAGTATACATTGTATATCTTTTTAATTGAGTTTGAGCTATTCTCATCCTGGTTTCAAATCTCTAATTACTCACTCCTTACTTCGTATGACTAGTTCCTCTTTCCTCATCACTTATTACTCATCATGACAACCTGATCTCCGCCACACTACAACCCTGCGGAACCATTGGGAATACATTATTTTCTTTGCCTACCATCACTTCCAGTAAATATGCACCTTTATGGTTTAGCATGGTGGCCAATGCTTCTTTTACCTGGTCTCTTTTTGAAATGCTTTGTCCTTCAATGCGGTAACCTTTGGCGACCATCACGTAATCAGGACTGGCAATGTCCACAAATGAATACCGTTTATCGTGAAACAATTGCTGCCATTGGCGCACCATTCCCAAAAAACGGTTATTCAGTATCAAAATCTTTACGTCTACTTCCGTTTGCATAATGGTGCCCAATTCCTGGATCGTCATTTGTACTCCGCCATCTCCGATAATGGCTACCACAGTACGATGTGGAGCGCCGTACTTTGCACCAATCGCCGCAGGCAATGCAAAGCCCATCGTGCCAGCGCCACCAGAAGTAATATTACTTTTGGTTTCATTAAATTTTGCATAACGGCAGGTTACCATCTGGTGCTGACCCACATCGGTTACAATAATTGCATTTCCGTTGGTAAGCTCGTTGAGTTGGTTAATTATTTCGCCCATTGTCAAATCTTCGCTGGTTGGGTTTAACTCATCGTTGATAACCACTTCAATTTCCTTTTGGGTAAACTCACCGAATTTCTTCAACCATTCAGTATGCTGTTTCGCTTCTATCAATTGTGTCAGCAGGGGAAGTGTTTCTTTACAATCACCCCAAACCGGCACGGTGGTTTTAACATTCTTATCAATCTCAGCAGGGTCAATATCAAGATGAATCACCTTCGCCTGCCGTGCGTATTTATCCAGCCGGCCGGTTACACGGTCATCAAAACGCATTCCTACCGCTATCAATACATCGCACTCATTGGTCAATACATTGGGGCCGTAATTTCCATGCATACCCAGCATACCCACATTTTGCGGATGATCCGTGGGCAGCGCACTGAGTCCTAAAATCGTCCATGCCGCGGGAAGGCCACCTTTTTCAATAAAGGCTTTAAATTCTTTTTCTGCCTTGCCCAATATAATGCCCTGGCCAAAAATTACAAAGGGCTTCTTTGCTTCATTGATCAGCTGGGCAGCTTGTTCAATATAAGATTTTCGTACAATGGGTTTAGGCCTGTAGCTTCGTATAAAAGTGCATTTTTTGTATCCGGGGTAAGCAAATTTCTGTAACTGCGCATTCTTGGTAATATCAATCAATACTGGTCCGGGTCTGCCTGTACCGGCAATGTGAAACGCCTTGGCCAACACGGCCGGGATTTCCGAGGCATCTGTTACCTGGTAATTCCATTTGGTTACGGGGGTGGTAATATTGATCACATCAACTTCCTGGAAAGCATCTGTACCCAACAAGTGCGCATATACCTGCCCTGTAATGCAAACCAGCGGCGTACTATCAATCATTGCATCGGCAAGACCGGTAACTAAATTGGTTGCACCGGGACCGCTGGTGGCAAACACCACACCTACCCTGCCGGAACTTCTTGCATATCCCTGGGCAGCATGAATACCACCCTGCTCGTGCCGGACTAAAATATGTTTGATCCTGTCGTGATAATCATACAATGCATCATAGATCGGCATGATGGCACCACCGGGATACCCAAATATGGTATCCACTCCTTCTGCGACAAACGCATCAAGGACGGCCTGTGAACCTGAAGTTTCGGTTTCAACTACTTCCACCAATTCCTTTTGAACTGGGTTGGTTTTAAGTACTGCGTTGTCCAGGTCTGCCTGTTTATCAATGATTTCTAATGTTTCCATTATATATTATTTTAAAATGGTACTATTTGAAACATCTCATTTAATGTTAAAGGAAGAAATAAGTGCCTCGTGAAACTGTACGGATGCTTTCGGGTATTTTTATTCATCTGTAACACAGCCTTCGCTGGCATCCTTCACATACTTTGCATATTTAAATAAAATGCCTTTGGTAGCTTTTAAAGCGGGCCTTTGCCAGGCTGCTTTTCTTTTAGCGATCTCTTCTTCAGTCACTTTCAACGTCATGGATTTGGTTGCCACATTGATTTCGATGATATCATTGTCCTGAACCAATCCTATCAATCCGCCATCAAAGGCTTCCGGGGTAATATGCCCAACAACAAATCCATGAGTGCCACCGCTAAACCTTCCGTCTGTTATCAAAGCAACGCTATTGCCCAAACCTGCGCCAATTATTGCGGAAGTAGGCTTCAGCATTTCAGGCATCCCGGGTGCGCCTCTCGGACCAACATGCGTAATCACCACTACATCTCCGGGCTGAATTTTGCCGGTATTGATCCCGTTGATTAACTCAAATTCTCCGTTAAATACCCTTGCAGGACCTTCAAACAATTCACCTTCTTTGCCGGAAATCTTTGCCACGCTTCCCTTCTCGGCAAGATTGCCGTACAGGATTTGCAGGTGTCCTGTCGCCTTGATTGGGTGCGAAGTCGGAAGAATAACTTTCTGCGCATCAAAATCCAACACCGGAACACCTGCTAAATTCTCTGCAACAGATTTACCTGTTACTGTCAAGCAATCGCCATGCAAGAAACCTTGCGTTAACAGATACTTCATCACTGCCGGAATACCGCCAATGTTATGAAGGTCCTCCATTAAATATTTGCCGCTTGGCTTAAGATCTGCCAAAACGGGTACTTTATCACTGATCATTTGAAAATCATCCTGCGTAAATACTACATCTACACTCTTAGCCATTGCGATGATATGCAATACTGCATTGGTACTTCCACCCAAGGCCATAATGATGGTGACCGCGTTTTCAAAGGCTTTACGGGTCATGATATCTGATGGCTTAATGTCTTTTTCCATCAGGTTGCGGATGGCTTTGCCCGCGTTCAAACATTCTTCTTTTTTAGCATCGCTTAAAGCAGGATTGCTGGAAGAATAAGGAAGGCTCATTCCCAGCGCTTCGATAGCGCTGCTCATTGTATTGGCGGTATACATCCCGCCACAGGCACCGGCTCCCGGGCAGCTGTTCATTACAATTCCTTTAAAATCTGCTTCATCGAGGTTGCCTGCAATCTTTTGTCCCAGTGCTTCAAATGCAGAAACAATATTGAGGTCTTTTCCTTTATAATGACCCGGGGCAATGGTACCACCGTATACCATGATAGCGGGCCGGTTTAACCTGCCCATCGCGATAATCGAACCCGGCATATTTTTATCACAGCCGGGAATTGCGATCAGCGCATCATAATATTGTGCGCCGCAAACTGTTTCAATAGAATCTGCAATGATATCGCGGCTCACCAGCGAATAACGCATACCAGGTGTTCCGTTACTCATACCATCACTAACACCGATGGTGTGAAAGGTTAGTCCGACCATTTCGTTATCCCACACGCCCTGCTTCACCAGCTTTGCGAGTTCGTTGAGGTGCATATTACAGGTGTTTCCATCATATCCCATACTCACCACACCAACCTGTGCCTTGCCAAGATCCTCTTCCGTTAAGCCAATGCCATAAAACATTGCCTGGGCGGCAGGTTGGGTTTCATCCTGCGTGATCGTTTTGCTATACTTGTTTAATTCCATTATGCTTCTTCTTATATTGGTTTAAATTCCTTTTCGATTACTTTATGCTTGTATGCCTGCTGAATTAATTTTCCTACACTATCGCCCCATTGCTTGTTGAAGGGAAGATCGTCATAGCTTTCCCATCCTATAATTTCTGCAGCTGTTCCACAAAAGAAAGCTGCATCTGCATTCTTCAACTCCTCCGTTGTTATCATTTTTTCTTCTACGGGTATATCGAGTTCGCTGCAGATTTCTAAAACAGTTGCTCTCGTAATCCCCATAAGGATATGCCCTGCTGCGGGTGTAAATAAACGACCATCCTTTTCGTAAAACATATTTGCGCCCGGCCCTTCGGCAACATTGCCATTCATATCTGTGAGCAGCGCTTCATCAAACCCTTTTGCTTTTGCTTCCTGGCTTGCGAGGATTGAATTCACATAATGGCCGGCAGCTTTAGCCTGTAACATAAATGCTTTTGGATTAGGGCGCTGAAAGGAGGAAGTCATTACCCGTAATAATTTTTCACCCAAAAATGGCTGCATTTCCCATGCCTGGATAGTGATATGCGATTCAGTATTTTGAACGAAACTCATATTCGCAGGTGCAAATACCACGGGGCGGATATAGGCATCCTGGAGGTTGTTTCTTTCAAGCACTTCATAAGTAGCTGTTATCAATTCTTCTATCGTCCAGTGCCATGGAAGGTTGAGTGCTATGGCAGAATTTTTTAGCCGTTCAAAATGTTCTTCAGCTTTAAAGATCTTCGTGTCTCCATTGGCAGTTTTATAAGAACGAATACCTTCAAAAACGCTGTAGCCATAATGCAAAGACTGGCTGTACAGATCCGTTTTTGCATCTGCAGCTTTTATATATTCCCCGTTTAAGAAGAGAATTGTTTCGTTGTTATAATAAGTAGCCATATTTTTTTGTTCTGATCTCTATTTACCTTGTTACTTTATACACCTTGTCACTTCTATAAAACACCACTAAATAATCGTCGACTTCCGCAACTCTATATTCTCCTGGTTAATGTCGCCTGTTATCCTTCCACTTACATAATCACAGATCAATTCTCCTACTGTGGAGGTGAAATAAAAGTTAATGGGATCGATATCTTTGGTCACAAACAAATGACTGATTGTCCAGGATACTGCTTCTCTTACCAATGCTGCCTCTTCTTTTAAATTGAAATAATCCAGCATCATTGCTGCTGATAATATCGAACCCAGTGGATTGGCTATATCCTTTCCGGCAGCCGTTGAATAAGATCCGTGCACCGGCTCAAACATCGCATTGGAATTGCCGATGGATGCTGAAGGAAGTAAGCCCAAAGAACCGCTGATGACGCTTGCTTCATCACTGAGTATATCTCCAAATAAGTTTTCCGTCAAAATAATATCAAACTGCCTTGGGTTAAGGATGATCTGCATGGCAGCATTATCAACAAATAAAAAATTCAGCTGAACATCGGGGTATTGCGAAGCCATTTCCTGTACCACTTTTCTCCAAAGCCTGGACGTTTCCAACACATTGGCTTTATCCACCAGCGTAAGTTTTTTCTTGCGGCGCTGTGCAGATTGAAAAGCAAGATGGGCGATGCGCTCTACTTCTTCCCGGGTATAGGCACAACTGTCATATGCCCAGGTATGTTCTTCGTTGGTTTTCTTTTCACCAAAATAAATTCCCCCGGTCAGTTCGCGGTAGATGATAAAATCCACCTGTTCCAGTACTTTACTTTTTATGGGCGATAAATGAAGCAGGGAAGAATAAGCGGTAACCGGCCGAATATTAGCGAACAGTTGCAATGATTTTCTTAATTTGAGCAAGCCCTGTTCGGGTCGCACTTTTGCTGCCGGATCATTATCGTACTTTGGATGACCAACAGCGCCAAATAAAATGGCATCACTTTTCAAACAAATTTCAACAGTTTTATCGGGTAAAGGATCACCGGTTTTATCAATGGCAGCCGCCCCCATCAGGCAAAAGTTGTAATTAAATTGGTGCCCAAATTTTTCAGCAACATTGTCCAATACCTTAATAGACTGTTGTGTTACTTCCGGTCCGATGCCATCTCCAAATATTACTGCAATGTTCTTAATCATGAAAAGCTCTTTATCCCAGGTGTTTTTAATAGGAAGTATAGATCAGTTATATGTTAATGTTTCGTTGTAGAAAAAGTGATAAAATTGTGGATCAACAGTAAACCACCTGCCAATGCCAACTTTACACTGCCATTTCTTTGTTATTATAAGCTCCCGCAATATGATTCAGATCGTCCTCTAACACTTCTTTTTTGCGATCTGCAATCAATAAAAATTCCTGGTACAATATATCAATATCATTCCTGTCAAAATTGTATCCCAACTTATGAAGCCGATGGGCCAATGCGCTTCTACCGCTTCGGGCAGTTAAAACAATCTTTGATGCTTCGGCACCCACTTCCACGGGATCAATAATTTCATAGGTTAACGCATCCTTTAAAAAACCATCCTGGTGAATTCCGGAAGAATGTGAAAATGCATTGGTTCCCACAATAGCTTTATTGCATTGAACGGGCATACGCATGGTTTCCGCCACCAGCTGGCTGATTGGATTTAATAATTTGGCGTTTACCCCTGTATGAAAACCCAGTTCACTATGTTGTTTAATGATCATTACCACTTCTTCCAGCGAAGTGTTGCCAGCCCTTTCCCCCAAGCCATTCACTGTACATTCAATTTGCCTGGCCCCACCGATAATGCCGGCAATGGAATTGGCGGTTGCCAGTCCGAGATCGTTATGACAATGGCAGGAAATGATGGCCTTGTCGATATTCGGCACATTATTTACCAGGAAAGCAATCTTTTCACCATATTGATGAGGAAGACAGTAACCAGTGGTATCGGGAATATTTACAACGGTAGCGCCGGCTCTGATTACGGCTTCCACTACTCTTGCCAGGTATTCGTTATCGGTACGCCCGGCATCCTCGGCATAAAACTCTACGTCATCTACAAAATTCTTCGCCCATTTTACAGCTTGAATCGCTCTTTGTAATATATCCTCGCGATTGGAATTAAACTTAGCTTTAATATGAAGGTCAGATGTTCCGATACCGGTATGAATTCTTGGTCGTCTTGCATATTTCAACGCCTCACCGGCCACTTCAATGTCTTTTTGTACCGCCCGGGTAAGTCCGCAAACGCTTGCATTTGTTATGATCTTTGAAATTTCATTTACAGAACTAAAATCGCCCGGAGAAGAAATGGGGAAACCCGCTTCAATAATATCCACCCCTAATTCTTCCAGTTTTAGGGCCAGCTCCACCTTTTCGTTGGTATTCAATTTGCACCCCGGGACCTGCTCACCATCTCTTAGCGTAGTGTCAAAAATGTGTATCTTGTTAGCTGACATAGAAATAGTATATTTAGATAAAACAGGTTAAATTAATTTTGTATAGATAGCAATTTAATTCCATTAATCTCTCTGAGTTACGAATATAAAAGCATAAAACCAGTTCACATTATCAAATTGTTATTACTATTACGTTTTATAAAACTCCTGTTTTTTGTTAAAATGTAGACCCAGCAAGGAATTTAACGAAATCATATTACGATGTCCAACCGGAGCACAGACCCCTTATTTCAGCTTATAAAGTCCCTTGAAAAGAGCGAAAAGCGCAATTTCAAGCTCTATGCCACCCGAAACTCCTCTTCTGATGAATTGAAAAGCATCCAATTGTTCGATGCCCTGGACAGAATGGATGAATATGATGAGGCGGTTTTATTAAAGAGAAATGAGAGCATTAAAAAGCAGCAGCTAAGTAACCTGAAAGCACATTTATACAAACAAATACTCAGCAGCCTACGACTGATCAATTATGAAAGCATTGATATTGCGCTGCACGAGCAAATGGATTATGCCCGCATTTTGTACAACAAGGGACTGTATCATCAGAGCCTGAAGGTATTGGACAGGTTGAAAGAACAGGCAAAAACCCACCACCAGCTTACTTACCTGCAACAAGTGCTTTTTTTTGAGAAAACTATTGAGGCGCTTTATATTACCCGGAGCATGCAGGACAGGGCAGATCAGCTGAGCCTGCAGTCAAATGAAGTAAGCAGCAGCCTGTCGTTGGTGTCGGAACTTTCCAATTTATCGCTGCAATTGTATAGCTGGTACATAAAAAACGGCCATAGCAGAACCGAAGAAGAAACGATTGCCGTACAACAATTTTTCACCAGCGGGTTAGGTAATAAAACGGCTGAATGCAAAAGCTTTTACGAGCGGCTTTATCTTTATCAAAGTTATTGCTGGAGTGCTTTTATCCGCCAGGATTTCCTGCAATACTACCGGTATACTCAAAAATGGGTGAACCTGTTCGATGAAGAACCCTTTATGACTGAAATAGAGACCGCCCATTATATTAAGGGGATGCACAACCTGATGGGATCGCATTTCGACCTGGGTAATCACCGGAAACTTGTTGAAACCTTAGCAATATTCGACCAGTTTTGCACCAGCGAACTTGTACAAAACAATGTAAATAACCGGATTCAGTGCTTTGTGTACAGAACGATTTCGGTGTTTAATAAGCATTTTTTGGAAGGCAGTTTCACGGAAGGGCTTGCGCTGATACCGGGTATCGAAGAAAAAATAAAGGAATACGAAATCTACCTCGACAGGCATCGCATCCTCGTTTTTTATTATAAGATTGCCTGTCTTTATTTTGGAAGCGGCAACTACGAAAAAGCGATTGACTATCTAAATAAGATAACCAATTGGAAGGTTGACCTGCGAACCGATCTCCAATGCTACAGCCGCCTGCTGCACCTGATAGCACATTATGAATTAGGGAATGAAGAGATCCTGGACCACCTGATAAAATCCGTATACCGGTTTATGGCCAAGATGCACAATTTGAGTGTTGTGGAAGAGGAGATATTTAAATTTATCCGCACATCCTTCCATGTGTCGGTAAAAGGAATTAAGCCGGAACTGGAGAAATTACTTGTAAAATTAAAATCCCTGCAGAACAATCGTTTTGAAACAAGGGCTTTCATGTACCTCGATATTATTTCCTGGCTCGAAAGTAAACTGGAGAACATACCCGTGCAAGAGGTGTTGCAGCGCAAATTTGCAAGTAAGAGGAAAATGCATCCCAGTCTAACTTCATCGCCGGATATTAGTTTGTGAGCTAATATTATTTTAGAATTTCCTTTTATGAAAGTAATGTTCTAATCATCCCACGCCTGATATGTTTAACCGGTAAACAGCGCTTACTGAACATAATTTTATATATTTATAAAATGCAAACTTTTCATTTACCTGTTGTAGTTGAAACTGATGAAGATGGCATCTTCATTGTTTCTTGTCCGGTTTTCAAAGGTTGCCATACCTATGGTAAAACTATAGACGAAGCAATGGAAAATCTTAAAGAAGTCGTAACAATTTGTCTCTCGGAGCAACCTTTGGAACAAGAAAACAAATTTATTGGCATTCGCGAAATGGAATTCACAATACCCATCACTGCATGAGTGAGAAACTTCCAGTAATAAGTGGCAAAGATCTTCTTAAACTTTTGGAAAAACTCGGGTTTAGGATCACACGTATCAATGGAATCCATTATAGAATGAAACATGACGATGATCGCGTAACAACCATTCCGGTTCATAAAAATGATCCCATTCCGAAAGGTCTACTTCGTAAAATCCTGCGTGAAGATGTTCAGATCACTCCTGAAGAATTGAAGGGTCTTCTTTAGATTTTGGGCACTGCAACGCATCGCATTTTGAACTTCAGACCTTTTTTCGAAGCGCCTTATATTTTTAATCAATGGTTAAAGTAATATATTTGCAACACTGTTTCTAATTTTTGATTTACATTTACCCCTATCAATGCTCAATCTTTGCTTCGATCAATTTACATAACAAGATTTCTTTCCGGTTTTCTGCTGATCGTTTTTGCTTTAAGCATCACGCCCAAAAGATTTTTGCATGAAGTAATCGCAAAACATACTGATAGCACCGGAGAAAAGAAAAACAATACACCTTACCAGCTTTCTGTAGCAGGGTTCAATTGTGATAATGATAACCTTGTTGCACAATCCAGTTTTGTAAGTAATCAGCAAATTTTTTCTCACCCGGTATTTTTCTCGTTTTCTCCTTATAGTTTCAAGGACATTTCCACTCCCTGCTATTGCAATATCTACTCTCAGCTACGTGGGCCGCCGGTAAATGCTTAAGTTCGCTGGATGACCGTAGCCTCTTCAAGTTTTTTCTTTACACGCCATTCCGATCCGTCTTCAGCAATTATTTTCAGTAGGTCGGTCTTTTTAGCAATACATCTGGCAAGATTATGGTCACATTCATTTATGACAATCATTGCTTAGATATGAAGTATTCATTCAACTTAAACAAACAATGAAAAAATATTTATTATTATATGTTGCATTTTTATTTATTAGCAATTCGCCTGTTTCTGCTCAAACCGGTGCAACCAAAAGAATTCCGGTCCGCGTTATTTTATCAGGAAAAGTAACGGATGCAAAAACCGGTTTGCCTTTGCAGGGTGCGAGCATTTATATTTCTGATCTCAAAACCGGCACAACTTCAGATTCAGCCGGCAATTATATTTTAAAAAATCTCCCAAATAACAATTATGTTATTGAAGCCAGGTTCATCGGGTATAAAAACGCTGTTCAAACGGTTTTACTGGCGGAGAATACCCTTTTAAACTTTAATCTTACGATCTCAATTACTGAAGAAAATGAGGTGGTGGTAACGGGAAGTTCAAAAGCCACTTCCATTCGCAGAAATCCTATTCCGATTGTGTCTGTAAGCAAACAATATCTCCAGCAAAATTTGAGTACAAATATTATTGATGCAATTTCCCGTGTGCCGGGCGTAAATGCAGTTACCACGGGGCCCAATGTATCGAAGCCTTTTATACGTGGATTGGGCTTCAACAGAATTTTAACTTTATACGACGGAGTGAGGCAGGAAGGCCAGCAGTGGGGAGACGAACATGGGATTGAAGTAGATCAAAACTCTGTTGAGAGGGTTGAAGTAGTAAAAGGGCCTGCCAGTCTTATTTATGGCTCAGACGCGGTGGCGGGGGTTATTAATTTATTGCCGCCCAATCCTCCGGCGGAAGGTAGCATCCTTGGAAATATTTCCAGCGAATATCAAACAAACAACGGACTGAGCTCGAGTTCCGCAATGATCTCGGGTAATAAAAATGCTATTTGCTGGATGGTGAGAGGCTCGTTCAAAACAGCTTCAAATTATCAAAATAAAGTAGATGGCAGGGTATACGGCACCGGCTTTAAAGAAACCGACCTGGGGGCTTTGATAGGCATCAATCGTTCATGGGGTTACACTCACTTTGGAATTTCCACTTTCAACGATCTGCAGGAAATTCCCGATGGCAGCAGGGACTCTGCAAGCAGAAGATTTACCAAACAAATTACAGAAGAGGATACACTGCGCCCCATTGTTAGCGACGCGGAACTAAGCTCTTATAAAATTACCTCGTTACACCAGCGTGTACAGCATTACCGCATTTACACAGCTAACAATTTTATTTTAGGGACAGGTAGACTGGCACTCAATCTTGCTTATCAAAATAGTATACGACAAGAGTTCAGTCACCCTATAGTTCCTGTGGCCGGCTTGTACCTCTCACTCAATACATTTTCCTATGATGCAAAATACTATTTCCCTGAAAAAAATGGCTGGGATATAACAGCCGGAGTAAATGGGATGTATCAAAAAAATTCTGTTGAAAAGGGAACTGAATTTATTATCCCGTCTTATAACCAGTTTGATGCAGGCCCCTTTTTATTCATCAAAAAGGCAATGAAAAAATTAGAAGTTGCAGGAGGTTTGCGGTATGATACACGGGCCTTTAACAACAAGGCCCTTTATACAAAATCTGACCCGGTTACCGGCTTTGCTAAAGCTGTGGAGGGAATCGATACAGCCGGCGCTGATAACCCATTTTATGCCTACAAGCATACTTTCTCAGGAGTTAGCGGGAGTCTCGGATTATCCTACCGTTTTTCCGACGAGTTCACGGGGAAATTAAATATTGGCAGGGGGTTTAGAGCGCCCAATATTTCAGAGATATCCGCAAATGGCATTCACCCTGGCACGAATGCATTTCAAATGGGCAACCTTAATTTCAAACCAGAATTTAACCTGCAGCAGGATATCGGCATAAATTATAACACGTCGCATGTTACTATCAATGCTGAAATTTTCAATAATACGATCAACAACTACATTTTTAATCAAAAGATCTCGAGTAGTACCGGGCAGGTGGTGATTGATACTTTCCAGTTCCAGGCTGCGAAGGCGCATTTGTATGGTGGAGAATTCTCCATCGATATTCACCCCCATCCGCTGGACTGGCTTCACTTCGAAAACTCGTTATCACTAGTGTACGGAAATAATGAAGGGATTAACAATCAAAAAAGTATTTCAGACAGCGCCAAATACCTTCCCTTCATTCCTCCGCTGCATACTTTTTCTGAATTGCGGGCCAATATCAAAAAACTTTCTAAAGGCATTGGTAATGCATTTGTGAAAATGCAACTTGAAAACTATGCCGCTCAAAAAAGAGCATACCTTGAATTTGATACGGAAACCCCAACCCCGGGCTATCAACTATTCAATGCAGGTTTCGGTGCAGACATTACTAACCGCAAAGGAAACACGCTGTTTTCATTCTCATTTATAGGAGATAATTTATTTGATGTGGCTTACCAGTCTCATTTAAACCGGCTAAAGTATTTTGAAGATTATCCCGATGATCCGAGGTCGCGTCATGGCATTTATAATATGGGTAGAAACTTTAGCTTGAAGTTCAATGTGCCCCTGAATTTCTCGATTAAACAATAAACAATAGACTGTTTTTTAAACGGCAGGAGTATAATGCTCCTGCCGTTTTCATTAGCAAAGGTCGAAGTGAATATATAACAGATTAAACACACCCGGTAATTTCAGGATAATCATCAGCAAAACGCAGGCATTCACATATTAGCCATTACCTTAGCGCATCCTCGGCACTAAATAACCAAGTCTGACTAAATATACCCGACACATAATGAAATTATTCTATGGCTGCAATACAATCAATTGAAATATACAAATCACCCATTCTGCTAAAGGAGCCTTTTAAAATCTCGTTGGGGATATTAACACATGCAGAAAATGTGATCGTAAAGATCAATACTGAAAAAGGAATAACAGGTTATGGCGAATGCAGTCCATTCATGACGATTAATGGGGAAAGTATGGATACCTGTTTTATCGTTGCCCAATATTTAGCACAAGTTTTAAAAGGTAAAGAAGCATTGAATATTGAAAATTGTATGCAGGCGATGGATGGAGTAATTTATGCTAACAGCAGCATCAAAAGCGCCTTCGATATGGCCTTGTACGATATTGCTGCACAGGATGCCGGCCTGCCATTATATGCTTTTTTAAATGGGAAAAAAGACAAAAAGATCATTACAGACTATACCGTCAGTATTGATGGAGCACAAAAAATGGCGGATGATGCTGTTAAAATTAAAGCAGCCGGCTTCCAGGTGATAAAAGTTAAACTGGGGCAATATGAAAAAGACCTGGAACGTATCCGGATGATCCGGGAAGCGGTTGGAATGGAAATTCCGCTACGGATCGATGCCAACCAGGGATGGGATGCCAGCAATGCGGTCAACATCTTAAATGCTTTGGCCCCTTATAATATTCAGCATTGTGAAGAACCTATACCGCGGTGGAATTATATGGAACTTGCCGGTATACGCCAACAAAGCCCGATTAAAATTATGGCGGATGAATCCTGTTGTGACCATCATGATGCGCAGCGGCTGATTGATTTGAAGGCATGCGATTACTTCAATGTAAAACTCGGCAAATCGTCGGGTATTTTTACTGCGCTAAAGATCGTACAACTTGCCGAAACGGAAGGAATAAAAATCCAGTTGGGAGGTTTCCTGGAATCAAGGCTGGCCTTTACCGCGGCAGCCCATCTTGCGCTGGCAAGTGATGCAATCGTTTATTTCGACTTCGATACCCCCTTGATGTTTGTGGAAGATCCCGTAACTGGTGGTATCACTTACGATAATAAAGGAGAGATAACCGTGCCCGGCACACCGGGACTGGGCGCAGGTTTTGATGAAACTTATTTAAAGGGGCTGATTAAAGTTGTGGTGTAGTGGGAAAGGTAATTTAGATATTGAGTTAACTGCGATATTACAAGTGGGAGACGAATTTTACGCATTTGAAATTGGTCAAGATTATGTAGGATTTTTAACCCAACTAAAATTTGATTAAATTGCAGTATCATGAAAACAGTAGAACAACTTAATAAAAATAAAAGCAAAGTTCCAATTGTACGTATTGACCCCTCTTTTGAGCAATACCTGGACAAAGTACTTTTTCCTGAGAAGTTGGCGAAAGCAAACGAGATGCTTAAAACGGCTAAACTCCCCAATAAAAAGCCCCGCAATTAACATTGTAGTTCATTGCCTGTATTTTATTTAAAGTCAAATAAAGTAGCTGTAAAAACGCCCCGCTCCCGCTTTTTAAAAATCGCTTTCCAGTTGCCGACATACCGTATCAGGTTGGGTACCAGCAGCTGTCCGAAATGAGTCATCTGCACTTCCATCTGTACATTAAAATCATACACTCCTGCCTCATAACTCAATGAATATTTCCTTGCGACCACTTCAAAAGTTTTATCATCGAACCAGGTGGTCATTTCATCTATCACCGCTTTCCCCTCCTGCCCCGGCTTTACTTTTTGTATAAAAATATAGCAGCTGGTCTTATTGTAATCGTCCATATCGATGCTCATATCATATACATCCGCCATGTCATCATCATAAATGGAAGTTTTGCCCGACATGAAGGGTAAGCCTTTTATCTTTTTACCAGGATTGAAAAATAACATCTTTAATTGTTCTTTGTGCTTTTCAAGCCCACTCTTATTACCGGGGTTAAATTCGGTGCCGGCAACAATATTATTTTCACCGCAAATAATACCTTTTGTAAAAAAAAGAGAGGCATACATCCGGGCTGTGTAATAATTATAATCCTGGTCATCGGTATAATAATCACCGGTAACCTGTTCTTCCAACACATTCATCCTCCTGCATTTATTTTCTACCAATTGCTGTGTTTTACTGAAACAGGAAGCTTGTGACGCCCCGTCTTTCCGCAACATTCTTACATCGTTAATAGCAGTATAGCCTATTGTATGCAGGTTAAGAAAAGCTTTGTAAAAAGTGCTGTCGTTTCGTATCCGGTTGATAAAGGCTGGCACATTCAGCTTGTTATTGAGCACTACTTCAGAAAGCGTAATCACTTTTTTCCCAACCATAACGGAACTGTCGTTGTTATCCTGGGCTGATAAATGGCCATAGAGAAGTGCACAAAAAAAAACAGGTACGATCTTTTTAATCATACCTGCAAATTTATATCAAATGCTTTTAAAGATCGGATTGTTTGCGGGAAGATGCACTGAAGCCTACTTTGGAAAAACCATCCGGTAATCAACGCTTATTTTACCCTTGCTGATATCTGACAGTTTCCTTTTCAACAAGGTCCGTTTTAGAGGTTTTATATAATCAATGAACAATTTGCCCTCAATATGATCATACTCGTGCAGCACAATACGGGCCGTGATGCCGTTGAAGGTTTTGCTCTGGGGTTCAAAGTTTTCATCGACATAATTGATCGTCACCTGCTCGCCCCGAAACACATCTTCTCTTATCTTGGGTATACTCAGACAGCCTTCATTGTAACTCCATTCGTCTCCTTCAATAGTGCCGATATGTGCATTGATAAAGGTGCCTTTATAGCCTGGTCCGTCGGGATAAAGATCCTGTTCATCTTCTTCCAGGTTAGCAAATACCTGGGTACTGTCAATCACAAAAAGACGGATCTCCTTATTTACCTGTGGGGCTGCGAGGCCTACTCCATTGCTGTTGTACATGGTTTCCCACATATCAGCGATCAATTTATCGAGACCGGGATAATCCGGTGGAATATCCTTACATACTTTTCTTAAAACGGGTGAGCCGTAGGCTACTATGGGTAAAATCATAAATTCGGTTTGGAAAACTTTATGTTCTATTTTCTTAATTTAAGCGGGTGCACAGGCAGCAAAATAAAAGAATACCGGGATATTCGTTATAGCAGCAATGATCTTACCACCTATTTAGTTACTGATTTATCGGGTTTAGCGCCATGTTGATATTGTACCGGTTCTATCTTGCCGGCAATCTATCTAAAGATTTTGTAAAAACCGTTGCTGTTTGTAGATAAAAGGTCTGCCAGTTCTTCATCGCTCCTTCTAACACCTGTTTTTTACGGCACAAATTTACAAATTTCTTATTGATTGCTTTGCAGATACTCCTGTAAAATGATCGTGGCAGCTATAATATCTACGTTTCCTTTGACCCTTCGGTCTTTTTTCTTCATCCCCATTTGCAACATAGCATCTTTCGCCATTTTAGAAGTATACCGCTCATCTACAGTTTTCAGGGGCACTGCCGGAAACTCTTTTTTTAATCTTTTGATGGCGGCCTCAACAAGCGGTGTGCCATGTGTATCTGATTCATCCCAGTTTTTCGGTAAACCGATTACAATCAGTTCAACCTTCTCACCCGAAAAATACTTTTTTAAATAAGGGATCAATTCTTTTGATTCGATGGTTGCCAGGCCTGTTGCGATGATCTGCAACGGGTCAGTTACTGCCAGCCCTGTTCTCTTTCCACCATAATCGATTGCCAATATCCTTGCCATTGCGCAAATCTATGAAGGGAAGCAGGAATTAAAAATTAAGAATTGCGAATTGATGCTGGATACTGGATACTGGATGCCGGATGCCGGATACTGAATGCTGGATACTGGATGCCGGATACTGGATGATTGATGATTAATGAAAGAAAATATCCAGCAAAACGAATACAGCAAAAACCACTGATGCGATGCCGTTCGCCGTCATGAAGGCGATATTTACTTTGCTGAGATCATCTGGCTTTACAATCGAATGTTGATAGATGAGCATTCCTATAAATATAACGATACCGATCCAATACATCCACCCGAAATGCCCGTAAACACCCGCTGAAATTACGCATATCGCGGAGGCCAGGTGCAGCAATTCAGATATTCTCAGGGCTTTTGATTTACCTACCATAGCAGGAATAGAATGCAGTTTTTGGGAGGTATCAAAAGCAACATCCTGCAGGGCATATATGATATCGAACCCGCTTACCCAAAACAATACGGCGAAAGAGAATAACACGGGTAGCAGCTCAAACTTACCTGTAACTGCCAGGTAGGCACCGATCGGGGCCAGGCTTAGTCCAACCCCTAAAACAAGATGGCAAAGCGCCGTAAAGCGCTTGGTATAACTATAAAATAAAATAACGAATAAGGCTACGGGGGATAAATAAAAACAGATCCGGTTGATAAAGAAAGTGGCCGTTACAAATAAAAAGCAATTGATTAGCACAAAACGAAGTGCGCTTTGTCTTGAAATGATCCCTGCAGGAATTTCCCTGATGGCAGTCCGCGGATTTTTTGCATCAAAGCTGCTGTCCAGGTAGCGGTTAAATGCCATGGCAGCGCTCCGGGCAAATACCATACAAAGGATAACCAGTATAAATAATTTTATCCATTCGGCTACGGGAGGGTAAATAACGGTGTGAAAACCTGGGACAACCGAGAAAGACAAACTCGCAATGCCCAGGAAAAACCCAATCACTGCAAAGGGCATTGCAAAAATAGTATGACTGAATTTTACTAAACTTAAATACTTTTTTACACTGGTCATTCATTATAGATTAAGCCCCCCTGCCCCGCTTACCAGCGGGGGTTCTGGTGCATTATACGCTAATAACTTTTCAAATAGGAACTACATTAATATTACCTGCTCGAAGGTATCTCTTCATAACGGGCTTGTGGCTGCATTCTCCCCTTTACTAACTCCCATAATACTACCCCTGCCGCGGTCGCAATGTTTAAGGAATGTTTCATCCCAAATTGCGGTATTTCAATACAACCTGCGCAGAGATGAAGGGTAGATTGTTCAACGCCGGTGACTTCATTTCCAAAGATCACGGCTATTTTTTCATCAACCGCGAAATTCAAATCATTCAACATGGTACTGCCTTCGGCCTGTTCCACTGCATAGACGCTGTATCCTGCTTCATGCAAATCTTCAATGGCAGCGGCGGAGTTTTCGAAATGCTTCCAAACTACACTATCCTCAGCACCCAGGGCGGTTTTCTTGATCTCTTTATGAGGTGGTGTACAGGTATATCCGCAGATATAAACGGCTTCCAGTAAAAAAGCATCGGCCGTTCTGAACACACTCCCAACATTGTAGGCACTCCGGATGTTTTCAAGCACTGCGATTACTGGTATCTTCTCTGATTGTTTAAATTCAGCTACTGACTTCCTGTTTAGCTCATCCATGCTCAGTTTTCTCATATTTCCCTGCCGCTTAATTGGCTGCAAAAGTAATTCACAAGTTTCACAAACCCACTTCAAAACCTAATAAAGACCTTATTTTTGCGCTTGCCTGCTTTTAATCCGGGAGTACCTGACTTTAGCATATTAACAAATTAGCACATCAGCACATTAATTTATGGCCAAATCATCGGGAGAAACCCCCTTAATGCAACAACACAATGCGATCAAGGCCAGGTATCCTGACGCTATTTTGCTTTTCAGGGTGGGTGATTTTTATGAAACTTTTGGCCAGGATGCAGTAACTACTTCAACTGTGCTGGGAATAACGCTTACCAAAAGAAATAATGGTGATGCCAACTCCTCTCAGCTGGCAGGCTTTCCGCACCATGCGCTCGATACTTATTTGCACAAGCTGGTGAAAGCAGGTTATCGTGTTGCCATTTGCGACCAGTTGGAAGATCCCAAACTCGCCAAAGGAATTGTGAAGAGAGGTGTTACCGAACTGGTGACGCCGGGTGTAGCTACCAGCGACAAAATGCTGGAACATAACAGCAATAATTTCCTTGCCGCCCTTCATTTCGACGAAGCACGTATCGGCATTGCTTTTTTGGATATCAGTACCGGTGAATTTTTTATTGCGGAGGGTGATCGTGAATACGCCGACAAATTGTTGCAGAGCTTAAAACCGGCAGAAGTAGTTTTTCAACGCAACCGCCAGAAACAGTTCAAAGAATATTTTGGCACAAAATTTTTCACCTACGCCCTCGACGAATGGATTTTTGCTGATGCCTATGCCAATGAAAGCCTTTTAAAACATTTTGGCACCCACAGTCTCAAAGGGTTTGGTGTAGATAGTTTAAAGGAAGGCATTGTTGCTGCAGGAGCTATCCTGCATTATTTAAAAGATACGGAGCATCCGAATCTTGGCCATATCACTTCCATACAAAGAATTGACAAGGAAGAACATTTGTGGATGGACAGGTTTACCATCCGGAATTTAGAATTATTTGGGGGCGGCGATGGCAGCAATACTTTATTGAAAACGTTGGACAATACGGTTTCACCAATGGGTGCAAGATTACTGAAACGGTGGATGGTTTTACCATTGAATGATATCATAAAGATCCAGGAACGCCTTGACACCGTTGAGTTTTTAATAAAGGAGGTTGATACCCGTAACAAGATTGCGCAATGTATCAAGCAGGCTGGTGATGTAGAAAGATTAGTGAGTAAAGTGCCGCTAAAAAAAGTGAATCCACGGGAAGTATTACAAATTGCGCGGGGCTTATTACAAACAGATGCCATTAAAACTATCTGTGCCGGCACAAATAATGAATATTTGAAAAGACTGGGAGATTCACTTAATCCCTGTAAATATATTTTAGATAAAATTCTGAAAGAGATCAATGAAACTCCGCCGGCAATTGCTTCTAAGGGAGGCGTGATTGCAAAGGGAATCAATGAAGAACTGGATGAACTACGAAAAATCTCCAGCGGAGGAAAAGAATACCTGGTAGAACTGCAACAAAAAGAAGCAATGATTACCGGCATTTCTTCTTTGAAGATAAGTTTTAATAATGTATTTGGCTACTATCTTGAAGTCACCAATTTACATAAAAGCAAGGTTCCGGAAACCTGGATACGTAAGCAAACCCTTGCCAATGCTGAGCGGTACATTACTCCCGAATTAAAAGTTTACGAAGAAAAGATCACGGGAGCGGAAGATA
Organism: Ferruginibacter sp.; assembly: GCA_025963635.1. GTDB lineage: Bacteria > Bacteroidota > Bacteroidia > Chitinophagales > Chitinophagaceae > Ferruginibacter. The sequence continues at coordinate 161,996 of JAOQAK010000063.1, forward strand.
ATATCCTGTTGATCGAAATGCAGTTGTTTGAAAAATTATTGACAGAGTTGCAGGATTATATCGCACCGATGCAAGTAAACGGCCATGTGATGGCTGTATTGGATTGCCTCACCTGCTTTGCTAATAATGCCCTGCAGTTTAATTATAAAAAGCCGTCTGTTCAGGATAATAATGTGCTGAATATCAAAGACAGTCGCCACCCGGTAATTGAAAGGAACCTGCCAGTGGGAGAAAGCTATATTTCTAATGATATTTACCTGGATCCATCTACCCAGCAGGTGATCATTTTAACGGGACCAAATATGAGTGGTAAAAGTGCCATCCTCAGGCAAACTGCGCTAATCACTTTGATGGCACATATGGGCAGTTTTGTTCCCTCGAGTGATGCAAAAATACCGTTGACGGATAAAATTTTTACCCGTGTTGGTGCCAGTGATAACCTGAGCGGAGGTGAAAGCACCTTCATGGTGGAGATGAATGAAACCGCCAGTATCATCAACAATATCACTTCCCGAAGCCTTATCCTTTTGGATGAGATTGGAAGGGGTACTTCTACCTATGATGGCATCAGTATCGCCTGGAGCATTGTGGAATATTTACATAAATCAGTTCATACGCCTAAAACCTTGTTTGCTACCCACTACCACGAACTGAATGAATTGGAAAACAAATTATCCCGTGTAAAAAACTATCATGTAACCAATAAGGAAGTAGGTAATAAAATTATTTTCCTGCGCAAACTGGCGCCCGGAGGGAGTGTACACAGCTTTGGTATTCATGTTGCCCGAATGGCGGGAATGCCGCCTAGCCTGATAGAACGGGCGAATGAAATTTTATTACAACTGGAAGAAAGCAGAAATCATACTGATGATGGCAAAGGAGTCACCCTTCAGCAAAGTATCAAAAACCTGAATGCTCCAAAAATACAGCTGAGCATTTTTGATGCCTACTCCGCAACTTTTGAAGAGATTCGCACCCTGCTGAATGCAGTAGACATCAACAGGCTTACACCCGTGGAAGCATTGCTGAAATTGCAGGAAGTAAAAGAGAAGGTGAGGTAAGGGCAGGATTTTGCGAAAGAATGCAATAGTTAAAAAATATTAACAGTTGCAGCAAAACATCCAAATAAGGTATCCTTAATATACTTTTACCAAGATAATGCTGAATAAAATTTTTATCGCTTTCCTTTTTACCCTTTTCTCCATCAGCAATGGATTTACACAGGTGCAATGTACCACCTTAGGCCAAAGCCCTTCAACAGCATTTCCCGTTTGCGGCACTGATACCTTTAGCATGCTTTCGGTACCCATTTGTGGCGACAGAAGGGTGCCCGGCCCCTGCACATCGATTCCGCTGACTGATAAAAATCCGTTCTGGTATAAGTTTACCTGTTTTACTGCGGGTACTTTAGGATTTTTAATTACCCCTAATACACTTTCAGACGATTATGACTGGCAAATCTTTGACATTACCAATCATGATCCTAACGCTGTCTATTCCGATCCGTCTCTTTTTCTTTCCTGCAACTGGTCGGGACATACGGGTTTAACCGGCACTAATGCAACAAGTACCAGCCTGGTGCAGTGCGATAGCGACGTGCCAGTTTTCAGCAAAATGCCAACGCTCATCCAGGGGCACGATTATCTTTTATTAATAAGCCATTTTAGTGACTCACAAAGCGGTTACTCTTTATCATTTGGAGGCGGTACGGCAAATATCACAGACCCTGTTAACCCGGGATTGGATAAAGCAAGAGCTGCCTGCGATGGAACCAGGATATCAGTGAAACTGAATAAGAAAATGAAGTGCAGCAGCTTGGCAGCAAATGGAAGTGATTTTAGTATTTCACCGGCAATTGCTCCCATCATAAGTGCAACCGGAATTGGCTGCAGTACTGGGTTTGATATGGATTCGGTGGTGATCACATTGGGCGGAATTTTGCCTCCGGGCAATTATACTGTTCGGATTGAAACCGGCAGCGACGGCAATAACCTGCTCGACAATTGCAATCGCGGTGTCCCCAATGGTGCATCCTTACCCGTAACAGTTTTCCCTTTGATACCGACGCCCATGGATAGCCTTGTAAAACCTGGTTGTGCCCCCAACGAATTGGAGTTGGTTTTTAAAGACCCGATGTTTTGCAATTCTATAGCTCCTGATGGAAGCGATTTTACTGTGACAGGTACATCCGCGGTTTCGGTTGGGGGTGCCACCGGCATGTGCAGCCTAAATGGTTTTACCTATACAATACGGGTACGCTTATCCGTTCCAATACAAAATGCGGGCAGCTTTCAAATAAAACTACAGACGGGAACAGACGGAAATACAATCCTTAACGAATGCAGTGTGCCAACGCCTGCAGGATCTTTTCAAAATTTTACTACCCGTGATACTGTTTCTGCCCTGTTCAGTTCTTCCGTTCATTTTGGTTGTGTTGCTGATACGGTTTATTATTCACATGATGGCAGAAATAGTGTAAACAGTTGGAAATGGAGCTTCGATAATAACATCACCAGTACGGCACAAAATGCTACTATCACCTGGCAAACTTACGGGCAAAAGCAGGCAACCCTTATTGTAAGCAATGGAACCTGCAGCGATACGGCCACCACCACAGTATTGTTGAATAACAATATCACTGCATTCTTTGAATCAACGGCTGTTGCCTGCCCGGGAGATCCGGTGACCTGTACCGATAAGAGTACCGGGCCCGTAGTATCGTGGAATTGGAGTTTTGGGAATGGAAGTATAAGTGCGCTACAGGTTCCACCTCCACAATTCTATCCTTCCAGTAATACTACCACCGATGTTCCCATCCGTTTGATCGTGAAAAATAGTATCGGCTGTGCAGATACTGCCATCAATACAATACGGGTGGTGGGCAATTGCTACATCGCCATACCCAAAGGATTTTCACCCAACAATGATGGACTAAATGATTTTCTTTATCCAACCAACGCTTATAAAGCCCGCGATCTTTCCTTCAGGGTGTATAACCGTACCGGACAATTGCTTTTCCAAACCAAAGACTGGACACAAAAATGGGATGGAACTTTTAAAAGCCAGCCACAGGATCCCGGAACTTATGTATGGATCTTGACTTACACCAATATCGATACGGGGAAACGCTTCGAGCTGAAAGGCAGTACGGTGCTAATAAGATGATCGCCGGATCCTTAAGGTAAAACCTTCTTTATTTCCGTAAGTTTGGTGGTTGAATTCACGTTTGAAAATCATACGATGCATTACAGCGAATACCTTGAACTTGATAAAATACTAAATGCTCAACACCCCGAAAGCAGTAAAGCAGGTCATCAGCCTGCCCATGACGAAATGCTTTTCATTGTCATTCACCAGGCTTACGAATTATGGTTCAAACAAATACAGTTTGAAATTGATTCGGTAATAGCAATCATGAGCAAACCGGCACTGAATGATAACTCTCCTGAATTGCAAACCATCGTGCATCGTCTTACAAGGGTTTGTACCATTCTCAAAGTATTGGTGCAGCAAATTGATATTATGGAAACCATGACGCCGATGGATTTCCTCGACTTCAGGGACATGCTGCGGCCTGCATCTGGTTTTCAAAGCTGGCAGTTTAAAAAACTTGAAGCAACCCTTGGTTTGAAATTTGAAAACAGGCATGGAAAAGAATATTATACTTCCCAATTGAAAGAGACCGAAGTGGCCGTTATCCGGGAGGCGGAAAATACTCCATCGGTGATCAGGCTTTTAAATGGCTGGCTGGAACGGATGCCTTTTATAAACGACAATGCTTATTGGATAAATTACCAGCCGGTTTCCGGTAATCACCAATCGCCCGTTTTCTGGAGCGATTATGAATATATCTACGTGAACAGTCTTGCCGAAGCTGAAAAGAACAATGAAGCTTCTTTCAAACAGGTATTCAATGACGCACCTGCAGACAGCAGCCGTTCGCTGAGTACAAAGGCCTGCAGGTCTGCCTTGTTTATTATGCTGTACCGGGGTTACCCGATGCTGGAACTTCCGTTCCAGTTGTTGGACAGGTTGCTTGAAATAGATAACCAACTAGCTAACTGGCGCAACCGCCACATTAACATGGTTCAACGAATGATCGGTACACGCATTGGAACGGGCGGAAGCAGCGGAGCAGGGTATCTGAAAGCTGCCATGGACAAACATTCTATTTTTAAAGAAATAGCGCAGCTCAACAGCTTCCTGATCGACCGGAAACAACTGCCCGTACTGCCCAAAGAATTAACCGATAAGCTCGGTTATCATTAAGCTATGCCGTTTATCCTCAAAGTTTTTCTTTCAAAATTTTTCTTTTAACCCGCTATCGGAATTGCATACATTGCAAGCTGAGTTGATTAAAGATGTGTTGTTAAGAATGGAGCAATGCTAATGTATGTAAATGTTGGCCCTCCGTTTGTCTTTGCTCCATGTTGCTGTAATTGTACAAGGGATATTATTTTTCCTTTTTACCAAAAAGAAAAAATGATAAAATCATATTTACACCGATGTTGACCAAAGAAGCAATGCCGGCAAAAAAATTGCAGAATCTTAATTGAACTCCAGTACTTCTCAATTGACTGATTCATTATCATGATTCACCTTTGAGCACACACCCTAAAGAATTCCCTTCCGGTTCAAACTTCCATGCGGATATTGTAAAGCAGGCAAAATCTTCAGCATTATGACAAAGATCCTACTGTTAATTGTGCTCCTGTCAGGTATATGCGGCTCCAGGTTGTATGCGCAAAAAAAATTTGGATACGCAGTTTTGCACCTGAGATGTGGTGCAGGTGATCCGGACAGAAACAGGGTGTATTATAGTCCCGTCATCGAACTCAATTCATTAAATTTTGATAAATACACTAACGGAATGGATCCGGCGATACCCAGGTTTTCCGTTCGTTATTATACTTACGCCATAGACAAATGGTTTGAAATGTATTTAAGCGACAAATACCGGGTGATGGTAAATCACCCTGATAAATATGAACGCAATGCCACTAGTGTGATTTTTGATGAAAACAATAAAGCACATTGCAATGATGATAAAACCGACCCGGGCTGTTTTTTTACCGATAAGCAAAAATTGATAATGCACCGCAACAAAGCCATCGCCGAAAGCAAACTACCAAAACATGAAAACGAAATCTGCGATGTTATTTCGTTGTAATTTAAAATAACATAATGAGATCCACCCGCACGGTTCAATAGCCTGCTCTTACACTTGCTCCGGGTTCTTTGCAGACTCCCGCTTTGAATAAAATTAATTTCTCCGAAATAGTATCCATCGACAATTCGAACCACCCATTATAATATAAGCCATTTTTCTTCATACGGAAAGCAAGGTATTTATGATTGGCATCCTTCCAGGGCCCAACCCAATAGGGCGCCCCTTGTTCTTCAATGATTTTTTCTGCCAGCGGAGTTAATGCGATATCATACCAGTTATAACCTGCCGGACCATTGCCGGAAATAATATCTCCTTTATTAAAAATGGGAGAATGCTCATTGTTATTTACCAACAGCAACCTGTCAATTGTAGAGTTGGCGGCAAATTGAACAATGTCTCTTTTAAGGATAGGATCGCCGATATAATAAGTGACAAAAGAAAAATCCCGGTTTCCATCTTTGTCAAGATCCATGTGTTGTGAGGTGTTGAGACTGGTTTCCTTTCCGGCAAGGCTTATGTATTCCATCGCAGGATCGGAGGGATGTAACGGCGGCAGATCGTCTTGTTCCTTTTTGCAGGCTGTTAGCAATACTGCTATTAAGCAAATTACTGATATTTTATTCATTATTTATTTTTATGCAAATAATGAAAAACGCAGATATCTTAGGTGCGAAAGATGGATGAAGTGCAACACCATGTAGTTGAAATGCAAAATTTAACCGACGGAATGACTGCATGGAATTTAAAGCGCCTCGCCGTCAGCGTAAACTTTACAGCAGATTAAACAAAGGCTTCGGATTCTTGTTTAATTACCCAATCACCCAACATGGAAAGAAAATTAAAGCTTGGAATTCTCGACCAATCTATTGTAAGACAGGGAAGCACTGCCGCAGATGCAATACAGGAAACCATTGCTACGGCTAAACTTGCAGAGGAATTAGGTTACTCACGCTTTTGGGTGTCTGAGCATCACAATGCCGCATCCATTGCAGGTTCTGCACCGGAGTTGCTGATGGTAAAACTTGCGGATGAAACAAAACAGATCCGTATTGGCTCGGGCGGCATTATGCTGCCGAATCACAGCGCTTTGAAAGTAGCAGAAAATTTCCGAATGCTCGAGACGCTTTTCCCGGGGAGGATTGATCTTGGGATGGGTCGTGCGCCAGGTAGCGACAGAATCACGGCTTCCATGCTGAATCCTTCCAATACATTCAGTGAGCAAAGTTATCTTACGCAGCTATCTCACCTGCAAAGCTTTTTCAATGATACTGCAGAAACTAATTATGGCAGCTTGCTTGCTGTACCACAAGCGATCACTATCCCCCAGCAATGGATACTAAGCAGTAGCGGCGGGAGCAGTAAAATAGCTGCTGATTATGGAATGGGGTTAGTAATTGCGCGGTTTATAAACGGTTATGCCGGACCTGATGTGGTAGCGACTTACCGCAGTCAGTTTAAACCTTCCGAACAATTCCCCTCCCCGGAAGCAATGCTCTCAATATCTGTTTTGTGTGCAGCAACCGAAGAAAAAGCCGCTGAAATGCGTAAACTGATGGACTACCGCCTGCTGCAGTTTGAAAAGGGAAATTTTGACAAACCTGGGAGTTTTGACTCCATTAAAGATTATACATTTTCAACTGCAGAATTACTACGGATAGAGGCCAACAGCGGCAGGGTAATATCAGGTAGGCCAGCCAGCGTAAAACGGCAATTAACAGCACTGGCTGATACTTTCGATGTAGATGAAATTATTGTAGTTACTATGACAGGATCAGTTGAAGACCGTAAGCGATCTTTTGAATTATTGGCAGATGTATTTGAATTAAGAAAAGTTGCTAATTAGCGGTTTTTCAACAAACTATTGAACAACCTTTTTACGAATGGGATTTAAATATTTATTGTACCTTCCACACCATCGTCCATGGTTTTGCCTAATATGGCACCGGTCATAATCTTTAACAGACTCACCATTCTATTATTTTTTGTATCCCAATAATAAACGTCTTCGGGCTCCACCTTTATAATGGTAAGTTCAGGATCATCCACACCTTCAGTAAACCAGGTCTTTACCCATCTCGTCCAAAGTTCTTTCGCTTTTTCCTTATCTTTTAGCACCATAGCCCTGCCGGCAACGCTTAAATACTCTGAACTGGAGGTATTTCCATAAAATAATTGCACACGATCGTCCGCCTCAATTTCCGCATTCTTTTCGCTGGAAGCCTGGCTAAAAAACCAAAGATTTCCATCATCATCCACTTCCTGTGTGCTCATTGGACGTGCAGACAATGGATACTGATCAAGCTTAGTGGCAAACATGCACATGCCCGCTGACTTTACAAGTTCCTTCAATTTTTCTATTCCTTCCTGGTTGGTTAAATTTTTATACGATCCCATAAAAACATTTTTTTATTTTGAAATGATCATTCAAAACAAACAATACTTATGCCACCGGGAATTGAAAAATTGTTTAAAATTTTTGCACGGCATCAATCGAGTTATTGTACAGCAAAAGCATTTTTAAGAATGTGATTGTACAGGTGGGACGTAATACTAATCGGTTGTGCATATTTATCTACAAACAAACTGCAGTAAGTTAAGAATTGAAGATGTTTATGGTTGGGAGGGCAAGGGTGCCTGTCAAACAAACTCTTTTAGTTTCGCAACTACGGTGTCTATTTCGGCCATTGTATTGTGCTTACAAAAGCTGAACCTTACGGTAGCCTGGTCAGCATCATTATTAATGGCACGGATCACGTGGCTCCCCTGGTCTGCACCCGAGGTACAGGCGCTTCCGCCGCTGGCGCAAATATTATTGATATCGAGGTTGAACAATAACATTTCAGACTTTTCTGATTTTGGAAAGCTTGCGCTCAACACGGTATACAAGCTTCTTCCAAAAACATCCCCATTAAAAGTCACGCCGGAAATGTTCTTTTTCAAGGCGCCATGCATGTAATATTTCAATGATCGTATAAATTCACTACTCTCTTCAAATTCTATCGTAGCAAGTTCCAGCGCTTTGGAGAGGCCAACGATGCCATATATATTTTCGGTACCTGCCCGCATGTTGCGTTCCTGTGCCCCGCCATGAATAAATGGTTTGATCCGGATATTTTCATTAATGTATAAAATGCCCACACCCTTGGGACCATGAAATTTATGTGCCGAACCGGTGATAAAATGTACCGGTGTGTTCCTTAGATCGAAGGGAAAATGACCTACGGTTTGCACTGTATCGCTATGAAAAATCGCGTCATGTAATTTGCACAAATTTCCTACTGCCTGTATGTCGAGCATATTGCCAATCTCGTTATTGGCATGCATGAGGGTTACCAATGTTTTTCCTTCTGCAGCAGCGAGTAATCTTTCAAGATCTTCCAAATCTATATGGCCATCAGGTAAAAGCTTTACGAGGTTTACCTTCGCCTTACCTGCGTTACCAAGATATTCAACAATATGAGATACTGCATGATGTTCTATGGCAGAAGTAATAATATTTTTACACCCCAGATCCCTTACCGCAGATAAAATGGCGGTATTGCTGCTTTCTGTACCGCAACTCGTAAAAAATATTTCGGCTGGATGTGCATTTAAAATCTTCGCAATACTTTTTCTTGCCTGTTCAACGGCCATTCTTGTTTCTCTTCCATAAGAATAAATAGAAGACGGGTTACCAAACTTTTCGGTAAGGTAGGGCATCATGGTTTCAAGTACCCGCGGATCAAGTGAAGTGGTTGCTGCATTGTCGAAGTAAATTCTGTTCATTTTACGAGGCCTTGATGGGCTAAATTTTAAAACTCAATTGGTAGGGTTACAGTAGAATTAGTTTATTATTTGTCTGATGAATATTCCTTAAGCAGTTAACAAAACTTCCGCATTTTACGCTTTAACTGTTCCGGCTGTTGTCCGTAACATTCTACTTACTGCAGCAAAGTTCTTTTGGAGAAGGACTGTTTACATCACCTCGCTGATATCTTTCATCAACCGCTTTGCAATGTTATCTGCGGTGGTTTCAAAATTGCTTTCAGCGTAAATACGGATAATTGGTTCAGTGTTGCTGGTGCGTAAATGCACCCAGTCGGTATCAAATTCTATCTTCAAACCATCTTCGATATTGATGGGCTGGTGCTTATATTTTGCTCTGATTTTTTCAAAAACAGATTTCACATCCACTCCCTTTTCGAGCTTGATTTTATTTTTACTGATAAAATAATCAGGAAAGGAATTGCGCAATTGCTTGGCAGTTTTTTTTGCCTTGGCAAGCTGGGTCAAAAACAGGGCTATCCCAATCAACGCATCTCTTCCATAATGTAAATCAGGGACAATAATCCCCCCATTGCCTTCGCCGCCGATTACAGCATTTACTTCTTTCATTTTGTTCACCACATTTACTTCGCCCACGGCGCTGGAAAAATACTCGCCGCCATGTTTCAAGGTGATGTCTTTCAACGCCCTCGTTGATGACATATTGGAAACGGTGTTTCCTTTTCTATTGCTCAAAACATAATCTGCAACGGCCACTAGTGTATATTCTTCTCCGAACATCGTTCCATCCTCGCATACAAAACAAAGCCGGTCAACATCCGGATCTACTGCTATACCCAAACTCGCGTTCTGCTTTACCACCTCGCTGCTCAGGCCGGTTAAATGTTGAGGCAATGGTTCGGGATTGTGTGCAAACTTACCGTTTACTTCGCCGTTCAATAATTCAAAATCCTTTACGCCCAGGGCCTTCAGCAATTCAGGAACCGCAATGGCACCGGTACTGTTAACCGCATCGATCACAATTTTGAATTTCGCTTTTTTGATGGCCGCAACATCCACCAACTCATAATTTACAATTGCCTCTATGTGTTTTTGTAAAGAACTGTCATCCATTGTTGAAGTGCCTAGTTTGTCAACCGAAGCAAAAACAAAATCTTCTTTTTCCGCGATGTCCAGTATTTTTTCTCCCTGCTCATTGCTTATGAACTCTCCTTTGCTGTTTAATAACTTCAATGCATTCCACTCCTTGGGATTATGGCTTGCTGTAAGTATAATTCCCCCGCCCGCATTTTCAAAAACAATGGCCATTTCCACGGTGGGAGTAGTACTGTAGTCTAGGTCAACAACGTTCAATCCGAGAGACTTCAAAGTGCTGATCACAAGATCTTTAACGATTGCTCCGCTAATTCTTCCATCCCTGCCAACAACGATCTTCTTGGTGGCGCCTTCAGCTATTAATAAGGTTCCAAATGCAGCCGTAAACTTTACAATATCCAGTGGTGTAAGGTTATCACCGGTTTTGCCGCCAATTGTACCACGTATACCGGATATACTTTTAATCAATGCCATTCCGTCGTTTAATGTTGAATGGCAAAGATAACAAAATGAAAATAGTTTAAACGGCGATGGCAATGGTATTTTGGAGACTCGCACCTGGAAGAGGAATATTGATTAAGCCGGATCAACCAGCCAAATTTTTTTCCCAGGCTTATACTTTGTATTTCTTAAAAACTATTTTTGTAATGAGCTATTAATATTTAAAACATATCACTATGTCGTTTCAAGGTTATATCAAAAACATCCAGGAAAAAACAGGTAAAGGGCCCGATGACTTTAGAAAACTTGCAGAGAAAAAAGGCTTTACACAAAACGGGGCGCTTAAACCGGGTGTAAAGGCCGGCGAAATTGTTGCCTGGCTTAAAGAAGAATTTGATCTCGGCCATGGGCATGCAATGGCCATTTATGCTTTATTGAAGGGAGTAAAAGACGAGGCAAGTAAGTAGGCTATGATTTCATAACTTCGATGAAAATACCCCAGGCCGCCGCTACATTTTTATGGATGAGCCGCCAAGAAGCAACCGAATGGCAGGATGCCCCCGTCGATGGGGAGCCGCCCATTGGTATGTCGTACAAGGGAGTGACACAACGAAGATGCCATGAAAAACCGATGCCTGTAACCTGTTAAAGGATGTTGTACAGAAACTTGTTATATGGAAGAAGACAAAAGCATCTCCTACTCCATTTTAAAAGATTCCAAAAATTTTGTAGTGAAATTACCACTCCTGAAATCTTCATTTTTCATCAGTTGCAGATGGAAGGGAATGGTGGTTTTGATGCCTTCGATTACGTATTCGCTTAATGCACGATGCATGGTATCGATGGCTTCTTCCCTGGTTTGCGCAATTGTGATCAATTTACCGATCATGCTATCGTAAAAGGGTGGGATAACATAGCCAGCATAGACATGACTGTCGACCCGGACCCCATGTCCGCCGGGTGTATGCAGTACGGTAATTTTACCAGGACTGGGCCTGAAATCGTTATAAGGGTCTTCGGCATTGATCCTGCATTCGATGGCATGCATTTGAGGGTAATAATTTCTGCCACTCACTTTATGCCCCGCGGCTATTTTGATCTGTTCCTTGATTAGATCATAATTCACTACTTCTTCCGTTACACAATGTTCTACCTGTATACGGGTGTTCATTTCCATGAAGTAAAAATTACGGTTTTTATCTACGAGAAATTCAATGGTTCCTACACTTTCATAGCTGATGGCACTGGCTGCCTTTATAGCCGCCTCTCCCATCTGGTCTCTTAATTCGGCAGTCATGAATGGAGACGGTGATTCCTCTACCAGCTTTTGATGACGGCGCTGGATGGAACAATCCCGCTCACTTAAATGGCATACATTTCCAAACTGGTCACCGGCTATCTGTATCTCAATATGGCGTGGTTCCTCCACGAATTTTTCCATGTAAATACCGTCGTTTTTGAAAGAGGCAGCTGCTTCTGTTTTGGCATTTTCAAAGGCCTTTTCCAGCTCACTTTCTTCCCAAACCACCCGCATTCCCTTACCTCCGCCACCGGCAGTAGCTTTGAGGATTACTGGATAGCCTACAACATTTGCGGCGAGCTCTTTTGCCTGGTCAACACTTTCCAATAAACCACCACTACCGGGCACTACCGGCACGCCTGCCTTGATCATGGTTTCTTTTGCCGTGATCTTATCGCCCATGGCATTGATCATATCGGGAGTGGGGCCAATAAATTTGATACCATGGTCTGTGCATATCTGTGCAAACTTTGCATTTTCGGCGAGAAACCCATATCCCGGATGAATTGCATCTGCATTGGTAATTTCCGCGGCAGCCATAATATGCGGTATATTAAGGTAAGAATCCATGCTGCTTGGCTTACCGATACAAACCGCTTCGTCGGCAAATTTTACGTGTAAACTATCTTTATCGGCAGTAGAATAAACTGCTACTGTTTTAATACCCATTTCTTTGCAGGTGCGTATCACACGCAATGCAATTTCTCCACGGTTGGCAATTAATATTTTTTTGAACATACATGCAAATTTGAAAATTTGAAAATGGCTCAATTTGAAAATGGCCGAGATTCAAAAGATAAAGAAACTTAATAAATAACTAAATGGTGATTTCCTCTTAGAAGTAGATAATATTTTGCCCAACACTTTGTTTATTTCTTCCAACTTGGTTTGATGTAAAGCGCATTCGGGATAGCTGTTTGAATATTGACAAAGCCATAGCCAGTATTGCGATTCCTCTGCTTCCTTTGCGGATATTTTCATCTTGTGGATGAAATCCGCTTTGCTTTCTGCATTTTGAGCCTCCATCGCATTAGCCCCGATAGAAGTACCAGACCTAAGTAGTTGCCGTGAAATGATATATTTCTTTTCTTTTTCTAAGCCTTCACAATACTCAATGATCATCAATGAAAAATCAAAACTCAATTTTAAGATAGGATTGCTATCAAATAACTCTTTTTTCATTTACAACATTTTCTTAAAAAGAAGTGCCTGCTAGTTCCAGATGAAATTTTCATATTGAGCAATTGAGTAATTTGCTAATTAGCTAGGATCGACAAGAAACAAAGGCTGATCGTATTCAACCGGGCTGGCATCTTCCACCAATACTTTCACGATTTTGCCGCTAACCTCGCTTTCAATTTCGTTGAATAGCTTCATGGCTTCAATGATGCAGACCACTTTACCGGGTGTTACCTCATCGCCCACGTTTACCATCACTGGTTTGGCCGGGCTGGATTGGCGGTAAAATGTGCCGATCATCGGGCTTTTAATGGTTATATAGTTATCAGTTTTGGGAGTTTCGGCTGGAGGCGGTGGAGGCGGAGCGGCAGGGGCCGCGGGTGGTTGTGTGGATGGAGTTGAATACCCCTGGTTCGGCTGGGCTCCACCAGCATAAATATTCTGAACAGGGTCTTTCTTTTGCTTTATCGTTATTTTGACACCTTCTTCTTCAATTGTAATTTCACCAATATTGGTTTTATTAATGAGCTTTACCAGCTCTTGAATTTGTTTAATGTCCATATTCAGATATTAAATGGTTTTTTAGTTAAGAATCGGGCGGCTAAGGTAGGTAATGATTTATTAATATACCAAGTTTAAAAAAGAAAGAAAATGCGAAAATTGGCAAAATCTGGCAAAATATTGGGCAAAATGCACCAAAAAAGGGCAAAATCGCCTTAAAATACGCTAAATTAAAAATGGCTGTTTATGGAATTTTTTCTCTGTTGAGTTTATATGATTGGGGCCCGGGAGACTGAAAATGATCGTTTGATCAATACCTGTCCGTCAGTACTTCGATTCCAATAATGGCTGATAGAAATTAAGTCGGTTATTCTATTCTTTTACTCTTTCTACGTATTCCCCTGTTTTTGCATTTACCCGGATCAGTTCGCCTTCATTCACGAATAGTGGCACATTTACGGTGGCGCCTGTTTCCACAGTAGCAGGTTTTAAAGTTTTGGTGGCTGTATCGCCTCTCATGCCGGGTTCGCTATAGGTAACCAGCAATACAATTTTATCGGGTAATTCTACACCCATTGGAAGGTCCGTTTCACCATTGATTAATACAGAAACTTCCTGGCCATCTTTCAAAAATTTAGGTGCATCCACCATCGATTCCGGAACGGTGATTTGCTCGAAAGTTTCAACATCCATGAAACTATATCCTGTATCATCTTTATATAAATACTGGTAAGCCTTCTTTTCCACGCGGACAGGAAAGATCGTTTCACCACTGTTCCAGGTAACTTCTATCGTGCGGCTATTATCGACCCCTTTAAGTTTTGCCCACACTTTTGCCGCGGCACGGGCAGTTTTATTTTGCCCGAATTCAATTACGGTGTATAAACTACCATCTACTTTGAGGATTAGTCCTGACCGCATGTCTGCTGTTGTTGCCATGATTGTATTGAAGTTTATTGTTTATGATTTATTAATTCCACAGCCTTCTGTAACTGTTTCCAAACGACTCACCAATTATTGGGGTGCAAAAGTAGGTATAGTAACGCTAAATAGGAAATTTGCAGGATTAAGTGCTATTTTGAGCATTCCACCGTTTCTTGTTTTCAAACCAAAACTGGAAATGATAATACACTTATTGGTGAAAGCCATCCCTTCTGTTAAGAACCACCGCAGCCACCTGGTACCGGGATTGATTACACTTTTGTTGGTTAATACCATCGTTTCATTTAATAAAAAGGCATCGCTAACCGGGCTTTAACACGCTTTTTCAACATTAAAAATTAGTTTTGATAAAAAATATACATTGAAAAAAATATTAGTCTTAACAATACTTACTGCAAGCTCATTTATCCTGTTTGCTCAAAAGGACACGTCAAATAATTATGTAAATGCCTTTGTCTCAATTCCGGCTTTCAAAGTAAATGTTGTTCCGGACAGCACGATGTTTACAAAAGAAAATCTAAAAACCAACATACCGCTTGTAATTATGTTTTTTAGTCCCGACTGCGAACATTGTCAAAAGGAAACAAAGGAATTGCTTGCATACAAAGAAGAATTGAAGGGCATTGATATACTAATGGTGTCGGCCGCTTCTTACCGCGAAATAAAAGATTTTTATGAAGCCTATGGTTTATCATCAATGCCCAATGTGAAACTTGCGCAGGATGTAAATTACAAACTGGGAAGTATTTATAAGTTGCGGACCTTTCCTTCTACCTTTGTTTACGATAACAGGGGAACGCTGGCTAAAGCATTCGTGGGAAATATCGGCGTTCCGGCCATATTAGAAGCAATAAAATAAAAACAGCAATTGGTTTGCAAACGCCTCATCTTTCTGCTGGCATAATTAAATGATTTTGCTCATGAAGTACACTCAGCCGTTCATTCTTTTCGGAATGTGGAAGCAATGCCCTTAACTTTGCTGCGCAAATAATTTCCTTAAAAAATAAATTTCTTATCATGAAAATTACTGTAGTAGGCGCTGGTGCCGTTGGAGCAACCTGTGCCGACAATATTGCCCGGAAAGAACTGTGTGATGAACTAGTATTATTAGACATCAAAGAAGGCATTGCCGAGGGCAAGGCTATTGATATGATGCAAACAGCTGCATTATTGGGTTTCGACACAAAAATAATAGGCTCTACTAACGACTATACAAAAACAGCCGGCACCGATGTGGCAGTAATTACATCTGGCATTCCACGTAAGCCAGGCATGACAAGAGAAGAATTGATTGGTATCAATGCAGGGATCGTTAAAGCAGTGACAAAAAACATTTTACAATATTCTCCGGATGCAATCATCATCATCATCAGCAACCCCATGGATACTATGACCTACCTGGCTTTGCAATCAAGCGGCCTGCCTAAAAACAGGATTATAGGCATGGGCGGTATTTTGGATAGCAGCCGTTTCAAATATTATTTATCAACAGCAATTGGTTGCACTTCTTCTGACCTGCAGGGTGTAGTAGTTGGAGGCCACGGTGATACCACCATGATTCCTTTAACAAGATTAGCTACCTACCAGGGATCACCGGTAAGCAATTACCTGGATGCAGAAGCTTTGAAAAAAGTAGCTGCTGATACAATGGTTGGCGGAGCTACCTTAACCGGCCTGTTAGGTACATCTGCCTGGTATGCACCGGGAGCAGCAGGAGCAGCATTGGTAGAAAGTATTGTAAGAGATGAAAAGAAATTATTCACTTGTTGTGTAAGCCTTGATGGCGAATATGGTCAGAAAGATATTTGCATCGGCGTGCCGGTAATCATTGGCAGAAATGGTGTGGAAAAAATTATTGACTACAAACTAAATGAAGAAGAACAGGCAGCATTTAACAAGAGTGCAGATGCAGTAAGAAACATGAATACTGTATTGGCTACTTTAAATGTGTAATCGGGAAACCGGGTCGGTTGAATACTGAATGTATTACACTTGATAATCCTGGACTGATGTTGGAATGAATTCGGGTATGCAGGTTCTACTGCAAAAAATTACGGGGCGCTTTTTAAGCGCCCCGTTTTTATTAAACTATTTTGATGATGAAAATGGAAATGTGTAAATAAGTGATGCTAATATTTATAAGCAATTGGCGGGCATAGTTCGCTTAATGTATGCTTTGAAAAGTTGCTCGTTTAACTGATGCCGTTTACAACCATTTCCTTATTTATTTTTTGTACCAGTCCTTGTAATACTTTGCCGGGACCTACCTCGGTAAAATGTGTTGCACCCTTTTGAATCATTGCCTGCACCGTTTGTGTCCATCTAACAGCACCTGTTAACTGTTCAATCAGGTTCTTCTTTATTTCATTGGTATCGGTAACGGCTTTGGCCACTACATTCTGGTAAATAGGGCAAGAGGGTTGGTAAAATGTAGTTGCCTCGATGGCTGTGGCGAGTTCTTCTTTCGCAGGCAGCATTAACGGTGAATGAAACGCTCCCCCTACAGGTAAAATCATTGCTCTTTTAGCACCTGCAGCTTTCATGCGTTCGCAGGCAATATCAATGCCTGCAATGGTACCGCTGATTACCAGCTGGCCAGGGCAATTATAGTTTGCGGGGACTACTATTTCTTGTGTTTCTGCTTGTATTGCTGCACAAATTTCTTCCACTTTCTCATCTGCCAAAGCCAATACAACGGCCATGGTGGATGGGTTTTGTTCACATGCTTTTTGCATTGCATTGGCCCTCACCAGCACCAGCTTCAATGCATCTTCAAAACTTAGTACCCTGTTTGCAACCAATGCAGAGAACTCTCCCAATGAATGGCCGGCTACCATATCAGGCTTTACTTCCTGCAAGGTTTTGAATGCAGCTACCGAGTGTAAAAATATGGCTGGTTGTGTTACATTGGTTTGCTTTAACTCCTGGTCACTTCCCGAGAACATGATATCAGAGATGCGGAAACCTAAAATATCATTCGCCTGTTCAAATAAATTTTTAACAAACGGATTCGATTCAGACAAATTCTTGGCCATGCCGCTAAACTGTGAACCCTGGCCCGGAAAAACAAACGCATACCCCATATATTACAAGTTTAGTCAAAAATAATTTTTAAATTTGAACAATAAAATTTATTATGAAGCTCTCTGATCAAATATTTACACCCGAGCGGTATACTTACCAGGATTACCTGTTATGGAAAGGTGATTGGGAGTTAGTAAATGGGTACCCTTATGCAATGGCTCCTTCACCAAACAGAAGCCATCAATGGTTCTCAAAGAAGTTTATACAGCAGGCAAGTAACCAAATTGATAAGTCGATATTTAGCTGCAATTGCGAAGCTTATTATGAATTAGATTGGATAATTGATGAGCACTCCGTTGTAAGGCCTGATTGCATGATTGTGTGCGGTAACTTCACGGAAGATTTTTTAACATTCCCACCTACCCTTGTTGTAGAAATATCCTCCCGGAAAACAAAATTAAGGGATAGAAATACCAAGTATAATTTATACGAATTACAGGGAGTTAAATATTACCTGATAGCTGATACTGAAAAAAAACAGGTTGAAGTTTTTGAGCTAATAGAAGGAAAATATACACCGAAAAATGACATACAATTTCAACTAACAACCCAATGTTTAATTGAAATAGATGTATTCAATATCTGGCAATCAATGTAGTTTGGCGCTGATTAGTTTTACAAACTCACTCCTTGTCTCATTCTTTTCAAATTCGCCCCAAAAAGCTGAAGTAGTTGTCACAGAATTTTGTTTTTGTACACCCCGCATCATCATACACAAATGCGATGCTTCAATTACTACGGCCACGCCTAATGGATTCAGCGTTTCTTTTATTGAGTTTAATATTTGATGAGTCAATCTTTCCTGCACCTGCAAACGACGGCTGTACACATCAACTACACGGGCGATTTTGCTGAGACCAGTTATCCAACCGTTGGGGATGTAGGCAACATGGGCTTTACCATAAAACGGCAATATGTGGTGCTCGCACATACTGTATAGCTCTATATCTTTAACGATGATCATCTCGCTTACTTCTTCATGAAACTTTGCAGAGTTCAAAATGGCATTGGCATCCTGCTGGTAGCCCTGCGTTAAAAATTGCATTGCTTTAGCAAGTCTTTCGGGTGTTTTCTGAAGCCCTTCCCTCGTTGGATCCTCACCCAATAAAGATAAGGCTTGCTTATAATTTTTTACCAATCCTTCGGTTACCGCATCATCGTATTGATCAATCTTTTTGTAAGCCATTATATCTTTATAATTAGTTAGCAGGATATTCTACAAAATTTCGTTCAGTCTCGTACAGGCGTACCTGCAATTCAAATTTTGTATCTATTTTTTCTCTTAAAATATTATAGATTACAACTGCAATGTTCTCGGCACTTGGGTTTAGATTTTTGAACTCAGCAGTATCCTCATTTAGATTTTTATGATCAAAACGTTCCAGCACATTCGACTGTACGAGGTCACTCAATAATTTCATATCATATACATACCCTGTAGCTTCATCAGGAACACCGGTTACTTTAATTACCAGTTCATAATTGTGCCCATGATAATGAGGATTATTACATTTTCCGAAAACTTTTGTGTTGGTGGCTTCATCCCATGCAGGATTATTTAACCGGTGAGCAGCATTGAAATGCTCCTTTCGGTATACGGCAACTTTATTGTTCATACAGGCATATTATATTGAGGTTCAAAATAGCTAAACCCATCGCATCAGCTAAACTGAAAAATTGCGGAGAATAGTTCTGAATATTCTTTGTTGAAGGTTATAACAGAAGTTTGCTGTTCAAACACATCAACGTTGAATCCATTAACATTTAAAGTTACTATTTGTTTGGCTATACGAAATAAAAACAAGCAGGTAAAAATCAAGCCCCGTAGTATTCAACAAAGATGCGGGGAGTTTCATATAATTTCAGGCTGTGCAACTGCACTTGCTCTGGCAAATGAGGGGTTAATTGTTCCCAGATAGCAATAACAAGGTTTTCAATGGAACACAACTTACCAGTCATAAAATCCACATCCATATTCAGATTTTTATGATCCAGTTTGTCAATCACATGCTCTTTCACTATAATGCTTAATTTTTTCACATCATATACAAAGCCTGTATCCGGATTGGGATCACCCTTTATAGTAATGTATAGTTCAAAGTTATGCCCATGCCAGTTTTCATTGGCGCATTTTCCGAAAACCTCCTCATTCTCCTCCCTTGTCCATTTGGGATTAAAAAGCCTGTGAGCTGCATTAAAATGTTCTATACGGGTGATGTAAACCATTGCTTATACTGAAAATTTCGGCAAAGGTAAACGCAAATTAGCGGAATATGGAACACATGTGCGAAATTTGTACGATGCGAATCTTAGTAGTGGCCGCCACCAATTTCGAAATTCAATCATTTACAGCTGATAACAAGCACATTGAAATTTTAATCACCGGTGTAGGTATACCTGCCGTTATGTATCATTTGCAAAAAAAACTGCTGCAAAATAGTTTTGAACTGGTAATACAGGCGGGTATTGCCGGAACCTTCACCGACCAAATCGCTTTGGGCGAAGTAGTATTGGTTAAACAGGACACTTTTGCAGATATCGGAATGGAGGAAAAGGAAAGGTTTACGAGTATTTTTCAATCAGGTTTTGCAGATAAAGATGCATTCCCTTTTCGGGATGGTTGGTTAAACAATCACAGCAGCATTTTTGACAACTCCTTATTGTCTGCTGTGAAAGCAATCACAGTGAATAAGGTAAGCGACAGCACTTTGCAAAAGCAGCAGGCGATCAAGGCCTTTGCGCCTGAAATAGAGAGCATGGAAGGTGCGGCGCTGCATTATATCTGTTTGCAGGAAAACATTCCTTTTGTTCAACTTAGAAGCGTATCGAATTTAATTGGCGAAAGAGATAAAAGCAAATGGAAATTGAAGGAGGCAATATCGAACCTTGAAAAAGAGCTTAGGATTTTAATTGAGACTGTTACAAAGTAGGTCCGATCATCTTACAAATTATTTTAAAGAATATTCATGAAACTTACACTAGGCTTCTCCCCCTGCCCCAATGACACTTTTATCTTTGATGCATTGGTGAATCATAAAATAGACACTAAAGATTTCGATTTTGAAGTGATACTGGAGGATGTGCAAACACTGAATCAATGGGCCATCGAAGGAAAATTAGCAATCACAAAACTTAGTTACGGCGTGCTGCCGCTTGTATTGGATAAGTACATTGTTTTGAATAGCGGCAGTGCACTCGGAAAAGGCGTAGGCCCGTTATTAATTAAAAATGCAAAATTGGAAACGGTTCCTGTGGATGAGCTCCTTATTGCAATCCCGGGAGAAAACACTACTGCACATCTTCTTTTTTCAATGGCTTATCCAAATGCAAAAAATAAAATTTTCCTGCGTTATGACGAAATTGAAAATTTTGTTTTGGCAAACAAAGGGCTGGGGGTTATTATTCATGAAAACCGGTTTACTTATGAAAGCAAAGGGCTTAAGAAAATAATTGATTTGGGAGATTATTGGGAACAAACAACAGGTAGTGCAATTCCGTTAGGTGGGATCGTGATAAGGAAAGATATTAATAATGGAACCCAGCAGCAAATTGATGGATTGATTAAAAGCAGTATAGAGTATGCATTTGCAAATTACCCGGAGCTAAATGATTATATCCGCATGCATGCACAGGAAATGAGTGAAGCCGTAATGAGGCAACATATTCAACTCTATGTGAATGAGTATTCGTTATCGTTAGGTGATAAAGGAAAGGAAGCCATCCTTACTCTCTTAAACATCCACAATGAAAATCCTTCAGGACCAGCTGCCACCATTGGAAAAGACATATTTCTAACATGCTAAATAATTCATTTAACAAGTCTTCACTTCAATGAAAAACAGAGAGTATTTAATGCGCCTGCTTTTTCAGAGCACTACTATAAACCTGCAGACATCTTTTCCTTGCTTCGTCATGTTCTATAATGGGCGGTGGATAGGTAAACTCCTGGAATTCCGGTACCCATTTTTTTATATACTCCAGGTTGGGGTCAAACTTCCGGGTTTGCAGGTAAGGATTAAATATCCTGAAATAAGGCGCTGCATCGCAGCCGCTACCTGCCGCCCACTGCCATCCTCCATTGTTGGCTGAGAAATCAAAATCCAACAGCTTTTGCGCAAAATAAGCCTCTCCCAGTCTCCAGTCAATCAATAGATGTTTGCAAAGAAATGAGGCTACGATCATGCGTACACGATTGTGCATAAAGCCTGTCTCATTCAATTCACGCATGCCTGCATCCACGATGGGATAACCGGTTTGACCGGTGCACCACCGGTTGAATTCCTCTTCAGCATTTCTCCACTCGATTGCATCATATTCGGGCTTAAATGCTTTGTACTGGCCAACATGTGGAAAATGCCAGAGGATCATTTGATAAAAATCCCTCCATATCAATTCATTTAAATACGTTTCCGAAATTTGACTGCCCCGAAGCGCAAGTTCTCTGATACTAATCGTACCAAACCGTAAGTGTACCCCTAACCTCGATGTACCGTTTACACCAGGAAAATCCCTTTGAGCTGCGTAACTTTTTACCAGTTCTTCGTTCAATGATTTTGCTGGAAAAGGTTTATCAACTTGCAGAAAACCCATTGAATATAAAGATGGAATTTCTTTTGCAGGCTGTTTATAGAAATTAGCAAAATATTTTTCTGTGGGATAAGGTTTCAAATGAAACGGCTGCAAATTGGCCTTCCACTTTCTGCTATAAGGAGTAAAGACCGTATAGGGTTTTCCGTCTTCTTTAAGCACTTCACCTTTTTCAAAAATAACCTGGTCTTTATAAGTTGAAAAGGAAACATTTTGACTGATTAGTAAATTGCGAATAGCCTGATCTCTTTCCAAAGCATACGACTCATAATCGTGATTCGCAAACACATGCTCAACAGCAAATTTCGACAGCAAACGCTTAAAAACTTCAAGAGGTTGTCCATAAAAAACTTCCATAGAAGACCAGATCTTCAATAATTCCAGTTGAATTTCAACTGCCGCTGCATGAATAAATTCTACTCTTCTGTCAGCCTTATCCTCTAAACGATCAAGAATATTCCTATCAAAAATAAAAATGGGAACCACAGGGTTGCCTGATCTCAATGCGTGGTGAAGGGCTGCATTATCGTGCAGACGAAGATCACGGCGAAACCAAATAATGTTTATCTTTTGCATAATCTTTTTAACCGCAGCTGATTAACTTAAGAGCGGGATAAAATACACATGCTAAACACTTCAACTAGGAAATGGTTGGCAGAAGGGAAGCACAAATTTCCCGGGTTAGATCATTACCGTAGGTTACTTCACCAATGTTTTGTACCCACCTCATAGCATGCATGCTGTTGGTTAAAAAAACTTCATCAGCCGCAAGTAAATCGTCGCGATTCAAAGATTGTTCAATTACTGGCCAATCTGACTGCTCTAAATTCCTTATCATGATACGACGCATAATGCCGGCCACACAACCTTCGTTTAAAGAGGGTGTATACACTACTCCGTCTTTAATTGCAAAAATATTGGCGATCGTCGTTTCACAGATCCGTCCATACG
This sequence comes from Ferruginibacter sp., assembly GCA_025963635.1. Taxonomy (GTDB): domain Bacteria; phylum Bacteroidota; class Bacteroidia; order Chitinophagales; family Chitinophagaceae; genus Ferruginibacter. Next base: position 185,011 of record JAOQAK010000063.1, read on the forward strand.
TATTCAACAAAATGGCATCGTTCCATTTTTGCTTTTTTGCGGTTAAGGCGGCTAATACATTGGGCAGGTAGTTATTGTGTTTTATATGGCTAAGTATGTCACAACTTTTTTTTGTGGCTTCATAAATCCCCAACACCAGGCCGTTGGTGTTCCATTCGCCGCTACCAGCGGTAAGTGGCCATGATTGAATTATATAAGCTGGAACATGACTTACTGCATCATACAGACCTCCATCGCCACGAATGACGGTAAGTCTTATTCTCGCTGCAGGTTCGTGTTGATTTTTTTTCACCAGCGACTTTATTTCATGTTGCAGTTGTTCTGCCGTAAAAAGTTTGGGTATATCAAATTCCAATATTTTCATGCCCTTCCACAACCGTGAAAAATGTTCATCCTCAAACTGTATTTTTCCATTTTGCATCTTCATGGTTTCAAACAATCCATCACCATAGCGAAGGCCGCGATTATCCGCATGGATGATTGAAAAACCTTCCTGGTACAGTTTACCGTTATAATTAAAATAATTCATGTAGTAAAGTTACATCGTAAAGACAGCCTTTATTGGCATGGCTGAGGTGTTTCGAAGCAAAGATGTTTTTTTATATGTGAACGCAATAAAAATAGTTTCATCTTGCGAACAGGCTTTCTGACTGTTAACCCCTATGGTCAACGATTGACCGATAGCAATGCCAGTAAACAACAAGCCCTGCCAAAGATGGGCAGGGCAGTAATTAAAATGTTTTAAGAAGATGAGCAGTTTATAAATGATCGCTTAAGATATTATTTTTTACTGCATACATAATCAACCCGGCTGTGCTTTTGGCCCCGGTTTTTACTTTAAGTTTATCCCGGATTGCTTCCACTGTCCGCGGGCTCAAATCCACCATATCAGCAATTTCCTTAGTAGTTTTTTCTTCGCACATTAGTCGCAGGATTGTAATTTCCTTTTCATTCAAATGTGCCTCCTGTGGCAAAAACTTTTGTGAGACGATATTGTTACGCTCTTTAAGATTGGTAAGCAATGCCTTGTTGGTGAGTGCATTAAAATAGTATTCCTGTTCGAAACATGTTTTAATGGCTTCATATATGATCTCGCTATCGCTAGTTTTGCTTAGATAACTATTGGCACCCAGTTCCATTAGTTTAGTGATCATGCTGTGATCATCCATCATCGTAAGCATAATCACTTTAATTTGGGGCCAGTTCTTTTTTATTTCCGGGAGTGCTCCTATTCCATCCATTACGGGCATTTGTATATCAAGCAAAATAACATCTGGCTGTATCATTTTGAGCATGTTTAACAAATGCATGCCATTGTCTGCTTCCGCAATTATTTTGATATCTTTTTTCGAACTTAAAGCCGTTTTTACACCGGCACGATATAATACATGATCGTCTGCTATCAATACCTTGATGGGTTCCAAATTTGTTTCGCTAACTGACATATGGTTTGTGGTTAATTCAGAGGGAATTTACTAGATATTTGTGCAAGTTCGGTTATTTTAGTCAATATATGTAAGGATAATTACTATCAATTCTTTTAGGGGAAGCACTATGTAATGGTTGTGAAAAAATCAAACGAGGCACAAAGAGTTGTTAGATATTTGGAAGTAACCAACTGCTTTCATAACAGTAATTCCATATATAAACCAGATTGGATTGGATTGGATTTTCAGGCACCGGGTGGATAACCAACCGGCGCCAAAATATCCATTTAAAACAAGAAGGGTACGGACAAATACGGGATAGATTGAAACTATTATGTAAATCTCTTTAATTCGATTGGCAAATACAAGGGAAAAACAACCGATTATTCAGTGGCTTTTCTTTTATTTTTATATCGGTATTTGTGATACATTGTACCCGCTTATGAAATTAAATTTTTTTGATAGCCTTTTATTTTTTCAGTGGGCATGTATGATAGCATCCGCGACGATTTCTTTAAAGCTTATTGGAAATAAGCGTACTCCTGAGTATATGAATAAATTCTATTTGTATTCTTTAATAGCTGGCGTGTATAGTATATATGCCATTTCTCAAAAATATTTTCATTTTACTAGTAAGCATACATTGGATCTTTTTGGAACCGTTCTATTAATCTTTCACTTTATTTTTTTAAGCTCTTTTATTTACGGGGTTTTACCAAATAAAAAACTTTCATTTTTAAGTAAATTGATGTTTACATCACTCCTAATAGCCGTTATATTTTTTATATTTATAGATAATATATACATTGCTATTGCTTTGACAAACTTTAGTTTGGTGGTATTTTGTTGCTTTTATTATTTGCAATTATTTGAGAAAATGCCTTCTGTAATATTGTTGAAAGAACCGTCATTTTGGGTAATCAACGGAATTTTTTTTTGTATGTGCGCAACTATTCCTGTTTATTCCTTGAGAGATTATTTTTTTACCAATTATCCTTATGACTTATTTTTAACTATAGGATGTATTATTTCTTTCTCATATGGCATGATGCATTTATTTTTTATCAAAGCTTACCTATGCTCAACCAGTCTCCCCAAAGCATAATTATTTTTACGATCAGCGTGGTTTTAATAATGATTATGTTTTGTTCATTCATCGTAACGATCATCTATCGTTACCAGCAAAAGCAAAATATATATTTTAAAGAGCTGGAAGCACTTAAGGTAACCCATGAAACCGATTTATTGAAAGCAAGGCTTGAGATGCAGGAATATACATTTCAACATGTATCCAGGGAGATCCACGATAATATCGGACAAAAGCTATCTCTTGCAAAACTTTATTTAAATACCATTACTGATTCAATAATTAATCCAAGACCTATCCAGGTAGATAATTCCGTGGGGATAATCGCAGAGGTAATCATAGACCTGAGTGATATTGCAAGAAGCATGAGTTCTGAAATAATTTTAGACAAGGGCCTGGTGAATGGAGTAGAATTTGAAGTAGCACAATTGCAAAAATCCGGTATTTATGAAATAGATTTGGTGATTAGTGGTAACCCCATCTTCTTTGATTTTAAAAAAGAAATAATAGTTTTCAGAATTATCCAGGAGTCGTTACACAATATCATGAAGCATGCAGAAGCATCGGAAATAAATATAAGTTTGCACTACAGTGCTAACCAGCTTCTGCTCAGCATCACCGATAATGGAAAAGGATTCGTGAAAGATGCAAAAAAACATGGTATCGGGTTAACCAATATACGCAGGAGAGTCTCATTGCTGGAAGGCGAACTTTCGATAAATAGTAGTAAAGACGGTACTCAGTTAATTACAACACTCCCCATTAAGCAAATCAATAATGATGAAAACGATCCTTTTAGTAGATGACCATATATTAATCCGGAATGCACTGGCATCCCTGATTAATACTTTTCCAGGATATAATGTAAGTCATATGGCTGGTAATGGAATGGAAGTGATCAAAATAATTGAAAAGGGATTTATTCCTGATATAGTGATCCTCGATCTGAACATGCCGGAAATGGATGGATCTGAAACGGCTCAATGGTTGTACAATAATCATCCAAAGATGAAAATAATTGTGCTTACGATGTTTGATTCGGAAATAGCGCTGATCCGATTATTACAGGTAGGTGTACGAGGGTTCCTGAAGAAGGATATTCACCCCGAAGAATTAAAGCTTGCCATTCAAATTGTAGCGAGAGATGGATTTTATCACTCACACCAGGTAACCGGTAAACTTGGCTCCTTGTTCCTGAAAACCAACGAAAGCCCGACATTTATCGAAAGAGCCATTTTAAGTGAGACTGAGATCAATTTCTTAAAATTGGCCACCACAGAAAATACTTATAAGCAAATTGCTGTAACCATGAACCTTACGCCCAGGGTCATTGATAATTTTCGGGATCAACTGTTTGATAAACTCAATATAAAAAGCCGTGTAGGGTTGGCTATTTACGCCTTAAAAAATGGGCTGGTTACTTTCTAATGCGTGGCGAGCCATTGAACAACTCAACTGTTTATTATGCCGCTCACTCCAAATGAGCAGGTCCAGGTAATTGATGAACGGTGGATAACAAGAAATATTACTCATTCAATGAGTTTATTACGCATTCCGTACATCAGAAGCCCACCAATTGTTTTTGCATTAACTTTTGTTTTCATATTCTGACGGATAGTTTCGATCGTACGCGGACTTAGAAATATCACTTTTGAAATCTCTTCGGTTGTTTTATCTTCTGCAAGTAATTGCAATATCTTAATTTCTTTCTCGTTAAAATGTATAGCGATATTGGTACCATAATGCTGGCGAACATTCTTTTTTGCCATTAGCTTACCCATCACCGCCTTATTAACCAGATCGTTAAAATAAAAATCTTCGTTCATACAGGTCAGTATTGCCTCGTAAATTTCGTCGGGATCAGTGGTCTTGGTTAGGTAAGCATTTGCGCCCATTTCCATCATTTTGCTGATCATCTGGTGATCATCATACATCGTGAGCACTATTATTTTGATGTCTTCATATTCTTTGCGGATCAATTCAATGCCGTTAATCCCGTCAATTTCAGGCATTCTTATATCCATTAACAGCACATCAGGCTTTTTAATGGCTATTTTGTGCATCATATCCTTGCCGTTTTCCGCCTCCCAGATCATTCTTAGATTCTCCCTGCCGGACAAAGCCATCTTAATCCCATCACGAAATATCTTGTGATCATCCGCAATTGCAATTTTAATTAAATAGTCGGCTGCCATAGACAAAAATATTGGAGGGTTTATTACTTAAATAAAAGTAAGCCATTAATTATAGTTTAACGTCAAGTAAAAATGTATTTTAAATATTTTTTTCTTTAAGATAAGAAAGAGAAACTTCTTCAAATTTACAACGTTTTTATTTTTATCATATTGCGTAGTGGCACTTCGTAGTTTTACGCTTACAATAACGTCTATCCCCATTGTTAAAAATACTTTTACTATAAGGACAATTACATTAAAATGCTTACAAATATTGATAAAATCGAATCGAACGCGTGTTTAGGCCTAAAACGAACAGTATGAACACTATATTTCTGAATAGTATTTTTACTATTATCAATAGTTAATCTACCCATGTTTGAAACAGCATAATACGAAGTATATCTCCTCAACCCTCCGAGCATCGTCGATTTTAAGGCATCAAATACATTAATAGTTTAAATAAACCCCTTGCAGAAGCAGCCAATTTGAAGCAAGTTTACATCGAAACTATTAATTAAACCTCTAAACAAAATCAATCATGGGACATCAATGGGATATTCTTGAAGTTAACTTATTCTAGAAAATAAAGTAGGCAAGTAGTTTTTATTTTATAAATTCGTTTTTTATCTTTAAAAGCGCTTTTATAAATTCATTATCTACTTATATTATTTATTTATCTGAATCTCTGCCTTTTATCTTTTGTATGTATTTCTTAAGAAAAAATACCTTAAAAGATTTAAAGGTATTTTTTGTTTATACCATCTTGCTGTTTATTTCAATAATATCTGTACTTACTTTTCGTTTTGTTTTTCAGTCGTATGACTTGTACATATTGTTTTACAGATTTTTCATCGTTGGAGAATTTGCGCTTATTTCGCACTTTTTTGCGTTTAACATCATGCAAATAAGGCTAAAAAAATTAATAAAGTTTTTAATTGTACCGTTTTCTATTTTTTCTATATACGACTATATCACTTCTTTCGGTAAGCCTTTTACTTTCTATCCCTTAGTTCTCGAATGTTTATTATTTCCTTTGATAATAATTCTATTTTTTTACGAGAGGATGAAATATATTACGAAAGCACCGATTTATCAATCCGCCACATTTTGGATAGCGGTGGGATTTTTGGTTTTTTCCACAGGCAATTTCTTCCTCTTTTTGTCGTCCAAATTACTTTTACAAGATCGTCAAAATATGGCTTTATATAACCATATTTATGACTTCTTTACTGTCCTTAAAAATATCTTTTTGTGCATAGCCATCAAATCTTCCAGAAATTCTAAAATCAATAATAATGAATTTGAAGCAATCATTAATCTTCCCTTTGAAAATTTCACTTCTTTAAAAAATAAAGCTAACCTCTAAAACACCGATGATTTTTTTACAAGCAAGTACAAATATCTCTCCTGGCTTTACCTATATACTGTTATTTGGGACACTTGCAATGGTTAGTCTTACAGTTGGCATTGTATTTTTCGTAATCCTACACCAACGCAAAGTCATTCGCTTTAACAATCAGTTGAACAAATTAGAAGACGAAAAGCAGCAGATTCTACTAAATGCCTCAATCAAATACCAGGAAGAAGAAAGAAACCGCATTGCCGCAGATCTGCATGATGACGTAGGGCCACTTCTGGCAACTGCAAGACTGTATCTGAATGAAAACCTCATCCACCAGGAGCCTGCTGCTCAATTACAATCTATTTTCAGTGCAAAACAGATCATTGATGATGCTATTCAACTGATTCGGAATATCAGTCACAGCATGATGCCGCCAACACTCAAAAATTTTGGACTGGAAAGCGCGCTGAGTGATCTTTTTCAGAAAATAAATGGCAGCGGTACCTTAAATGCCAGTGTTCGTTTTCATGATTATCGCACCCGGCTAAAGCTTGACCAGGAATTATTGATATTCCGTATAATGCAGGAACTGGTTAATAATATCATCAAACATAGTAATGCCGGCTTTATACATCTTACCCAAAATGCCAATGCCACGCACAGTTACCTGAGGCTTCATCATGATGGCCAGGGTATTGTTCAAACCGAATTTGACCGGCTTAACCATGTATCTACCGGCCTCGGATTAAAGAATATCGCCAGCCGTATTAAAGTTTTAAATGGCCGTATATTTTTTGAGATCGATCCCAGCCACACCTACTATAAAGTCACTTTAGAAATCCCCAAAGACACCACCGTTTAGTTCACTTAGTTAATGCGATGGAAGCACGGCCTGCCTCGATTGGCTGCGATTGCTTCTCCGTATATGGAAAACACCCAATCATACCAATATCTTTTCTTAAATTTGCAATCCCAATTGTATGAGTTCAATTAAAGTAGCCATCGCAGACGACCATAAAATCTTCAGGAAAGGAGTTGTCCTTTCAATGCGGCCTTATACAAATATTAAATTTGTAATGGAAGCAGAAAATGGTGAAGACCTCCTTGCAAAAATCCCTGAAGCGGCCCCCGATGTGGTGCTGTGCGACCTCAGGATGCCTGTTAAAGATGGTATCGACGCTACAAAACAGATCACAAAAGACTACCCGAACATCAGGGTAATTATTTTGACAATGTATGAAGATGAAAGATTCGTAGGACATTTAATGGATTGCGGAGCTGCCGGTTACCTTTTGAAAAGTACAGAGCCATCCGAGATTAAAAGAGCGATTATGGATGTAATGAGCACCGGCTTCTATCTTAATCCATTTGTTAATAAAATTCTTATTAAGAAGAATTACAATAAACAGAAATTCAATCCCAACCTTAGCTCCGAAATTGTCATCAGCGAAAGAGAGAAGGAAGTGCTGACCCTGGTTTGTATGGAGTTTACAGCCGCTGAGATAGCATTAAAAATGAATATCAGCTCCCGTACCGTAGAAGCCATAAAAGACCGTTTAATGGAGCGCTTTGGAGTTAAAAACTCGGTGGGGCTTGTTTTTTATGCGATGAAAAATCAACTGCTCGATTAGACATGGCTTGCTTTGATGCGCAATTCATCATCCACAATTATCTTCCAACTACTATTAAAAAAGCCCGAATAAAGTGGCATCTATTTTTGAAATGATCTGGCCCAAATGCTCTTCATTTTCTGCAAACTTATTGTTATCCGCATCAATCACCAACAACGGCCCTTCCTTATAGGTTTCCACAAAATTGTTATAGTAATCGTTTAATTTTTTAAGATAATCCAACCGGATATTCTCTTCATATTCCCTGCCGCGTTTCTGTATCTGTGCCACGAGCGTCGGAACTGATGCTTTTAAATAAATCAACAGGTCCGGGGGTTTGACCATTGATTTCAAGGTTTCAAAAAATTTGTAATAATTATCAAAATCTCTCTTGCCCATCAATCCCATATCATGCAGGTTAGGAGCAAAGATATTAGCATCTTCATAAATTGTGCGGTCCTGTATAACAGTCTCGGTACCACGATCTATCTCCAGTAATTGCTTCAGGCGGCTGTTCAAGAAAAATATCTGCAGGTTAAAGCTCCACCTTGGCATATCATCGTAAAAATCATTCAGATAGGGATTATGATCTACATCTTCAAACTGAGGGATCCACCTATAATGTTTGCTCAACATTTCTGTTAAGGTGGTTTTACCTGCGCCAATATTTCCGGCAACTGCGATGTGTTTTGGTTTTCTGGATTTAGCCATGGCGCCCCTCTAAAGGGTGATATTTAAAATTGATAGTAGATGTGGATTATAATGAAAGTCAGCAAACATAATATATTCATTTGGAAATAGATCATTGCACTTGCGCATGATAAATCTCATTCATCAATAATTTAAACCCATCGCCTCTCGTACAATCTGCATTGTTGCCCTTGCACTCTTCCTTGCCTTTTCTGCACCTTGCTCCATAACGGATTTTAAATATATTTCATCATTCAAAATAGTTTCCACCTTATTTCGGATGGGGGAAATGAAATTAACCATATCCTCTCCCAGTTGCTTTTTCATATCACCATATCGAATGGTGCAGTTGTTATAATCTGCTTCATATTTCTCCACAATTTCCCTGCTGCTAACCAGTTCCATCAACAGGAAGATGTTTTCAATATATTCCGGCTTCTCCGAATTATTTTCCTTTGGACCGCTATCCGTTTTGGCTTTTAAAACTTTCTTCCTGATAACATCATCTTCATCTGCTAAAAAAAGCGTTGCCATCTGGTTTTCGCTTTTGCTCATCTTGCCGCTGCCATCGAGACTCGGAACTTTTACCAATACTTCGTTGTAATTAAATGCCTGCGGCTCGGGAAAGACATCACCATACCGGTGATTAAACCGGTTAACAAAATTCCTGGCCATTTCCAGGTGTTGTTCCTGGTCCTTTCCAACCGGTACATACTTTGCCCGGTGTAAAATAATATCTGCAGCCTGCAATACCGGATAAGTTAGTAGCCCTGCATTGATGTTACCGGGATGTTGCCTGATTTTATCTTTGAAGGTTACAGTCTTTTCAAGCTCACCGGTATAAGCCAGCATATTGAGGTATAAATACAATTCTGAAGTTTCATACACCTGGCTTTGACAATACAATGCTACTTTGTCGGGGTTTAAACCACAGGCAATATTTTCAGCCAATACTCTTTGAACATTTCCCTTTAGATGTTTTGTGTCGGGATGGGTCGTAAGCGAATGCAGGTCTGCCACCATAAAATAACAATCAAAATCATCCTGCATTTTGATGTAGTTACGGATGGCACCAAAATAATTTCCCAGGTGCAAAAAACCAGTCGGCCGGATGCCACTCATTACTTTTTCTTTTTTCTCCCTCATAAGGACGGCGAAGATAACAAAACTCGATTGTCTATGCGCCACACAGTTAGAATAATTCGTAGCCTTTTTAATAAACAATAAATAGAGCTTTTTCCCACAAGACCATTCCGTTTTCCTTTAACTAAATATGGCGCTTTCCCAGTGATCATTCATCTGAATATTGATTACATCTAACCTGAATCCATTATTTTTGTTTGATGGAAGTAAATGATGCGTTAATAGATAAATTGGCGAACCTTGCCCGGCTCCAGTTTGATGAGGCAGAAAAGGCGGGAATCAAAAACGACCTGCAACGGATGATTCAATTTGTAGAGAAATTAAATGAGCTCGACACATCGGGAGTAACGCCGCTGCTGCATATGAGCGATAACATTAATATATTGCGGGAAGACGAAGTAAAAGGAAGCATTAGCAGCCAGGAAGGTTTTAGAAATGCCCCCATGCATGATGATCAATTTTTTAAGGTGCCGAAAGTAATAAAAAAACAATCAATAAGTTAACGATAATTTTTATAAATGCACTTAGCCGAATCTTTTAACGAGCCCAATTAAATCGTATGCAAAAAATTATTCATCTCGAAAATATTTCTAAAAGTTATTACCTGGGTAAGCAGGAATTACCCGTACTCAAAGGCATTAACTTGGATATTTACAGAAATGAATATGTAGCCTTGATGGGCCCAAGTGGTTCAGGGAAATCAACCCTGATGAATATCTTAGGTTGCCTTGATACGCCCACAGGAGGAAGATACATTTTAAACGGAAAAGATGTGAGCAGTATGCCAGACAACGATCTTGCCGAGGTGCGTAATAAAGAAATTGGTTTCGTCTTTCAGCAATTTAATTTGTTGCCAAGGTTAACAGCTATTGAAAATGTGGCATTACCGCTGATTTACAGTGGTATTTCAAAAGCGGAGAGAATCGAAAGAGCGATGTCAGTATTGAGCAAAGTAAAATTGGAAGACAGGAGCAGTCATAAGCCAAACGAACTAAGTGGTGGACAGTGCCAAAGGGTTGCTATTGCAAGAGCGTTAATTAACAATCCTTCGATCATACTGGCGGATGAACCAACCGGTAACCTTGATTCCAAAACCTCACATGAGATCATGGATATTTTGGGTAAAATTCACAATGACGGAAATACCGTCATCCTGGTAACACATGAAGAGGACATTTCCTCGTTCGCCCACAGGGTGGTTCGCTTGAGAGACGGGATCATTGAAACAGACAGATTAAATGCCCATCCGGCTACAATTGCCCAACTTGTATAAACCCGCGCCGAATTGCGTCCGCCTTGCCAGCCCCTACCCGCTTGGTATTTTTTAAACCAATCTCCTGCTTTTTTGTTGCGGTATAAAACCTCTTCTAATGGCCCTAAAAATTTATACAAAAACCGGTGATCTTGGCAAAACCAGTTTAATCGGTGGAACAAAAGTCCCCAAGAGTCATCTGCGTATTGAAAGCTACGGAACGATCGATGAATTGAATTCCTATTTAGGCCTGGTCAATGATCTTTTAACTGATGAAAAGACAAGATTAATGCTTAAAGAAATCCAGGACCGCCTATTTACAATTGGATCTTCGCTGGCATGTGACCCTGAGAAAGAGCCCGTGATGAAAATCCCTGACCTAAAAGAAACAGATATTGAACTGCTTGAAAATGAAATAGACACAATGAACGTGCAACTGGTCCCTATGAAGCATTTTATCCTGCCTGTTGGCCACCCGGCTGTGTCTACAACACATATTGCCCGTTGCGTTTGTAGGCGTGCAGAAAGGATATGTGTGAATATGCAGGAACACGAATTGTTTGTTGATCCCCTTGTAATTAAATATATCAATCGCCTGAGCGATTACCTGTTTGTTTTGAGCCGCTATGCAGGGCACCTGTTGGGGGTGGAAGAGATTGCGTGGAAACCCAGAATAAATTAGCCAATTAGTTAATGTGCTGATTTGCTGATGAGCTTAGGGAGAATTAAAGGTGATCTAATCCGAATGCTAATCATTGCACCTTATCGAATTGGCACATTAGCTAATTATCCTTCCATCCTTCATATGCAGTGTTCTGTCGCACATTCGAGCCAGTTCTTCATTGTGAGTTACGATGAGAAAAGTTTGATTGAGCTTATCTCTCAGATCAATAAATAACCGATGCAATTCCTTCGCGTTGGCGCTATCCAAATTACCCGTGGGCTCATCTGCCATAATGATGGAGGGATCATTTATTAAGGCTCTCGCCACCGCCACCCTTTGCTGTTCGCCGCCGGAAAGTTGCTGCGGCTTATTCTCCAAGCGGCCAGAAAGGCCTAAAGTTGTTAACAAATTAGTTGCTTTTTCAATTATTTCTTTTTTTCTGGTGCCGGCGATCCAGCCCGGAATACACACATTTTCCAGCGCAGTAAACTCTGGCAACAGGTGATGAAATTGGAAAACAAACCCAATATTTTTATTCCTGAAAGCCGATAATTTTCTGCCGGCCAGTTCTTCAATTCGTTGCCCCTTTAAAGAAACCGTTCCCGCATCTGCTTTATCCAAAGTACCCAGAATGTGTAGCAGCGTGCTTTTGCCTGCACCCGAGGAACCAACGATGCTAACGATTTCTCCTTTAGCAATTTGAATATCTACTCCTCTCAAAACCGGTAGCGGGCCGTAATTTTTAGTTATTTTCGTGGCTGTAAGCATCCGGCTAAAGTAATTAATTATTAATAATTAACACGGTACACAAGGGTATATTTGGCGGTTTTTTACATGGGTAGAAAACAAGATTAAAAAAACACATTTGTTTAATTCCACCAAACTTTTACATTTGCAAAAATTAAAACACACAGACGATGTTTTGGACACTAGAATTAGCCTCCCATTTAGAAGATGCACCTTGGCCCGCAACAAAAGATGAACTAATAGATTATGCAATCAGAAGTGGTGCACCTATTGAAGTAATTGAAAACCTGCAGGAGCTGGATGACGAAGGTGAAGTTTATGAAGGGTTGGAAGATATCTGGCCGGATTATCCAAGCCAGGAAGATTTCTTTTTCAATGAAGATGAATACTAAAAATAGCTACTCCTTAAACTAGCCGGCCCAATTGAGCGTGCCTGTTTAAAGAAGAAAATCTCTACAGAAAATTCAAAGCCACCAATGCTTAGTTGGTGGCTTTCGTATTATGATTCTGTGAAAATTGCTATTTTTTTGCGTACCGCAATTTAAAGTAGATGAGGAGCAGTGATAAAAAACAGATGATCCCGTTACAAATTATCACTGGCAGCAGTTCCTTCCCCACTCCATACACAAGCCAAATCACGGTGCTTAGGAAAACGATCATCATCATCGTTAAATTCAGATCGGCTACGCTTTTTGTTTTCCATGTTTGATATACTTGTGGGATAAACGTAATGCTGCTTAAAACAGACCCTGACAGTCCAACTACTTCAATCCAATCCATGATATTATTTTTATAACCAGATACTTGAAAACGGGAATTTATATGACCACTGCGTGTTTGGGCATTGGCAACCAACCCATCTTTTTAGCTTGCTGTAGTTTGATTTCAAGGAAGAAAAACTCATGAACCCTCCTGGCATCTGCTAAATAAAATAAAACGCAACAGACTATTTCTCCATTTGCTCTATTACGGCCTGGGTTGCACCTGTGAAGGAGAATCCTCCATCGTGGAAAAGATTTTGCATCGTTACCATCCTGGTGAGATCACTGAAAAGTGTTACGCAATAATTGGCACAATCTTCCGAACTGGCATTTCCCATCGGGCTCATCTTTTCCGCATAACTGATAAATCCTTCAAAGCCTTTTACCCCGCTCCCGGCCGTTGTTCGTGTAGGCGACTGCGATACCGTGTTTACCCTAACATGCTTTTTTAATGCATAATGATACCCGAAGCTACGGGCAACACTTTCAAGCAGCGCTTTGGCATCCGCCATTTCGTTGTAGTCGGGGAACACGCGTTGTGCGGCAATATAAGTGAGCGCTATAACACTTCCCCATTCATTAATTGCATCCAGCTTCATTGCGGTAGCCAGTACCCGATGCAGGCTCATTGCGGAAATATCGAGGGTTTTTGCATTAAATGCATAATCAATATCTGTATATTGTTTCCCTTTTCTAACATTCAGGCTCATGCCTATTGAATGCAAAACAAAATCAACACCGCCTCCAAAATGCTCCATTGCCTTTGTGAAAAGAGCATTCACATCATCATCGCTGCTTACATCACAGGGAATTACAGGTGCATTTACCAGGCCTGCCAATTTATTGATTTCTCCCATACGCATTGCCACTGGCGCATTGGTCAATAATAATTCGGCTCCTTCCTCGTGGCAGCGCAACGCAGTTTTCCAGGCGATAGACTTTTCATCCAACGCACCAAATATTATCCCTTTCTTTCCTTTCAGTAAATTATACGGCATGTTTTGTTTTATTTGAGCGGTAAAAATAGCATTCTTATCTTTTAAAGAAAAAATCTTTAAAGTAAATTATCATAAAGGCAGTAATAAATACCAATGCAAAAACAACAACGGCACTTAATGCAAGAAATAGTACCAGGTGTAAAATGGATTTACGTGGATTGATGCTGGCTCTTAAGAACTTCTGTAGTTGAAGAGAGATTACTGTTGCAATGATTACCAGTAATAAGATAAGTAAATTTCGATATGCCAAGGCGGGTTTATTTTCGTGAGGTATTTCTTTCGTCTTAGTACTGAGTACTAAGTACCAAGACTAACCATCTCCCTGGCATTTTCCAAAGCCGCAGCCGTAGGCCTTTCTCCGCCTAGCATTTGTGCGATAGTGGTTATCCGCTCTTCGTGATTTAGCAAACGGATAGAAGTCGTGATCTTATCGCCCTGGATCGCTTTGAAAACAAAATAATGAGCAGATGCCTTTGCAGCAATTTGCGGCTGGTGAGTTATTGAGATCAATTGGTGGGCAATGGATAAATCCTTCATGATAACGCCTACCTGCTTTGCGGCTTCCCCGCTGATACCGGTATCAATTTCATCAAATATCAATGTGGGTAAATGTAGTTTCCTGGCGACCAACGATTTTATACAAAGCATGATCCTGCTTAATTCTCCCCCACTCGCCACTTTATTAAGCGCTTCAAAGCGGCCGCTTTTATTGGCGTCAAACAAAAATTCAATTGCGTCGCTGCCATTTACGTTTAAAGCGCCCGTTTTTACCTGCACTTTTACCTGTGCATTCGGCATACCTACCTGCGCCAGCAGCCTGTTCACTTTTTCGGTAAATGGATTTACCGTTTTATGCCTGTTTGTGGATATTAAGCCTGCCAACTCCTCGCAACGTAGCAATAACTCCCCTGCTTCTTTCTCCTTTTGAGCGATTGCTTCACTGATATTTAAAATCTCAGTCAGCTTTTGCTGTAAGCTGTTTTTTATGGCCAGTAATTCATTGGTAGAATTTACAGCATGCTTTTTTAATAAACGGTAACCCAATGAAATTTTGTCATTGATCACCTGGATCCTTTCAGCATCGTAATGAATATTTACATCAATGGTTTCCAGTTCATCGCCGATATCCTGCAATTCTACCTGTGCGCTGCGCAGGCGTTTATTGAGGTCTTCGATGGCAGGGTAATATGGTTCCACTGCATGCAATTTGTTCCCCAGCGATCGCAGTTGCTGTACAATTGGTAATTCGCTGTCCTTCAATTCAAAATAAATAGCAGCCAATTGCTGCTTGATATTTTCAGCATTACTGAGCAACTTCATCTCTGCATCCAGTAGCTCAAGTTCATCGGCTTTAAATCCGGCTTCTTCAAGCTCGTCAAACAAAAACTGGTTGTAATCCAACGCAGCATTAGCAGTTTGCTGATCCAGCACAAGTATAGCCAGTTCTTTTTTTGCTTTTGTATAAGAACTAAAAGCGCTTCTATATCCAGGTAACAAATCGCCATTACCCGCGATTGCGTCTATTACTTCTCTTTGAAAGTCATCATCGCCCAATTCGAGAGCGTCAAACTGCTGATGCAGATCTACGAGCAAAGAACTCAATTCCTTCAATTGAGTTAAATTAACGGGCGTATCATTTATGAAGGCTCTTGATTTTCCATTGACGGCAATTTCTCTTCTCACCACCAGTTCCTCTTCCATATCCAGTTCATGATACTTGAGAAATGATTTCACGGGTTTATTATCCTTTGCCTTAAAATATCCTTCTACCACGCATTTCTTCGCCTTATTCATTAAGGTATTACTTTCGGCACGTTCACCCAATATAAGGCTCAGTGCCCCCATCAATATACTTTTACCGGCACCGGTTTCACCCGTAATAATATTCAAGCCTGCGGAGAAATCAATAATGATCTCATCAATGATCGCATAATTCTGTATAAAAAGTTTTTGAAGCATATCAGGCAGCAAATTAGTTTTTTTTTGCCGATGGGTGCACAGATTCCCAAAAGCTTCTCTAAAATTTTTGCGCAGTTTTAATGTGCATTTTTGATTACGCAAACAATTGGAATGTTACAAAAAAGTTTTGGGTAGCTTAATTACTGTAAATAGAGAAAGGCACCTCAAATTGAAGTGCCTTGTCGTTTTTTTATGTTTTTGAATAATGCAGATGTCAATATTTACCATTGACTGCTGCCATTCGACTATTTAATTTCAACACTGTCGTTCAAATCAATGTCCACTAATATGCGACCGCAGTTTTCACAAACGATCACTTTTTTCCGTAATTTAATCTCGCTTTGCTTTTGTGGTGGAATTGCATGAAAACAGCCGCCGCAACTATCTCTTTCAACCGGCACTACTGCCAGGCCGTTGCGATAATTTTTGCGAATACGGTCATAACTTAAAATAAGACGTTCATCTACATGGCTTCTTGCTTCTTCTGCAAGTTTATTGTACTGTTTCTCTTCTTTTTCATTCTCAGCGATGATTTTCTCCAGTTCACCTTTTTTACCAGCCAGGTTGTTTTCTTTTACTGCAACCGCCTTTTTTGCGGCTTCCAATTGCCTTGCTTTTTCACCTACTTCTTCAGTAGCATCTTTAATATGCTTTTCGCAAAGCTTCACTTCAAGGGTTTGCATCTCAATCTCCTTGTTGATCGCTTCGAACTCCCGGTTGTTCTTTACATTATCGCTTTGCTTTTCATACTTTTTTATCAGCGCCTCTGCTTCCTTAATCGCCTCCTTTTTTTGGTTAATAAATTCCTGCATTCCGTTGATCTCTTCTTCCACCCTTGTTTGACGGGCATGCAGACCTTCAATTTCATCCTCCAGATCTTTTACTTCAATCGGTAATTCACCTTTCAGAATTTGAATTTCATCCAGCTTACAATCTACTTTCTGTAAATTTACAAGTGCTGTTAATTTTTCTTCAACTGAGAAATCTTTTACTGCGGGCATATATTGTTTGAAATTTATTGTTGATGTTTATTGTTCCTCTTCCAGGCAACCTGTTCAACTAAATTTTTGCAGTTTTAAAGCTTTTAGGACTTTGGACCGGTAAAATAGTTGACAGGATTGGTTTTAACTCCTGTTTTTAGGACGGCAAAGGTAGTGAATTTTTCCCTTAAAATGTCAAATAGCAATTCTATGGTAAACTGCTCACTTTCGTAATGCCCGATGTCGGCGATAACCATTTTCCCGTCAGCATCAAAAAACTCATGATATTTAACATCGCCGGTTATATAGAAATCAGCACCGGCTGCTATCCCCGCACCCGTCAGGAAACTTCCTGCACCACCACAAAGAGCGACTTTTTTCACATTTTTCCCCATCAAAGGGGTATGCCTGACAACTGAAAGGTTAAATATTTTGGTTAGAAGCTGCAAAAATTTATCTTCCGGTAGAGCGTTTTCCAGATCGCCGACTAATCCGCTGCCGATTTGCTGGTGCATATTATCTAAAGGAATTATATCATACGCAACTTCCTCATAGGGATGCGTTTTTAACATTGCCTTTAATATCGGACTTTCAAGCCAGGAAGGAAAAATCACCTCAATTTTGGTCTCATTTTCAGTATACCTGGTTCCAGATGTTCCAACAAAAGGATCGGTACCTTCTCCACCCTTAAAAGTGCCTTTTCCGCTGGCATTAAAACTACATTCACTGTAATTGCCAACCTGTCCGCCACCTGCGTCAAACATGGCTGCCCTAACTGCCTCCGCATGCAGATCTGGCGCATAGGTTATCATTTTTTTTAATAAGCCTTTTTTAGGTTGCAGGATTTTGCGATTTTTCAATCCCAGCAAATCGGCTATTTTACCATTAACTCCCTGTATGATATTGTCAAGGTTGGTATGAATGGCATAAATGGCAACATCATTTTTGATAGCAGCAATAACCGTTTTCTCTATGTAATTTTTTCCGTTAATCTTTTTAAGTCCGCTGAAAATAATCGGGTGATGCCCCACGATTAGATTACATTTCTTTTCAATTGCCTCCAGCACCACCGCCTCGGTTGCGTCGAGCGTTGTAATGATGCCTGTACATTCCCATGCCGGGCTCCCGGTTATTAGGCCGGCGTTATCATAGCCTTCCTGCAAAGCCGGCGGCGCAATGGTTTCTAAAAAAGATGTAATATCTTGTATTTTCATTTTAAAAATTGATGGATGACTTCAGCCGAATTATATACTGCCTATAAAACAAAGATGCAAAAAATTGCCGATGTAAAATACGCCTCGGCTGTTTTGCAATGGGACCAGGAAACTTACCTTCCGCCCAAAGGCAACGATTTCAGGGGAAGACAGATTGCCACACTGAGTGAAATCGCTCACCAGCAATTTACCGACCAAAAAACCGGCGATCTACTGAATGCTTTGACTGAGCGGGATGATTTAAATCTCCTGGAAAAAAGAAATGTAGAACGGAGCCTGGAAGATTATACGCGTAATAAAAAACTTACCAGCGATTTTGTTAGAAAAATGAGCGAAACGGTTAACCGGTCCTATCATGCATGGGCGAAAGCAGGAACCGAAAATTGCTTTGCAACCTTTCAGCAACCGCTTGATGAATTGATTCAATTAAAAAAGCAGGAAGCAGATATGCTTGGATACGAGCAACATCCTTACAATGCTTTGATGGATGAATACGACAAAGGGCTTACGGTGGCAACCGTTGATAAAATTTTTAGTGATTTAAAGCCGCAACTATTGGATTTGCTCGGTTTCATAAAAAATAAACCCCAGGTAGATGATTCATTTTTACGGCAATATTTTAAAAGGGAAGATCAGTGGAATTTTGGAATGGAAATTTTAAAGAGGATGGGCTTTGATTTTGAAGCAGGGAGACAGGATATCAGCCTTCACCCGTTTACTACCAATTTCAACAACAGCGATGTACGGGTGACAACCCGTGTAGATACGCATGATTTTGGCAATATGACCTGGAGTTGTATTCATGAAGGCGGCCACGCTTTATATGAGCAGGGATTACCAGGTGAACAATATGGATTGCCATTGGGCGAATATTGCAGCCTCAGTATTCATGAAAGCCAAAGCCGCGTTTGGGAGAATTGCATTGGGCGGGGATTACCATTTTGGCAACATAATTTCCCCCTGCTACAATCGCTGTTTCCAAAGCAAACCGAAGGACTCACCATTAACAACTTTTACAGGAGCATCAATAAGGTGGCACCTTCTTTGATTAGAACCGAAGCAGATGAGCTTACGTATCATTTTCATGTGATGATCCGCTACGAAATAGAAAAAATGCTGATTGAAGGAACGATTGCAACCAAAGATATCCCTGCATTCTGGAATGAACACTATCAGCAATACCTTGGAGTAACTGTGCCGGATGATAAAAGAGGTTGTTTGCAGGATATTCACTGGAGCCATGGCAGTTTTGGATATTTTGCCACATATAGTCTTGGAAGCATGTATGCAGCACAAATGTATGCAGCCATTGAAAAGAAAAACCCGTCTATAGGAGAAGAAATAAGCATTGGAAATAACACAGGAATACTAAATTGGCTAAAAGAAAATATTTACCGGCATGGACGGTATTTTTCTTCCGGCGGATTATGCCGGCAAGCAACAGGCGAAGAACTTCAATCAACCTATTTTATAAACTATGCGACAGAAAAATATACCCAAATCTATTCCGGATAAAATATACACCATAGCTGCATTCTTATTAAGAGGCAGACTGATTATTTCGGTTGTATTAGCATTGATGCTGCTTTTTTCCGGAAGTTGTAAAAAGCTGAAAGCCGCTGCCGGTGACCAGAGTGCGCTGGAAGCACTATTTGAAGAAAATATTTTGAACCGGGATTTTATTGTTGCACTGGCCACCGATAATGGAACAGATCTTACCAGCCAGTTTACGGGGTATCATTTTATTTTGACCAAAACCACTTCCTTTTACAACGGTCAAATTACCGGCACCAGATCGGGTGTAACTTATACAGGCACCTGGGCCTGTAACGATGACTTTAGCAAACTGGATATAAGCATCACGAATCCTTCGGTGCCACCGGAATTTATTTTTATAAACCGGGCGTGGAGATTTACAAAAAAAGCTGTCCCTATCATGGAATTGGCTCCCTGGGGAAGTACTGCACCAAAGGTTTTACACATGCAGCGGCTTTAATTTGTATATCATTTCTTTGTATTTTATTCCTAATTGCACAATTTTTTTAGTCCGTTGGAGTTTTGATAGAGTTGTATGCGATGAAAGCAGGCAGCACAATTAAACCAAATCTCCCCATTCTATGATAACCCGCTTTGCAACGAGGTCGTGCTGCATGTTATTGTTAACACTTTTCAGTATTGCAGGCGAAGCCCAGGTATCAGCAGATTTCAAAGCAGGCACTCAAAGCGGGTGTTCACCACTTCTCGTAAATTTTTCGGATCAGTCTACCGGCAATCCAACCCAATGGAAATGGGATCTGGGCAATGGCACCATTTCTTTCCTGCAAAATCCTTCTGTTACTTATTTTAATCCCGGGTTTTACACAATCAAGCTGGTGGTTCAAAATGGCTCCAATATTGATTCTGTTGTAAAAACACAATTTATCAATGTAGCGGCCAAACCAACTGTTCAGTTTAGCGCATCTGCCACTACCGGATGTTCTCCGTTGCCGGTTCAGTTTACTGATGAAAGCATTCCGGAAACTGATTCAATAATCACCTGGCAATGGGATTTTGGAGATGGTTACTCATCCGTACTACAACATCCGGCGCATATTTATACTGGTTCAGGGAACTACAATGTCACCTTACGAGTAATTAATAACAAGGGCTGTATCAATACCCTGTCCAAAACCCAATACATCCATGTCAATGATGTAGCAACCGCCAATTTCAGTAATAATACTCCAAATGTTTGCCGGGCGCCTGTTACCATTAATTTTCAAAATCTGTCCACCGGCTCGGGCATATTAACTTACGAGTGGTTATTCGGTGATGGTTCATCTTCTATCAACCCGAATCCTTCTCATATTTATTCCATTGCCGGAACTTACACGTTAACGCTTATTGTAACCAATGCTACCGGGTGTAAAGACACCCTAATCAAACCAAATGCATTTACAGTAGGCAATGTGTTTGCATCATTTACCTCCGGTGATCAAACTTGTGCAGGTGCACCACTCGTGATCAGCAATACTTCCAACCCGGTACCGTCTTCTGTAAACTGGTCTTTTGGAGATGGCACTTCGTCTTCACAGGGCAACCCGGTTAAGTTGTATTCCAATCCGGGGACCTATCAAATAAAGCTCGTTGCCAATTTTGGAAGTTGCCTGGATTCAGCGGCTAAAACCATTACGGTATTACCATCGCCAAAAGCAGCATTTACTGCAGATGACAGCGCCAGTTGCAGCTTTCCTGCAACAGTAAATTTCACACAGACGGCTTCTAATGCAATTTCATATGCATGGGATTTTGGAGACAATACCACTTCAACATCTCTCAATCCCGCACATACTTATAACAGCTACGGAAATTTTAAAGTGCAATTAGTAGTTACCGGCCCAAACGGCTGCACTGATACACTACGGAAAGTTAACTATATCAATGTCGTTAAGCCCCATGTAGTCTTTAAAAACCTGCCCGACAGTGGATGCGTTCCCTTTACAAAGAACTTTTCAAGCACCATCACATCTCTTGAGCCGGTAACAGGATACTTGTGGGACTTTGGGGATGGCACCACAGCCACCAACGCAACACCAGCCCATACTTATACCCTGCCAGGAATATACGCCGTTAAAGTCATCATATATACCGCGGGAGGCTGTTCCGATACAACAGTGATGCCAAGGGCAATTGTAACTAACAGCAGGCCTGTAGCGGTGTTTAACGCAACACCAAAAGAAGCATGCGCTAAAACGGCCATTAACTTCAAGGACGAGAGTATCGGAAACCCGATAAAGTGGTCCTGGGATTTTGGGGATGGCGCAAAAGCCTCTGTTCAAAATCCGCAGCACAACTATATCGATACGGGTTATTTTGATGTACAGCTTATTGTATGGAACACCGGGTGTACGGACACGGTTAAATCCAAAAGATATATTCATATCATTCCTCCGGTAGCCAGGTTCACAGAATCATTTGATTGTACAAAGCCGCTGGAAAGAATATTCACCAATCGTTCTATCGGGGCAGATGAATGGAACTGGGATTTTGGCGACGGCAGCACATCTACCCTCGCCAACCCCGTACATGTGTATGCGCTTCCGGGCGCTTACGTTGTTTCCCTGCTGGTTCGAAATAATGGGTCGGCCTGTGATCATATTACCATCAAAACTCTAAAGGTAGTAAATACAAGTGCCGCATTTTTTGCTTCAGATAGTGTTCTTTGCAAAGGAAGCAGTATCAGTTTTGTCAACAATACGGCTTTGGCGCAGGTTAAATCCTTTAGCTGGAATTTTGGTGACGGAACAACATTAAATTCTGCCACAGCCAGTACCGCTCCACATTTATATACTGCACCCGGGAATTACAATGTTCGGTTGGCGGTCACTGATATATTGGGCTGCATCGATAGCGTGACGAAGACCTCTTACATCCGGATTGACGGGCCTACCGCCAGGTTTACTTCTTCCGTATCCGGAAGTTGTTTAAATAGCCTGATCACCTTTAGCGATGGTTCAATAAGCGATAATATTCACCCAATTCAAACATGGTCATGGAATTACGGAGATGGAACAACAGAGATTCTATCGGCGCCACCCTTTCAGCATAATTATACAACGGCGGGAGCATTCCTCGTAACATTGAAGGTTACTGATAGCAAAGGATGTACTGATAGTGTTAAAATTAATTCAGCCCTGGTCATCTCCCAACCGGTAGCTAAATTCAGCCCGGCAGATTCTATAAGTTGCCCATCCAAACAAATAACCTTCATAAATCAATCGACGGGACCGGGTCTCACCTATTTATGGAATTTTGGCGATGGAATTACCTCAACTGCACAGGCACCTTTGCACAATTATTCAGCCGATGGAATCTATTCTGTACAACTTTTTATCCGTGACCAGTTTGGCTGCACAGATTCGATCAGTAAAACAGCCGCAATTTCTATCATTACTCCGGTTGCCAACTTTACGATGAGTGATTCATTCAGCATTTGCCCTCCATTGATCGTTCAGTTCAATAATCTTTCGGTCAATTCAATTACACAAAAATGGGACTTTGGCGATGGTACCTTCTCCACCGTTTTTAATCCGTCACATTTTTATAATTATCCGGGAACCTATACGATCGTATTGACCATTACCGCCGCCGGCGGATGCACAGATGTTAAAAAGAAAGACATCGTTGTAAGGGGCCCAAGGGGCACATTCGTTTACGACCCATTGATGGGATGCAATCCGGTAAAGATCAGTTTCACCGGAAAAACACAGGATCGAATTTCGTTTATATGGGATTTCAATGATGGAGTTACGGTTAGCACAACGGATTCGATCGTTGCTCATACTTATACCAATCCGGGCACTTATCTTCCAAAGATGATTTTAGTTGATGCAAATGGATGCCAGGTGCCTATCACCGGAAAAGATACGATCACGGTAAACGGCGTAACTGCCAACTTCAACTTTTTGAATATGCCGCTTTGCGACAAGGGAAATGTAGCGTTCAACAATACTTCCCTCAGCAATGATGTGATTACCGGATACAAATGGTTGATGGGAGACGGCAGTATAGCATCCATTCAAAATCCACAGCACCAGTACAACTCAACGGGAAAGTATTATCCAAAACTTGTGGTTACAACGCTGCACGGCTGTACTGATTCGATGTCATCAATCATTCCGGTTAAGGTTGTTGCTTCACCACAAATTAGCATGACCAATACCTCCAGCGGATGTACTCCCTTGAAAGTGACTTTTAAGGGCTCGGTAACTATAGCAGACACTTCCGCACTGAACTGGAGCTGGACTTTTGGAAACGGCAGCTCTTCAACTATTCAAAACCCGGCTGTGCAATCGTATGACATCGCAGGAGTTTATAACCCTTCCCTGGTGGCCACCAACAGCAGCGGCTGCAAGGATACCGCTACAACTTCCATTGAATCGTATAGTATTCCTCTGGTGAATGCGGGCATCGACACCATCGTTTGCAAACGTTCCGGGGTTACCTTACAGGCTACGGGTGCAGCAACATACAACTGGGCCCCTTCAACCGGATTAAGCTGCCTTAACTGCGCCAACACGATAGCCACACCCGATTCAACAAGAAAATACTTTGTAAAGGGAACAAGTTTGCAGGGCTGCACCGCTATCGATACAGTTTTGGTGCAGGTTCAGTATCCTTTCAAAATAAGATACAGTAACACGGATACATTATGTAAAGGTCAAACGGTAAAACTCTTTGCAGCGGGCACCGATCTTTTTCAATGGACCCCTGCCACCGGGCTTAATAACAGTAATATTGCACTGCCTGTCGGAAGTCCGCAGGTAACTACTACCTACCGCGTTATTGGTACCGATAGTCGTGGATGTTTTAAAGATACTGGCTATGTTCTGGTTAAAGTATACCCTATTCCCCTGGTAAATGCAGGGGCAGATAAAACGATCAATGTTGGCCAATCAATTGATCTTGTGCCGGAAATCTCCGCAGACGTTACAACGGTCACCTGGTCGCCAACGGGGAGTACATTCCGTAATTTTTATCCATCCATTTCCGTTAAACCAAGTCAAACCACTGAGTTTACTGCCGAGGTGAAAAATGACGGCGGCTGTTTGGCGAGAGATAAAGTAAGTGTGTTTGTAATATGTAATGGAACCAATGTATTTATCCCTAATACCTTTTCGCCTAATGGAGATGGCGCCAACGATATTTTCTATCCACGGGGCACTGGCTTATTTAAAGTTAAAAGCCTGCGCATCTTTAACCGCTGGGGCCAGATGGTATTTGAGAAAAGTGATTTCAATCCCAATGATCCCGCATTTGGGTGGGATGGAACCTTCAAAGGGGCAAAGTTAAGTGCAGACGTTTTTGTCTATATGATTGATATAATGTGTGATAATTTTAACATATTGACTTATAAAGGCAATGTGGCGCTGATACAATGATTTTGGTTTTTTTATTTAGACATAGCCGGCTGGGGAGCCGGCTTTTGTTTTTACCTAACCACATTCAACCATCCTTTGTATACATGATTGTAAGAACAGAGATCGATTTATGTCGACAAGGATCAGAAATGATGTTAAGCATTCACTATCAATGAGTAGCATTGCAATCTTTTACCAAAAGAATTATTGCTTTTTTGAAATAATAATGGTCCACAGGCGTTTTAAGGAAGAGCATACCTGAAATAGCAGCTTAACTAAATCTAAATCCATGAAAAAATATGTACACATCTTATTGTGTTGCATACTTGCCTTTCTATCCCTGTGCGGAGCCGGGCAAGACATTCATTTCTCACAATTCTTTGAGGCTCCGCTCTTGCGTAATCCTGCATTAGCAGGACTTTTCTCGGGCGATATACGTTTACAAACAGTTTATCGTACACAATGGCAAAGTGTTACTGTTCCCTATCAAACCACTTCCATTAACGGTGAGGTGAAGTTGGCCGTTGGCAAAAGTGAAGACTTCCTAACACTGGGTGCACAGGTATTGTATGATAAAGCCGGGACCATCTCGTTAAAAACCACCCATCTGCTACCTGTAATCAACTACCACAAGTCACTGAGTTCGGCAAGGAACAGTTATCTCTCCATAGGCTTCATGGGCGGACTGGTACAGCGTAAATTTGATATGAGTAAAGTAACTACCAACAGCCAGTTTGATGGCATAAATTATAACAGCGGACTTGCTAACGGCGAAAGTCTTGCAAACAATAGTTATTCTTATTTTGATGGAACTGCAGGGCTCAGCTACGTTACCCAGATGGGACAGGATCCTGAAAACAATCTTTTTATAGGCATCGCCTACCATCATTTCAACAAAACTGCCAGGAATTCATTTTATACCAATAGTAATATTGAAACCATGCCGAAGTGGGTATATTCTGCTGGTGCAAAAATGGCGGCAACAGATAATGCGTATGTCACCTTCCACGCCGATTTTAGCCAGCAGGGCTCCTATTCGGAACTGATTGCAGGAGCTATGCTTACCTATCGTTTAGATGATGTTGAAAATCCCCGGTATTTTATACACGGAGGAGGCTTTTTGCGGTGGAAGGACGCGGTAATTCCGGTCGCCAAACTAGAGGTAAAGCCCTTTGCCATTTCAGTAAGCTATGATGCAAATATCTCAAAACTAAGTGCCGCAAGTGGCGGAAGAGGTGGCTTTGAAATGGGATTATCTTATCAAAAATATTTAAGCAACGACAATACAAGCAGGAATGCAGTAAGATGCCCCCGGTTTTAAAAGGGGATTGAAGCATGTAGTTGCCACCGGTTGACGACAAAGAGTTTTTGTTTTTATGGATCGTTTGGAAAACAGGGCTCCCTTAACCGGGAGCTTTTGTTATTTTAACAAGTTAGGGGGAAGTTTTACCGATGACCTAAATGTGTATCGTAATAATCATTTATCCGTAAAATATGCTACCGCCAATTCGTAACCTTTTAATCCAAGTCCGCTGATAACACCAATGCTTTTACCGGACACATAGGAAAGTTTTCTGAACTCTTCCCTGTTGAAGATATTGGAAATATGCACCTCTATAACGGGTATACTGATGGCGGCAATTGCATCTCCCAGGGCAACAGAAGTATGGGTGTAACCAGCAGGGTTAATAATGATGCCATCATATAAAAATCCGGCACGTTGTACCTCATTGATCAGCTCACCTTCGATATTACTCTGGTAATAATTAAATTCTATAGCAGGAAACTTTGCCTTGAGTTCTTCAAAATACTGCTCAAAAGACTGGTTGCCGTAAATGCCAGGCTCCCGTTGCCCCAGCAGGTTTAGATTAGGCCCATTGATGATTGCTATTCTCATATTAATACTTTATAACACGAATTTCGAAGAAGAATTACACGAATTAGGTTCAACAGCATAACCTCAGGAAGTCCTTCTTCTTCCCGGCTATACTTCCCTCTATGAATTATCATTTATCAAATATCAAATAATGATTGATGCAATAAACTCATCAAACAAATACCTGCTATCATGCGGCCCGGGGGTTGCTTCCGGATGATACTGCACCGAAAAGGCAGGTTTATTTTTCACCCTTATCCCTTCAATGGAATCGTCATTCAGGTTAAGATGCGTAATCTCTACATCCGTCGATGCACGAACCGCATCCGGATCCACACCAAAGCCATGGTTCTGTGTGGTGACTTCGCATTTACCACTGATGATATTCTTTACCGGGTGGTTGAGGCCCCTGTGACCATGATGCATTTTAAAAGTAGGAATATCATTTGCCAATGCCAGTAACTGGTGCCCCAGGCAAATACCAAACAAGGGTATATTAGCTGCTAAAACCTGCTTTACTGTATTTACTGCATAAGCCATCGGTGCCGGATCACCAGGGCCATTGCTTATAAAATACCCATTGGGTTCAAAGGATTGCAGCTCTTCAAAACTTGTTTTTGCATTATGCACTTTTACATAGGCGCCTCTCTCCGTAAGGCAGCTCAAAATATTTTTTTTGATGCCGCAATCCAATACAGCCACCCTGATCTTACTATTTGGGTCGCCTAAAAAATACGATTCTTTCGTTGATACCGTAGAGGCAAGTTCCAGTCCATTCATAGAAGGAACTTTGGCCAATTCGGCCTTCAATTGCTCCAGGTCGGTTATATCGGAAGAAATGATACAGTTCATAGCGCCTTGTATCCGCACATGCGCCACCAGCGCCCTGGTATCCACATGATCAATCGCTACCACTTGTTGCTGTTCAAAATATTCCTGCAGGGAGTTGATAGCTGAAAAACGGGAATATTGCTCTTCCAGGTTTTTGCCAATTACACCCTTTACTTTTACACTGTCACTCTCAACATCAGAATTTTTAACACCATAATTTCCCACATGAACATTGTTCATAATAAGTACCTGCCCGTAATAACTGGGGTCGGTAAATACTTCCTGGTAACCCGTCATACCAGTATTGAAGCATATTTCGCCAGTAGTGGTACCGGTTTTGCCAAATGCTTTACCATAAAACAGGGTGCCATCTTCCAATAATAAAATGGCCGTTTTTTTTCTATCGGGAGTCATCATTTTTTTAAGAAGTTTTGCAAAGAAAACAATTCAATTGCTTATTAAACAAATAATTTTTAGCACAAAATAACGATGGCCTTTAATACACAAGGCGATGGCCAAACTTATCAGGGCAGTTCCATTTTTTCAACATTACACAAAAAAAGCTCCGATATCAAAATCGGAGCCTATATAATTTGTCATTTCAATTTATGCCTTTTGTTCTTCAGCCGGGGTTGCTCCTGGTGTTTCTTCCCCCTTTACTTCAATAGCTTCTTCAACAGTGGATGTATCAGCGGTTTTCTTTTTACCACCGCTACGCCTTGTCTTTTTAGCGGGCTCAGCAGCAGCCACTGTACTAACGCCTTTACCGTAAATTTCATTGAAATCAACGAGCTCAATCATTGCTACTTCAGCAGCATCACCGGTTCTTTGTCCAAGTTTGATGATACGTGTATAACCACCCGGGCGACTTGCCACCTTTGGAGCGACTACTGTAAATAATTCCTTCACCGCAGCTTTATCATTCAGGTAACTAAACACAATACGGTGATTGTGCATAATTGATTCCTTGGTTTCAGTGGCCTTGGTTTTAGTGATCAGCGGCTCAATATAGGTACGCAACGCTTTTGCTTTTGCAAGCGTAGTGGTAATCCTTTTGTGAGTAATCAGCTGGCAACCCAGGTTCATTAAGAGCGCTCTTCTGTGTGAAGCAGTTCTGCTTAAATTGTTATTCTTATTTCCGTGACGCATGACATTGTTGTTTTAAATTCGGTTATACCGTGTCAGGATTTATAACCTACTTCCATTATAAATGTGCTAATGTGCTGATTTGCTAATGTGCTAATTCCTTCAATTAGGGAGACTCGCTTTCATTAGCATATTAGCACATTGGCTAATTAGCTAATTGCTTATTCATCATCCAATTTCAACTTGCTCAAATCCATTCCAAAACCCAATCCTCTTTCATTCAGCACCTGCTCAATTTCACTCAAAGATTTCTGACCGAAATTTCTGAATTTCATCAGGTCTTCCTGCTCGTATTGAACCAACTCGCTCAATGAATTGATCTTCGCAGCTTTCAAACAGTTAAAGGCACGTACAGAAAGATCCAGGTCTTCCAATGGAGTCTTCAACACCTTACGCAATTGCAAAGTTTGTTCGTCTACCAGGTCTTCTTTCTTATCTTCCTTGGTATCAAAAGTGATGTTTTCATCAGTGATGATCATCAAGTGCTGGATAAGGATGCGGCTCGCCTGCTTTACCGCTTCCTCCGGGTGAATGGTACCATCGGTGATCACTTCCATGATCAGTTTTTCAAAATCCGTGCGTTGTTCAACACGGGTATTTTCGATGGTATACTTTACATTTTTAATAGGTGTATAAATAGCATCTACCGCGATGTATCCGAAATGAGAATTCTTTTCTTTATTATCTTCCGCCGGAACATAACCACGCCCCTTTCCAATAGTAATTTCAATATCCAGCTTAGCGCTGCTATCCATTACACAAAGGATCAGTTCAGGATTCATCACCTCAAAAGTAGGTGTTGCTTCCCCGATCATTGCTGCGGTGAATTCGGTTTTGTTTTTTATAGAAAGTGTCACCTTTTCCGTGCTCACTTCGTGATCAGCTTTCTTTTTGAAGCGAACCTGCTTCAGGTTCAATATAATTTCAGTAACGTCTTCAGTAATACCCTTGATGGTAGCAAACTCATGATCTGCACCAACAATGTTAATACCAATGATTGCGTAACCTTCCAATGAGTTAAGCAATACGCGACGTAATGCATTACCTATCGTTACACCATAACCAGGTTCAAGCGGACGAAATTCAAACTGTGCTTCAAAATCATTTGCTTTCTGAAGTACAATTTTATCGGGCTTAACAAAATTTAAAATGGCCATCTGTATTTTGTTGTTTAAATGTTTAAAATTTTTTGGACGGGCATTTGATCCAAACCCATCATCGTTGTGTCACTCACTTGTACTTTTTCAGCACCAGGGATCTTTGTAAGTCGTCAATTACGAAATTATTCACCATTGACAATTCACCATTCACCACCTTACTTGCTATACAATTCCACGATCAGTTGTTCCTTAATATTTTCAGGAACACTTTCTCTTTCGGGATAGGCTATAAAAGTACCTTTCAATTCAGCTTCGTTAAAATCAACCCAGTTAAACTTTGCGTTTTTACCACGCACATTGCCCGTGATCGATGTATTTACTGCACTCTTATTTTTTAACCCGATGGTTTCACCTGGCTTCATTGAATAAGAAGGAACATTCAATACTTCCCCGTTAACTGTAATGTGTTTGTGACTAACCAACTGGCGGGCTGCCTGGCGGCTTGGAGCAATTCCCATACGGAAAACAACATTGTCCAAACGGGCTTCTAATAATTTTATCAGGTTTTCACCGGTAACACCCTTGCGTCTTGCAGCTTCATCAAATGTTTTGCGGAATTGTTTTTCCAGCAAACCATAAGTGTATTTTGCCTTTTGTTTTTCACGCAACTGTAAGGCATATTCGCCTAAAGTTTTGCGTTTGCGGTTTGCACCGTGCATTCCGGGAGGGTTACTATTTTTAGTCAACCATTTGCCATTGCCTGTGATCGGCTCTCCGAAAATCCTGGAGATCTTTGTTTTTGGGCCTGTATAACGTGCCATAATTGTAGATGCGATTTTTTAGTGTCGGTGCATCATTATAAAAATCTTAAAATGAATAATGCACCCGTTATTAAATATGTTAGAACCTCTGATATCTGATTTTTTGATGTCGGATTTAGATACATCCCACATCAAAAAATCAGCCATCAGCTGTTTTTATACTCTTCTTTTCTTTGGAGGACGGCAACCATTGTGTGGAAGCGGTGTAACGTCTTTGATCATATTGATCTCGATACCGGATTGTGACAATGCCCTGATAGCACCTTCACGACCCGAACCCGGACCTTTTACAAAAACATCCACTCTCTTTAACCCTGCATCCAGCGCAACTTTTGCTGCATCTGAAGCGGCCATCTGGGCTGCATAGGGCGTATTCTTTTTGCTACCCCTGAAACCCATTTTACCAGCGCTGGCCCAGGAAATAACCTGTCCCTGCTTGTTGGTTAAACTGATGATGATGTTGTTAAAACTAGCGGTTACATGAGCATCTCCGTAACTATCTACTTTAACAATCCTTTTCTTAGACGACGTTTTGCCACCTTGTTGTCCTTTGCCACCTTGTGCCTTACCGGCTTGTGCTTTTGCCATAATTAATTTAATAGGTAATCATTGAAAAAATTTCCGCCCTCACTATGAAAACGGAACTGAACAAACCCTCCTGTTGACTTATAACGATCCGGCGCCTGTTCAAAATATTAAGTCTTTAAATAACAGAAACCAGGTAAGTTGCTACCTGGTGCCTATCAATTATTTCTTAGCTACTTTCTTTTTACCGGCAACTGTTTTACGCTTGCCCTTACGGGTGCGACTGTTGGTACGGGTACGCTGTCCGCGTAATGGCAATCCTTTACGATGACGTAAACCACGGTAGCAGGCGATATCAAGCAAACGCTTGATGTTCATCTGCACTTCACTGCGTAAAGCACCTTCGGTTTTGAACTCATTGTTAATTACATTACGAATGGCGGTTTGTTCGTCATCATTCCACTCATTTACTTTTTTGTCATAGCTGATACCAGCTTTGTCTAAAATATACTGAGCAGTAGAGCGACCTATACCAAATATATAGGTAAGACCTATTTCGCCTCTTTTATTTTTTGGTAAATCTATACCGGCAATACGAGCCATAATTCTATTGGTTTGTTATATGTTGATTAGTTACATGGCTTTCACCATTTACAATTAGCCATCGGCCAACTCATTACCCTTGTCTCTGCTTAAAACGGGGATTCTTTTTGTTGATCACGAACAAGACACCTTTTCTTCTTACAATCTTGCAATCAACACTTCTTTTCTTTATTGAAGCTTTAACCTTCATGTTGTTTCTGTTTATTTTTATTAATAATCGCTTTTGCTTTTTGCAAAGTGGCCGGTTATTTATACCTGAAAATAATCCTGCCCCTCGTTAAATCATAAGGGCTCATTTCAACTCCAACCTTATCCCCTGGTAATATTCTGATGTAATGCATTCTCATTTTTCCGGAAATCGTAGCCAGTATTTCATGACCATTTTCGAGCTTAACTTTGAACATAGCATTGCTTAGTGCTTCTAAAATTGTTCCGTCCTGTTTAATGAGTGCCTGCTTAGCCATATTTTTGGAGCGCAAAGATAAGAGGATTAATTTAATTATTATTAAAAAAATCAGATATTTACATATTAAACCCCCTTTGGCAGATGAAGAAATTAATTTTGAGCCTTGTGGTCGTTTCCGTTATTGGGTTTTCCTGCAGCAAAAGTGATCCTGCTCCTCCCGGAACCACTTCCAATTACATGACTTTAACGGCTGGCAGCACCTGGAATTACGAGTCAATAGATATTTTGCCTGCTATAACTACCACCTACACAATTACTTCCACCAACAGGGATTCTGTAATCATGGGTAAAACTTACCATGTTTTCACTAACAGCAATGGCTCGGCCAACGAATACTACAATATTAGTGGCAACGACTATTATAATTTCAGGAATTTGCCCGCTGCGTTAGGCGGATCAAGTGCAGAAATTCACTATTTGAATGATAATGCAATGGTTGGTGCTTCCTGGAACCAGTCAGTCCCTGCTACCGTTTCAGGAATTTCATTTACCGCTACCCTTACTAATACCGTTACCGAAAAAGGCATTAGTAAAGTAGTGAAAGGCGTTACCTACAATGATGTGATTCACGTAACCACCACCATTGGCGTCAGCATCGGGGGCATTCCGCTGCCTGCAAGTGCATTAACTACTGATATTCAGTCTTTTTATGCCAGAAAATTTGGGCTGATCCAATCCACCAATAAAATCAACCTGAATTATGCCGGGGTAACCAGTAATACCAACCAGCAAACCAACCTGAATACGGCTGATCTTAAATGATTTAAGTGCTATTTACTGATAAGTGATATTGAGGTATTGATTGGATATTCAATTACTTTGGATATTGTCGCCCTTGCTAAAACGGGACTTCTCCATATTTCCAATTGGATCTCAAATTTCTTTTCCCAATAATATCACAATTTTTTAGCGGCTTAATTAATATTACCCCTCATTTTGATTCCATCCTCATTCAGCAAAAGCTTTCCTAAAGCAAAAGCGCCCACGGCCATTACCAGATCTCTAACAGCAACATCAAAATAATGCCCGCCAAAAATTAAAGTACATGCAATAAGAATGAGCCACGCCATTACTACCCAAGCGCCTATTCTTGGCCGCAGGAAAACCAGCAACCCCGCAACAATTTCAATAATGCCAACAATATACATGAAGGTAGTTGCACTAAAGGGAAGCATATTAGTGATCGATACGCTCAAATAATCTTTCCAATTGGTCAGCAGATTGGTGAATTTATCGATGCCTGCTATTATGGGAACGAGCCCATAGGTAACTTTTAAAACCTGTTGCACTTGCCGGGTGCGTTGAATCGCATTGTCCATAGTTTTTTGTTTTATGAGTAAAAAAAATAATTTTTCTGTAAATGCATGATTTGCCTTTCAAACTTTCCACGGAATGAACCGGATGTATTGATTGGAGTAAAAACGGGTAAAAAGGTTACAAAATAAATATCAGGATATTTTTGTAACCTTATGGTAATCTCTCACTCTAATACCCATATCTGCAGATAAAATGATTCATCAAAAGCCCATTGTGACAGAGCCCACTTCTGATAATGAAATTATTACCCGCGTATTGAAGGGTGAAAAGAATCTCTATGCGATATTGGTAAGAAGATATAACCAACGCCTTTTCAGGATTGGCATGTCAATTATGAACGATGATGCAGAAGTGGACGACATCATGCAGGTAGCTTATATAAATGCCTACGAGCATCTTGAAAAGTTTGCATTCAAATCAAGTTTTTCCACCTGGCTGACTAGAATTTTGATCAACGAATGCCTGTCAAGGCTAAAAAAGAAAGGAAAGTCAATCGATATCAATGATGAGATAATGGATAAGCAAATTTATCAGCAACACTTTACAGAAGTACAAACCCCTGGTACGAAAATGCTCAATGACGAATTAAAAACAATATTGGAAACGGCCATTCGCCAACTGCCGGAAAAATACAGGACGGTTTTTATCATGCGTGAAATTGAAGACATGAATGTTGCAGAAACAAAAGAATGCCTGGACATCAGTGAATCAAATGTAAAAGTGAGACTTAACCGTGCAAAGAGTTTGTTGAGGACATCACTAAGCGCTTATTATAAAAATGATGATATTCTTCATTTTCATCTCACAAGGTGCAACAGTATGGTTGAGCGGGTGATGAAAGAAATTGAATCACTTTAATTCTAAATTTTCCAGTGTTTAAATTACAGGTGACCAAATTCCATCGTCTACATTTCCTGTAAATATTTGCGCACGAAACGAATGGCCATAGCGCCTTCTCCCACTGCCGAAGAGATACCTGTCATTGCGCCAAACCGTACATCACCCGAAGCGAAAATTCCGGGCACACTGGTTTCAGGCATAAACGGATCTCGTTTTAATTTCCAAATGGTGTTAAAGGATTTGTCTTTCAATAAATCGTTTCCACTGAGAATGAACCCATTTTCGTTTTTCAGCACAATATTGTTTAGCCAGGCTGTTCCCGGCCTGGTACCAATATATATAAACAGCGCCTTGGCTGCTACAGTTTCTTCTTCACCGGTAATTGCATTTTTAAGGGTAATGGATTCTAAAACAGAAGCTCCGGAACAGGAAATTACATCTGTATTGCCAATTACATGTATGTTAGGTGTGCGGCCGATATTTTCTACCAGGTAATTTGCCGCCGTTTGTGAAAGTGCATCCCTTCTGATAAGAATGTTTACTTCTTTGGCAAATTTGCTCATATACATGGCAGCCTGGCAAGCTGAATTTCCTCCACCAACAATGTAAATGATCTCATCGCGGCAGGCGTGTGCTTCTACTGATGCAGCGCCATAATAAACGCCTGCCCCGGAAAAATTTTCCAAACCCATGATGTCTGGTTTCCTGTATGCGACCCCGGTAGCTATTACAATCGTTTTGCTATAGATCTCCGATCCATCCTTCATCTCGGTAATTTTATACCCGTCTTTCACGGTAATATTTTTTACTTCCTGTGGTGTAAGGATTTCCGTTCCAAAGCGAAGTGTTTGTGTGATGGCTCTCCTGGATAATTCTGCGCCGGAAAGCCCATTGGGAAAACCAAGATAGTTTTCTATCCGGGCACTGCTGCTTGCCTGTCCTCCCGGGTTACTCCTTTCTATCAGAAGTGTTTTGAGTCCTTCACATGAACCATATACCGAAGCAGCTAACCCAGCGGGCCCGGCCCCAATGATGAGTACATCGTACATTTCTTTGGTTGCCTTTTGTTGAAGTCCAACCCGTTCAGCAAGATCACGCAGGGATGGATCAATTATTACAGTGCCATCCTTAAAAATTACCAATGGCAGGTCAGACTTTGAAATGCTGGCACTGATCAAATATTTTTCCGCCTCCGGGTCTGTTTCAATATCCATCCAGATGTACGGAACGAGATTACCGGAAAGAAATTCTTTCAACTCGTGCGACTTTGGCGACCATTGAAAACCAATGATTCTTGTGGCCTCATGGTCTGGCTTGTACAATGCCTGCCATTCATCGAGTAAATCATTTACCACCGGGAAGAGTTTTTCTTCAGCAGGATGCCATGGCTTTTGCAAATAGTAATCCAGTTTCACGTTATTGATCGCCTTTATGGCAGCATCAATATCCGAATAGGCAGTGAGCAAAATTTTCTTTGCTTCCGGGAAAATTTCATTTGCCTTTTCCAGGAAAGTAATGCCTTCCATTTCGGGCATCCGCTGATCAGAAATAAATAAAGCAACCTCTTCACTCTTTAGCTTTAATTCTTTAATCACCTCCAGTGCTTCAATAGCTGAATCGGTTGCGGCTACCTTGTAATCGTCACGGTATTTATTCCGGATGTCTCGTTGTATCGCCCGCAACACCTGCATGTCATCATCGGTTATAATAATGTAAGGAAGTTTCATCTTGATCGTTTATTGATATCCTGTAATTTATGCTGGCTTTTGTACTATTGGGATGCAAACCGTAAAGCTGGTTTTTCCGGGGGCTGAGTCAACCTTTATATCACCATTATGGCGTTTGACAATCCTGTTTACAATGTCTAAACCAATACCGGTTCCTTCACCAACTTTTTTTGTAGTGAAGAACGGATCGAAAATACGCGACTTGATTTCTGGTGATATCCCTACCCCATTGTCTATGATGCGTACAATTACATTCCTGTCATCTTTGGATGTTTCAATGGTAAGTATCCCATGTTGTCCAAGCGCAAAGATCGCGTTATCGATCAGGTTGGTCCACACCTGGTTGAGTTCTCCGATGAAAGCCGGAACAAGCGGCAGTTCATCGCAGAATTTCCTCACCACCTCAATATTTTTTTCCCGGAGCTTGAACCCAAGAAGTGTAAGCGTATTTTCAATATCCTGGTGAATGTCGGTTGGTTGTAATTCATTGGTACGGTCCATGTGAACATGGCTCGCAATGGATCCAACCAAATTCGAGATCCGGTCGGAAGCATGTGCCAGGTCTGTGATAATTTTTTGAGAGCTTACAAGGTTTTCAAGCCAGGGAATCATCTGCTTAAACGCCATCGGACCTAAATCATTCCGGATGGCTTCAAGTTCCTCAATTGAAAATTCATATTCCGAAAAGGTTTCAGCAGCTTCTCTTTGAGTTACTCCATTTTGTTCCAGCCATTCCGCCAGTTCATCTTCATTTTCCATGCGCTGCAATGTTGCCAGTTTGGTATTTTGCTGCTTCCCGATTTCTTTCTGGCTCACCAATTCCCGGATTTTTTGGATATGCTGTGCGGTCATATTACATTCAAGCAAGGTTTCTGTGAATTGGTAGTTTAAATTTAACCTTTTGGAAAGTTCATCCGAAATGCCCCGGATAGCAGCAGCAGGATTATTTAGTTCATGCGCAATACCGGCTGCAAGATTGCCTAATGCGTCCACCTTTTCATGTTGCAATTTGGTGGTGGCAAATGCTTTCGCTCTTTCGGTCATATAACTGATCAGGCGCTGGATAAAATCCGGGTTGAGCAGTTCCAGTTCGGCAAAATGTTTTTTGTGGATACGAAGCAATTTTACATCTCCTAATGCATAAGAATAGCCGGGATAGGTTTTCATTCTTGAGTATGGCAATAGTCCGCCCACACCACCAGTAACGTTATTGTTTTCGAATGTAAAATAATATACCTGGCGTCCGTTCACATACATATAAAAAACAATCGTCCCCACCAGCGAAATCCACATCACTTCAGCAGGCTCGCCGTATTTTGCGATGATATCTCCGTCTGCATATTCACGATATTCTGAATGCTCCAATATCCATTGGAGATGTTCATCAGCCAGGCCGTCTAATGCGATGATATTTTTTAAATCTTCAATGTTTACATCTTGCATTGAGTTGAATTTTATTTAACAATAAAAGCGTGCGCATGAAATGAATTTATGATCGTACCATTTATTACAATGGCGCTCCGGTATTTGCCGCGTTTGCGATGTTTAGAAATGTTTAGCCGGGCAGACCGATTCGATGTTGCATTGTAAATACAAAATACAAATTAATCCCTAATAGTTGAAGTATAAAAACGTTTACAGTGAACTAAAACCGGTTGCGGGCTATTGCTGATATTAATTACCACCAATCACCGTAATTTTCCAGGAGATTGCTAAGCCGTTAAAGTTTTTTACTTTAGTGTCCGGAAGATTCGGGAGAAAGAACAGGTAGGCGATCGATTTAAAGTTTAAATAATTACAGCCGGTAGTCGCGTCCTTTATAACTTTCAGCTCTAACAAAAGCCCGTTTGAAGTATCCCATCACAACAACTAAAACTTAAGAAAGCAGCATGAAAAAAATCGGTATTTTATCCCTGTTCCTGTTATCCATTTCCTGTATCTCATTTGCACAAAAACAAGCAAAAAGTAAACAGGCCGTTCACTATGTAAATCCGCTGATCGGAACACCTTATGCTGGCTTTAAAAAAGGATTAGACGGAGGCGGCACAGTACCCGCAGTGGGTACACCCTTTGCCATGACAAATTTTTTGGCACAAACCGCAGAACCAAAAATGGGATTAAATGCTTATGTGTATGAACAAAAAAGTATTATGGGCTTCCTTGCTTCGCACCAGCCAACTGTGTGGATGGGCGACTATGGCTATGTTTCGGTGATGCCCCAGGTTGGTGAGTTAAAACTATTACCCAAGGACAGGGCTTTACCCTTTGAACACAAGGATGAAGTATCGCATCCGTATTATTATTGTGTGCTGCTCAACACTGGTAACCATCAATATATAAAAGGAGAAATTGCGGCGGCCTCAAGGGCGGGCATCTTTCAGTTTACTTTTCCTGCTGCTGAAAAGGCTCGTTTTATTATCCAGGGAATCAATCTAAATCCTGAACTGGCCGACCCTTCCAACGATTATGGGCCAAGGATCAAATCAATAAGAGGGTATGTAAAAATTGATAGTATAAAAAATGAAATCACCGGTTATAACCCCGACCGGATGTCGGCACAAATTGGTCCTGATCTGCCAAACTTCAAAGGTTATTTTATCATTCAATGCGATAAAAAAATTGCTTCTTTTGGAACCTGGGACAATACTACCGTAAACCCATCTTCGATTGAACAACTGGGTACAAGAATGGGAGCTTACATCAATTTTAAAACCAGGGCGGGAGAAAAAATAGCATTGCGGATCGGCACTTCTTTTATCAGCCTGGATCAGGCACGGATCAATATGGCGAAAGAAATTTCCGGTCGCAGTTTTGAACAACTGGTCGCCTCCACCCGTAACACCTGGCAAGCGAATTTAGCATGCATGAAGCCTGAAGGAATTACCGAAGACCAGCAAGCGATTTTTTATACAGCGCTTTTTCATACCATGCAGTTCCCAAGAGAGTTTTCTGAGTATGGAAAATATTACAGTGCTTTTGACGACCAGGTGCATACCGGCACTTCCTACACCGATTTTTCTTTGTGGGATACATACAGGGCACTCCATCCCCTACTGATCTTTACCCAACCCGATCGGGTAAACGACATGATCACGGCCATGCTACAAATGTACAAAGAAGGTGGCCGTTTGCCCATGTGGCCCAATCCTGCCGAAACCAATATTATGATCAGCACCCACGCGGATGCGGTGATTGCCGATGCTTATGTAAAAGGCATTCGTGGTTATGATGTGAAACTTGCGTATGAAGCATTGTTAAAAGATGCGATGGTGCCACCATACCATGATACCAGCCTTGCTTATGGTGATCGTGATCTGTGGACGGGCTATGAAGCAAGGGCCGGACTTACCGCCTTCAACAGTATTGGCTATGTTCCCTTTGGAAAAACGGCCGAGTCTGTTTCCCGTACCATTGAATATGCATCAGATAATTATTCCGTAGCACAGATGGCGAAAGCGTTGGGCAAAAAATATGATTACGAAAAAATTTTAGCATGGAGCAAGAACTATAAAAACCTCTATGATTCAACGGCCGGCTTTTTGATCCCCAAACTGGCGGACGGTTCATTTGTGCATTTCAATCCAAAAGATAAATTGGGCAGGCAGGATGGTTTTACAGAAGGCGATCAATGGACCTACCTGTTTGGTGCCCTGCACGATGTTCCGGGGATGATTGAAATGATGGGTGGAAAAGAAAAGTTTATTGCCAAACTGGATGAGAACTTTGCAGGTAATCATTACCGTCATGATAACGAACCCGGTCACCATTATTGTTACCTCTACGATTACTGCGGACAGCCATGGAAAACGCAGGAACTGATCAGGAAGCACACTACAGAAAATTACCTCAACGAACCGCTGGGCATCAACGGCAATGAAGATTGCGGGCAAATGGCGGCCTGGTATATTTTTGGGGTAATGGGTTTTTACCCGGTAACACCCGCTTCCGGTATCTATGCCATCGGTGCACCACAGTTTCCAAAACTCATTGTAAATTTGAAGGTCAACAATCAGCAAAAAACGTTTACGATTATTGCCAATAAGCTGTCTGCAAAAAACAAATACATTCAAAGTGTACAACTGGATGGCAGGCACATTGATCATCCTTTTATCAGCCATGCCGATATTGTAAAAGGGCGTCAACTGATTTTCGAAATGGGACCGGCGCCAAATAAAAACTGGAAATAACAACAATGAACTTTATTGTAAACATATCTTGTCCGGGCATTTGATCATTGGGCAACATCCTTGCATCGCCCTCTTGTACGACATACCATTGAGGAACTTTATCGAAGCGGAGTTGGTTTGTGAAGACGCAATGACCGCCAACTTAAGCCTTTGCCAAAAAGTAATGAGGATGATTAATAAAAGCTTCGCTACGGCATTTCCGTCCATAAATTATGTTTCCAATTTAAAATTTAAAACAATAATATCTTTGAATAGTAGGTATCTCTTATTTAGTCAAAACAACAATCGTATATGATTACACCCGAAGTATTGCAATTGGCTCAACAACTATGGAATTACCATCACATGAATCATTCCCTGGCAAAATCTGATTGCATATTGGCATTGGGTAGCCATGATTTGAGAGTTGCTGACAGAGCCGCTGAATTGTACCTGCAAGGCTGGGCGCCCCTTGTGATTATGTCTGGTGGATTGGGCAACTTTACGCAAAATATGTGGACGGAAAGTGAGGCGGACAAATTTGCCGCGATTGCAGTAAAAAAAGGTGTGCCTGCTGAGGCAATTCTCATAGAAAACAAGTCGACCAATACCGGTGAAAATATCTTATTTACCCAACAGCTACTAACGCAAAAAGGACTTGATCCGCAAAACTTTATAGTAGTGCAAAAACCCTATATGGAAAGAAGGTCATATGCAACTTTTAAAAAACACTGGCCTAATAAAAACCTGCTGGTAACATCTCCACAAATCGCTTTTGAAAAATATCCTACCGATGACATTCCGTTAGAAAGAGTAATCAATATCATGATTGGAGATCTGCAACGGATCAGGTTATATCCTGCTAAAGGGTTCCAAATTTACCAGGATATACCTACTCAGGTATGGG
Organism: Ferruginibacter sp.; assembly: GCA_025963635.1. Taxonomy (GTDB): domain Bacteria; phylum Bacteroidota; class Bacteroidia; order Chitinophagales; family Chitinophagaceae; genus Ferruginibacter. The sequence goes on from JAOQAK010000063.1 coordinate 226,286, forward strand.
ATGCATATGAACGTCTTGTGCAGTTGGGATTTGATAAACACCTCATGAAAGTATAGAATTGTTCATGGCCCACGCGATTTCCGGCATTGTTAAATTTAAAAAAAACTTATCCGCCAGAAAATCGCCTTCGTAATTTTAAACATCACTTTTTCCCGGCAACTTTTCTCGTAGCTTCTTTAACAGCTTTCTTAGCTGGAGCAGTTTTTTTCGGAGCTGCTGGCTTTGCTACTTTTTTGACACCGGCACCGGCGGATTTTGCAACCGGTTCCTTTGGCTTAGCCTTCCCTGCTTTTTTAGGTGCAGCTTTTTTCTTTACAGCAATATTCTGCAAGGTGGTTTTCACAGATTCAATGGCGTCACCCGCTATTTCAATTAAGTGATCTTTACCGGCGATGATTTCACCTGCCAAATGCCCCACTTGTCCTGCAAATTTGGTAATAATTGTTTTTTCTTTAGCTGTCTTTTTTGGGTTCTTTTTTATAGTTGCCATTGAAGTAAGTTTAAGAAAGTAAATATAGGGAATAAAATATATGCCTTCTACTAAACTTAATGCTGGATTAACCTATCTTAAGCCATGCAATTTACTGCACACGTTTAACAGGCAAAGAGAAACCAACCTATTCACAATGTTTTTTAGGCTTGATCCAACATTTTTTTTACTTTTCAGCATGAAATATTTATTGCTGTCATTTGCCTTTTTTACCACGTTGGCTTACGCCCAAATCAATCCAACCAATATTACGATTGCCCGCGACAGTTTTGGTGTACCGCATATTTTTGCGCCCACCGATGCCGAAGTTGCTTATGGTCTTGCCTGGGCCCACGCTGAAGACGATTTCAACACCTTACAATTGGTGGTGCTATCGGGCAAAGCTAAATTGGGCACTGCTTTAGGTAAAAAAGGTGCAGCCGCAGATTACGTGGTAAATCTTTTGCGGTGCAGGCAATTGGTGGATGATCAATGGAACACCCTTAGTCCAGATTTTATTGCTTTGATAAAAGGATATGTGCAGGGATTAAATGATTACGCCAAAGCGCATCCCGGCGAAATAAAATACAAGAAAGCCTTCCCTTTTGACGAGAAAGAATACCTTACTGCTACTGTTTTTTCGCTAAGTATATTTTGCGGGGTTGATGTTGCACTGCCCAAGATATTAGGGGGTACAATTGGCACCGTGCCCGGCTTTTCGTCGCAGGGGTCGAATGCATTTGCATTTCATCCGTCAAAGACCAGCACGGGTGAAGCCTTCCTGGCCATTAATGCACACCAGCCTGTGGAAGGGCCTACAGCTTTCTATGAAGCCCATTTACAAAGTGACGAAGGTTGGAATATGTTGGGTGGATTGTTTCCAGGAGGCTGTCTTATTTTTCATGGCACCAACGAAAACCTCGGATGGGCACATACCGTTAACAACCCTGACAAAATAGATGTGTACCAGCTGGAGATGAATCCGGCAGATAATAATCAATACAAGTTTGATGGTAAGTGGCTCAAACTGGAAGTTAAGAATGCCAGGCTACGGATAAAAGGAATACCTGTAACCATTAACAGGACGGTGTACTGGAGTAAATACGGAGCCACGGTAAAATCACCACAAGGGGTATACGCGATGCGGCTTCCTGCAAACATGGATTGCAAAGCCTTGGAAGAATGGTACCGGATGAATAAAGCAAAAAACTTTACTGAGTTTTATGATGCACTTAGAATGACCAGTTTGCCGATGTTCAACATCGTGTATGCAGACCGGTATGATACCATTTTCTATATAAGCAATGCTAAAATACCGGTACGCAATTCCGATCCCAAGTTTAGCTGGGGAAACGTCTTGCCTGGAAATACATCCACTAACTTGTGGACGCAATTCAAGCCTGTTACGGCCTTGCCCCAATACATCAATCCCCCATCGGGCTATTTGTTTAATACCAACCATTCTCCGTTCCTGGCAACAGACAAAAAATCTAATCTGGATCCCAAAAATTATGATCCGAATGATGGTTTTGAGACTTATGATAATAACCGCAGTCAGCGGGTTACCGAACTAATGAAAGGAGTTGATAAGATAGACTACGAATATTTTAAGCGTATTAAATTTGACCGGCAATACCCGCAACAATTGCAATTTCCATATGGAATAGATAGTATGCTGCATTTAAATGCAAGTGAATATCCTTTATTGAAGGAGGTTATTACTCCCCTGCAAAAATGGAATTACCAGGCTATCAAGTCAAGTAAAGGTGCCGCAGTATTCTTATTGCTGTATGATTATATCGCGAAGAAACTGGGTGGCACCCCGCCACGGCAACTAAGCAAGGCCGAGAGTGTAGAAACATTTCAATATATAAATGATTACCTGTTGAAAAATTTTGGCACAACAAACCTTACTTTAGGCGATATACAAAAATTAGTAAGGGGTGATGATGCAAGAGCGGCTGACGGTTTGCCAGATATACTTGCAGCTGCCTATACCACACCTTATATCAATGGCATGCGCAAAATCGGTACGGGCGATGCCTACATTTGTTTTGTCCGTTATCCAAAAAACGGATTGCCCATCATTGAATCAATCAATACTTTTGGCGCATCTCAGCATCCGGCATCGCCTCATTATAAAGACCAGATGACCATGTTCCAAAATCAACAAACCAAACACATGACGCTTGATAAAAAGGAAGTATTGCAAACCGCGGAGAGAATATATCACCCGGTTGTGAATAAAAAAGAACCTGCACCGAGCCCTTCTCATTAAGGCAGAACTACGCCGTGGTTGATATTATCAGGGCTTACATGCAAACGATTTTAAAATCATTCTCTGATGCGAAGCAAAGGCTACCTGTATGAAGTATCTTCCTATCCCCCCGGTATGTTTCGTTATAAACACCATTATTCACAACAGGTTTGTATGTTTGAAAGCCAGTTCAACCTGTTTCAGGCAAGGAATTGCAATCCCTCCCATTAATGCGACCGTTGACCAGCAGCATCGCACAAAAAAACTCATTCAATTCATCCCCAATGGTACATCGTCCGGTTCACCCGTAAGGAAGGTCGATACCATGTCTCTTTTTAATGTTAAATTTAACATCCTGTTTTTCTAAAAGAAATGATGAAATCACAAAATAAAAATGCATTTGATAATGCTTTTGCTTCGTGGAATAAGTCTGTAGCCAGCCTTATCGATGTTGACTGGACGGAACAACTGCGAATTTTAAATGATGTAGCAGAGCTCATAACGCCAGAACTCAGCCTGGAAGAGATTACGAAAACTATTTATTCGAATGTCAACCATCTTCTTGATGCTTTTCAATTTGCAGTAGGATTATATGATGAAAAGGAAGGGGTAATTGTTTATAAAGGAATGATTGAAGATGGAATAAGTATTCCGGATTTTTCAGTTGAGGTGATAGATGACAACCGGTTCGCCAGTTGGTGCATACGGAACGAAACCGAGATATTTATGAACAATGTAGATAGTGAATATATCAAATACCTGAAATACAAACCCATACCTTTTGCAGGATCAAACCCGAAAGCCGCTATATATGTACCTTTAAAGTTGCATAATAAGGTGGTAGGGTTAATAACCGTACGAACCATTCGGAAAAATGTATATAGTCAGCATCATTTATATATTTTAAAAACTGTTGGAAATTTTATCGTGAGGGCACTTGAATTAGCAAATATTTCCTCTAAACCCTATTCAAAAACCGAAGGATGCAACAAAGAATGGCGTTGGTGCAATGAGGAAAATTTAGCTGCAAGGTCAAAAAGAGAATTGAAACTGCTTACAGAAAGAGAAAAGGAAGTTCTGTTCTTATTAGTAACCGGTTTATCGAATAAGGTCCTCGCAGAAAGACTATTTGTATCTCCTGTCACCATCAAAACACATACATTAAACATTTACAAAAAAATGGATGTGGCGAATCGTACAGCTGCTATCTTAAAAGCGGTGGAATTCGGTTGGGTTTTTTAGAAATCCACCAAATGGTATAGAGCGAATAGATTTTGTAAGATTAATTTTATTTAAAACTTTTTTATGAAACAAACTATTGATCAACCTCACCTTTCCCAAAAACCAACACTCGAAAATTCTGTTCACTATATTGCACATACCTTTTCTTTCCTTGCTACAGGTAAAGATAACGGGGGAGCTTTTTCACTGATGCATTGTTATTTTCGTAAGGGATTTACTGCTCCGCCGCATTACCATCAACTGGAGGACGAATCTTTTTTTATACTTGAAGGGGAAATTGATTTTCATGTAGGAGATAGAAAAGTGAAGGTAAGTGCGGGAGAATTTATATCGTTACCAAAAAATGTCCCGCATCATTTCAATCTAATAACTGAAACCGCGAAAGCACTAATGCTTATTACACCGGCAGGGTTTGAGGTATTCTTTAAAGAATTTGGTCAGCCGGCCAGAACGTTGGATTTACCACCCATACCCACAACTAATCCAAGAAAAGAGATGTTTGAAGCAATGCATGCCCGAATGATTGAATTGGGGAATGTTTTTATGCCTGAAGTTTAACTGGTTTTATGTTAAGTGTAATTGGCAGATTAATCAGCAATGGGCAGTGAGCAATCGACGTAGTTTACTCAACGAACTTTCGTTATTGTTAACAAAAATCCCATTGGTATCGGCCCCGAGCCTCATAAATTGTGGGGCTCAGAGCCGATACAACCTGGCACTCCAAAAACAGTTTACCTTAACACGAATGAATTTATCCCGCCTTTAATCAAATAAGCTTTCTCCTTCCAAATAAAAGTTCCGGAAGTTTTTTTAGGCAGGCTGATGGCTATTCTCCATTGGCCATTTTCGAGCTTATAATCAACCGCTACTTTGCCGGACGGATGAGGAATTTCGCCGCTCACTTTTGTCAAAGTTCCCAGGTGCGGTTCAATCTTTATTTTGCTAAAGCCTGGTGCGTCACTGTCAATTCCCAGCACCGTTCTAAAAAATTCTATGTTCGGACTGCTGCCCCAGGCATGGCAATCGGAACGGGAAGTACTGATGTCGGAATACTCTGCCCAGGTAGTAAGTCCCATTGCTATGTTTTGGCGATAAATATCTAACCAACTCATGTAATCATTGCCCATCCCGGCTTTTACCAATGCCTGGTTTAAGTAATATTTAAAGTAAACAGAGCATTGGGTTAAACTGGTGTCCTTCAACAATCCATTAGCCACAGCTGGCATGTCTGCACGGCTCACCATGCCAGTTAGTATTGCCAGCGAATTTACATGCTGTGAGTAGCCGTTTTTCTCTTTAGTATCGGCATACAATTTCTTAGCCGCATCCCAGTACTTGCGCTGTATCGTTGCCTTAAGCTGTGTGGCTTTGCGGGTGTAAATATTTGCATAATCCTGCAGACCGATTTTAGCTTCCATTTCGGCAGCCCATTGGTAAGCCAACACTAACTGCAGATCATAGATGGCTGCACTGCCGTCCTTACCTTTTACCTCGCCCCACATATTGCCGGCCCAGTCAACAAACGCCCAGTAGGGAACATCTTTTAATGATCCATCGGTCTGCTGGTATTTGCTGAAAAAATCAAGCACTGCCCGCTCGCCCACCAGCTTATTCTTAATAAAATCATTGTCATTCCGGTACATCCAATAGTCATGCAGCATGCCGATGTACCATAAAGAAAATGGCGATATAATCTGTGTGCCTTTCGTAGGATAACAACTCTTGGTGATGCCTTCCGCCAAACGGGAATGATCGATCTGCGTGAGCGCATTGCGTGCCAGCAAATCGTCACTGGTATTGTAATAAGATACCATCGCCTGTATGCGGGTATCGCCGATGTATTGCAACTGCTCGTAATAAGGACAATCTGTATAAGTCTCCCATGCATTCAACCTGGCCGTACGCCAGCCGATATCCAGCATTTGCTTTATCTCCCTATTATCTGTATTAAATACCGCCGACCTTGTAAAAGGATAACCGGTGAAAGTACCATACAGGTCATCAATCACCAGCGGCTCATTTTTGGTTTGAACAATCAGCCGGATGTATCGGTAGGTACGAAAGTTTAATGTCGTGAATGATTGCCCCTGGCTGCCGTCTGCAATGAGACTATCTATCCGGCCAATAAACTCTTTCCCTGTTATGTCATCACGATTGTTTTTAAGCCCGTCCTTGCCGCCTTTCACGAAAAGTGCTTCGGCGTAGCCCAACGAAATCCCGGCATCTTTGCCGCCGCTAAAATTGAGCGTTACATAAGCATTGGTTTCAAAGGTTTGATCGAGTAATAAAGACACTGTTGTATTAGCCGGAACATTTACCGCCACCTTCTTCTCCGGAAACATCGGCGGAACAGTAATATTGACCGCACTCCGCAATGTTGGAATGCGTTGATAGGTCATTTCTCTTGGCGGTAATGTTGAAGGCACCAATGCCCAGTCAATACCCCATGACATGCCTTTCAATTTTCCATCCATTACCTTTTCTGCCGTGGGCCAGGCATTGTCATCAAATGCCTTGGTTATCCAGTCGCCTTTAATGGCTTGATTCATAATTACCATTTCGCCCTTCGTGGCAGCAAAGAAATAACCCGGCACGGGATAATGCCCGGCATCCCGAATGCACTTCCAGCTTTTATCTGTATTTAATATTTCTTCCGTCACTGTATTGCCCTGCAAAATAAAACCTGTCCGCACACTGATCTGCGCCTCGGGCCGGTATTGCGCCTCATTCCAGACAAGCGCTGCTACCGTGTTTGCTCCGGCAGAAAGATATGCAGCGATATCGACCGTTTCATAATTCCAGAAATAAGTATCGCCCCTTGCGGGGCCAAGTGAAACCAATGAACCATTGATGTATAATTTATAGCGATTATCTGCCGATACATGAATTTTAAAAGCATTTGGCTTAACCGGCAACACGAAATTTTTTCTGAAATAATACACGCCATACTGCATGCCATCATCATTGGGCGCTGCAATCCATTGGGCATTCCACGGCCTTTCATATTGCAACGAAACCACCGATTGAGCATGGCTGTTGCCTGAATAAAAAAAGCAAGAGATCACTGAGATTACCAGCCGTAAGTAATTCATTTGTGTAATAGATTTAAACAATGGAAAATATTATGCAATTATTTTTTTTAATTCTTTCGGTTGAATGTTTCAATAAATAGCAGTAGCTTTTCCAGGTCTTGCCTTTTATTTAAAACGATGTCATTATTTTCTATGAACCTTATAATCTTTTTTTCATTGCCGGGAGATAGTTGCCCCAGTTGCTTAGGGCTTTTCACCAGGGTTAACTGCTCGTTGATTTTAATAAAAAATGTCACCTGTTTGTTTACGGTATAATTATCTGCCGGCTTCAACTGGTATGGCGTGGCCACTCCTAAACGGTAACTGGAAAGGTTTTGTACTGCTCCCGTTTGTGTGGTTCCGCCAAAAGGTGCAGCGGTGCCGTCTTTGGTAACAATGCTGCTATGCCTGGTGTACAAAGAAAACCTCGTTTGTTCAAGCCTTACTTCATAAAAGCTAGTATCTACCGGTATAAATTTCATGCTATCAATAAATACCGTATCAATGGTATTTATTTGATCCAGTGCCATCATTAAACCGTTTTGTTCAAAGATCATCTGCTCAAAAAGGGTATTGTAATTCAACATTACTTGCTGACTGGTCCCATTCAGAAAAAGCACTTTACCATGGGCAAATTCTGGCAAAAGAAATACTGTCTGATTCACAGCTTCCGCGGTTCCGGTTTGCGTTTTGCCGGTAAGCATGATAAAGAAAAATAAAAAACAACAAATGATTTCTTTCATAAGAATAATTTTAAGAAATTATCACTTAAAGAACAAACGACCGCTAATACCAATAGCTGCCTTCTTTGATGTCTTTCCTACAACCACTTTAATGGTCTTATAAATGTTTTTACCAGAGTAACCGCCACTTACCTTCCAGGTAAGTGGTTTCGTTTTATCGTTCCAGTAATATGCAGTTGTTCTTGTATCATTTTTGATGTAATTATAGGATACGCCATCATCTTCCACCATTTTAAAACTGCCGTTTTTGCCGGGATAGATCCGGATTTCCAGCGGCGTGTCAGCGCTTTGCTCCGAATATTGAATGACTGGCCCAACAGGAAGTATGGTACCTGCACGCACATATATTGGTATTTCATCCAGCGCCTTTTCAACCGCAATGGTTGCAGGCCCATTAACCTGATCGCCGGTGTAGAAGTTGTACCAGGTATCGTCCGGGAAGTAGATGTTTCGTTTGCTGCCTTCAGTTAGTATGGGCGCAGCCAGTAACCCTTTACCCAGCAGCCATTCATCACTCAGGTTCGCAACGGTGGTATCATCCGGGAATTCCATCAGCAGCGGCCGCATAACAGGAGCGCCGTTATTATAAGCTTCATGCCCTAAACTATAAATAAAAGGCAGTAGCTGGTATCTTAAGTTCAATGCCTTGCGGATGGCAGCTTCGCCATCTTCGCCCCAAAGAAAAGGGAAACGGGCGGTAGTACCAATGTCGGAATGTGAACGCATGATCGGGAAAAACACACCTGCCTGGAACCAGCGCACCAACATTTCCTTGCTTGGTGTGCCATGGAAGCCACCAATATCGCAGGAGCCATAGTTCATTCCGGCAAGGCTGTAGTTAAGCAAGTCCTTAGGAACGTTAGCGAGATCCGGCCAGGTGGAATAAATGTCGCCGCTCCAGGTGCAATAACCCAAACGCTGGTTGCCGGGACTAAAAGCCCTGTTAATTGTAAAGTGGCGATAGTTTGGCCTGGCAGATCCCATCAGGTCACGCTGCGCAATATTCCACCAATAATAACAGGTATAATAAGATTCGCCCTCATCATCCCACCATGCATCAACACCTGCTTTGATCAACGGCCTGTTTTTTTCCATATACCATTTTCGCATGGCCGCATTGCTATAATTCAGATCGCGGCTATCAGTATTGGAGCTGATCAGCCAGCCGTTTTTCCTTGCTGTATCAAGCAGTGCGGCATTGCCCAGCCGCGGTTTACGAATGCCAATAAATTTGATGTCCTGTCTTTTTAATGCGGCTATTTGCGTGGCTGCCTTTGGGAATAATTTAGGATTGAAAGTAAAATCGGTAAAATCCGCTTTGCCTTCTTTTTTCAAAGCATAATCAGGCGTAGTAGTGTACCATTCAAAATCAAAAATAAAAGCGTCAACCGGCAATTGATGGGAGCGGAATTTATTGGCAACGTCGGATACATATGCGCTGTCATCCCAGCCCCATTTGCTTTGCAGGTAACCAAATGCCCACCTCGGCGGAAGCTTTGGCCTGCCGGTAAGTTCTACATAACCGCGGGCAGCATCATACATGCTTTTGGCCGGCCACAGGTATAAATTTGCAGCCTTTCCCGCAAATGTCCAGGTTAAGCCTGCTTTATCCGTTACCCGGTTCCAGGTGGCAGGGATATCATCATTAGCAGAAACGGCAAATGCACTGTAACCCACGCTGTTCCAGAAATAGGGAATATCGGCTACTCCATTGCCTGCAGAAGACCCAGACCGATTTTTCACCAGGTCTTTGGTAGACTTATTACCGGCACCATACAATAAGCCCGTAGCAGTGTGTGTAATTTGTATGGCGCTATCTGTAAATGAGAAAGCGCCATCTTGGATAAGTGCCCGCCCGGCCGCATCATATAAAGACCACACCTTAGTGACACTATTAATCATCAATTTACCATGCGAGGTCCTAATACCGTAATAAGGAGCCGCAGCTATCACGGAATAAGGAATGGTTGAACGATTACCCTCATCAATAAAAACACTTTTAATAGCAGATGGTACTATAGAATCGTTCAGACTTAAGCAAAATGCAGCATTTTTAGCAACCGATAGCATTACTTGCCGGCCTGCGGCTTTAACCAATATTCCGTTCGGAACTTTAGTAATTTGTGCGTTAGCCGTAATAATTGCGGCTGACTGTAATACGACTATCAGCAATAAAATCAGTTGTCCTTTTTTATTGTTCATTCTTAATAGTTTTAATTCCTTTCTCCATTATTTTTATTTTCTTTTGATTATCCTCTCTAATAAACTCTCCCGGCATCATTGATCAACAACTTAGAGTGTGTAAAATGTTATTTGCCAACCTGCTCATCCCAATCGTCAGTCCGGAAGGGAACAGCAGGTATACCGGCTTTATTTTCAAAATTGGTTACAGGATAGTTAGTGAATGCATACCGCACTGCAACCGGTTTTTTAATCAACGGAGATGAAACAACCACTGTCTCATTTGCAATTACAGCATCCGCCGGATGAAATACTTTATCAGCGCCAGCTATTTCAAAATGCTTTAGAGCAAGATTGTCTTTGGTTTGCAAACCACCCGCAACAGACTGTTTCGAAAAATGAATTACTATTTTTTTCTTTTGAATTTCCATGTAATCATATTGCGGGCCCTGGTATAAAACATCCAGTTTGCCATAAGTCCGGTTCAACGCTGTTTTGGCAAGCCTTACACCGACAGGCTTTTTATTTTTAGGATGAAGGTTTTTTGATTCGCCTACATCCATTGTAAGCACCATGGCGGTGTTATTAAGCGTTGCAATATTTTCCTGTGCTTCCCTGAAGAATGCATAGTCTGCTAACACAGGATCTTCCTTATTGTAGTAGAATGGCGCCACCTGCACATAATAAAAGGGCAGGTTATCCTGTGCAAAATTTTGTCGCCAGCTTTTGATCAGCGCCTGTGTAAGCCTTGTATAACTTTCTCTTTCGTTGCGATTACTTTCGCCCTGGTACCAGCAAAAACCTTTTACCGATAAATTAATAAAAGGATGAATGATGGCATTGTACAATAAAAACGGTCGGGTTACTTTCTCGAAAGAAAAACCGCCATCAATTTTTTCTTTTGATTTATCGCTATTGAGATAAGGTTGCAGGTAAACACGGTTCAACATGGTGTCTGCAGCCAGTACATCCTGTGGCACATAAGCCTGTGCCGATGAAGCGCCAATACCGGAAAAAATGAGCCCGATCGGAATACGCAAATTGTTGTACAACTCCTTACCAAAACTGTAGCCAACAGCACTAAAATTCAGAACGGTCTTAGGTGAGCATTCCACACATTTACCGTTGATATTATTTATGGGCGATGCGCTGAAATTCAGTGCTGCACTGAACAAGCGAATGTTTGGATAATTCGCTGCGGGTACTTCAATCGCAGAATCCTTTATCTCCTTCATGCTAAATTGCATATTGCTTTGGCCGCTGCAAAACCACACATCACCAATCAGCAGATTATTCAATATCACTTTTTCACCATTGCTTTCAATACTTAGTTCATGTTTGGTGAAATCATTTTCTTTGGCTACCGGCATTACAATGATTCCAACAAAACTGCTGTCATTTTCTGCCCTAACAATTACTTCGTTATTCATCCAATCGGCTTTTATTTTAACTGATTGTCCGGCTACTGCCCTGCCCCAAACCTTGAATGGTTTGTTTTGCTGCAACACCATATTGCTTTGTAACACATCAGCAAATTGTAAAAATGACTTCTGTTGGGCAGACGAAGATTGTGCTATCAACAACAAACAGATCGCTATAAGTTTTAGATTTTTCATCATATTAATTTTCATAGATTGATTGATATGTTTACTTCAATATCAATATTTTGTGCGCCGTTAATATTGCACGCAATGGAATGGCTTTACTTGTTGTTAAATACAAATTTTTGCCTGCAACTACTTGCTAAAATAAACAGCCCAATCTTACTATTTATTATAAGCCTCCACCACCAATTTATACTTCCCATTCTTCAAAAGCCGATGATCAAACTCAATATCAATATGCTTTGTTTCCCCTTTCATCAACGTGAAATAATTATCATTCATAATCGCAGGCAAAATGCGTTCCCCATCTGTGCCGATTGCCTGTACATGAATTGCAAATGCCACCCCGATTCCAACATTTTTAACATCCACACCAATGCTATTCCGGCCATCTTTTTCTAAAATTGAAGAAGTAGTTTTCAACTTTGCCTTTGGCAGTTTATTCAGCGCTGTATAATCAGCTGATCTTGCACTTCTCCAGTAAAAATTATCCGACAACAGTTTGCCTCCTTTATCCTTCAGCAATAATTTAATAAAATGAACCGGCGACAGATCGGCCTGCTTTTTTGCCTTACTATACACTTCTATTTCAAAAAGCGAATAGCCCCATTCGGTAGCCCGTTTAATGCCCTGCATTTTTATATAGCGTGTTTTTAAGGGCGCAAAATCAATGGCCTCCATACCACCACTGCCATCATTGGCTGAGTACACATCTTTCCAGCTGATGGCATCATCAGACACCTGTAACTTAAATGCTTTCGCATGCGCCGACTCCCAGTTCAGCATCACCGATCCGATCTCTTTTATTTCGCCCAGGTCAACATATATCCATTCATCATCCTTATAACTACTCGACCACCGGGTGCCGCCATTGCCATCAATTGCAGCGTTGGCAGTTGGTGCTTCCTTTACGGTAGAAGAAGCCATCACACTCTTAATAACTACCCTGTTTTCTGTAGTAAAATCAATTGAAAAACAATCGGTAATATCATTGGCAGCCGCATTAACAGTTGCAGTTTTAGCGAATTTATTAACAGGCTTTCCATCCATATTATACACGATGGCTTCTGCCCGAAGGTTCTTAAAATTATTAAGCGTAGTGTTGGAAATTTTGATGGTATTGTCTGCATAGCTCCATTGGATATGCACCGGCTCACAAGCTTTTTTAACACCCCAGTAAGCGCCATTCAGGTCGTAGTAATAATCGTAGGTTTGCCATACAAAACTCGGGTAGGCAGACTGGCTCATCCAGGTCATTACACCCGAAGCATCGTTCCACATATGGTGCTGCCAGCCTTCATACAAGGCCTTGTTGGTTTCTATATTTACAAGCTGTGCTTTTTTACAGAAATCTTCAATACCAGTTGGCGCACCATAGCTTGCGTTAATGGTTTTAAGGTACCTGTCAGGACCGCCATTGCCGGCCGAAGGGCCAAAGAAATGTTTATCCCACATTTGATTGCGTGGCCAGTAATTACTGTCAGGCATGAACTTTTTAAAGCTTTCAAAAGTAGTGAATACCGCAGTACCAATCTCTGTTCTAAAACCCCAACCCGGATCACCACCAAAGCCGCCGGGATATTTTGTAAAGTACCAGTTGGGATGTGAGTTAGCCCATGGACCACTACCGGTAAGTCCATCGCTGTGTGAGTTTGCCTGGTACAACCGGTCACCGCCATCAAAGGTTTTTACATCTTCTTTCAACCAGCCATTCAGTGGTGCCAAAGGATAACCTTCATTATCGCCACACCAAACGGCAATAGATGGATGATTGCGCAAACGTTTTATTTTTTCTACCGCATTATTATTAAAAGCCATCACATCATCCGGCAAATTCGGATGCGAGTTGAGCCAGAAATCATCCCAAACCATCATGCCATACTTATCACAGGCTTCGTAAAATTCTTCATCGGTTACAGAGCCAATCCAGTTGCGGATGATATTATAATTCATCTCCTTGTGCAGCTTTACTTTCAGGTCGTATTCCTCTCCACGGCAGCGCAACATGTATTCGCTCATACCCCAGTTGCCACCCTTGGCAAATATTCTTTCGCCATTAATATTGAGGTGCAGCACACCCTTCAGCGTATCGTAGCTATATTTTTTGATGCCGAATTTGATCTGCTTTGCATCGGCAGGCTTACCGTTAACGGTGTATTTTAAATCAAGTGTGTAAAGATTAGGCTCCCCATATCCGTTAGGCCACCACAACAGCGGGTTGTCAATCGCCAGTTGTTTAAACCTGGTGGCATTGAATTCCATGCTCCATTGCTGCCCGGCTTTTAAGATAACCGGTTGGGCAAAAATAATATTTCCGGGGTTAATGGTTCCCGTGAGTACACCGTTTTGTTGAAGGCTGCCATTGTTCTTCAGATCAACATTTACTGATACGATGCCTTTTTGTTTTGAAGGCACATCGGTTCTGATCCATACATCATTGAATGCCACGGAACCTGTCACCGAAAGAAACACATCATCTGTAATGCCCTGCAGCAGCCCGGGCACAGAAGGCATCCAGTCCCAGCCGTCACTGGAAATATATGTTGGACTTGCATGGTTGGCAATGGGTTTGGTGGGCCAATAAACCAGTACTGCCAACACATTTTTACTACCCTTTTTCACAAGACCCGTGATATCAAACTTGCCACGTTGCATAAAACCATCGAGCATGCCAAGCCTTGTTCCGTTCAGAAATATTTCACCCCTGCGGTTAATGCCTTCAAAATTCAGCCACAGTTTTTCGCCATCATTAATGGCTGCAGTAAACTCTGTTCTGTACCAAAAATTTCGGTTGTATTTCGACTGGTCAACCTTATAAATATTGTCGGCCCAGTTAGGATCTTTTTCGATGCCTGCATTCACGTAAGATGTAAACACAGCACCAGGTACCACTGCATTCACCCAATTGTTATCATTAAAGCCTGCTGCATAGATCTGCACACTATCACTGCCCACTTCTGATTGCGGCTTCAGTTTCCACAAAATATCTTTATTATCGCTATCCAGGGAAATCCTCTGCTGTGCCTGCATCACAACAGGTAATATATACAACAGCATCAAAGTAATTTTCTTACAATTCATTTTTTAAAATTTTATTGCCCAGCTTCAAAGCGTTGTGCAGCCTCAGTGGCGTCGCACTCCTGTACGACATATTTTCAATCAGCTTCAGCCTTTAAATCAAATAGTCTTCAAATAAGCCAACCATCTCTAACACAAATACTCAGCCCATCTTATTTAACCAATGTAACCGTCATTTTATGTTTGCCGGGTTGATTCAGCAGGTACATTTTAGCCACCAAAGCGTTCATTTCATTTTGCCAGCCTTCTCTTACTTCTTTCTTTCTTGCCTGCTGGTAGTTGTCTTTTTTTGATGCCACAGCCCAATCTTTTGCAGCTGCATTATTTACTGAGTCCAATGCAGCCGGTGTATCCTGGTACATCATATTTCTCTTGCTGAAATAATTGAACTGCAACCAGTAATAAGACCGTAGTTTTTGTTCCAGTTCACGATGTTGGAGAATGAGATCAGCGATTTGCTGTGCCTGTTTGTATTGCGGTGTGTTGGTTTGTAATGCCAAGTTGATTCCATTTCCAAATGCGGCACCGTCCCACTCTCCGATTGCTACTTCATCAATTGTCAAGGCATATTTATTATTGCCTTTTAAGCCACTTATCTTCAGCATCTCTTTATTAAACTCTTCAGTAAAAGGAATCACTTTCAGTGCGTCGGATTGCTTCTGTGGATTTTCCCAAACCCTGGGCTGGTCATCGGTTGGAAAAGGCAAAGAATTGGCTTTATAATCAAAGCTTATTTTTTGTGAGTTTGCTTTCAGGTTTCTGACAGAACTATTTAAAGCCTTGACCAGCTTGGCTTGCGCTGCGTTGATCTCAACGTTCGCCACTACTGAATTTGTAAGCCCCTGTGCTTTTAAAAACAACCAGGCCATTACAAAATGACCGGCATTACCTGGATGAATGCGATCCGGTCCGGTTAAGGTAAAGTTGGTATCCTCCTTTTGTTCCCTTGCATCTATTTCCGTCATTGGGTTTACCAGGTCAACAAAAGCCCATTTATTTTTTATGGCTGCTTCCTGTTGAAACTTTGCTATCTCAACAATCGTTTTATGTTTGCCCTTAAAATTATTTTTTGGACCAGTCACCGTTTCATCATAAGCGGATGAAGTCATGATAATCTTTTGCAGACCGGGCACAGCTTTTAATTTCTTTTCAATGTTGAGATAACTGGCATAAGAGGTTGCCACCGCCTCTTTGCGAACCTTCTCTTCTGGCGTATTCCAATATTCAAAATAGCGACTGTCGTTCATACCAAAACTAAGCACCACCACGGATGGCTTTTTTGCCAGCACATCATCATCCAGCCTGGCTAATATCTGCCCGGCAACATCGCCGCCAACACCACCATTCAATACCTGTATCTTTTTGTCGGGAAAATGCAGCATATAATATTGCCAGATATACATTTCATAAAAGCCGTGTTCAGTAATACTGTTACCGACAAATACAATTTTATCGCCGTTCTTAAAAGGCTGCGGTTTATTTTGTGCAAAGGAAATTGCACAGATAAAAAATGATGCGACAATTAAAACTCTTTTCATATGATTTGGTTTAATTATTTTTTGATGGATCAAAGATGGCTACTGCTACACGTGAGTCGGCACAACCGTAGTATAAAAACCATTTGCTGTTATAAAACACAAGGCCTTCTACAAACACTGTTCCGGCAGGGTACTGGCCACTTTTTTCGAAAGCAGCGGTTGGCACAAAGAAAGGCTGATCCAGCCTGGCAATGGGTTTCAGCGGATCATTTAAATCAAACAACACCTGCCCGGCACAATAGGAATTGGGGGTATAATTTTTATCGCCGTTTGCATCTCCAAGGTTCTTTCCATTGTACAACAACACAATGCCTTTGTCAGTGATTACCGCAGGTGGCCCGCATTCTGTGAGCTGGCTATCGAAATGATTTTTTCTTGGCTCAATCAATTTCTTCAAACTACCATCCGCATCTTCAACCGGTGTCCAGTTGATACAATCATCGGAAGTGGCAGCAAACACAGCCGCTTCTCCCCAATACATCATGTATTTTCCACTGAGTTTTACGATCACCTGTTTGCCATTCTCCAGCTTTGTAATAATGGAGGCTGATTTGGTGGCCATGTTGAAATACTTCCCATTCAGCGCCTTGCGAAAAACCGGGCCGTACTTTTTCCAGTGCAGCAAATCCTTCGAAGTGGCTACTGCCAGCCTTGGAACTTTTTTATTCCACTGCGTGTATAAGATTACGTAAGTACCATCTTCTTTGACTGCAACCCTCGGGTCTTCGCAACCACCTGTCCATTCAAATTCTTTCTGGTTGTCTTTTGCAGGAAACAAAACCGGTTGGCTGCTCCGCTGCATCATAATGCCGTCGGTACTTTCAGCAATTCCAACCCGGGATGTTCTGCCGCCGATGCCTTCGCCGGATTTATCTTCCGCACGATACAATACCGCAATTTTATCGTCCTTGATCGTAGCCGCCGGATTGAACACATCGTTGGCTTCCCACTTTAACCTTTTGCCGCTCATGGGATCGTTGAATACAGAACTGGTATCGGGTGCGATGATGGGATTTACATTATCGGGGCGTATAAACGGGCCGAAAGCCCAGTCTGGAAATTTACCTGTATCAGGGACATTATCAAAAGATGGCGGAGCATCATTCAATGCCCATTCCTGTTGGTTGTTATCGGATAAATCAAATGCAAGTGTTGCACCATTTGCAATTTGTGCAAGCGGCAACCAGGTACTGTTATAGGGTTTGCCATTCAATTGCAATGCATGGATGTATGCCTTATTTTCATCGCCACCGGTAATCTGTAAAATGCCTTTTGAGAGATGAATACTGATCTCCGGAAATGATGGACCATTGATGGAGAAACCGGCTTCTGCGGGCACTACCGGGTAGAGACCAATATTGGCCAGGACATACCAGGCACCCATTGCACCCAAATCATCATTGCCGGGTAAGCCACTGGGACGGTTGCTGTATTGTTCTTTGATAATCCGCTTCACCAGGTGCTGCGTTTTGACCGGCTTGCCCACCCAGTTATAAATCCACGGCGCCTGGAAATCGGGTTCGTTGCCTGCCGCAAACCATTCCTGGTTGTAGGATGCATTGATCTTTGTAAAAAAACTATCCAGTCTTTTTTCGGCGGCTTCCTTACCGCCCATGATGTTGATGAGTCCTTTTAAATTATGCGGCACCATCCAGAAATAATTTTTGTAGGATGCTTCCCGCCAGTCATCATCATACTTTTTCCAGCTACCATCTTCCTTTCGTGATTGCAGCCAGCTGGTGGCAGGATTGTATAAATTTTTCCATGATTGCGAACGTTTCAAATAGCCATCATACAAAGCCTTGTCGCCTGTTGTTTGTTGTGCAAATTTTGCAATCGCAAAATCGGCCGAAGCATATTCCAGTTGCATGGAGGCGCTGATAAAACCTTTATCAATGTATTGCTGTAAGTAAGGACGGGTAATGGTTTTCTGTGATTTGGTACCCGGCACTTCCGCTCCCCTTCTCATTACTTCTAATGCTGTCTTTGTGTCAAATTTCCGTGCACCAAAAGCGTAGGCATTCGCCACCAGCAATGCTGTAGGATCGCCTTGCATGATACCTGTTTCGGTATTGGCCAGCACCCAGCGTGGAAAACCGCCGCCGCTTTGGCCTGCAAAGGTTATAATGGAATTCATCATATCACTGGTCTCTTCCGGCGCCAGCAGGGCGAGTAATTGTACTTGTGTTCGATATGTATCCCAGTTGCTGAAGCCAGTATAATTATTGCCTTTGCTTACGATATGCACTTTGCTATCGGCACCAATGTACTGCCCGTTTACATCATTGCAAATATTGGGATGCAGAAAGGAATGATAGAGATGAGTGTAGAATTGTGTGGTGTGATCAACGCTGCCACCTTTTGCTGCTATGCGGCCAAGGTAGCTGTTCCATTTTGCAATGGCGTTTGTCTTTATTTTTTCAAAATCCCAGCCCCTATTTTCTGCGGCCAGGTTCTCTTTGGCATTCTGTAAGGACACATAAGAAATGGAAAACTTATAACGGATCGATTTATTATTCTTTGTATTGAATGTAAACCATGCACCGGATAAAGGTCCGCTAACCGTGTCTTGTCCTTTCTGCAACCGCCTGTCTTTCCAGGTGCCCTTATCGCTAAACGGCACGTCGAACTCGGCAACAAAATACAGCCTGTAATTTACAGCTGAGCCACAAAACTCGCCACCATCTGCATAGCCTTCGCAACTGTTATTGCCCGTTATTTTTATAAAAGCTTCTTTTATATGCGTGCCATTTAAACCGGAGCCAATTACAATGGTTCCCTGTTTTGCATCGGCTGGAAACTGGTATAGCGCCATTCCGGTGCGGGGTGTAACGGTTAAATTACAATCTATTTGCCCCGCCTTCACCTTAAAAAATCCGGCGGTTGATTGCTCTATGGTAAAGCCAGGATCAAGGCTCATCATATCGTAAGGAGATGATTGCAGTTTACCCACCAGCGGCATGGTTGGGAAATTGCCCATGTGTTCGCAACCTGCACCACTCATCTGGTTTACCACAAACCCTTTTATTGGGTGAAAGAATGTGGGTGTGAACTGCACCATGCCAAAAGGGTAAGTTGCACCCGGAAATGTATAACCAGCTTCGAGATAAGATTCTTCCTTTCTTGCCCCCTTTCCTTTGTTGCCAATCTCTGCATTCACTTTGGAGGCGTAATTAATTTCTTGGCTAAAACAGTTTAGCCCATACATAAAAAAGGCAATAAGTAAGTAAATCTTTTTAATCTTATAATTCATTAGTCTGTTTTCTTAGAGAGTGAAAAAGGTTTGTCGGCGTTGGCAAGCCCTCTTGCTTTATTTGGCTGGTTGCCCATTTCAAAACGAAGCGTACCATCCTTTTTTATATCATCGTAGGTGATCCAATTGTGCGTATATACGTTGCCGTTTAGCGTGGCCGATTGTATGTAAACATTTTGCTGGCTGTTCTTATGTGCTTCAATGATAAACTGCTTTCCATCTTCCATACTGATGGTTATTTTATTAAATACCGGGCTGCCCAATACATACTGATCCGTACCCGGACAAACACTATAGATGCCCATGGCGCTTAACACGTACCACGATGACATGCCCCCCTGGTCTTCATCGCCGGGGTAGCCGTTTTCAGTAGCGTTGTATAATTTGCTCATTACTTCACGGATATGTGATTGCGTTTTCCATGGCTCGCCTGCATAACTGTACAAATAGATCAGGTGCTGAATGGGCTGGTTGCCATGCGCATACTGGCCAAGACCTGCATTCACCATTTCGGTCATTTCATGAATCATCGTTCCATAGCTTCCCACATGCACAGTATTAGGTTCGTTGAAAAC
Organism: Ferruginibacter sp.; assembly: GCA_025963635.1. GTDB lineage: Bacteria > Bacteroidota > Bacteroidia > Chitinophagales > Chitinophagaceae > Ferruginibacter. Next base: position 246,297 of record JAOQAK010000063.1, read on the forward strand.
CGAATCAATTTTAGCAACGAAATTTTTATCCCCGCCGGTCAGGTCAATCAGGCCCTGCACATCCTGGAACACCGACCAGTTGTAATGCCATGCATTGCCTTCGGTGTATGGTCCGCCCCATGCGTATGGATCAAATTTGGTCGTCCATTCTCCATCGGTTTGCCGGCCACGCATAAAGCGAGTTGCTGTATCAAAAACATTTTTGTAATTGTACATCTGCTTTGCAAACAACGCTTCATAAAAATGATTGCCGGTCATCTTTGCCAGGTTATAGCCACAGAAATCATCGTATGCATATTCCAGTGTTTGCGCTGTAGAACCTTCCGATAAAGGATAAGGAACATAGCCCATTTGATAGTATTCTTTCCAGCCCTGTCGGCCATTGGCACCGCCCCAGGGACCTTTATTGGTTGCTTCGTGATAGTAGGCTTTTAATGCGGAGTCCGGGTTGAAAGTACGAATGCCTTTGGCCCAGGCATCTGCCAGTAAAGAGATGGCATGATTGCCCAGCATACCACCCGTTTCGGAAGGCGCCGACCATGCAGGAAGCCAGCCACATTGCTTTTGAGCATCCAGCAAAGCCTGCATGTATTGGCCCTGAATAGTGGGATGCAATATATTGGTCAGTGGAAACTGCGAGCGGAATGTATCCCAAAATCCATTGTCGGTAAACATATACCCTTCATGAATTTTTGCATCATAAGGACTGTAGTAGACAGGCTTGTTATTTTTATCATACTCAAAAAAGCGGTGAGAGAAAAGACTTGCTCTGAAGAGACAGGAATAGAAAGTTGCTTTCTCTGCTTCCGTGCCGCCTTCTACCATTACCCTGTTCAGCAAATCATTCCATACTTTAAAACCTGCCGCTTTGGTCTGCTCAAATGATTTGTAATTCCCCAGTTCTTTATCCAATGTAACCTGCGCCTGTTCGGGGCTGATATAAGATGAAGCGATTTTGGCCTCTACCGTTGCACCGTCTGCAAACTGCACATAGGCACCTACTCCTTTACCTTCGCCTGTTATATTATCTTTCGAAACGCTGTTGTTTTTATTTTCCCAGGTGCCGTATGACTTGAAAGGTTTATCAAAAAGTATGACAAAATAATTTCTAAAGTCTTTGGGAACAAATGCCCCGTTGGTTACATAACCCGTAATTTTCCTGTGGACAGGATCGATTGTGATACTGCTCATCTTTGTGTAACCGTCAATAACAACGTTGGCAGGCTTCCCTTTTGGAAAACTAAATTTAAAATGACTGCCTCTTTCGGTTGGGGTAATCTCTGTAGTGATACCGTTGTCAAATTTTACCTGATAATGATTGGGTTTTCCGGTTTCATTTTTATGGCTGAATGATGATGCTCTTTTGTTTTCATCAACCACCAGTTCGCCCGAAACCGGCATCAAAGTAAAAACGCCGTAATCGCCCACCCATGGACTGCACTGGTGTGTTTCACCAAAACCCCGGATGGTATTTTCGACATATTTGTATTTCCAGCCATCGCCGTTTTTACCGGTTTGTGGGCTCCATGCGTTCATGCAAAAAGGCAGGGCAGTTGTTGGATAAGTGTTGCCTGCAGAAAGTTCGTAACTGCTGTTGGTACCCTGTAACGTGTTTACATATTTTACGAGGTCAGGCTTCTGCGCCATTGCATCATTGCAGGCAAAAACCAAAAATAAAACCACAAAATACTTTGTCATCATGAAGCTTGTTTATTATTGATTCTTTCCCCAGCTTTTGTTTGGCTTGCTGCCCATCTGCAATTCAAGTATCCCGCCTGCAGCAATAGCGGTATGACTGATAAAGCAGTTTGGATACGGCTTTCCGTTGAGGCGGGCGCTTTGTATATATATGTTTTCGGGAGAATTATTTTTTGCAATGATGGTAAATGTTTTACCAGTAGCATACTGTTTATCTAATTGAATGGTTATTTTATTAAAGACGGGACTTGTAATTTCATAGCGAAGATTACCTGCGGCGATGGGATGAAAACCACTTGCGGCCAGCACATACCAGGCAGACATTTGCCCGACATCTTCATTGCCTACCAAACCTTCTACCGTATTGTGATAAGCCCTGTTACAAATTGCCCTTGTCCACTTTTGCGTAAGCCAGGGCGCTCCTACTCTATTGAATAAAAACGGCACATGATGCACCGGCTCATTGGCATGATTGTAATAATCGTTCCACATCATATTTGCTGGCGCCTGATCAAAAAAATTAGAAAGGTCAGCAATTACTTTTTCATTGCCACCCATCAGCTCCACCATTCCCTTTACATCGTGCGGCACAAACCAGCCCTGTTGATACGGATTGCTTTCAACAGAGCCGTAACCTTGTTTCAATCGTCCTTCAGAGGGCATCGGTTCCCAGTTGCCATCTTTCATTTTTGGCCTGAACCATCCGGTACTGCTATCAAAAATATTGCGGTAGCTCTGCGCCCATTTCCGGTATTTAATTTCATCCTTTGATTTACCCATTGCTTTTGATAAATCAGCCAGGCAGCTTTCATCAAAAGCATATTCCAATGTATTGGATATGCCAGCAGATTCATAAGTATACCCTTTATTACCATTACCAAATTTCTCCACTGAATTCACGGCATATTGGTATGCCTTTGGCACATTAAAATTCCGGATGCCTTTGGCATAAGCATCTGCTATCACCGGTATGGCAGGATTGCCAATCATGCAGCCACTGTATGCATTCAGCAGTTCCCATCTTTCCAGGTAGTGCTTTCCACTTTGGTCACCCATTTCCACCAACGAGTTGATCATATCATTTACCACCGTTGGATTGATGATGGTTTGCAAAGGCATCTGGCTTCTGAATACATCCCAGCCACTGAAGATGGTCCGTTTTGTAAATCGTTGATCGTTGTGAATCTTTTTATCGGCACCAATATAATTGCCATTTACATCCTGCATTGAGCGAGGGTCAATCATGGTGTGATACAGCGCTGTATAAAAAACTTTCTTCTCTTCATCTGTGCCGCCTTCAATCTTAATTTTGCTAAGGGCATCGTTCCATAAATTAACTGCATTCGTATGCACTGCATCAAAATTCCAGTCAGTTATTTCTGCATCCACGTTGGATTTTGCGCCTTCGATATTTGTAAAAGAAATTCCCGCCTTCAGCATCACCTGTTCATTTTCTTTGGTAGCAAACTCTGTAAAAAAGCCAAGATGCTTCCCTTCTTTTTCTTTTATATTCTTTACAATCTCAGCTCCGGCTATCCATTGCTGGTAGTAATCGCTGCCCACTGCTTCGCGGTGCCGGTTGGCCGTATCCGGAATCCGGGCGCTCCATACTCCATAATTTTTTAGCGGCTTGCTAAAACTGGCATAGAAGTAAACAGTATAATCTGCATGGCCATCTCCATCACCCCAGCCGCCGCCATCGGGGGTACATTTCATCCAACCCTGTATAGTGTATTGATCCACCAGTTTTACATATTGCGAGGTGGACGTGCCGCCTACCCTTCTTGCCAAATCAACCTGTATCCTTGATTGCTGACTGGCAGGGAATGTAAACCGCACCATGCCTGCATGTGGGGCTGCGGTTAACTCTGCTTTGATATTATGATCGGTTAACTGCACGGAGTAATACCCGGCGCTTGCCTTTTCACTAGATTTATCATAACCCGAACGATAGCCTTCTTCTGTTGAACCTTGCTTACCGGCACTGGTTTTTAATTTACCGGTTGATGGCATCACTAAAAAGTTCCCCAGGTCTCCATACCAACCAACGCCGCTCATCTGGGTAAATGCAAAACCTTCAATGCTCGTGTGTTCGTAACTGTAACCGGAGCCATTATCGCCACCGGTAATCGTATTGGGACTCACCTGCACCAAACCAAACGGCGTGGCTGCGCCGGGGAAGGTCTTTCCGAGCCCGTGATAAATACCCGCATCGCCCACACTGGTGCTGGCACCAATAAACGGATTTACATGCTGAGCGAAGTTTTTAGATTGCCCCATTGCATTGAAACATACTGTAGCCATAAGGATTATGGAAATTGTTCTTTTAACCATTCGATTATTTTTGCTTTATGACAGTTTTGCTATTTCATTTATGAACATAATTGCTATTTTGAAAATTGCTTAGCCTGATAGTTCTTATGCCAAATGCCGGAATATTTAAATTGATCATTGTTCTGTTCCCTTTGTTTGTTGACGCCAAATGCTGTTTTAGCCTTCCATCCAATTCCACCAGGTCAACGCTTGTTGCTTTGCAGTCAAAAAATACATGTTGATCAGCTAAGTTGCTTTCTGCATTAAAAAACCTCACTAACAAATCGTCTCCATCCACGAGAACGGCCGTTATTTCGAACCCGGCTCCTGAAAACCCGACCAATGACTTCCTGTAGTTTTCATTACCGGCTGCTGATTTAAAAACATGGGTGATCATTGGATTATTCCAGGCTGTGTTGGCGTTCTGGTTATTGCCTTTTTCCCACCTGCCTTCATGTGGCAGCAGGGCATAGTTGATGGCGGTAGGTGCAGTAATGGAATAATTCCGCCCCCACAATCCGACGCCGGAATACTGGGTAGTTAGCCCCAGGGGGAGTCCAGCTCCCTGCATATAACTGGTAGTATGATCTGTAAATAAGGCGAGGCCATACTTTCCTGCTCTGTCTGTCACATCCACCCAATTCAAAATGATATTATTTTTAATGCTATCCCAACTGTTAAAAAACGTATTCTCCAACCTGCTTTCTGTTACGTCAAAGGGCGCATCTTTATAAACCTTCTGATCAGCTAAGTTCAACGGGAAAAGGGTTTGTAATTTATCCGTGTCATTGTAAAAAGCCTTGCGGTAATCTTCCTGACGGTAGCCGCCGGCCTGCTTATACTCATCGCCGATACCAGGGTTCCCAATCCAGTCAATCTTCACCCCAAGTTCGATGACTGGTTGGTTTTGCAAAACATTTAGCGTTTGTGTAAACGGGTGATGATTGATATGCCCTTTTATCAAAATTTTAGTATACAAGCTTCCATCTTCAACAACGGTAATTGTTGCCGGACTTTGTGTGCTCGAAAAAAAACCTCTGTCTTTATAAAAGTATCCTCTTAATTCATTGAATTTTCTTGCATGTGTTTTGTCAACAAACTCCTTGTTGTTGAGCTTTTTGGCCACCAGGCTTTTTATCACTCCGCCTTCAGCGGGGTCGATGATGATGGTATACAAATTGGATTCTATTCTATAGCTTCCGCTCTTCTGAAGGAAAACGTGGTTACTTTCCATACTGGCAAATTTCTTTGTTTGTAGCCGGTAAGTATTGTAACCAAGCGAAGGCACCGAAGCCGCAAAAGCTATTTGTTTACCGTTTGTATCGCTGATCACCTGTGATCGTATTTCATTGCCTCTATCATCAACCACTAACATTTTTGCCGGATCCATACCAGCGGGTAATGTTGCTTTCACCATCTCGCTCCGTTTGTGACCAAGCACATTAAACACCCGGATAAAATAATCTCCTTTCTGCAAATCATGGGGAGCTAAGGCAAGCACTGATTGCTGTAAGGATCTATCAGCAATTGAGTCTGCCGCAGATGTCCAGGTTAGTACATTGTCTGCCCATGTAAATCCTTTACGGCCATTGTATGGAACTATCCAGCAGTCGTGATGCTGTGCCAGTAAAATTCCGCGCCATGCCTCGTCGAAAGCCGCCTGTGGCAATACTGCATCTTTATAAACTTTTGCCATTGCGGCCAATTTTTCTGCAGCAATGATCTTGTTTTCAGATACCCTTACTTCACGGGCAATTTTCTGTAATACCTGTGCGCCCCAAACCAGGCTGACCCGTACATCTTCCTGTGAAAACTTCCAATCGGGCACTTCCTTTTGTATGGCGACATTTTTAATATAGTCGCGCCATGTTTTGTAGACAGTATGGTATTGAGTAGGCTTTTTGCCGAGCCATGGACCGTTCCTCCATCCCGCATCCTGCAGGCACATGCCAATTGGATTTTCAATACCAGCATTGAATGCAGCCTGTAGATATTTTAAAGAATTGTTTGAAGCAATCGTTTGCCAGGTGGAAGCAGGATCCAGGGCTTCGATTTTATACCGTGGAACCGTTGTTATTCTGGTACCATCCGGCCCCAC
>JAOQAK010000105.1 GCA_025963635.1 Ferruginibacter sp.
AGTTAATGCGTACATCAGCAATACCTGGGATAAGAGCAATCCCCCTGAGCAATTAACCCATCAGCAATCAGCCAGCATTTTATCAGCGATTTTTTCATCAAATGTCCCAAAGGTAATTCCGCTGCAAAAGAACAGGGTCGGCGGTAATTGGTATTGGACTGTTGCCGCCGTTTTGCTTATCACACTAAGTGCTACCGCCTGGTTGTTATTCCCACACTCAACCCGCGATCAGGATGTAGTTGCAGTTGCAAGCCATGCTGCCGGTAAAAATAAAAATGATGTTTCACCAGGCACTCAAGGTGCAATGCTCACCTTAGCGGATGGCTCCGTGATAGTGTTGGACAGTGCCGGTGACGGCAGACTTGCTAACCAGGGCAATACCAGGATTTTAAAATCCGGGGGCGCCGTTCAGTACATTGCCGAGGCCGGTGCCAACAACAACATGCTTTCATATAATACCATTGCTACACCGCGGTGCCGCCAGTTTCAATTGGTGTTGGAAGATGGAACCAAAGTGTGGCTAAACGCGGAATCATCCATTCGTTTCCCGGCTGCCTTCGATAAGAATGAACGCCATGTTGATATCACCGGTGAGGTTTATTTCGAGGTGGCGAAAAATGCCAGCAGGCCATTCACTGTTTCTGTAAAGGGAATGCAGGTGCAGGTGTTGGGTACACATTTCAATATCAATGCCTACAATGATGAACCAGCTATCAATACCACTTTGCTGGAGGGTTCTGTTAAGGTAACCAACCATCAAAATGTAAAAATGCTGGTTCCGGGGCAGCAGGCAAAACTTGAAGACGATGGGGCCCTGCGGGTGATAAAAGATGTAAATACAAGTGAGATAATAGCCTGGAAAAATGATTGGTTTTCATTCCATGATACAGACATTAAAAGCCTCATGCGGCAAATTTCACGTTGGTACGATGTAGCCGTTGAACTGCCTCAAAATTTGGATGGGGTAAGCTTTAATGGAAAAATTTCCCAGAAGTCAAATCTATCCGACGTATTAACAATGCTTGAACTAACCGATGAAGTTTCATTTTCAATCGAAGGGAAAAAGGTAATCGTTCGCCCGTAAATAACTACTCCATAATCCTTTTAAAAACTAACATTAAAAATCCATTCCCTGCAGGATTGACAATAAAAACCGGAAGTGTTGAGACCACTCCCGGGAATATTGAGTTAATCCAAATAATAAAACAGCTTCTACTATTTAACCATTTTTTTAACTCAAACATTACAAATGTATGAAATTACTTTTTCTTACAAATGCCTGTCCGAACACACATCGGGCAGGATTTGCCAAACTACTGCGCATTATGAAACTTACTACATTTCTTATGCTTGTTGCCGGCCTTTATGCGAAGGCTGACGGGTATTCACAAAAAATATCCTTGTCGCTGGAGAACGCTTCTGTGGAAAATGTTTTCAAAAAAATCAGCGATCAAAGTGAATATTATTTTTTGTACACCAACAAGGTGGTAAAAAATGCCAAACCAATCAGCATCTCGGTGAAAAATGCCTCCATCGAAGAAGTGTTAAAAATCTGCTTTGAAGGGCAGCCGTTAACTTTTACCATCTACGAAAAAACGGTTGTTATAAAGCTAAAAAAAGTTGTATCTATTGGCGAACACAAGAGTGATCCTGCGCCGCCTGCTCCACTCATTGAAATAAATGGTACGGTGGTGAATGATAAAGGAGAACCAATGGCGGGTGTAAGCGTTCATGTGAAAAATACAGGCACAGGTGTGATGACAGATGCCAATGGAAATTATCATTTAACCGTTCCATCCGAAAAGTCTGTGCTTGAATTTTCATTTGTTGGTTATGTTGGTAAAACGATTGCTGTTGGTGAAAGCAGACGATTGGATATTGTTCTTTCAATGGAGGACAAAAAGTTGGATAATATCGTTGTGGTGGGTTATGGAACGCAACGTCAAAAAGATCTGACGGGTTCTGTTTCCGCGATTAGCAGTAAGGATTTCAATCCGGGTGTTGTGTTAAGCCCGCAACAAAGTATACAGGGCAAGTTGGCCGGGGTTAATATTTCCCAGAATAGTGGCAAGCCCGGTGGCTCAAATACCGTAAGAGTGCGTGGAGGCACATCCATCACCTCATCAAATGACCCTTTGTATGTAATTGATGGTGTACCGATCTCCAATAGTGCAGGTATAGGGCAAGCGAACATAAACAATTATGGGATTGATATATTCGATGAAGAGCCTACCAATCCTTTAATGACATTAAATCCGGATGATATTGAATCCGTAACCGTTTTAAAAGATGCGTCTTCAACTGCGATTTACGGTTCAAGAGGTGCCAACGGCGTTATTGTGATCACTACCAAAAAGGGCACCGCCGGCAAGGCAAAGGTTTCGGTTGGAATGTCTGGGGGTATATCAAAAGTGGCAGGTATGCTGGATGTACTTTCTGCAGATCAATATCGTCAGAAAATTAAAGACCTTGGTTTAACCATCGATGATAAAGGCGCTAATACCAACTGGCAGGATAAGATATTCAGAACAGGCCATTCACAGGACCATTATCTCTCCATGTCAGGAGGTGCCGATAAAACTACTTATCGTGCTTCGTTGGGTTACGGCGATCAGCAGGGCGTGATGCTCGCATCAGATATTAAGCGGGCAAACGCACGCATCAACATTACCCATTCTGAATTGAAGGACAAGCTCACATTCGACCTGCGTATTAATTATGGTCAAACTTTTACAAAACAAGCGCCGGTATCCAATACAGTGGGCAGCGAATTTGGCTCCAGTATGAACTATGAGGCATTGGTATTCAATCCAACCTATCCTGTTTATGATCCCAGTGGCAATTATTATTTCGTTCCTCCTTACCGCGTCAATCCGGTTTCTTATTCTGACCAGGTGTTAGACCAGGTTACCAATAACCGGTTCCTCGGTAATCTATCCACTACCTTGAAAATTGTAAAGCCTTTGAGCTTCAATGTAAATATTGGATACACCAATCAGAACATCAACCGCAATTCGTTTATCAGCAAAAATAATTTGTTGGGGCAGGGTAGCAGCGGTTACGCAAGCGTACAAAAGCTCGAAGATTATAGTAAACTACTTGAAACGATATTGCGGTATACCGAACGCTTTGGCAAACATTCAATAGAAGCGCTTGCAGGATATTCATGGCAGTATTTTGTAAACGAAGGGGACAGGACATCCGCACAGGGTTTTTTATCGGACGAGTTCAAGTGGTATAGTTTGCAGGCCGCAAGTACCATCAGCAGTGTATCTACCTTTAAAGGCAGCAATAAACTGGTGTCATTTTATGGCAGGGCAAACTACAATTTTGACGACCGGTTTCTTGTAACAGCAACCGTTCGCCGTGATGGTTCAAGCAGGTTCGGGACTGATAACAAATGGGGGCTGTTTCCATCCGGATCTGTTGCATGGAGGATCTCCAAAGAAGATTTTTTCCAGGGCAAAGCTATTTCGGATCTTAAAATACGTGTGAGTTATGGGATCACGGGAAACCAGGAAATAGGCAACCTGAATTCAATTACAACATTAGGCGCAACTACCACAGGCTACATTGTTGGCGGGCAAAGAATCACCACCGTACTGCCGCAGCAATATGCCAATCCAAATTTGAAATGGGAACAAACAGGCCAGTTTGATGCGGGTATTGACTATGCATTATTTGGTGGAAGGCTTCATGGAAGTATTGACTATTATATAAAAAAGACAACCGACCTGTTATTGAGTATACCGGTGCCTTCGCCAACAGCAGTAAGCACACAATTGGCTAACGTGGGAAGTGTGCAGAACAAGGGAGTTGAAATTGATATCGCAGGTAAAATAATAGATAAAAGCGACTTCAGGTGGGAATCAAGTTTCAACATCAGCTTTAACAGGAATAAAGTATTGAGTCTTTCCAACGAACAGTTCAGCGGCAAGAATATCCAGATAGGTCCACTGCAGGGCACGGTATCATTAGGGAAATTCGCCCAGCTGATTATACCAGGGCAGGCAGTAGGCACTTTCTGGGGACCACAGTTTACCGGCATAAAAGGCGGTAAAGAAACATATGCAGCCGGGGCAGATACCATCATTGGTACCGCCCAGCCTAAGTACATATTTGGTTTCACAAACACATTTGGTTATAAAAAATTCGCACTGAACTTCCTGTTCCGCGGTTCTGTTGGGAACGATGTCTTTAACCTCACTGCTGCCAACATGAGCTATTTAAGCAACCTGCCCGGTAAAAATGTTTTAGCATCTTCTTTAACCAGTGGCCTTGATAGGGATGCACCTAAAGTATACTCGTCCCGCTGGATAGAAGACGGCAGTTTTGTAAGGCTTGAAAACGTAACATTAAGTTATGCCCTTGGTCTGAAAAACACATTTATTAATTCCGCGAACATATTTCTTTCAGGCCAGAACCTTTGGCTCATTTCAAACTACTCGGGTGTAGACCCCGAAGTGAACGCAGAAGTATCCAGAACAGGCATCGCTCCTTTAGGCATCGATTACCTTGGCTATCCGAGAGCCCGTACAATCAGCCTGGGATTTAATGTAACCTTCTAATTAAAAACTGTTAAAATTATTTTATATGAAATTAAGTTTTAAAATACTGGCTACAGCTCTTTTAATGGTTGCTGTAGTTCCAGGTTGTACAAAACTCGATGAGGAGAAATTTGGAAGCCTCTCACCTGATAATTATTACCAGGGTGAAAAAGAAGCGCTTTCATCTGTTGTAGGCGTTTACCAATTGCTTTCTTATAATGTTGATATTGGCGATCCGTGGAGAATGAAAGAATTTAGTACTGACGAATTTATAGTGCCCGGCCGGGCAAGTGGTGGCTGGTTCGATCAAAACAATATTGATCTTACCAGGCATGTTGAGAACGCTGACAATGCTACCATTGCAAGGGCCTGGCAACAAATTTTCCAGGAAATCGGAACAGCGAATGCCGTGTTGGAAAGCCTGGAAGCTTCTCCCAACAAAGCCAATTTAAAAGCGCTGATCGCTGAAACGCGTGCACTCAGGGCTTATGGATATTATTTTGCAATGGATAACTGGGGCAATGTGCCATTAGTGACGGTGGCAAGGATAGATCCTAAAGACCTTCCGGCAACAACGCCAAGAGCAGATGTATATAAATTTATCGAAACAGAAATGCTTGCCGCAGTGACAGATTTGCCATCTGCAAAAGATGTTAGTCACGCTGCATATTATCCAAGGTTTACAAAGGAATCCATTTATACTGCACTTGCATACATGTACCTGAATGCAGGAGTGTATACCGGAACCCCACAATGGCAAAAGGTAGTAGATATGTGCGACAAGGTAATTACTTCAGGCGCATTTAGTCTTACACCGAATGTAGTTGATAATTTTGCGTCACCATCACAGGCTGCCTCAACTGAAATCATTTCTGCATTTACTAAGGATGCTACCCAAAACGCTGGAAATAACCAATTCATTTTATATACACAGAATGGGTTAGATCAGCAAAAATATGGTCTGCCTTTTTCACCGGCGAATGGTTATAGTTCCACACAAGTAGCTTTAGATAAATACGAAGATCGGGATGCACGCAAAACTATGATAGAATATGGTCCGCAGTTTTATTTGGATGGCCGGCCACTGAATTATCCCAACGGCACACAACTGGTGTTAACACCTGTAAAGGACATTGTATCTGCACAGGACAATGAAGGATATAAAGTATTGAAATATACTCCCGTTGGCGCAAAGTGGTCAGGTTTCAATGGAGATAATGATTTGGTGCTCGAAAGGTATTCAAATGTATTACTGATGAAAGCAGAAGCATTATTCAGGCTGGGAAATGTTACAGGTGCGTTACCACTGGTAAACCAGGTGAGGGTGAGAAGCAAAGCTACACCGTTAGCAACCTTAACCTTACAGGATATAGAAGACGAAAGGGCAAGGGAATTTTTATGGGAAGGTTCCAGGAGAACAGATATGATTCGGTTCGGAGATTATTTTACAGGCACATGGGCATTTAAAACCACCCAAACAGAGCCCTTCCGCAAAATATATCCAATCCCAAATCAACAAATTATTGCTAATCCAAACCTGGTACAAAACCAAGGTTATTAAAATTTTCAGGTAACAATCGAAGCGGCAGTCAGGCAGGGGTTATATTTTATAGCCCCGCTTTTTTATGGTGCTAACTTTTACGCAATCGTTGCCGTAACTATCGCGGCAAAGTTGTGATTTTACCAATAACTTTATTTTCTAAAATGCATAATGATGCTATATGAATATCATTTCAACTTACAATAGGCAAGGTATAAACAATTGGTTGCAGGGCTTGCTGATGACAGCAATTTTAGTTACAGCTTGCACAAGCGTTAATTGCCAGTCTACCGCAGGTATTACCGGTAAAAAGGATACGGGTTACACTACTTACAGTGCATATCTCAATACATTGAAATCGCACCCGGATATTAAGATTGTAAAAGAATTTAAGTTTGCAGGCGTAGCGGAACAGAGAAGTATTACGTATTGCAGCCTGGGTGACCGCAAGCTAAAACTGGATGCATTTTATCCCAAAGCAAAAACTGCAGTACCGCGTATTGCATTCATCATGATACATGGCGGCGGTTGGCGCACGGGCAGTCCGAGTCAGCATTACCCGCTGGCACAAAAACTGGCAAGCCTTGGCTATGTTTGTTTTACGCCCGAATACCGGCTTTCTACCGAAGCGCTTTTTCCAGCAGCTATTTTTGATATCAAGGCCGCCATAAGGTGGGTGAGAAAAAATGCGGCAGCTTATCAAATTGACACGGCGAAAATCGTGATAGCAGGTTTTTCTGCCGGGGGCGAAATGGCTGCTTTTATGGGCACTACGGGCAACATGCCGTTGTTTGAAGGAACCAATTGCAATACCGAAATGAAATCAAATGCAAATGCAGTAGTTGATATTGACGGTACCTTGTCTTTTGTACATCCTGAGGGTGGTGAGGGCGATGATAGCAAAAGTACTTCTGCGGGAACCTACTGGTTCGGTTACCACAAAAATGAAAACATGAAATTATGGGAAGCCGCTTCCCCGCTTAGCTATGTTAGCAGCAAAGCTCCACCTACTTTATTTTTAAATAGTTCTGTATCCAGGATGCATGCAGGCAGGGAAGACTATATAAAAGTGCTCAATGAAAACAATATATATTCGGAAGTAAAAGATTTTGAGGGAGCACCCCATTCATTTTGCTTATTTGAGCCATGGTTTGAGCCGACTGTAAATTATATTGATGCATTTCTTAAAAAGGTGTTCAATCATACCAATTAAGAATCACGAATTAAAATTAAAAATTGAAGATGAAGAATTTCCTTTCGATGGTTTTACTGTCATTTGTTTTTGTAAGCAAATGTTTTCCCCAAACTGCAAACCCCCAGCAATATAAATATGTGTTTACTGTGGCGAAGGATGGATCGGGCGATTACAAATATATACAGGATGCCATTGATGCGATGAGAGTTTATCCTTTGGCGCCTATCAAACTATATATAAAGAATGGTGTGTATACCGAAAAGATAACATTGCCGGCAGACAATACGGATGTGATATTTATTGGCGAAAGTGTAGAGAAAACGGTTATAACTTTCAACGATTATTCCGGCCGGGGAAAGCTTACCACGTTTACTTCCTACACTGCAAAAATTTCTGGAAACCGGTTCAGGGCGGAGAACATAACCTTTGCAAATTCTGCCGGCCCGGTAGGCCAGGCGCTCGCCTTATATGTTGATGCTGACCAGGCCGTGTTTAAAAATTGCAGGTTCCTGGGTAACCAGGACACTATTTTTGCTTCGGGTGAGCAAAGCAATCAATTGTTTACAGATTGTTATATTGAAGGCACCACCGACTTTATCTTTGGCCCTGCAACCGCTGTATTTCAAAATTGTATTATCAGGGCAAAAGCTAACTCATACGTCACTGCACCCAATACCACACAAGGAAAAAAATATGGTTTTGTATTCCTCGATTGCAAAATAATTGCAGACTCTTCTGTAACTAAATTGTTTCTTGGAAGGCCCTGGAGAGCCTGGGCCAAGTCGGTTTTTGTCCGTTGCGAACTGCCGGGTCCAATAGCACCTGCCGGATGGGATAACTGGAACAATCCTGCAAATGAAAAAACTGCTTACTTTGCAGAATATAAAAACACCGGTCGGGGAGCAGGGATCAAAGAACGGGCTCATTGGTCAAACCAACTGGATGATAGAACCGCCGATGCGTATACGGTCGAAAACATCTTTTCAAATGCCAACGCAAATACGCCGGGGCACGACTGGTTCCGGCAAACAAGTCCAATCGCATTTGAATGGCCAAAAGATAATAAGTAGTTTTTTAATCAATATTCCATATAAATGAAACAAGTATTATTCCTCTTACCTCTTTATTTCGTTATGAAAGTATCCGCTCAAAATGGTGTCGAAATGCCTCTGTATAAAAATGCGGTGCCTAATTCCATCGCGAAAGCTAATAAAGAGAATTCGACTTTCCAGGACAATGTGACCCGGATTGCTAAAGTAAGTGTGCCAACCATTACTATGTTCAAACCCGCACAGGCCAATGGCAAAGCGGTAGTAATTTGCCCTGGTGGTGGGTATGGTATTTTGGCTTTCGATAAGGAAGGAACACGAATCGCGGAAGAAATGAACAAATGGGGTGTTACTGCCTTTGTTTTAAAGTACCGTCTGCCGGAGGATTCAACAATGATGGATAAAAGTATTGGGCCACTGCAGGATGCCCAGCAGGCAATTCGCCTGGTAAGGAAAAACGCAAAAGAATGGGGAGTAAACAAAAATCAAATCGGTATCATGGGCTTTTCAGCGGGTGGACACCTGGCCGCAACTGCCACTACTCATTTTACTTTTAAAGCCGATGCTTCGGATTCAGATACCACTTCCCTTCGCCCCGATTTTTCTATATTGTGTTATCCTGTTATAAGTTTTGACAGTACCATCACGCACAAAGGTTCAAGAAATAATTTAATCGGATCGAAGGCTACAAAAGAGAAAACGGATTTTTTCAGCAATGAATTACAGGTTACAAAAAATACGCCACCAACCTTTTTGGTACACGCAGGCGATGATGGCACGGTTCCGGTAGAAAACAGTATCCGGTTTTACCAGGCTTGTATCAAAAATAAAGTGCCTGCCGAAATGCACCTGTATCCAAAAGGTGGTCATGGTTTTGGTATGAATAATACCACTACGGATGATAACTGGATGGAAAGATTAAAGAACTGGATGAACCGCCTGAAGTGATCGCTGCTGAAGCGATACTAGCGCTATGTTAAGTGTAAAGTGACGGTTTGATTCGTGAATGCCCGCCCGGCTGACGGCCGTTCGGACGGGGTGAATGGTCAATCGTGAATTATTGACCATTCACCATTCACAATTCACGCTTAACATAACACTAGCTATTCTTTTTTTTATTGTAATTGGTTAAAAGAATTCTTTTGTCAACGCAGTCTGAACAGCGATTGGCAAAAGATAATAAACAGGTTGTGGACACAAGACAAGCATATAACATCTGGTCGAAACAGTACGACACTAACATTAACAAGACCCGGGATCTTGAAGCGTATGCTTTGAGGACAATTTTAGCAGGTATTCATTTTGATACTTGTTTGGAGATTGGCTGCGGTACGGGGAAAAACACGGAATGGTTAATTACAAAGGCAAAACAGGTTACCTCCGTAGACCTTTCAGATGAAATGCTTGCAAAGGCAAAAGAAAAAATTTCTCCTGGTGCAGCTCAATTTATACAGGCAGACATTACAAGCCAGTGGACCTTCAGAGATCAATTGTATGAGGTGGTGACATTTAGTTTGGTGTTGGAACATATTCAAAACCTTGATCATATTTTCAGGGAAGTTGCTGAATCATTGGTTGATGGCGGGCAGGTTTACGTTGGGGAACTTCATCCTTTCAAACAATACACTGGAAGCAAAGCAAGGTTTGAAACGGGAGAAGGGACGCAAATAGTACCCTGTTTCAATCACCATATTTCAGACTTCACACAGTCCGCAAAATGCCACGGGCTTTCAATTACAGACATCAACGAATATTTCGACGACAGCGACAAAACAGGTATTCCAAGAATACTGACGCTCATCTTTAAAAAAATATAGATCAGCCAGCGTTTAATGAATGCAACCCACGGGTTACCGGGCGCCTCTACTACCCCCATGGTAGTAAAATGTGCAAAGCAACCGCTACCGGCTTTGGTGATAAAAACTTAGAAAATAATATTGTACCATAATCATAAGTATCGGAACTTAGCGCCTTAAAAATAAAAGCATGTTCAAGCTGACGAATAAGATCACCGTTATTACAGGAGCCGCCAGCGGTATAGGTAAAGCAGTTGCTACTGTTTTCGCAAAGCAGGGAGCCATAGTTCACCTGTTGGATATGAATGAAGAAGGTTTGACCGCTACGGTTGAAGAAATAGGGAGTACAGGCGGTAATGCCCAACTGCACCTGGCGGACGTTACCAACCAGACTGCCATTCGGGAATTATTTGGAAAGATTGGCTCAATCGATATTTTGGTCAATTGCGCCGGGATCTCCAATATTGGCAAAGCCGATACCACTTCCGAGGAGGATTTTGACCGGGTGTTTAAAGTAAATGTAAAAGGGATATACAATTGCCTGCATGAAGTAATCCCGGTGATGAAACAAAACAAAGGCGGGGTGATTATTAACATGGCGTCAGTGGCAAATAATGTTGGACTGCCGGACCGGTTTGCCTACAGCATGAGTAAGGGCGCTGTACTGGCGATGACAATGTCTGTAGCCCGCGATTACCTGCAGGAGAATATCCGTTGTAATTGCGTGTCACCGGCGAGGGTACATACACCGTTTGTAGATAACTTTTTAGCAAAGACTTATCCCGGTAAAGAACAGGAAATGTTCGACAAACTTTCAAAGACGCAACCAATCGGGCGTATGGGCAAACCCGTGGAGGTAGCGCATCTCATCCTGTACCTTTGTTCGGATGAAGCATCATTCATAACGGGGTGTGATTACCCGATCGACGGAGGGTTTATTAAATTAAATACTCCTTGACGGTGGAAGGTGGAAGGTTGAAGGTTGAAGGTTGAAGGTTGAAGGTTGATGGTTGATGGTTGGTGGTTGAAGAAGGTTGATGATTGATTGTTGATGGTTGGCTATTGGCAATTGATCATTGCTCATTGCTCGTTGCTCGTTGATTTCATTGCTCCCTGCGGCTGAAAATGTACAAGTGAGTGACACAACGATGTTGATCAATGGAACCATGCTGGGAAAAAAATCTTTGCCAAACATATCGTATGTGAGGTTTAAATAAATTTATTACATGAAATCGAATTCAAATGGTGACTGCTATTATGCAGTATCGCACTGATTACTCATTACTCATTACTCATTACTGATTACTCATTGCTCATTACTCATTACTCATTAACTCACTCATACACTCATATTAAATCTTACCATTAAAAAAGTAACAATGAAACTTATCCGGTTCGGAGAAATTAACAATGAAAAACCCGGTATCTGTGTAGATGGCGGTCACTATGATGTATCGGGCTTTATCAAGGATTATGATGAAGCTTTTTTTGCCAACGGCGGACTGATGCACCTGGCATGGATGGTAAATGAGAATAAAACAATTTTACCGAAGGTGGATGAAGGCATCCGGCTTGGCTCACCCGTGGCAAGGCCGTCAAAGATCATTTGTATCGGTTTAAATTATGCCGACCATGCAAAAGAAACCAACGCTACTCCTCCTGCTGAACCGGTCATTTTTATGAAGGCTACCACCGCTATCGTTGGGCCTTTTGATGAAGTGGTGATTCCTAAAGATTCGGTAAAAACAGATTGGGAAGTTGAGCTGGCGGTAGTGATTGGTAAAAAGGCAAGTTATGTGGACGAAGCAAATGCGATGGACCATGTTGCCGGTTATTGCCTGCACAATGATATCAGCGAAAGGGAGTTTCAACTGGAAAAGTGTGGTACCTGGGACAAAGGAAAGGGCTGTGATACATTTGCTCCCCTTGGCCCATGGATGGTAACCAAAGATGAAGTTGCGGATGTACACAATATCAATCTTTGGCTGAAAGTAAATGGCGAACAAATGCAAAATGGCACTACAGCCAATTTGATTTTTAATATTCCTTTTTTGATTGCTTATGTTAGCCGGTTTATGACCTTGTTGCCAGGGGATATCATTTCAACCGGTACACCCGCCGGGGTTGGTTTGGGCTTTAACCCACCTGTTTACCTGAATGCAGGTGATATCATGGAACTGGGTATTGATGGCCTCGGAACCAGCGTTCAAAAATGTGTGCCGTATGCAGCGAATTGATGCACACCAGCATTTCTGGAAATTTGATCCTGTACGTGATAGTTGGATCAATGAAGCAATGGCCGTAATTCAAAGGGATTTCCTGCCAAACGATCTTCAACCCATCCTGCAACAAAATAACTTCGATGGTTGCGTGGTAGTGCAAAGTGATCAATCCGAAAAAGAGAATGAATTCCAGTTGAGCAATGCTGCTCATTTTGATTTCATAAAGGGAGTAGTAGGCTGGGTAGACCTGCAGCATGAAGCTGTAGAAGATAGTCTTGCCTACTATAGTGGCTTCTCAAAAATGAAGGGCTTCCGGCACATCCTGCAGGGAGAATCCGACAGGGCACTGATGCTGAAACCTGCATTCATGAACGGTATCAGCAGGTTGCAAAAATTTGACTACACATATGATATACTTATTTTTCCCGACCAGCTAAAGTATGCCGCAGAACTGGTTGCAGCATTTCCCAATCAAAAGTTTGTAATTGATCATATCGCCAAACCAGGCATTAAAGAACATGTTATCGAAGATTGGAAGAAGGATATCAATGTGTTTGCCGGGCATGAAAATGTGTATTGCAAAATATCGGGCATGGTTACCGAAGCAGATTGGAAGCATTGGAAAACGGAAGATTTCACTCCTTACCTCGATACCATTGTAAAAACTTTTGGCACCAGCAGGATCATGTTTGGGTCCGACTGGCCGGTTTGCATGGTGGCTGCTTCGTACCAGCAAATGCTTGGGATAGTCACTGATTATTTCTCTTCTTTTACCCAAAGCGAGCAGGAGAATTTCTTTGGATCAAATGCATTTAAATTTTATAATCTTTAAACAAAATTATATGGACCTGGATTTAAAAGATAAAGTGATCATTGTAAGCGGTGGCGCCAAAGGTATTGGTGAGGGCATTGTTAAAGTACTTGCTGCTGAAGGAGCCATCCCTGTAATTATCGGCAGAAATGAAGATGACAACCTTATTACCGCAAGGGAAGTAGAAGCAGCCGGTGGAAAGGTTTTCCAGGTAGCGGCCGAGCTTACCGACCCGGCTGAATGCGCAGCGGCCATAAAGCGTGTTATGGAAAAATTTGGCCGTATCGATGGCCTTGTAAACAATGCAGGTGTAAATGACGGAGTGGGGCTTGAGAGTGGCGACTATGAGAAATTTATTGCTTCGCTGCACAAAAACCTGGTGCACTATTACCTGTTGGCGCATCATGCATTGCCCGCTTTAAAAGATTCAAAGGGCGCTATCGTAAATATCAGTTCTAAAACGGCAGATACCGGCCAGGGCAATACTTCCGCCTATGCTGCATCCAACGGTGGCCGCAATGCGCTAACCCGAGAATGGGCAGTAGAGTTATTGAAATATGGGATTCGTGTAAATGCAGTAATTGTGGCAGAATGTTTTACACCGCTCTATGAAAAGTGGATAAAGACATTGCCTGATCCTGAAGAAAAATTAAAAGAAATTGTCAAAAAAATACCATTAGAAAACCGGATGACGACTGCAGAAGAAATTGCCAATGCCGTGGCATTTTTATTGTCGTCAAAATCAAGTCATACTACGGGCCAATTGGTTTATGTGGATGGGGGGTATGTGCATTTGGACCGGGCTTTAGCAAACGCCTGATAATCTGGGTGAGTAGAGACGCAATGCATTGCGTCTCTACTCACCCAGA